>JAFLDV010000041.1 GCA_017302255.1 Gammaproteobacteria bacterium | reverse complement strand
AAGCTTGCCCTATTTCCTCATCTGGTGCGAGTAAACTTTGCCCCACATCGTTTTGCCAAAAATTTTTTTCATGACCCGCCACAAAAGCATCGGCAAGCGCAGCATTGGTCAACACTAAATAACGATCCGCGCGATAACGTCCGGTTTGCCCCAAATACACGTTATTTAGCGAAGCTCCGCTATAAAATAAGGTGTCATCAAACACAAAACCTTTTAAATGCAACACGCCGAACAGTTCGCGCTTTTTAACAGGAACCCCAAGAATTTCAATGGGTAAGGCATAATCGGCAGCAATCTCACGATAAAATTGCGCGTTAGTGCGGGCATTTTCTTGGCCAATTAAACCGCGACGAGCACGATGGAAATCGACATACACTTTAATATCCAGATTTGGATTCTGCTGTTTAGCAGCAAACAACGCTCGCAACACCTCTTCGCCCGCTTCATCCGCTTGCAGATAAAGCGCTGTCAGTACAATACGCCGGCGTGCGCCTTGGATCAGTTGCAATAGCCGTTGTTTATACTCGCTGGCATGACACAGGACTTCAACCGCCGCAGCGTCAATCGATGTTTGCGGTAACGACGCCATGCGGCGTTTGTTCAGCAGGTTTTGCAGCATAAATCTGTCTATTCTCATTATTCTGGCGCTCAAAGCTAAACGAACTAGCGAGGCGCTGGTCGACCTTATTGGAGCGATAGTATGATCGAAACTGCCTCGTTAGGCAAAACACACCACACTCCAAAGTTGTAACTTGTTGTATCTTAAAGACCTACGGCTTAGGCTGTGCCACCAACCGTCATTGCATCCAATTTAAGTGTTGGTTGCCCAACACCAACTGGCACACTTTGACCTTGCTTGCCACACACGCCAACGCCCGCATCTAAGGCCAAATCGTTACCAACCATAGACACCTGTTGCATTGCTTCAGGGCCGTTACCAATTAAGGTTGCGCCTTTAATCGGTGTGGTGATTTTGCCATCTTCAATTAAATAGGCTTCGCTTGCAGAAAACACAAACTTGCCAGAAGTGATATCCACTTGGCCACCGCCAAAGTTTGGCGCATAGATGCCTTTTTTCACTGACGCAATAATCTCATCAGGTTCGTATTCACCAGCCAACATATAGGTATTGGTCATTCGCGGCATCGGTAAATGAGCAAAAGATTCACGGCGACCGTTGCCCGTTGGTGCCACACCCATCAATAGCGCATTGTGTTTATCTTGGATGTAACCTTTTAAAATACCTTTTTCAATCAACACATTGTGCTGACTTAATGTGCCTTCGTCATCGATGTTTAGTGAGCCGCGACGATGCAGCAAAGTGCCATCATCCACTATAGTGCAATGACGTGACGCGACTTGTTCGCCAACTCGTCCGGAGAAAGTTGAAGCCCCTTTACGGTTAAAGTCGCCTTCCAAACCATGGCCAACCGCTTCGTGCAGCAATACGCCAGGCCAACCAGAACCTAACACCACCGGCATAGTGCCTGCTGGCGCGTCAACTGCGACTAAATTCACTTGCGCTTGGCGCACAGCTTCACGGGCGTAACTCATCCAACGCGCTTCACCTTGATGCATTTCGTTGAAATAACTGTAATTAGTACGACCACCACCGCCAGCACCACCGCGTTCACGACGTCCGTTGTGGTTAATCAACACTGAGCAATTTAATCGAACCAATGGCCGAATATCAGCAGCATAAGTGCCGTCACTTGCTGCAACTAACACTTCTTCGTAGACGCCAGATAAGCTCACCATCACTTGTTCGGCACGACTGTCTAAGCTGCGAATAAAGGCTTCGATTTGATGCAACATCGCCACTTTTTCAGTGTTGGTCAGACTTTGTAATGGCTCACAAGGCAGATAAATCATGCTGTTGCCAGTTTTGCTGAATGCTTTTACTTGGCCTTGTTGGCCCTGCGCTGCAATACCTCGGGCTGCGCTTGCCGCTTGTTGCAATGCCGCCGTTGAAATCGCATCAGCATAGGCAAAACCGGTTTTCTCACCGCTAATAGCCCGCACGCCAACACCACGTTCAATATTAAAAGAGCCATCTTTGACTAAGCCGTCTTCAAGTACCCAAGATTCATGCACACTCGACTGAAAATACAGATCGGCGTAATCCAGTTGATGTTGAAACAGATAACTTAAGCTATTTGATAAATCTGCGCTGGTTAAGTCACTAGCGGCAATCAGATTTTGTTCAACTGTTGCCATTAAGGCTGCATTATTCATAGGAACTCACTTGTAAAACGGTTATGGCGTTGCACTGGCATTTTTGCGCGTAATGCGCTCACTTCGCGCAAATCGACCGCGACGGAAATTATGCCAGGCGCTTCCCCGGCGTCGGCTAACACCGTTCCCCAGGGATCAATAATTAAACTATGGCCGTATGTCTGCCGGCCCTGTTGATGGCAGCCGGTTTGCGCCGGTGCTAACACAAAACTTTGTGTTTCTATGGCGCGCGCTCTAAGCAGTGTATGCCAATGCGCAGCGCCAGTCACTGTGGTAAATGCCGATGGCAAAGCTAAGACTGTCATTCCTTCATTGCGCATCGCCTGAAATAATCCAGGAAAGCGCATGTCGTAACATACGGCCATACCTAGTTTCAGCCCAGGCAAGTCTGCGACAGTAATTTTCTGCCCGGCGGCAGTGCGGTTAGACTCGCGATAACTACCAGTGCCATCAGCGACGTCTGCATCAAATAAATGAATTTTTTGATAGTCGGCAACTAAATCGCCGTTGGGCGCAAACAACAAACTACTGGCGGCGAACTTCTCGTTATCCGCGGTCTTTGTTGGAAAAGTACCCACTAATAAATAGATCGAAAACTCGGCAGCGAGCGCAGCCAATTGCTGCTGCCAACTTCCGGTGCCCAACGGCTCCTGCAACAACTGATTGGCATCAACCGCCCCATCGAAACACATAGCCCCCTCAGGCAGAGCGACCAACTGTGGGCGTGCTGCTGGAATTTGCGCTAACAAACTACGGATCTGCATTAAGTTTTCAGCGGGGGTCGCTGCACTGGTCATTTGGAGAGCGGTCAGTTGCCAAGTCAATGTCATCTTGTTCTCCCTGAAACTGGCGTAGACTCTTCGTCGTCTATCGGCGGCGCTTCTTGCATCTGCTGCTGTTCTGGCAGCACCTCTTGCACAGGCTCAGGTTGTTTTAACGGCTCCGGTAGCGGTACCTGCTTACTGGAACGCTTAGTTTCAACAACCTCAGGGAAGTCGAAATCGCCGGTAACCTCAAAATTGATTTTCGAAATTACCTCTGCGGACTGGAACATTTCATCCAATGCATAGGCTGCAACACCAGAAACTGGGTTTACCATCCACGCCAAAATCACTGGCAAACTTGAGGTGACCTTTGGCGAAAAACTAATTTTGTAATCTAACTGATGCGCAGCCAAATCAGCTTTGCCTTTAAGCTCTAAATCGCCGGCAACACCATCAATAAATGTATCATTAGTGTGTGACAGACCCTGGCTAATGCGCATGGAGCCGGTCATTTTGTTAAAGAAAAAACCTTTGGCAAATACATCGCTAAAATCTAGGCGTAATTTACGCACCAAAGAATCCAAGCTCAGCAATGAAAACACCCGAGTGCCGCCATCACTAAAATCAGTAAGCGACCCTTCACCAATTTGCCATGCTAAATCACCGTCCAAAGTTAAGCGATTGAACTGAAATGGCGCACCCTGCCAACTAAATTGCTGTAACTGCACATCTGCTGCACTGTCTTGCATACTTGAGCTGATGTTGTAACCTGCGAGAAGAGCACCAAGTGATTTAGTTTTTAGACTCGCATTCAAGTTGGTTTGGCCTACCCCATCATCGCGCAGCCAGTTACCACTTGCTTGCCAATGATGGCCCGCAAAACGGCTATCAAAGGACTGGAGCTGCCATTGTTCACCATCACCTTCGGCTTGCGCTTCCACTTGACCTAATTGGAAATCACCAATCACGCAGTCATCACAGGACAAGCGAATGGCCGGCAGATCCGCCAGCCAGTTCATCGGCGTGAATTGATTAAAGGCAGTTTGTTCAATTGCTTTGTAATCTGGCAATTGTTTTGGCTTAACCAACGGCTTATCACCACGGGCGAGTTTTTCGGCATCTGCTTGCGCTTTAGCCGCCAAAGCATCGGCGAAAATCAATTGCAGGCGAGTGAAATGGGCATCAATACCCCCTGCGGCTAAATCGTTGGCGATCAATAACTCACCTTTCGCTTCTTCTGCTTGTAGCTGGAGCTGCCACTTTTCGACCTGCGGGGTTACCGCTAAATCCACTTGATGAAAGTCGACGTCATCAAACAGATGCAGCTTTGCTACCTTAGCATTGACCTGAGTTAAGCTTGGCATTACGCCATCTTCAGCCACCGGGTCATTACTGAGTTGTGTGTTAATAAAGCGGATCCACTCTGAAAAGTCTGCGGTTTCTAAGTTCGCCTCGATAAAAAAACCTGGCCGCAACAATGAGCTTTTGGCTCCTAGCGTTAACAAAGCTTCATCGACTTTACCGCTCGCTTGATCCAGATGGGCTTGGAACCGCAACTGGTCACCATAACTGATTTCGAAGGCAGAGCCCAATTGACTGCCGTTGGCTTCAATTAATAACGTCGCACTATCCGCACTTTCCTTACCAAAAGGGGCAGGAAGTTGCAGTTGTGCTGCGGCTAAATCCACAAGGGTTTTGGAGGTGTAGGCAAATCCTTCAGCCGGTAAGTCTAAGGCAAAATCCCATTCAAAAATGGCTTGTCCTGAACCGAGAGGTTGCCAAGATGGCGATACTAAACCGAGTATTTGTCCGAGATCATGTTCGCCTTTTGCTTGCAGTTTGACCGCATAATGCGCTGGTTGCTGCGCGCCATTCAGCGTTGCAGTCATAGGTATTCCGCTGGTAACAAACTGCAATTGCTCACTACTGATCCGCTCATTTTCAAAGTGCAAACGGCCTTGCAAGTTACTAACAGCAACAGCTGGTGCCCTGATCGCCATTTGACTATTCATAAAGTCGACGTCACCAGTGGCCAGTACCGCAGTATCGTTCAAGCTAATGTCTAACCGAATTTGTGCGGTGACAGGCCCGGCAACCCCGAGATGATCTAAAGTGCTACCCAAAGAGCCACTTAGCGGCGAAGCTAGCATCAAGGCGCTAACCTTTGCGGCATCAGTTTGCGCTTTAATATCGATGTATAAATTGTCAGCATGATATAAATCTGGAATTTCGGCTCTCACGCCATCCGCCAAAGCTAGGTCGAATAATTCACCTTGTTGGCTTAAGATCAGCATATTGGCATTTTCGAAAATCAGCTCAGCCGTTAGATTTTTGACCGAGGGCCAGTCAGGAGCGAAGCTAAACTCAGTGTTTTGCACTGTCGCAATTGCCTGAAAAATACCATCATTGGCTTTAAACGGATAACTGGAAAACTCACCTTCCCACAGTACCCGAGCGACCGGAATATGCCCAGAAACCAAGGCTGGGGTCAGATAATCGATGATATCTTTGCCCATATGTCGAGTCGGGAAATAATGATGGGCATCGGCGACTGGTACACCGCGTAACTCGGCGAGCAAAGTCATCGATGATTTTTCAGCAAAATTAATCTGTAGTTCGCCGTCTAGCTCTAATTGCGGATGTCGTAACTTCAGTTCACCAATTTGCAAGCGCCAGTAATCATTGAGTTTTAACACTTCCACATCAGCAAATAAGCTTTGATAAGCAGTATCCCGAGTAAAAGCTTCGCCCCACTTCAACTTGCCATCTCGGCCATTAATATTCAGGTGGATGTAATCGCTGGTAGCGCTGACATGCCCCGTCAAATGGTCTAAACCTGGGACATCACCAACTGGTGCTGTAGTCAAATCAATAAAATCGGCACTGGCAAACCAACGTTGCTCGTTCACTTTCACTGCAAGTTGGGTGAACCGCGCTTCCGCTTGATAAGCCAAAAACTCTTGTACGCCGGAAATATCTTCAGCAAAGAGCTGTGCTAAAGGCACAGCCGCCGCTAAGCGCAACTGCTGGACAGTGGCTGTGTAGGCACCCGCCTGACGAGTTAATTGTAACTGTAAATCAGGCCAGCTTTCGGTGCCAGACGTCAGTGTTAATGGCGATGACAGCAACTGCCAGCCATCTGCTATGGGCTTCCAAATCAATTGGCCTTGGCCCAAGGTTAACTGCTTTGGTTCTTGCTCATGGGTCCAGACTAAGCTGTTTTCTGCTAAGGCGATTTGTAACTGGGTTAGTGTACCCTGAGCAATATCACCCCAAGCTTGAAAATTAATGTCGGCGCGCGCAAGTTTTCTACTTTGCGGTACTGCATTTTCCAGCCAAGGGAGCACATCCAAGTCGCTGCTGGACAAATAGAGTTGGCCTTTAGCGCTCGCTAAACTTTCGCCATGTAAGTCGAGGATAAAAGAAAAGTTGTTATTGGTAACCCCGGCAATGGCCACCTCACCAGAACCTTGGTGACGATCATCTTCGTTGTACCAAGCTAAGCGTTTGATATCAAAACGAATCGGCGGCGTATATTGCGAAGTTAGGGTTAAATGACTATCAACCAAAGTGAAGTTTTTCAGTTGTTGGAATAACAACTTTTCGACCGCACCGAGCAACGGCTCGGCTTCAGTCTTGTTAGTTTTATCGGTTTGCGATAGCAACACTTCACTGTCCAACTGATAACTCAAGCCACTTAATTCAAAATGCTCAGCTTTCAGTTGTAGACTGGTTAAACTGCCCCAGAAGTCGATACCGACCCTAGTTTCAACAATTCTAATCAGTGGCTGCTGGTTGTTGTCCTTCACCACCAACTGTTGTAAGAGTAACGTTGGGCCGGTACTTTGCCAAGCCGCACTTAAAGAGCCAATTCGGACATCAGCGCCATAACGCTCTTTGATGATTTGTTCGATGTTACTTTTATAGCCTTCCGCGTAGGGTAAACCAAACCGCAGAATCGAGACTGTAGTTGCCAATAGCACAATAGTTACGGCTGCTAGCAGCCATAATTTATGTAAACAGAAGTACCATGCTCGCTTGAGCTTCGTCACTACATCATCACCACGTCAAACTGTTCCTGAGTATACTGCGGCTCAATCACCACACTGATTTGTTTGCCAATAAACACTTCTAATTCAGCCAGGATATGGTATTCGTCATTAATTAACGCATCCTTAACTGCCGGAGAAGCATAAACCACAAATTTATCAGCGGCGTAAGCACGATTCACCCGCACAATTTCACGCATCAGCTCAAAGCAAACCGTCTCAACGGTTTTTAAAGTACCGCGGCCAGCGCACACAGGACATTCAGTACACAACACATGTTCCAGACTTTCGCGAGTGCGCTTGCGAGTCATTTCGACCAAACCGAGCGCGGAGAAACCATGAATATTAGTCTTGGTTTTATCGCGAGCTAGAGCCACATCCAAGCTATGTAGCACCCGTTTTTGGTGCTCTTCGCTTTGCATATCAATAAAATCAATGATGATGATGCCGCCGAGATTGCGCAGCCGCAGCTGGCGCGCTATGGCCTGAGTTGCTTCAATATTGGTATTAAAAATGGTTTCTTCTAAATTGCGATGACCGACAAAAGCGCCGGTATTCACATCGATAGTGGTCATGGCTTCAGTTTGGTCGATGATCAAATAGCCGCCGCTTTTTAGTGGGACTTTGCGATCTAAAGCGCGCTGGATTTCATTTTCGACATCAAACAAGTCAAAAACCGGACGTTCACCCGGATAATATTCGAGCTTTGCGCTCATCTGCGGAATAAATTCCTCAGTGAAAGTCACAAGCGCATCAAAAGTTAACTTTGAATCGATCCGCACTCGTTCTAAATCGCTGCCAACGAAATCGCGAAGAATCCGAAAGGCTAAGGTCAAATCTTCATATAACATCGCTTCTTTACGATGTTTCTGCTTACGCTTTTGGATTTTCGCCCAGAGCATTTTTAAAAAGCGAGCATCTTGCAACAACTCGTCTTCGCAAGCGCCTTCCGCAGCGGTGCGGACGATAAAACCACCGCTATCGTCATCAAGACAGGTCGACACTATGTCTTTCAAGCGCTGGCGCTCTGCATCAGATTCGATCCGCTGCGAAACCCCAACATGCGGTGAGCCAGGCATAAACACCAAATAACGTGATGGCAAGGTAATGTCGGTGGTCAGTCTGGCGCCTTTGGTGCCCAGTGGATCTTTCACCACTTGCACCAACAAATACTGACCTTCATGCACTAATAGCCGAATATCTTTTACCGCAGCAACTTTGACTTCGATATCGTTCACATCGCGCTGAACAATATCTGAGGCGTGCAAAAATGCAGCCTTATCAAGCCCGATATCAACAAAAGCGGCTTGCATACCGGGCAATACCCGGCTGATTTTGCCAATATAGATATTGCCAACTAAGCCATGTTTGGCTTGCCGTTCAATATGCAATTCTTGGAGTACACCGTTTTCAATCAACGCGACTCGTGTTTCACTAGGTGTAACGTTTAATAGCAGTTCCGCACTCATAAAGCTCCTTGTCCGGCCTTGGTCAAACGCCCGAGCAGCTGTGCTGTTTCAAAAAGTGGCAGCCCGACCACCGCAAAATAGCTACCGTGAATTTTTTCAATGTAACGACCCGCAATCCCCTGGATGCCATAGCCGCCAGCTTTGTCTTGTGGTTCGCCGCTATGCCAGTATTGCTCAATATCATCATCCGATAACGCACCAAACCAAACGTCGGTGCTGACGGTTACCGCATCAACTTGACCTTGGTGGGCTAATGCCACTGCGGTCATTACTTGATGACTGCGGCCGCTCAGTAATTTCATCATCCGCACAAAATCAGCCTGATCTTTAGGCTTACCTAATACCAAACCGTCAACAACGACAATGGTATCGGCACCAAGCGCAGGCATCGCTGATGCAGCCGCCTGCCAACCGGCCAACGCTTTGGCTTTTGCTAAGCGTAGTACATAGTCGGCGGCCAATTCGCCAGGAAGTTGCGTTTCATCAACATCAATTTTAACGAGTTGGTAATTGACACCTAATTGGGTCAATAATTCACGGCGTCGCGGAGACGCGGAGGCAAGCGCAATAGTGGTCATATCATTGAATTTTCAATTTTCGCCGGAAACGACGTAAAAACAAGAAGATATAAGGCCATAGCGCCATGCTGGTTAACACGGGCCACAAATATGCCATGCGGAAACTAACGCCAGTCAGAAAATGACTGAGCCAGAAAATTAATAAGTGATAAAACGCAAAAATTAAGCCGATCAGTAAGCTTTGCTGCAAAATCGAAAAGTTTCGGATTTTTGCGTAGTTAGCCGCCACAATAAAAGCGACCACCGAGTAGCCTAAGGCATTCACGCCAAGAATAGTTCCAACCATCACATCAACGAGGAAACCAAAAACAAAAGCAGTACCAATACTAATGCGGTGCGGTAACGCCAAGACCCAATACGTCAGCACTAATAATGGCCAGTCTGGGCGAAATAAATTGACGGCAGCTGGCAACGGCATCACCAACAGCAACAGTGCCAAAACCACAGTCACATGAACCCATAAAAACCGCCAATTGGTCGACATTATCGCTGCTCCTTGCCGGATTCTTCTGACTCAGGCGCAATAATTTGCGGATCTGCCACTGAAGTTCCATGGTGTGGCCATACCAACAATACGTACCGGATGCGATCTAGCTTGGCGTAAGGCTCTGAATTAACTTGCAAAAACGGCTGACGCGCATCACGTTGCACTTTCGAAATACGACCGATCGGATAACCTTCCGGGAAAACACCATCTAAACCCGAGGTAACCAAACGGTCACCTTCTATGACATCGGTGCTGTGCGGAAGATGGATCAAGCGCAATGTATCAGCTTGGCCAATGCCTTCGGCGACCACACTTAAGCCAGTGCGCTCAATTCGACCGGAAATTGCGTGGGTGTTGTCAACAATCAACAACGCACGGCTGCTAGCGGGTCCAACGCTGACGATTTGCCCAAGCACGCCCAAGTCATCTAACAATGGTTGACCAACGGTCACACCGTCGTTACTGCCTTTATTCAGCACAATTTGATGACTAAATGGATGGCTATAAACAGCAAGTACTTCAGCAATCAAGCGTTTACCTTCAGTCACAGGACTAGCGCCTAATAACGCTCGAAGTTTATCGTTCTCTTGCTGCAGAAACTGTAGGCGTTGCAACTGACCATTTTGCAGTAAAAGGGTGTCTTTGAGGACCTGATTCTCTTCGAGTACTTTCTGATGGGACTTAAATTGCTCAGATGCACCGAACAACATATCTTGCGGTAAATTGGCGAGATAGAACAGTGGACCCACCGATGCAGTTAAGTAACTGCGTATTTGCACGGAGGCATCAGTGTAATGATCCACGGTAATCAGACCAACACTCGCCAGTAAGGCCATAAACAGCCGTAACGTGAGTGAAGGTCCGCGATCAAAGATTGGTTTCATAACGACGCGAGCTGCGAATTATTAGTTTTCGTAACTAAATACATCGCCGCCATGCACATCGATCATTTCTAACGCTTTACCACCTCCGCGCGCTACGCACGTCAGCGGATCTTCGGCTACCACAACTGGAATACCAGTTTCTTCCATTAACAGACGGTCTAAGTCACGTAATAACGCGCCACCACCAGTTAATACCATGCCGCGCTCAGAAATATCTGAAGCCAGCTCTGGTGGCGATTGTTCAAGCGCAACCATGACCGCACTGACAATACCAGCTAATGGCTCTTGTAACGCTTCGAGGATTTCGTTGCTGGTCATAGTGAAGCTGCGTGGCACACCTTCCGCTAAGTTACGACCACGAACTTCGATTTCCAGAATTTCGTCGCTTGGGTATGCAGAACCGATTTCCATTTTGATCCGTTCAGCAGTTGCTTCACCAATCAAAATACCGTAGTTACGGCGGATGTAGTTGATAATGGCATCGTCGAACTTATCGCCACCAATACGCACTGATGACGAGTAGACCACACCGTTTAAGGAAATCAGGGCAACTTCAGTAGTACCACCACCGATATCAACAACCATTGAACCTGTTGCTTCAGAGACTGGCAAACCAGCACCAATTGCCGCCGCCATTGGCTCGTCGATCAGATAAACATCACGAGCACCAGCACCTTGTGCGGATTCACGGATCGCACGGCGTTCAACTTGTGTAGAACCACAAGGTACACAAACCAGAACTCGTGGGCTTGGACGTAAGAAACTGTTGCTGTGAGCTTGTTTGATAAAATGCTGCAGCATTTTTTCAGTCACATAGAAATCGGCGATAACACCATCTTTCATTGGACGGATAGCTTTAATGTTGCCAGGTGTGCGGCCTAACATGCGTTTTGCGGCATGTCCGACGGCAGCTACACTTTTTGGTCCGCCTGCGCGCTCTTGGCGAATCGCAACCACTGATGGTTCATTCAACACAATTCCTTGATCACGAACATAAATCAATGTGTTGGCCGTGCCCAAGTCAATGGACAAATCGTTGGAAAATAAACCGCGTAATTTTTTAAACATGAAAAGTGCTAATCCTTCTGAATGGACGCCAACAACCACAAAAGAGCCCAAGCCGCTAGGCAGAGGCATTGTCCAATCGGCATATCACAGTATCGGGTACCGCGTACCTACGTTAGCATTTTTGCAACTCGATACTGTTATATGACGACTGGGACCATTTTGCGCGACAAAATTTTGCGCGTATTTTAAGGAATTACACGCCTAGAAAATAGCTCTATCTTACACTTTTCCGAAATTAAACCAAGCAACATCACTATGGGCTGTTGAAAGCCTGCTGCAAAGGTCTAAAGACCCTAGTTTTCTGTCCAATAAATCTGTCGGTTATTACCTCGGAAGCCGCCAAAGAGCGCTTCAGCTTGGGGGTTTTCTAACAAGTTCGCGTCGCCTGGGGTCCAATCATACTGTAACCATGGCGCGGTTGAGAGGTCGTAACTCAGTGTACGCCGAGTTTCTTGTCCTGGCGCGTTTATGAGTAAATCAAATGGCCCACTAATTCCATTTTGCAGTAGCGTATTGTTGCCACTGACCGCGAGCGCAGGAGTGCCGCCAACACTTAATCGCGCTGGGTTTACAACAGAGCATTGATCAAGCGGATTTGCGATGAATTGTGCGCCATCATAATACTCGGCTTTAAGTTGTACAGGTAACGTCGCCTTTTCCGATCCCAGCGCATTGAGTATCACTAAACGGCCATAACGGAATTGCTGCGATGTGCCAAGTTGCTTACTGGTACAAGTGCCCGCTGTTTGACAATTACTGTTGGTATTTACTTGCTGATCCAAGCTTGCAAGAGTAGCCCTTAGTGATGAAGTCGCGCCGCTTTCTTGATCATCAAGCAACAGACCAAAGCGAAGGGTATTCAATGGACCCTCAGGGCTTGCCGCTCGGCTGAGCGCGAAGGAATAACCAGTTTTGCTCGCGATGCCGGAGTTGCCACTCGCAAAACTTGGCCAACTGTAAAATGCGCCGCCAAGGCTATTGATGCGACTACTCAGAGCAACGCCATTGTTGTCGTTCTCAGCAACCAGACTAAGGTTGGCTTTGGCAAAAGCGCCAAAATAGTTACTGGTCACTTGCCCCGCTAGATTGCGCGCAGACAATTGATATTGCATCGTAAGCGGCTGATCTAAATAACTAAAACCACTGCAAGCAGCAGTCACTGCCGAACTATCTAAACTAAAACTGGCCGGGCCAATCCGGCCGAGCGCTTGTTGTTGACTGTTTAATAGATCAAGACTAATCCCTTCGTAACTTAAGGTACGACTACCTGCACTCAGCCGGTAAACACCAACATTACCAATGACGATATTGCTACTAAGGTTCGCTTGAGCACTGGCAACATAGTTAACCGAACTTGGCGTTAGTGTAGGCGCGGCGCCGCCACTCGGAGCGAGCAGTTGCGCACTCAGCGGTAGATTGGTTTGAACAAAGTTATAGAGTGCACCATTGCCAGAGCAGAAATCAGTGTCGCCATCCACCTGCCAGGCTTTGGCGCTCACCGTGACAGGGATTGCTTGGCCTGCTTTATATGCAAGAGCACAACTTGCATAAGCACTATCCGAAGCACTCAACGCGCAAGTCTGCGCACTTTGCACACAAAGTCCTGCTGGATAGCTAACAAACAGGTCGGCCCCGGTCATGACTAAGCCAAGATCGTTGTTGGTACTTGTGCCATCGTATCGTGCGTTTAATCTAAGTGTGCCGGCATCAGCATAGTTACTGGTAACTGTTGCTATACCTTGGGCATTAAAACTGAGATTTAAGATGGTTGGCGTTGCCGAACTCGTGCTAATGGCACTGCCGTTCACTTGCACTGCCGGCACAGCAGCAATCGCTGGAAAAGTACTTGGACTGACTCGGTCATACCAAAATTTTAGCGGACGAGTGACGCTAGAAAAGCCCGGCACACATTGGTTGGTATCGTCTGTTTTCACCGCTCGTACTTGGATCCCTGTGGCTATTTTATTTGCGAGCTTGTTTGGAACATTCAAAATAAAACCGGCATTAGCGAAATTCAGCGTGCAATTAGCTGCCGATAACGAACTGCCGTTGTTACATAATGTTGTGGCAAAAGGCTTGGTCGCTGGTGTTGATGCTGAAACACCAAGGACTGTGCTTCCTGCTGTAGTTTTACTTAGCCGCGCTGTGGCTGAGCCACCGCTAAAGGTAATGACATTGCCGGAAATGCCGCTGCCGCTAAGCCATCCACTGGTCGGTTGTAATGTCGCGGTGACCTGACTGGTGACTAAGCTACTGCAACTGGCGTTCGCACAGGCTTTGATTGTCACCGTTTCAGGATTACAGGTCAGTGGATTTCCCGAGTGGACAAACTCAAAATGATCTATTTGCTGACCGACCGGTGATGAACGTAATGCGCAAATTTGCAGATTATCGAGTTCATGAATATTAGTTGAGCCGCCGGTAGATCCGGTTAACGAGAGTAAAAAGTTAGTCGGCACCGCCGCCTGGCCTGTGGCACCAATGGCATTGAAGCTATTAATTAGGGTTTGAAATCCACTCCCAGTATTGCGCTCAATTTTCACCAACGACTGATTGGTAACTCGTGAATCTATGGTCAAGCGGTAACGATGCGGTGAATTTTGATTATTATCGACCGTCGGCGACAAACAATTCCCGCTGGTATTAGTGGTGCCGTTACTGCAAGTCCCGGCTAAATATCGATAACCGGCGGTGCCTGCACCAGAACCCCGAACCACAACAGACTGCCGACGTTGGCCACCTGGTCCACCAGTCCCACCTTCCCAGGAATAGTTGCCGAATTCATCAAGTCCGACGCCGATCCAACCGCCAGCAAAACCAGGAATACCAGCGCCAGACCGAGTACCGTAACCTAATGGCCCACCATATGAGCCTGGTTGTGGAGTAATTGCCGAATCCGAAAATACTACTGCAATACCATCAGCACCATTTCCGCCGTAGGCAAGGTGGTCAAATTCAACTGTGACTAAATTCTGCGCGCCAGGAAATAAACGCTGAAATGATGCTGCAGTGGCTTGGTTAGTCACAGCTTGCGTTAACCGCAAGCGGCCATTGACTGGTGACGGGGTAAAAGTTCCACTACTGCGACTGGTGACCCATGAACTCGATAACGCGGCATCTTGGAAAGTATCGTTAAAACATTCCAGAGCGGCCCCGCAAACCACACCACCTTGTAACAGCGAGAGCGCGGTGGTGTCGTAATTGACTGTGCCAAAATTTGCCGCCGAACCTTTTGCAGTGATAGCTCCAGTCACTTGACTGCCAGTGCCGATTTGAACTGAACCGCCAGCAAGCAAAAATCCTTTGATCACCGCATTGTTGCCGATAGAAATTGACCCAGTGGCGACAATCAGTAAATTTTCGGCGTTACCCAACGCATTTAAATTCACGTTATTGCCAATCGATAAACTGCCATTAAAAAATATGCGCACCGTCGGTCCACTCGCCGTGAGCGTGGTGTTATTGGCAACAGTGCCATTGCTTAATTGATAGTCTGCAGCGGAAAGCGTGGTGTTAAGGCTACTGATGCTAGTTGGGCTTGATGGGCTATAGCTGACACTGGCCGGCACCGCGGAAGTGCCTTGTACAGCGCTGGTCCAAATTTGCGGGCAAGTTTCCGCCAACACTGGCAAACAGAAGACAGTGCAACATAGCAAATAGCAACTCAACAGCCACTTGTTCATTAGTACGCATCCATAATAACCACACGACTGGTGGTAATTTCATTCGCGACACAAGTTCCCTGGCTTTGCAGGCGGTAAAGTGGTCGCGCCGGATCTTGGGGATTACTCACCGATAAGCAGCTAATAACAGCACTGCAACCTGCCAAACCGGTTCCAGAGAAACTAATATTTGGTGCAACTCCGGCACAAGTGGCGCTGCCACTTAGTGGGTACAGTTGCACTAATCCGCGTTGCAACCCTGATTGGGCTGCATTAAATGCGCGATTCCCCTGCACCTCATAACTTACCGACGTGCTGCTACTAAGCTGTTGTGACAACAATCCGAGCACTAAGGCACTGATGAGCACTATCACAAATAGTGCGAACACCAAGGTCGACCCTTGCTGTTTGTGCACCCGATAAGATAAATACGGCAAATTAAGGCACATTTGGTAGATGAACCTCATGGTTAAAAAATAGATCTGGCTGCTGCTGTGTCAGGCTAAACCGCCAGAAAAGATGAACCACCGCGTTGCGTGTTAACACTGGGCTATCGTAGCGAAAAATAGGCTCGGTCGGTAAATTGCTCAATCCTTCAGCCATCAATTCCGCTGTGACGGCAGGCGGCATGGGCTGAGCGACCTGAAAGCCATAATTGCTGTATCGATATAACTGACTGCCACTTCGACAATAACTCACGGGTTGACTGAGTAAATAAAACCGTTTTTGCGGGGACTCTGTGGCAAAAGTCGCGGCAAGGCCCGCTTGCGGGGCTAAACGCACTTGTTGCGTGTGGACATTACTATCACCATCATCCAAATTTTGCGTACCTAGTATTGCTGTTCTTAGCTGCGAGCTTTGATAAATATGAGAAGGATCTGTTGGATACACCGTGATTCGATCGCCAGTTTGCCCCGACCATGCGCTATCTAAACTGACAACAGACATCCAATCGCGACGTAGCGGAAAGAGGGGTAAGTTTGCATAAACGCCACTTTGTGCCACCGGCACAAACTCTAGACAACTCACGCCATTTGCAACGTCCTCAGTAATGCGAATACTACTTGGCGCTGACTGGCGCAATTCTCGCGAAAGTCGCTCAAGCGCAAATCGCCCCTGCTGCAGTGCATGTTGCACTTCGGTGGATTGGCTATACATGCCAACACCAAACTCGAGATACCGGGTCACGCTGATCGCCATGATGCCCAAAAGCACAATCACCAGCATCAATTCGACTAAGGTAAAGCCCAAACGCCGCCGCATTACCAATTCCCTTTGTAACTGCGAAATGCCAAGGCATCACCAGTCGGTGTCGTCACTTGCAGATCAATACGTTTCATCAAAGCGTTAGCAACGGCCAAATCGGAACCCGCATAACTAATGGTCACGCTTAACTGATAGCCAACATAACTGTCAGCTAGACTTTCATTCAGGATATTACTCAAGGCCGTGCCATTGAGCCGCAAACAATGATAATCATCAATGTCATCATAAAGCTCCCGGCTCGATTCTTCGGTCGCCGCGGACATACCGGTTGCAGGGCACGCCGGGATGCTCGCGATACATGCAGATGCGCCCGCTTGGTTACAGCGCAACACTGTGGTTCCGCGCGGGCTGTTTTCATCAAAAGCACGACTGGTAATTTCGTTCATTAGGCTGTGGCCAAGCTCTGCGGCGCGTACCTGATGCCAAGTTTCACTACTGGAGCGCATCATGGGCCCAAGCACACTCGTTATCAGTGTTAATGCAACAGCGAGCACTAGCATCCCAATGACCAGCTCAACCAAGGTAAAGCCGCGGTTTAATGCCAATGTTCGGCTGCGCTTTAGCATGATGATATGTACCCTTGGCTCGATACACAGATCTGCCGCTGACCAACACTGTGATTTAAATTGATAGTACAACCATTGCCACAGGCGCCTTGCGGTCGGCCCCAACTATCAAAGCGGATGAGCACAGGTAAAGTTAGTTCTGTGCCTTGTTGACTGATCTGCAGCGCGATTTCGTCGAGAATGATTTGCTCTGGATTTGCCGAATTAACCACAAAGCTGGCTGCGGTCGTGCATTGTGCGCTCGTCGCAACGCCGATTGCAGATGAGGAAAATACCAAGGTCGGACAGCGCGTTGCTAAATTTGCCGTATCTTGCATGCTGATGAGCTGAACCTGATGCAACAACGCCAGCGTGTTATCGCTGGCGCTATATAAATTGGCGTCATCCGCTCGAAAAAACTTCGAACCTGCGGTGATAGCCACAATACTGGCAACCACCAACACCAACACCAACTCGACCAAGGTGAAGCCAAGTTGGTAGCGGTATCGGTGACTTACCATTAACAGCCTGTGATTGTTGCTGTGTAAGTCGGTTTGCTGCCTGCAGCTGCCGCTGCTTTATATACCAGCACACAGCCTTCAGCTGCAGTAGTCGAAGTTGTCGGTGCTGTAGTACCCGTTGGGTAAATCATCACATCTGCGGCAGTCATGCCTAATGCCGCGTTGGCGACCGCAGTTGCCACAACAAAGTTGCCATCAAGATCTAAAACTGCTCCAACATCCGCAGTTGTCGCACTGACATAGCCGTACACTACGTTAATGTTGCTACCTGTTTCGTTGACCGTACCTGTGGCAGCGGCTTGCTTACCCGCTAACACCGCTTTGCTGTACACCACGGCGTTTGCCGATTGCAGAGATGCTTTCACTGCATTCAAGGTTCCGCCTTTGGCATCACCTGCCAAATTCAAGAATTTTGGTGCGGCAGTAATAGCCAAAATACCCAAAATTACGATAACAATGACCAACTCAACTAAGGTAAAACCATGATTTTTCTTCATAACTGCTCTCTTTTATCACCCGCTAGGTTCAGCGGAATTACGGTTTATTCAGGTTCAAAATCACTGAGCCAGCCTGTGGATCATAAGTAAAGCTGTTATTGCCGGCAGTAGCAGTCGGCGCAGCTGACAAGCCTGCTGTCGAATGGAAGACACAATCATTATTTGCATCTACACGAATAAAGAGAGATAAGTTGGCATCAAATGCCACAGCAGCTGTTGGTGGGTTTTGCATCACTTGATTCAATGCATTTAAACAATCAGCACTATCCATGGCGTCATAAGTGCCGCCACCAGCCGGATAACCCACACGGCTATCCACCTGGACATTCACTGCAGTGTCATATGGCACTGAAGCAACGTTGGCAGTACCTAATGGCCGACCAGCCACTTCCCAAGCCGCACGGGCCAAACCAACGCCGGAAGCAAATGCACCAGCGACACCTTCAACCGAGGCTTTTTCGGCATCATCCGTTACCGCCAAAAACCGTGGTAGCGCCGTAGCTGCCAATAAACCGATGATAATAATCACAATGATCATTTCGATGATAGTAAAGCCTTGTTGCCGCTTCGCAAATTTTCTCATAGTCAACTCCGGAACTCGTTACAGGATTTATTCTGGGTATATCATTAATTTATGACAGCTTTTCTGCCAAATGCCAAGTGCTGTTTACTTGCCATTTTTGTAGGCGCTTAATAAATCCCACATTGGCGTAAAAATACCCAAGGCCAAAATTAACACCATCACTGCTACCACTGAGATTAGGATAGGCTCAATTTTGGCCGTCAGGTTTTTCAAATCAAACTCGACTTCCCTTTCGTAAAACACCGCAACTTCCCTGAGCATGTCATCCATCTTGCCCGTTTCTTCACCGACCGCGAGCATTTGCATCACCAGCGGAGTAAACAAGGTCGACTGGGCCGAGACCCGAACTAAACTTTCACCACGTTCGATATTCCGGCGCATTTCCCGAATTTTTTCGCCCATGAATTCATTATCAACAGCATCGGCGACCAAACTAAGTGCAGTAGTCAATGGCACGCCAGATCGCAACATCAACGAAAAACTACGAGCATATCGGCCAAGCGTCGCTCTATTGATGATATCGCCAACAATCGGCAGCCGCAGCTTGCGCTGACTCCACCACAATTGCCCGTTAGTCGTCTGCAAAAAACGGTGTAAAGAAAACGCGCCCGCAGCCATCAAAAATACCATTAACGGCCAAAACTTCTGGAAAAAATTTGAGGTCGCTAACAACAGCTTAGTCGACCAAGGCAATTCTGCATGGTAACGCGCAAACATGTTGGCAAATTGTGGGATCACCAGCAGATTCATCACCACCATCGCAACAGCCAGCACAATCAACACAATTATCGGGTAGCGTGTTGCTTGTTTGATTTGTTTGCGAGTTTCGAGCTCTTGTTCGAAGTAATACGATAGCTGATCAAAGGCATCATCCAGTCGACCGGTGTTTTCACCGACATGCACAATGCTGACGACTAATTTGCTAAATACCTTCGGATAACTCGACATCGCCGTTGATAAACTGCGACCACTTTCTAGCTGTTTTGCCAAATCTAGCAGCACCGACTGCAACGTGCTTGAACTTGTACTTTCGGCCAAACCCCGGATAGCGCGAATAATTGGGATACCGGCTTTCATTAACGAGAACATTTGCCGCGAAAAAATAATCAGCTCCATCAAACTGACTTTGCGCGGCCATAACTCCATCTTCCAAGTAAAACGACGAACAGTCGGCATCAAGGTTAACTTGATAGGAATAAGCTGTCGGCGGATCAACTGTTCAGCGGCTAGTTCGAGGTTTGACGCTTCTAACTCGCCCTCGATACGCTCTCCACTGTTGTCTCGTGCCTCAAACTTAAATATCGCCATTAGCGCGGCTCTCCAGCACTCAATTCATCGAGATCGACATATTCAGACACGCGAATCACTTCGTCGAGTGAGGTAATTCCCTGCGTGGCGTAATCCAGCGCCATACTGCCAAGGGTTCGGAAGTCATCACTTTGATAGGCAATTCGTGCAAATTCTTCGGTGTCATTACGCCGTAATGCATCGGCCAACGGTTTGTTAAGCACCAATAACTCAAATACCCCAACGCGACCTTTATAACCACTGTAGTTACAGGCTTGGCAACCACTGCCACGCCAGAAGGTTAAATTTGCTGGTGCTTTAAAATGCCGCAGCCAAGTTTGTTCAAGCTCGTCTGGCTGATATTGTTTTTTGCAATGCTGACAGACCCGCCGAACCAAGCGCTGCGCAAGGATGGCACGTAAAGCACTGGCCACTAAATAAGGGGCGGCGCCCATATCAATCAGTCGTAAGGTACTTGTCACTGCATCGTTGGTATGCAAGGTTGATAACACTAAGTGACCAGTCAAGGCACCTCGTAACCCCATTTCCGCAGTTTCTTGGTCACGCATCTCACCGACCATCAGAATGTCCGGATCTTGGCGTAAGCAGGTACGAAGTACATTGCTAAATTCTAAACCAATCTTTGGATTCACCTGAACTTGGTTGATACGTGATAATCGGTATTCCACCGGATCTTCGACAGTTATAATCTTGCTACCGGGCTTATTTAACTCCGATAGCACGCCATATAACGTGGTGGTTTTACCTGAGCCAGTAGGGCCGGTAACAAGCACCATGCCATGTGGTGACTGCATGATCCGACGCATCCGTCGTAGCAGATCGTCCGGCATCCCAGTCTCTTCTAGGCTTAATAAACCAGCGGATTGATCCAACAAGCGCATCACCACCGATTCACCATGCTGCACGGGCATCGTCGACATCCGCACATCAATAGTGTGCCCTTTTACCTTGATTTGAAAACGTCCGTCCTGCGGCAAGCGTTTTTCCGAAATATCCAGACTCGCCATCAACTTCAGCCTAAGCACCATCGCAGGGGCGATACCGGTTTCTTTTAAAATACTTTCCTGCAATACGCCATCGACCCGCTGCCGAATGCGTAAAACATTTTCGTCTGGCTCAATATGGATATCGGACGCCCGCACTTGCACAGCATCTTCAAATAGCGATTGCAATAAGCGGACTATGGTGTTGTCTTTGTCATTCTCAACATTGAGTACACTAAAATCGATTGCGTCTGGGTCTACATATTCTTCTTGCAACTGATGTGCAATGCTTTGAATTTCTTTGGTACGACGGTACAAATTATTAAACGCATCAATTAGTTGGCTTTCGCGAACTACCGCAATTTCAATAATTTTCGGCTCTAACAATGGTGCAATTTGGTCTAATATCGACAAATCCGCTGGGTCACTCATCCCCAACAACACCGATTCACCACGGTCTTCTAGTACCAGTGCTCTCAGTCGCCGCGCATGGACTTCCGGTAGCAATTGCGCCGCTTTGGGGTCGATCCAGCGCTGCGCGATATCTAAAAACTGCACGTTTAACTGCTGCGCTAAAAACTGCAATAACTGGTCTTCACTGAGAAACTCGAGGTCAATTAAACTCGCACCAAGTTTGCGACCACTGTCACGCTGCTGGCGAAGTGCTTGCTCAAGCTGCGCTTCACTAATGATGCCTTCATGCACCAATAAATCACCGAGTCGCATTTTTAACCGTGGTCTTTGCATCGTTTTACTCTGGCAGTGCCGCTAATCGTTGTTGAATAAATTGTAGGCTGGCTGGAGATAAACCGCCGTGTTGTAGCGCTTGTTGATATGCCATTCTGGCTTGTTGTTTTTGCGCTAGCTGTTCCAGCACTAACGCTTGCCCTAACCAAGCTCTGGCTTCAGTTGGAGCAAGCGAAGTCCATTGTTGATACGCCAACAACGCTGGTTGATACTGCTGAGTTTGCCATAGCGCTTGCGCTTGCAGAGCTATCACTTCTGAGCCGTAGCTAGTAATCAATTGGTCGTTGATCTGCGCCAACAACTCAGTCCAACGTTGTTGTTGCTGCAACCGATATAAATTTAACCGTGCTAAACGAATATCGACCACTCCGAGTTCGCGAGTCTCCGCAAGCACCGCATCAAGCTGTAGACTTTGCTGGCGCTGCCAAAACAATTCAGCCAAGAGCGGCAATGCTTGATGCGGGTCAACGCTGCGCCACTGCCGCAATAATTGCTCAGCTTCCTCATAACGACCTTCAGACAGAGCCTGCTCAGCCTGCTGTTGCCACATTTGCTGCTGTTGTTCCGGTGAAAGCCTTTGAACTTGCGCAGTCCCTACCGGCTTTTCTTGCTCCGAAACTGCAGAACTTTCTGCATTAAGTAGACTATCGCCCTCTGCAGCCGTTGAACTCTCGACAGCAAATTGCTCAGAAGCGACCACAAGTTCGCCGCTTGGCAACTCTTGCGGTTCTTCAGCTTGAGCGCTCATGGCCGTTGTTATCTTGGCTGCGTTTTTATCGACGGACACAACTTTTGCCGACTCATTGTTGTTCGCGTCGCTGTTAAAGTCTTGAGTAGCTGACGACTCGCTTTTCACCGCGACTTTGGCCGGTTGTTCCGCTTGAGCAATCTCGGCGGCATTGTTTGTTACTGGTTTTGCAGTTGTTGGAGCCGGCACATCGCCATCAGTTGCTGGCAATATTTTTGGTTCGCCTGACACCGTATTTTCTGTCTGCGGCATGCTCGCCGATATTGACGATTCGGTCGTTGATTGGCCAGGAAGCAACAATTGCTGCCCGATAATGACTAAGAGCATCGCTACCACTAGCCACCATAATTTTGATCGTTTCGCAGTGTGTGAGGCTGAAATGCGGGAGGACACAGTCGGCTCGCCGCGTTGCTGTTTATCCAAGTCTCGAAGCATCTGGTTAATGACACTCATCCGCCGCCTCCAGCCAAGAGCTGTGTGCTCCATAGCGAGGAGCCGAACATTAACATCATCAGCACCGTGAGCAGCAGCAACCAAAGCAAGGGCGCAAAACGCCAAGATTGTCTTACATCTTCGGTATCCAATGCTGCATAGACAATTTGCCGCACACCAATTTGTTCAATGCCCGCGCCATAACCAAGTAATAAGGCTTTATGCGCCAGAATATTAATCAGTCGTGGGATCCCGCGACTAAACATTGCCAACATCTGCATTGCCATATTGCTGAACAATGGTTCGACACGCCCAGCTATGTGCAAACGCTCATTTACGTAATCTCTCACTTGCAAAGCGCTTAACACTCCAAGCTGACAAGAAAAACTAATACGTTGTCTTAATTGCCGAAATTGATATCGGGCTAAACGTTTATCGAGTTCTGGCTGCGCAAACAACACCACTTGCACTAGTTTGTGCTGCTCAGTTTCTAAATTACTCAATAGTCGCAAAGCCTCGAGCGTTTCGTCAGGCAATGCTTGCGCTTCATCTATCAATAACACCACACGCTGACCTTGTTGCGCCAAATGCAATAACCAGCGCTGCAGTAAATGTGCGAGTTGTAATTCGTCAACATTCGACGACTGTTTTAACCCGAGCTCAAGCGCCAAAGCCCAGCGTAGTTGATTGGGCGATAATTGCGGATCTGGTACATACGCAATAGTCCAATCTTGTGGGGCTTCTTGCATTAACTTGCGACATAACAAGGTCTTACCGGTGCCGACTTCGCCGGTGACCTTAATAAAACCTTCGCCCAGCGCTAGTGCTGTTTGTAGCACTTCCATAGCCTGCTGATGCGTTGCCAAATCCACATAAAATGCAGTGTTCGGCGTCAACGCAAAAGGCATGGTTTGGAATGCATAATGAGCCAGATACATATCAGCGTTGTTGAGCCCAATCCTGCACTAGTGATTGGCTCTGGCCGATTTGTTGCTGCCAAACGCCGGTGTCAACCACTGTCGGTTTTAACAAAATCACTAGTTCTTTTTTCTTTTCAACCTTACTTTTTGATTTGAACAAGTTACCAAGTACTGGGATGCTGCGAAGTCCGGGCACACCGCTTTCTTGTTCTGAGACCACGGTTTGCATTAGGCCACCGATCACCACGATCTCACCGTTGCCAGCGCGGATAATAGTATCGGATTCACGGATATTACTTTGTGCTAGCGGCAACACCACATTTTCATCGCTTAATTGAATAGTCTTAGTCTGTTCTGCTGTTTCAGTCACCGACGGATGAACGTGCAAAATGACCTGACCATTGCCGTCAATTTGCGGTGTAACATCAAGCGCTATGCCGGAGAAAAAAGGACGTAGCGAAATCGAAGGAGTTGTGTTGGTGACGCCATTTGTGGCGGTTGAGGTATTGCTGGAAACATCAGTGACGAAATACTCATCCTGACCAACTTTTATCACTGCCTTTTGATTGTTGATTGCAGTAACTCGCGGACTCGACAGCACTTGGGCATCACCTTGGGTATCTAGTAAACGCAATACGCCATTAAAGTCAGCGTTTTGGAATGACAAAGCACTTACCCCACCAATATCGTTAGTCACGCCATTACCAAAAGTACCTGCGGTAGTCGTTAAGGTGAAATTGGTAGAACCAACATTAGCTAAAGCGTTTTGCCAGTTGATCCCCTGCTGGAATTCATCATCCAGTGTCACTTCGATGATCTTCGCTTCCAAAATCACCTGACGCTGTAAGTGTCGCTCTGATTGTTGCAAAAACGCCTTTACTGCCTCGATTTCAGACGGCATGCCTCGGACCGTGACCAAACCGGCCTGTGGCGACACGACCACTGAGCGCTGTTCACCATTGCCCAAAATACCTGAAACCGCTTTTTCTAAATCTTTCCAAAAATCCGTGGTGCTGGAGCTTTGAATCATGCTGCCATTAAACTGTTGTTGGCCATTTTGATTTTGGCCACCCATCAAGCCATTGTTTTGACTGTTATTATTGCCGCGGTTATTTTGATTCTGATTATTACCATTGCCATTTTGACTGTCTTGCGAGACGCCGCCGGAGTTAACCGCAATGGAAGATAAGCCGGCCCGTTGCATCATCAGATAATTCACAGCGATAGTTTCGCTACGCAGGCCTGCCGGATAGACCGAATAGATGTTGCCCTGTAGACGGATGTCAAAACCATACATTTGTTGCAACTGCTGCATAACCTCGGCAACCGTCACTTGCTTAAGCTGTAAACTGATTTGTCCGCCTACTTCTGGATGCACCATCACGCTATAAGTTGAATCGGCAACCAATGAGGCTAGAAAATCTGCCATCGGAACATTAAGTGCTGACACATTAAAACGTGGTGCACTTTGCAGTGGTTGTTCGCGAGCAGGAATGGCTTGTGGAGTAAACAAATCTGCAGACACCGCCGCAGGAACTTCTAAAGGCCGACGGTCTTCGACTTGATTTGCTTTTAAGTCCGCAGCTGCTTTTTCTGCAGGACTTACCGTATTAGTGCTGCTGCACGCACTTAGCATCGGAATGATAAACGCGACGTGCCATGGGAATTTTTTTTGCATGCTGTCTGCTACTTTTTCATCGTCTGAAATAACTTCAAAACCAACCGTTGGTCGCCTTGTTGCAACACTACTTGGCGAGCATCAATTTGCTGTACCAAATAATTTGCCACTCGATCGCCGACTTTAACCAGTTGCCCATTGATGACCGCGCTGCGTCGCTGGCCGATCTGAATAAAACTTAATACCGGAATTGCCACAGGAGCTGAAGACTCTGCATTCACCGACAAACTACTTTCTGCCGGCTGCAAAAACTCAGGTTTTGTTGGGTCAGCCCAACAATTACTGACCATCAGCGTCATGCCAACCAGAGCTGTTAAATGTTTAAATTTGCACATAATTTGCACTCTCACTGACCGTTGCTAGCTCCAATTGCAACTGCGCTTCAGGGTACTTTAAAACTTTATAATCGAGTTTGATCCAATGCAATTGCCAAGACAGTTGCTGTAATTGCCCGAGCAGCTTTTGCAATGATGCGAAATTACCTTGAAATACCAAACGAGTTCGATGTTGATACAATAATGGCTGCGCTGTTGCTTCTGCACCGATTAACACGGGTTGTGCTGGCAAATTTTCAAGCGCAGCTAACTGCACATCAGGTATCTTCACTAGCAAATCTTCCAGTAAGCCAAGCATCTGGTTCGCACTGATATAACTGCCAGTCATTTGCTGGATTTTTTGAACTAGCTCCTGCTCAATCTGCTGCTGTTCTGTAATCTGCGTACGCACTTGCTCATTCAAATCCACATTAAGAGCGCGTTGAATGATCGCGCTTTGTTGCTGAATGCGCTGAATTTGTTGTTCGGTGTCATGATTCTGTTTACTAAGTCCGCTTGTTTGCTGAATCAATGGCTCAATCAACAAAACCCCAGCCAGCCAAATGATGACAACTTGGGTCGAATAGAAAATCAACTTGCGCTCGCGAACCTGCAAGTTCATGAACCGTTTGGCATTTTGTCTCCACCATTTCATGACTGCGGCTCCTTAGCCAGCGGCTTCGCTAACACTTCAAATCTTAGAGTGCCACGCTCTGCTGGTTTTACCGAAATAGTTTGAAAGCTCTGCCCTCGAAAGAATGGATCTTGCCCGAGTTGCTGTAACCAATCTGCTACTAGTTTCGCGTCTTGGGTCATGCCTTGAAATTGTAATTCGTCGCCAGCAAAACTGAATTTGGTCAGCCAAAGCCCCTGTTGGTCGACCTGCTCAAGGTGCTTGAATGCTCGAACATAATCTGGCGCAGGCCTTTGATTTTCTGCTTGCAGATATTGCAGCAGACTTTGCTTTTGCCCATTACTGAGTTTAATTTTCGATAGACTAGTTTCCAGCTGCTGGTCAGGCTTACGCTCGGCGAGAGTTTTCTGAAACACCGCTAATTCATCAGTTGCTGCTTGTAATTCCAGCGCTAATTGCTGTTGTTGATTACTAAGCCTGTTCGCTTGCATGCCGACAAAACCAATTAGAATTGTAATCACCACACCAACAATTCCAGTGGTGACTGCGACATGGTTAAGTGTCACCGACTGCGGTTTAGGTCTGAGACTATCTTGGTATAGATTGACTGAAGACTTCATGGTGCGCTACTCCTTGTCGAAACGAGTTCGAGCGCACCAGCCAACGTTAACCAATAATCCTCGCGTTCTGCTTGGCTCAATTTCGGCATAAATGTCTTAAGCTCTAACGCCTTCACCTGGCTAAAACCATTCGCTGAGAAATAATTCACAATACCAGCCAGTGAATTATTGTTGATTTGTATATAAATTTCTCGAACTGGGCTTTGCTTTAACTGACCTTCATAATAGTCCAAGGAACGTTGAACTTCGAGCAGAAGGTTATCAAGCATGCCTTGCTGTAGCTCGGCGAGGTCGTATTGATGAATACGATTAAAACCGCGCAACTTCCGTGAAAAATGAATTTGTTGATCACGGATAATCTGTAGATTGAGTTCTTGCGATGGTTGATGGGTCAGCAACATTGCAGCACCGTCAGTTGCCGGCAAAAGGTTACGCGCCAGCCATTCTTCAGGTTGAATATTGGTCAATTTTACTTTTTGTTCGGCCAATTCTTCGCATAGCAACTTTAAACTGCTGAGTGAGGTCGCAACCACTTGCACCTTAGCAGATCCTTGCTGAGCTTGTTCTGGTAAGTCCATGTAATCAAGCAACAAATCATCTAATGGTGTATTCACAAGTTCCCGAATACCAAAACGTAATGCAGAAATAATCTCCGCATCTGGAACTGCAGGTTTATCGACTTGTACAATCTGATAGCGGTCAGCACTTAAAATCAAACACAATTCTGTTTTAGCAGGCAATTCCGCGATCAAGCTCAAACACTGTTCAGTAAAGCTAAGGCCATTTTGCAGCAGTAAGGTTTCTACTTTGATAACTTGAAGTGGAGCAGTCTTCGCCACGACCAACTTCAAGTGGTCGGGATGTAAATATAAACTCGCGACCAGCGGTGCAGCGTTAGCCTGCGCTGGTGTACGACTGAAATATTTTGCGAAATCTCGTATCATAAACCCGCTCTACGATTTAAATTCTCTTCACTTTAGAACAGAAGGTTCGGATGAACACACCTTTTTTCCAACTGCGCTGGCAACAGCTTCATCATCCCGCGCTCACCAATTCCGGTGATGAGTTATGGATTTGCCATCTTGATTGTCAGGTTCAAGCTGCTGCTGGTAATAAGTGGTTGAAACTAAAGTACCACATTCGACAAATACAACAACATGGTCACCAAGGAATTGTCACTTTTGGGGGCGCTTTTTCCAATCATTTAGCCGCTGTTGCTGCTGCGGGCAATGCTTTGGGTTTTACAACCAAAGCCATTGTCCGTGCTCACGTCCCAGATCTTACTAACCCAACACTGCAACAATGCGTTAATGACGGCATGGAGCTGATTTTCGTCGAACCGTCAATTTATCGAAAACGGCACGAACCTCAATTCCTCGACACTTTGCAAAGTAATTATCCGAATTATCTTATTGTACCTGAAGGCGGCACCGGAGAATTCGCACTCCCAGGCTTTGCCGAACTTAACTTTGCACAGACACCAAATGGTAAAGCTAATCTTATTGTTTGCGCAGCAGCAAGCGGTGGTACGGTAGCGGGTATCGCTTACCAACAATCTCAGCTTACTTCGCCATGCCCTATTCTCGCAGTGCAAGTGGTTAAAGATGCAAGTTTGCCCGCTAAAATCGACCGACTTTGCCCTAGTCTCAACGAATATTGGCAGTTAATGCCCGATATATCGGGGCAAAAATATGGTTCCTTTGACCAAGCAACTTTGGATTTCTGTGTTGAAATGGCACAACACGGCGTTGCCATTGAACCGGTTTATTCTGGCAAAGCGCTTCGTTCTTTGTTTTGGTATTTGCAACAGCACCCGTCTTCTTCAGAGCGTCGAATTACATTTTTTCATACCGGCGGTATGCAGGGTCTGAAGGGGCTGCACTATCGGAATATGATTAACGACGAGCAATTTAGAATTCTTTCATCGAGTTAATTGGTTTCGTTTTGCGCCATCAACTTTGCCAATGGCTGACTAAAATAGAAACCTTGAGCTGCGCTGATCCCAAGTTTTTGCAATGTTTGCCACTCCGCCTGTGTTTCCACACCACAAGCAATGACTCTAGCTTGTTGCTGTGTGTTACTTGCTAGCAAGCCCCTGATATAAAGTTGCTGCTCAAGTTGTTTATCAATGCCTCGAATCACCGATGGATGCAACTTTATCGCTTCAATTGCAATTTCGTTCATATAGGGACAGTCCTCAATGGACAATCCAACATGGTCAATAATCACGGAGAATCCCAAACTACTTAAGCGGATTAGTTTCGGCTTTAAAAGCTTGTACTGCCGTAAAATGTGATACTCGTCGACCTCAAACGCAAACTGGCCAGCCACGATTTTTCCATTCTTCAGCATTTCTGTTAACCAATCCCACCATTCATTTTGGAGCATGGTTGAAACTGACAAATTGACGCTGCACCTTGCTGAGGTCAAATTTTCTAGCTGGCATAGTTTGGCGGCTTTAAGCACTACGTATTCGTCAATTTTGGCAGTCAGCCCACAATTTGCCGCCATCGGTAAAAATATCGCTGCCGGCAGTTGATCACCTTCACTACTTTGCAGTCGAACTAATACTTCATGTTGAATCACATCGTGTTGTGCTGAAGAAAATACGGGTTGAAAGCTCAACATGAATCGTTGCTCGCGCAGCGCATTACTAAGTTCCGTGCGCCACCAAACAGAACCTTTGATCTTTGGTTTAGTTGCAGGATAAAAACCATAGGCAGCATTTGGGCCTTGTAACTGAGCTGTTTTTAACGCCATATCGGCCTCAGCAAGCACTTGATACGAACTCTGGCCCTGATGGTAAATTACATAACCGATGTGCAGCACATCTTGATCGGCTAAACCGGCAAAATAACTAGATTTACTGAGGACCATTGCGACTCTATCGCCTAAATCTTCGGCCTCTTTTTGGCCTAGCCCAGGAATTAATAGTGCAAGATCCTGATCAGCCACACGCGCAAGAATTGCTTGCGGCAGATGATTCGTCAATTGGGTGAGTAATTCAACACAACCAGCCATTCGCTGCTGTACTGTAAGTGGGTGAACATCTTGTTCTGGATTGGTAATTTGCAACAAGAACAGCGAACCAGCTTTTGGCTCATTTGGTTCAACCAAATAGTGCTGCAATTTACTTTCGAAGAAAATCCTGTTGCCAATTGCTAGATCATGGTCAATGAGCCCTTGGACGCGTACCAAATGCCTGATCTCTTGTTGCCGACGTTGTTGGGATTGCAAAGTGTTTCCAAGCATCGCAAGCTTGTCAAAAACCAAAGATTTCGCAAAAATAGGCAACTGCGCATCGTGAAGTAAGTTATTGATATGATTGTTTATATCAACAATTTCATCCTGTAACTTACCTGCTGTTTTTTGCCAACGGTAGGCAATGAAAAATGGAGCTGTCAGCAGCAGATTTACAATAAAAAAATTAATAAAACTGGTCTGTGGTAATAGAGTTTTCGGGACATGATATTTAACATTACCAACAAAGATTATTTCATAACCCGATATGTTACCTGTAGGGGTTGTGGCCACTGTAAATTGATTGCCGATTGAACTGCCTTGTCCTGGGTTAGGTTCTTCAGCAGTTAATGGGTTTAGCCAAATTTCATTACCAAGCACGACTAAAGGTAAAGGCTGACCAAGTAACGCAGAAATTTGTTGTTGCTTGAGCTGTTGTTGATAACCATAAAAAAATACATTGGCAGCAATTAACAGCAAACAGAATGCTATTTCCAGTGAATACCTTTGGAATTGTTGTTTCAGCCTATTCAATTGCACTTGCTCCTTAAACAATTCTTCAGTGTTAATGGTAGATGTAGATTTGTCGAGGTTAATCGTATAAACAGCTGAAAATTTATGATTGGGATGAATGTTGAGCCAGCAAGCGGAGTGATCAATTAGATTTATTGGCTGCAGAAGAATGCACTTATAAGCACAGATCAACGGGAGTAATTTTTAAAATATGATGCTTGGGCGATATGGAATGACGTTTGCTGCAAAAAAGTTAGGTCTATTAGGAGCATAGGATTCACCGCTTTGCGGCCCACTGAAGCGGTCCAACAGTGTTCCATCCATTGTTGTCGCATGGGAATGCCCGCGTGCGACGTCCGGCTGAGCAATATTCCGCAGGGTGCCATAAAGCAAAAAGCCCAGTCTTTTGGGAGCCTTGATGCCCTTCGCAGAGTTCAGGGCGTTCAATCGGCAAAAAGCCAAATTGTTGGCTTTTTGAAACCCCGATTTCACTGTACTTGTAGTGGTCAAGTATTTCCGGACACTAACTTAGGTTGTTCTGCTATTACTGGCGATAACCCAGCATTAAAGCTGTGTGGTCGCCTGTGGTTGTAATATCCCAGCAAGTAACGGCTGATATCCGATT
>JAFLDV010000040.1 GCA_017302255.1 Gammaproteobacteria bacterium | reverse complement strand
AAGCTTTACGTTTAGACTTTGACTATTTCTTGGGCGACCACACTTTACGTTTTGGTGTTGACCGCGAAGAGATGAGTGCTATCGAAAACACCCAACGTGCCGGTGGGGTTTCATATCGTTATCAAGGATGTAATGCTGCTGCGCTTGAACAAGAAAAAGCGGTTGGTTGTAACATCGTTCGTAAAGAAGTCTATATCAACAACGGTAACTTCACGACAGAAAGCAATGCTTACTACATTACCGATACTTGGCAGGTTAGCGATCAGTTGACGTTAAACTTAGGCCTTCGTAACGAATCATTCGTTAACTACAATAAAGCAGATATTGCTTTCGTGGATATCGATAACCAATTGGCACCGCGTTTAGGTTTAGTGTTTGACCCAACAGGTGCAGGTGAGAGCAAGTTCTTTGCAAACTACGGCCGGTATTATTTGCCTGTAGCAACCAACACCAACATTCGTTTAGCTGGTGATGAACTTTATACTCGTCAAAACTTCCAAGTGTTAGCCATTGACCCAGTCACCTTCATTCCTACTTTAGGAAATGCGACATCAGCGCTGCAAACTTTTGCTGATGGTACTTTGAAAAATACCAAAGAAACGGTTAACGCAGATATCGATCCGATGTATCAGGATGAATTCATTCTTGGTTATCACGGTATGATCGACAGCGATTGGTCTTTTGGTATCAAAGGGACTTATCGTGATCTGAAGAGCTCGTTAGAAGACGTTGCCATCGATAAAGGCTTCAACGATATGTTGGTGCGCGACTTTGGCTCTGAATGTACTGTTTGTGATGGTTTCCATTACTACGTATTAACCAACCCAGGCAAAGCGATTACTTTAACGACTGACCCTGACGGCGATGGTCCATTACAAAACCAAGCGTACACAATCTCTGCTGCAGATTTAGGCTATCCAGAAGCGACTCGTAAATACACCTCAATTGATTTTAATATCAATCGTCGTTGGGATGAGTCATGGATGTTGGATGCGACTTACACTTGGTCACATAGCTGGGGTAACAGCGAAGGTTTCGTCCGTTCTGACAACGAACAAGACGATGCTGGTTTAACCACCAACTTCGACCAACCAGGATTAACTGATGGTGCATACGGTAACCTGCCGAATGACCGCAGACATCAAGTTAAAGTGTTTGGTTCTTATAAAATCATGGAAGACTTAACAGCTGGTGTGAATTTCCGCTGGAAATCAGGCCGTCCGAAAAATGCATTTGGTTACCATGGTTCAGACGTGTTTGCGTCTTATTATGGTGCGGAATCATTCTATAAAGATGGCGTACTGGTACCACGTGGTTCATTAGGTACTACACCGAGTAACTACACTATCGACCTGTCAATGCAATATATCAGTACCATTCAAGGACTGGATATCACTTGGCGCGCCGATGTCTTTAACTTACTGAACAACCGCAAAGTGTTGGAAGTTAATGAAATTGCTGAGCGTTATTCATACTCTGATGACGTAACCGGTATTGATGTAGGTGAAGCTGATCCTGATTACGGCTTACCGACTGATTTCCAAAACCCACGTTATGTTCGTTTAAGTGTGTCGGTTGATTTCTAATCATTCACAAAGCTTAAAACGAATTGATGTAATCTAATAAAACCTGGTAAGAAAAAATGCCACTTGCTAATTAGCAAGTGGCATTTTTATTTTGGCTAACAATGCACTGTAAAAGATAAGTGCACTGTAAAAAGATAAGTGCACTGTAAACAGATAAGCGTTAGTACTTTAGAAATTATACCGTGCTTCAACCCCGACAGTTCTTGGTGCACTTAAGCTGGTAATTGCTGTACCCAGCACATCAGCGGCAAAACCGCCGACACCGCCAACTACATCTTGGTCAGTTAGGTTTTTACCCCACAACGCCAACTCCAATTGCTCATCTGAACTGGTCCAGCTCAGTCTGGCATTTAAGGTTTTGGTATCGTCGAAGAAGCCCGGAATTTGGCTGGCGATAGCGATTAAATCCGGATCATCAGCTCGGGTATTTTGTTCATAAACGTAATCAACATGCAGTTTTAAGTTGCCGTTGGCTGGTTGGTAGCTTGGTAACCAATCTGCAGTTAATGTAAAGGAATCGGCTGTTGAGGATTTCTCAACGTCGGTGACTAAGTCACCGTCGGCATTATAGAATTGTTCCCACTTCGATTCGGTATTGCGAAACTCGGTGACTAAGCCTAGTTTGACCGCTTCTGCCGCTTGCCAATCGATAATAAATTCCGCACCACGGATTTTCTGATCGCCGTTAATTACCAATGGCACTGCCACACCTTCACCCGGTCGTTTACTGCTGACGCTGCGCTGGCGGTTGGTTAAATCCATATCAAAGCCAACCACTTGTAAGCGCACCACATCCCATAAATCGGCTTTGTAACCGAGTTCTAGATTGCCAACTTCTTCCGGCGCATAAGGAGTTGCGGCTGAACCTGGATCAAGCGAGTCGTAACCACCTGATTTATAACCGGTGGAGTAAGACAAGAACGCCATGCTGTCATCATTGATGTGGTAACTACCAACGATGCGGCCAGTTAATTTGCTCCAGCTATCGTTGGCTTTTAGCTCTGGCATCACTGGGAATAAAAAGTCAGTAAGGCCGGGCAGTGGCTGGGCGAATGGGATTTCACGAATTTCCCAGCTGAAGTCTTTTTTGTCGTGACTGTAACGTAAGCCGGCGGTTAAGCCCCAATGCTCATCAATTTTGAAATCGACATCGGAATAAATACCATAAGAGGTAAATTTACCCCGATTCATGATGTCTTCGCCCCACATCTTACCTTGGTGCGACGGGCCAAAAATTTCAGCAACACCAAGTCCTGCGCCAATGGCGTCATAGGTCAAATCGCCGGTTGCACTGATGGCCGCAACCAGTTCCGGGCTAAACGGCGCAACACCCAGCGCATCTAACAACCCTTGTACGTTTGGAACGACCAGCGACATTACCGATAACATCGATGCCCAGTCGTTGGCTTGCCAAATATGGTCAGCCGGTAAACCAAGTGCGCCGATCGTCGCGTCGTCAAAGCCAGCTTGTTGCAAGGCACCAACCAACTGCGCATTTAGCGAATCGGTAGTGAGTCGAGCCACTGTGTCAGCCAGAATATGTAAGCTGGTGTTCTGATAGATGTTTTCTTTAGAGTAAGTAAAGCCACCGACATAACTGAATTTGTCATTGGTGTAATTTAGCTGCAGTTCGTTGTAGAAAATGTCGGAATCTTCGAAGTTGATAGTATCGAGATAACGCGTTTTATCGGCGGTGCCATCCGCATCGTCGCGCCCAGACACTTCCCATTTGCGGTAGCTGCTGATGAATTTGCCTGACCAATCGGCATTAAATTCATGATTAATTTTTAGCGACCAAGCGTCCATATCCCGGCGTTCATGGCCGTCAATCACGTCGTTTTCAATCTTGCGGTCGCCAGGGTTCATGCTGTACGAATAAGGGCTGACGCCAACACCTGGCGCGTAGCCTTGGTCCAAATCGTCCCAGTCATAACTCAATTGCAGGTTGGTCTTGTCAGACAATTTCCATAGCAGCGCGGCGCGAGCTGCGTTGTGATTGGTGCTACCGAGTTCTTCACCTTGATAATCTGGATAAACGTTTTCAATAAATGAATCACGTTGGTTGCTCATCATATTCACGCGCAGTGCGACATTGTCAGACAGCGGCGCATTAAACATGCCTTCGAATTTTTTGGCGTTGTAGTTGCCAAGTGTGGCTTTGGCGAAGGCATCAAATTCGTCGGTTGGCGCGTTAGGGATCATGTTGACTACCCCGGCCGCGGCATTTTTACCGAACAAAGTGCCTTGTGGCCCTTTGAGGATCTCAATGCGTGACATGTCGGAGAACATCACACTTTGCGCCGCCCGCGGTAAATAAAAGTCGTCAAAGAAAATCGCGACCGATGGGTCACCACCTGTACTGATATTCGGTGATGAAATACCGCGCATCGATGCTGTCGCTTGTACCACGGCATCTTTGCTGAATTTAAAACCCGGGGTGTAGTCGGCGATATCGCCTAAAAGTACCGCGCCAGTTTCTTTTAAATCGGTCGCAGAGACGGAATCGATGGCCACTGGCACATCCATTAAATTTTGAACCCGCTTTTGCGCGGTTACGGTAATAACTTCGATTTTCTTGGTATCAGCCGCAGGTTCCGCTGCGGTTTGGCTAAGTGCCTGTGGTGTTGCTAAACAAGCGCCAATAACGAGCGCAATTTGATGTTTCTTAAACCCTGTCGACTGTTTATTGCTGGGGAACGTGCGAGAAATCATGCATCCACTCCGTTTTTTTATAATTATTGGTTGTTAGGCGGAGTTCATCATTACTTTGATGCTAATAGCCTGATTGAATTTGCTGTCAAATTGTATGGATCAGCAACAGGGCAACGCGACTCCGTATTTCGATAGTATCTGCTGACCCATGAAATACAAGAGTACCGGCTGGCGGCGAAAGTTGCCCATTTTCGCTGGCGAAATTCTACAGTTGTTAATCGATTTTCTGCTGGTTATGTTCGCATACTACTGCTGGAGAATTGAATGTCTTCTTTGTATGTGTTTGAATTTTATTGGTTAATTAAAATTTGTTCGAGTTGCGAAATGGACGAGAAATCTAGTTAGTGGCCGGATTTGTTTGTTAGTGGATAGTGTCGCGAAGGCTGAGTTCAATCACGATTACGACATCATTTTTGCAAATGAAAACATATTATTTAGTTTATGTGAAATTTGAATTTGAAAACTAGCGAGAACTGTACATTTTTGTACAAATTAAAGTTTGGTTTTTATATTTTGATAGCCGTATCTTCGTTAGATAGTACTGGCTTGAAAAAGGCCGCTATTCTATTTGATTTAATAGAGCTATCCAAGGTTAAACCGAAAATCATTGGCGATTTGGATTGGTGCACCTGAGATTTCAATAAGGTGCACTGAACAATCTTAATCTACAAATCAGTAGGGTTTATGCGCAGAGTCAGCGTTTGGATCAGTTCAATATAATAAAAATTAAAACAGACTTTGATGACACAGGTGTGACTAATGCTGATCCGTTTTGTACTGCGTCTATTGCCACGCAGTGTTGCTGCCACTGCTACAGCCAGTTTTCCTGTGCTTAGCCATGCTACTTTTACCCAAGCTTGCCTGAAAAATACTCTGATGGTGGTCGGACTTTCTTTGCTGGCGAGTCAAGTCCAAGCAGAGCAGCCCAGTGCGACAGTTTTAGCGCAAGTTGCGGTTTGTCAAAGTTGCCATCAAGCCAACGGCGCTGGCAGTGCCGAATTAGCGGCACCTGCTTTGGCAGGGCAAGATGCGGATTATTTGGCGCGGCAGTTAGTGAATTTTCAACAGGGTTGGCGCGGTAAAGATCCGCGGGACCAATATGGTCAGCAAATGCTGAGCATTGCGGCGTCAGTGCAAGACGTCGCGGCGGTCGCTGCCTATTTCAAAGCGCTGCCAGTGCCAAAGCCGTCCGGCGAGGTGAGTGGTGATCTACAAAAAGGTCGGACTATTTATGTCGGCAATTGCGGCTCCTGCCATGGCGGGAACGCGCAAGGTAATCCAGCTTTTGCCGCGCCGTCGTTATTAGGTCAGCAAAGCAGCTATTTATTGCGGCAATTAGAACATTTCAAGAATGGCATCCGCGGCGTGGAAAAAGCGGATAAGCCAGGTCGGCAAATGGCGATGATGGCAAAAACGCTGAACTCAACTGAAGAGATGAATCAGGTGATTGCATACATTCAGAGTCTGCAATAAATGACTAAGCCTGTTATGTCGGTTACTGCGGGGCGCTTGTTTGCGCTGAGTTCGTTTGCCTTGTGCTCGCTATTGTTTAGCGCAGCCGCCGCCGCCGAGCAATTTCAATTGCAAAGCAGTTGCCCGGCGAGTTTCGAGCAAGTTGTTGATGAGCAGGGCGCAAGTCGTTGTAAGTTGGTCAGTCGCTATCAAGCTTATGATTCACTTCAAAATAAAGGGGTCGGCGGCACGCAAACCGCATTGCCGACGGTTCGCGATGGCTTTAGCCCCGAACAAATCGATTTGGGCCGGTTCTTATTTTTTGATCCACTGTTATCGGCTGATCACAGCTTGGCCTGTGCCAGCTGCCATCAACCTGACAAAGGCTTTACCGACGGTAAAGCCGTCAGCACCGGCTTTCATGGCCAGCAAGGCAAGCGCAGTGCCCCATCCTTGTGGAACGTCGGGTTTTTACAGCGGCTATTTTGGGATGGCCGGGCGACTTCGCTGGAAAGCCAAGCCTTGGGGCCATTGTTTGCTCCAGATGAAATGGCCAATACACCAGCGCAACTACTTGGTGATTTGGCAAATAGCAGTGAATACGTGCAGTTATTTCGCCAAGCATTTCCCAAAGATCCGGCAACCACGCCAACTTTAGCGCAAGTTTCGACGGCACTTAGCGCTTTTCAATCGACCTTGATTTCGTTGAATAGTCGTTATGATCAGTATGCGCTGGGTTATCACGAAGCGCTAAATGACACTGAAATTAAAGGCATGAATGTGTTTCGATCTTTTGTCGCGCGCTGTGCTGAGTGTCACACGCCGCCATTATTTACCAATCAGCAACTGGCGGTGATTGGCACACCAGAGCCAGAGGGTAGAGCTTTTGATTTGGGCGCAGGCAATGAAACTGACAAAGTGAAATTACAAGGCGCGTTTAAAGTACCGAGTTTGCGCAATATTGTGAAAACCGCACCCTACATGCATTCCGGCCGTTTTACTGAGTTACGTGAAGCAACAGAATTTTATACCAAAGGGCGTGGGCACGCCGTGCCGAAAGACCGCCAGTTATTAATACATTGGCATATTTGGGAGCCGAAACTGACCGGCGAAGAACTTGATCAAATAGTCGCTTTCCTCGGCACGCTCACTGACGAAAGTTTATTACCGCAAACCCCAACCCGGCTGCCGTCAGGGCTGCCGCTGCCAACTGCAGCGGTTGCTATCGCGGATCCTATGAAAAGACCTGGAGAATAACCGATGAAATTAAAAACCATTGCGCTGGTGACGATGATCCCTGCCGCTTTTTTTGCCGGACAATACCTGAGCAAACTTAGCGCCGCCAAAGCGCCGCCAACCACCAGTCAAGTCACTGCCAGTTATGGTGGTTCGGGTTCGCAAGGCGCAACGGCAGCGTCAGCGAAAAAGTCGGTGATTACTGCCAAGTGGGAAGGTAAGGTGCATAAAGTCGAAGCCGGCCAAACCATTATGGATGCAGTGAAAGCAGCAAATCCGGGTGACACTATTCAGGTAATGCCGGGCGAATACCACGAAACGGTGTATATCGACAAAAACAACATTCGGCTGCAGGGGGTAATCATCGAAGGCAAAAGACCAACGCTGCATGGTGATGGTCGGCTGAATGATGCAATTTTGTATTCGGGCAATAATATCGTTGTCGAAAACTTCCTGATCACCAAGTTCAAAGGCAACGGCATCATGGGGCAGGCGGGCAATAATTTTGAGATCCGCAATAACATTATCGTCGACACTGGGGTCTACGGAATATTCCCACAATTAGGCGATAACGGCATCATTGAGCACAATATTGTTTCTGGGATTGAAGATGCGGCCATTTATGTTGGGATGAGTGACCATATCCATGTCGCCAACAACGAAGTCTTTGATAGCGTTGCCGGCATTGAAATTGAGAACAGTCGGCATGCCATCGTCGAGAATAACTTTGTGCACAATAACACCGGCGGCATTTTGACTTTCGTCACGCCAGGTTTGCCAATTAAAGACACTTACGATGTGATTATCCGCAACAACTGGCTCGCCAATAACAACACCAAAAACTTTGGTGCGCCGGGTTCGATGGTGTCAGGTATTCCAGCGGGTACCGGTATTTTGATCATGGCAGCGGATGAGGTCATAGTTGAAGATAACTTAATTGTCGGCAATAAAACTGCCGGCATCATCATTACCGACCATCAAAATGCGCCAAACACCACGTTAGATCCAGAATCAGATCCATTTCCGGACAAGGTGATGCTGTTGAACAACCTAATGTACAACAACGGTTATGAAACTATTGATGAAGCGAAAGTGCTGATGGCGACCGAGCTGAAACAAGGTTCACCGGACATTGTGCGCGTTGGCACCAGTAACGACAGCTGTATCCTTAATCGTCATCAATATGTGACGGTCGGGGTTAGCGATTGGGCGGAATGTAGCTTTAGTAATACTGACAATATTGTCAGCTATTTGTTAGATACTCCGGCGGAGCCACGGGTGGTGAATGTCAAAGATAAAGGCAAAGCAGCATATCTTGGCATTTGTACCGGATGTCATGCCTATACCGGTCGTTTGATTGGGCCACCGGTACAAATTATCCAAACTTTGTATATCGATAATCCACAAGGTTTGGCTGACTTTATCGCGGCGCCAGTGAAAAAACGCGAAGACTTCCCGGCAATGCCAAAACAAGATTATTTGGACGCGGAAACTCGCTTAGCGGTGGCCGAATATATGTTGTCACTCACAAAATAATCCGACTCTACGGGCGAGCCGACCTCAGCGTCAGCTCGCCCGTGCTTTTGCCAAATCCCGCAGTTGGTTTTCCAATTCCCGCCGTTCGCTTTGCTGATGTCAGCATCAGTGATTCCCTTCGCTTGGTAAAATCCTCGCCGCATGAGCTAAGCAAGCAACATCGGCAAACTTGCAGTAACCTGCAGATAAATTCACGCAAAAGTAATGTTTTGATTGATTTTATCAGGTTTGCTTTTGTTAAAATCCGTACTAATATTAGGTAATTTTAATGCAAGGTGCAGGGTAAACTCGCTACCCCAAGTCGAATTCATGGATGGATTTACCTTAAGTTTGGCGTCTGCCTTTATCAGTTTGGTGATGGCGCTAAGTTTAATGATTTTATGGTATACCAGCCCGCGACAATGGTGTCTGCTGGATTGGGCCGGCGCCGGTCTGCTATTTTTCTGCTCCAATCTGATTTCGATCATGGCGATTTGCCAGATGTTTCCAGAGTGGCTCGCGCCGGTATTGGTGAATCTGACTTACATCTGTGGTCACGCTGCGATCTTGGTGGGACTGCGGCGGCATTTGCAACGTACAGCGCACTGGGACTATGTGTTGGTGTTAGCGCTGCTGATCATCTTTTTGCATACCACGCCTTTTGTCCAAGCATCGGTTGGCCATCGAGTAGCGGTGTTTTATCCGTTATTAATGCTCATCAATAGCTTAGTGTTATGGCAACTATGGCGTTTACCAAAACCGCGTTTGCATCCGGCTTATTGGCCAATTTTGCTAGCGGAAGGGTTATTTCTCCTGCAATTATCGGTGCGATTTGTCTGGATGCTGTTAACGCCGGGGCCGCTTGCCGAGATGGCAGCAGCCGAGTGGTTATTAACCTCTGGCACTTTGGCGGTATTGCTGTTTTTACTGCTGGTAACTATTGGCTGCGTGCTGATTGTGATGCGCAGTCAAGAACTCACTTTGCGCATGGCGTCGCTCATTGATCCACTGACACTGTGTCATAACCGTCGAGCTTTGGCGGAAGTGGCACCTCGTGAATTAGCTCGAGCGCAGCGCACCGAGCGTCCGCTGGCAATGTTAATGCTCGATATTGACCATTTTAAAGCGGTAAACGATCAATTTGGTCATCAGGTTGGCGACCAGGTCTTGCAGCAAATCAGCCACATTGCCGCACAGGAATTGCGAGGTTACGACCAGCTTTTTCGTCTTGGCGGTGAAGAGTTTTTGGCGGTACTTAGTGACGTCGACGAACAATCAGTGATGGTGGTAGCCGAGCGGGTGCGCAGCGCTGTGCAAGATTTCGAATTCCAGCACAACAGCCAACAATTCCAAGTGAGCATCAGCGTCGGCATCGCTAACCTCTGCAAGGACGATCTGGATTGGCAAGCCATGCTGCAGCGCGCCGATAGAGCGTTATATCTCGCCAAAGCACAAGGCCGCAATCAAGTGTGTGTGGCAGAGAATATTGCTTTGACGGAGGTGGTGATAACTTAGCAAATCTGCAAATCGTGAAACTGGATGTCCCAACTTGTTAGGCGATTATTATGCAATGGCAACCGAAAAACCATGCTCATATCTGCCGGAAAATTGTGACGCTATGACCAAAGAAATCTGGGAGTACGAAAATCCTATCGTCGGTGAGGGCCCTTATATTCTTAAATAATTTACTGCAAAATCTGGGGCGTCATCCTCGGTCATCATGCCGCAATCGTCGTCATGCCACAATCATCGTCATGCCTCACTTTAAACGGCAGTGACTGATTCTCTTTCCACCAACTGTGGCAAAAACAGATGGGTGCGATGACCAACACTTTCTGGGTTAGTGCTTAGTTCAATCGCCAGTTTTGTCGCATAACTGGCCATTTCCTCCACCGGATAATGCATGGTGGTCAGTTGTGGTCGGCAAGCGCGGGCGACAATTAAATCGTCAAAACCAATCACTGACACATCTTCGGGCACCCGCAAGCCGGCGGCAAATAAGGCATGAATAGCGCCAACTGCCATCAGGTCGTTATAAGCCAATAAGGCGGTAAACCTAATGTTTTTTGCCAGCAATGCCTGCACAGCCTGCATGCCGCCTTCGATATTGGCGGTGGATTCTTCAATCGCTTCGTCGTTAAGCTCAATTTCTGCTGCAGTCAGGGTTTGCCGGATGCCAGTCAAGCGTGCGCCCGGATCGCCGTTTTGGTAAATACTGGTAATGACGGCAAACTGGCGATGTTGTTTGTCGAGTAAGAATTTAGTGGCTTCACTGGCGCCTGCGACATTGTCTAACCAAACACAGCGATTGGCGATCGCTGGTATGTAGCGGTTAATTAGCACTAAGCCCGGAATTTCTGCCGCGAGTTTAATTAAGGTTTTTTCGTCAGAGTATTCGCTGTGCAAAATGATGGCTTGGCAGTTGTGGTCGCGCAGTGAATTGATGGCGAGTAACTCAGACTCAGTTTCATACATCGAGTTGGCCATCAGCAATTTATAGTGTTGTTCACGGGCGGTTTTCTCAACCCCAGCGGCGAGAGTGCCAAAAAAGGTCATCGCCAATTTCGGCGTTACCACACCAATGGTGCTATTGGTTTTGCTGACCAGCGCTTGGGCGTTGCTATTTGGCCGATACCCGAGCTCTTTGATGACTTTTTTCACCCGAGCACGACAGGCATCACCGACTTGATGATTGCCATTAATGACTCGCGAGACTGTCGCAATTGAAACACCAGCGACGCGCGCAACATCTTTAATAGTGACCATCGTGAACACTCCTGAATGATGGGTAACAGCGCAACCGCGCTAGTAACAATAATATGCCAAGACTACAGGCAAAGGTGCCGCCCGCCAAGACTAGCCGCAGCAGCAATAACGTTTGCTCGCTTTGCGCAGCGCCAAGCTCCGCAGAGAATCCGGACCAGTTGAGCGTGGCGCCAGCAAGTAGCATGGCGATAGCACCACTGCCGCTGACCACCCAATGATACAAACCGGAGACTTCGCCATAGGCGCTGCTTTCGTGCTGGCCAGCATCTTTCTGACAAGCCGCTTCGTTCTGACAAGCTTCCTGTTGCTGACTTACGCTACTGGTTTTAGTCAGTAGCGGTGGGATCAGCATCACCATCGCAGTCCAAGCTGGACTGCATAACAAGGCATCGAGTAATAACCAGTAACCGATGTCTGGGGTAAATAACAGCCATTTTGCGAGCCCACCGAGTGCGTTTAATGAAAACACCCCAACAAGCACGCGCCAAATGCCAAAACGCTGGCTAAGTTTGGCAAGAACTGGCACTGAAAGTAAACCAACTAATGCATAACTGGTTGATAATATTGCTTTCCACCAAGAGCCAGCAACGATATCGCCAGCAAACATCGAATACACTAAGAGATAATAATCAGCACCTGCCACCCAAGCACAGCCACCTAATTGCAGGAAGCAAATCGCAAACAACCAAGGTAAGGGGCCGGGCTGATACAGCCGACGAAAACTGTGGCTTAAGCTGGAACCCTCGTTAGCGCCGGTTTTTTTAGCGTGCTCTTGTTCGGTGATGTGATCGCTGCGGTTTGCGTCATTTTCGCCGACATTCAGTAGTTTTTCCTTGCTCAATATTGTCGCAAGCAGCCCTGGCAAAGCAATGAGCAGGGTCGCGACAAGCAGGCCGACACTTCTGATACCGTTAACTAGACTGCCAAACACCGCCATTTGGCTAAAGGGCACTAACCATTGATAACCCAGCGCCCCAATTTTTTGTACGGCACTAGTCACGCCAAACAGCAGCGTGCGTTGTTGTTCATCGTCAGTTTGTTCAAACACCAAGCTGCTCAGTGGCACTGCCATCAACGGCAAGGCGGCAAAGAACACCAAGCAGAGACTGGCAAAAAAGCCGAGCTGCCAAGCCATTGGCCAAGTCGGTGGGACTTGCCACATGGCAGCAAAACTCGCAGCACAGACTAAAGTGCCGACCAATAAAAATGGCCGACGCCTGCCAAAACGACTGCGGAATTGATCGGAATAGGCACCAAGCCAAGGGCTTAATGTGGTACCCAGCAACATCGGCAAGGTCAAGGCAAGCGCCAGTAGCAGCGGGTCTACCGCTAAGGTCATTTGGTAAAATGGCAGTGCCAGCACCATGACACTTTGACTGGCAAAAAACAGCGCTAGATAGCCCATCGCCACGCCGATAACCTGGCGTGGCTGCAGTTGGATGCTATTTGTTGCTGTGCTTTTTGGCATTTATTGGCTTTTTAACAAGGATACTTCCGCCAATTCTACCGCAACAGTACTGGTTGGGCTTGCCAATAATCGTAATTGCAGACCTTGCAACTTTGCCACATCACCCAGTTCAGTGGCTTGATGGGGCAACTGCGCGGGCATAAAGGTTGGATAGGCTTGGGTCAGTTCGGTCGGCATTGGTTTTAGCGCAGATAATGGCACCACCAAATACTGCCATTTACTATTGACCGTTAACTCAGTGCCAAAGGCTAAACCATCACTATTAAGTAGGGCAAAACTAAGTTCCAAAGGCTCCTTGAGCGCTCGAATTTTGATGGCGACTTTGTCGTAGCCACTGAAATCGCGCTTGGCGAGTGCAAGATCTGGATTGATTTCAGTGCGAACTAAGCTTGGATCGGCTTTGGCGCCAAGCTGTAAGCGCAGCGCTAAACCTTGCTGCCTATCGCCTGCTACCCAACTTTGACTGACTTGCGATGCTTTTGGATACAACAGTTGCGTACTATCGTGATTGGCCGAAAACAGTGGGATCATCGCGCCCGGTTGTTGCAGCTGCGTCAGATATAAATGTCCCTCGTCAGCCGCTTGCAACGGGTAATCCCAATCAGTTGGTGTGCTGGCAATGCCTTGGGGAAAGGTCAGCAATTCACTGCTATTGGCATCCTTGCTTTTGGCGCTAATGACATACTGCAATTGTCCGCTTTGGCTTAACTCGCGCGCGGTAAGCTTGGCACAATAGCTTGCTTTATCCGTTGCAGGCATCGGTTTGCTTTGGAAGTTTTTCTCACCGAGCATACGCCAGTAAAGGGTGACTTCGGCGTTGTTGTTGCTACCCAGCTGCGCACAGACCGGCAGGGGTTCGGCAATACTCCATTGGCGCAGCGGTTGATGCTGCAGTTGCATCGGCGTTGGTTTTAACGCGGGCAGCTGAAAATTCGCAGCTAGTTGATTGCCTTGCTGGCTATCTAGCAACTGAGCAGTTTTCGCTAATAAGTAACGCCCCGGCGTGAGCTGAATTTGGCCCTGTTGTGCTTGCGCCGGCTTTTGTTGTTGTGCGGATGACTCTGCTGCACTTTTGCCATCAGCAACTTTGCGCCAATAAAACTGCTGACCAAGACTCGCAAGGTCGATAGTCATAGTTCGATTTGGGGCATACAAAGTCGCGACTTGGCGCTTTAAACTGGAGCTTTGAAACGGATCCTGCAGGGTCAGCACATCCGGATAAACTTCTAATTGCCAAAGGTCGGGCGATATTTGGTCGAGGAAGTAAGCGCCACTGCCTTGATATTGCACCAGTGGTGAACTGCCAACACCAGCAATATGCGCAACTTGCTTGGGCTGTTTTGGCGCAGTGGTGGTGCTGTTGCTGTGGTAAAACTTGTCGCCGCTATCCAGCAGCGCTAAATCTTCGGCTTGGTTTAACAGCACCTGCAGCGATCCATGCGCAAATTGATTCGATGCCGGATAAGCAGGTTGCTTTGCTTGCCTTGGTGTCTGGCGAAACACCTCACCGGCAATCAGCAAGCTAATGGCTTTACCTGGGGTGTAAAGTAGGTTTAGGTAATGCGTGTTGTACTCAGCATTACTGGCAGCAAGTGCTGCCGGATCGTACGCAAACTGAGTGGCCCACTGAAAACCGGCGCTGCGAAAACTGCGCGCCATTGCTGGGTACATCACGGTTTGCGCGACATCAGCGGCATCAAACTCGTAAATCATTTTGGCTTTAGTTTGGCACTTGGCAATATCAGCAAAAGGATTGTGGTAGCTCGCCACAGAGCCCAGCACATTGCTGTGGATACTGCTGTTTTTCAAAAGCCCAGTTGGATACCACTGATAGGCGATGCCATCAATATTGCTGGCACATAAGGCATCAGCGAACTCTGGCCAATTGCCTTGCTCGCTAATGTTATAAAACAAAGGTTTAGTCACGCCGGCTGCGCGCATGGTGGCAATTAACTGATTGACATAATCAGTCACAGGCTCGGCTTTGGCATGTTTAGGTTCGTTAAAGAGTTCAAACGCGACGATGTTTGGATCTTTGGCGTAACTCACCCCATCCAAATTTTTGTGCGCCATTAGCTGCTGCAAGTAGCGATGCTGCGCCGCAATCGCTTTTGGCTGCTCATTCATCTGGTTTTTTGAGTAGGGCACAGCAAAACCCGGCTCGGCCGGATCTGGCGCTGGATAACCGCTGCCCCACCAAGCGATTGGCGTGATGATGACTTTGATATGGTGCTGACGCAGCTGTTGTAGCAGGAAATCAAATAACGCCAGATGCTCATTGTTGAGTAAATTGCCGTCGCGATCGGTCAGCAATTTATCCCACAAATGCACGCGGTAAGCGGTCACGCCAAGTCGCGCTAAATGCGCGACATCCATGGCGATAGCTTCGCGATGATCAAGACCAAGCTCGGCGACTGACCGATAACCAAAGGCAAAGGGCAGCGAATAGTTAACGCCAAATAACGTCACTTCTTCGCCATTAGGCGCTAACAGCACACCATTTTTTACATGGTAATCGCTGCTAGCCTGCAATTCGCCTGCAATTGCCAGTTCGCCAGCATTTGCCACTTCGCCAGCAATTGCCAGACCGCCGGCATTCGCGGCAAAGATGCCGAAAGCGCTTAGGCTCAACGCACCAAACAGTTGCGAGAACTTATTCCGAGTCATCACCAAGCTCCGCTGCATTTGCTTACCACCACACTGAATAAAACAGTACAAGGATTAACACCACCAGCACCATCGACGCATTAAAGCCTTTGCTGGTGCTAAAATCGATGTCCGCTAAGTCCACAGAACCCGCCTGCACTTTGGTTGGAGTCAGTAATGACGCCAGTACCGCAAGGCCTAAGCACAATAAGAACACTAACCCGACGCGGTCCATAAACGGCAGTTCTGGCCAGAACCAATAGAACAAGCCAGAGAACACCGCAGAGCCCACTGCTGCCGCTAAAGCGCCATTGGCAGTGGTGCGACGCCAGAACATGCCAAGGAAGAATAACACCACGATGCCAGGTGTAAAGAAGCCGGTAAATTCTTGAATGTATTGGAATGCTTGGTCAAAATCACCAAGCAATGGCTTGGCGGTGAATAGCGCAATCACTAACGCCGTTAAACTCGCCACACGGCCAACCAGCACATAATGCTGCTGACTTTGGTTTGGTTTCACTTGTGCGTACAAGTCCATAGTAAACAGCGTGGCCACTGAGTTCGTCATTGAGGCCAAACTCGACAAAATAGCTGCAACTAGAGCCGCGAAAATTAAGCCTTTTAAGCCGCTTGGCATTAATGCCATCAGCTGTGGATAGGCTTGGTCCGGTTTCGCTAAGTCCGGCAGAATGAGTACAGCGGCAATACCTGGCAATACCACAATCAGCGGCATCAACAGTTTTAAGAACGCGGCAAAGGCGATGCCTTTTTGTGCTTCCGCCAAGCTTTTCGCGGCGAGCGCGCGCTGAATAATGTACTGATTAAAGCCCCAATAACTTAAGTTCATGATCCACATACCGCCAATCAGCACCGACAGCCCAGGTAAACTGACGTAATGCGGATTTTCAGGACTTAAAATCATGTCGAATTTCTCTGGCGCTTTTTCCAGTAAAGTCGAAAATCCAGCGAGAATGCCTTGGCCCTGACCAATCATTTCCAGTGCTAAATACGACATAAACAGGCCGCCGAACACCAGCAATACCACTTGTAAAATGTCAGTGAAAGCAACGGCTTTAAGCCCGCCGTACAAGGAATAACTCACCGAAAACAGCGCTAACAACGCCATGCTCCAGAATAAATCGATACCGGTCAGCGCATTCACCGCCAAGGCACCTAGCCATAACACCGCAGTCAAATTGACAAACACATACACAGCCAACCAGAACATCGCCAAAGTGGTGCGCACGCGATTATCAAAGCGTTGCTGTAAGAACTGCGGCATGGTGTAAATTTTGCGTTTTAAGAAAATCGGCAGGAAATATTTGCCGACGAGCATCAAGGTCAGCGCCGCCATCCACTCATAAGACGCGATGCCAAGGCCTATCGCATAACCTGAGCCGGACATGCCAATGATTTGTTCGGCCGAAATATTCGCCGCAATCAATGATGCGCCAATCGCCCACCAAGGTAAGCTATTGCCCGCCAAGAAATATTCGTTGGTGTCTTTTTGATGGCCTTGCTCTTCGCGTGACACCCAGTAGGCGACGAACAGCAGTCCGAGAATGTAAATGACAAAAATTGTCATATCTAAAGTTGATAAAGTCATAGTTGCCCTGTTTCCCCTGTTGTTAGAGTTTGGCCGTGGGATCGGCCGCTTTTAAAAAAATCGATAGACAATTTGTTGTTGATAACGCTGATTAACCTCAAGCGTAGCGCTTGGGAACTCTGGCCGATTCGGTGCGTCTGGCCAATTTTGTGCTTCTAAACAAATCCCTTGATACGGCTGAAATGGCGCGCTCAAGTAACTGCCAATATAGGCTTGCAAGCCCGGTTGGCTGCTGAGCACCTCAAGCTGCCGTTGCCCACAACGCAGTGTGGCGAGCAGCCGTAACTGAAGCCGTAAGTTTTCGCTATCAGCAGCGACTGCAGCGCGCCAGTTGGCAAGTTCTGCAGTTGTCAGTTGCACAAAACAATGATCAAGGCCGTGCAGCAAACCGCCGACTGCGCTTGAACGCTGTAGAGACTGGTCGAGCTTGCGTGGTCGTCTAAAATCGAGCAGCGCTTGCTGGGGTTTTGTTTGATGGGGTTTAGCGTCCCCGTCTGCAACACCAAAGCTTTCGACTGGCACCGGCATACTAGTTGGAATGCCTTCAGCATCAACCGGTAATACTTGCTCAGCAAAGATCTGTAAGTCGTGGTCCAGCAGTGTCTGACCGTCGCCCAAATTAAAATAACAATGGTTAGTTAAATTAACGACCGTTTCGCGGTCAGTTGTGGCGTGGTAGCTGATTTGCACTTCGTTCTCGACTAGAGCGATGGTCTGCCAGATTTGCAGACGACCGGGGAAGCCTTGGTCGCCATCAGCGCTTTCTAGAAACAACACTACTTGCTGCTCGCTTTGACTTTGCACTTGCCAAGTTTGGTACTGAAAGCCCTGCGGGCCGCCGTGCAAGGTGTGCAGACCTTGGTTGGCCGCTAACTGCACCCATTCACCTTGGCTATTTTGATAACGCGCATTGGCAATGCGATTGGCGTAGCGCCCAGCCGTCGAGCCCATACAAGAACTATCGTGTTGCCACTGGGCGTGGTTTGGGTAGCTCAACGTCATCGGCTGGCCTTGCCAATGGATGCTGGCGATAGTGCCGCCAAACGGCAGCACTTGCACCGCTAAACCCGCGGAGTTTTTCAGCTGTATTGGCGTAAATGCTTGGCAAGTTTCTGCATGCATCCTGTTGTTCCCTAAACCTTCATTCACTTCAATCGCTGACACTTTAATCGCTGACACTTTAAGCGTCTGCGTGCTGTGCTGTCACAGCCGCCTCGAGCGCTTGCGCACCTTGGCTGGCGGTGCAAACAAACATAGTGGCAGTGAGACCAGAAAACGCCGGATAGGTTGCATTGACGCGCGCCATCACTGTTGGCACTAAATCGTGCGGCAATAACGCCACAACACAACCGCCAAAACCGCCGCCGGTCATCCGCACACCACCAAGGTTGCCAATCACATCGCTAATTTCTGCCACTAAAAAATCGATGGCAGGTACGGTAATGGCAAAATCGTCGCGCATTGAGGCGTGAGATGCTGCCATCAATTGACTTAGGCTTGTCACATCACCGTCGGCAAGCGCTTTGGCTGCGGCGAGGGTGCGGGCATTTTCACTCACCACATGGCGTGCGCGTTGATAAATCAGCGGTTCTAGCGTGGTTGCCGCTTGCTCGAGCATGTCTAAACTGACATCACGCAGCGCTTTCACGCCAAAAAACTGCGCCGCTTGCTCGCACTGTTGCCGACGTTCATTGTAGGCGCTGTCGACCAAACCCCGTTTGACATTGGAGTTAATAATCAACACCGATAAACTTGAGCTCATCGGCACTGCCTGAAATTCTAAAGAGCGGCAGTCCAGCAACATGGCATGACCGGCTTGGCCAGCTGCGCTAACCAATTGATCCATAATGCCGCATTGGCAACCGGCAAATTGATGTTCGGCTTGTTGACCGTTTAACGCGTTGTCCGCCGGAGATAACGGCGCGCCAGCCAAGGTGCTTAAACCAAGACCTAATACCATTTCCAAGGAGGCGGAAGAACTCAATCCAGCGCCCTGTGGTACGTTGCCAGCAACCACCAAGTTACAACCAGGAATAGCGAGTCCTTTGTTGATGAGACCAGCCACCACACCGCGCACATAGTTGGCCCAGCGCGGGGTTGCAACTGGCGTGATTGCCTTTGTTAAATCAATCAGATGCAGCTCGTTATAATCCGCCGCATAAATTTGAATCACTTGGCTTTGGTTCAGTTCGCTTGCCAAGACCGTGGCAAATTGAATGGCGCACGGCAGCACAAAACCATCGTTGTAATCGGTGTGTTCACCAATCAGATTCACTCGTCCCGGCGCGCTAAATAACTGAGTTGGAGTGCTTTGAAATTGTTGTTGAAAATGGGCGCGCACAGCAGTGATTAACGGCATGATTCAGTACTCGATTGTGCAAGGTTTTCACCTGATGTTTTGTAATGGCGGCTGGATAAAGCGCGTAAGCGCTCGGCCGCTTGTTCTGGCGTCATATCACGCTGCGTTTCCGCAAGCATTTCATAACCTACCATAAATTTCTTCACGCTGGCTGAGCGTAATAATGGCGGATAAAAATGCGCATGCAATAACCAGTGGCTGATGTCGTTGTCAGTTGCAGCGGCGCTAACGCTTTTAGCTGCAGCAGCGCTAACGCTTGGGATTGCATAAGGCGCTGCATGCCAACCCATCGAATACGGGAATGAGCATTGGAATAAGTTGTCGTAGCGAGAGGTGAGTGCTTGCAGAATTTCTGCAAGGCTCAGCTGCTGAGCTTCGGTTAATTGTTCCAAGCGCTGCACGGCCATTTTCGGTAATAACAGCGTTTCAAAAGGCCAGCTCGCCCAATAAGGCACAACCACCAACCAATCGGCATTTTCGTCGACGATGCGGCTGCGATCTTGCAGTTCTAAGGCCACATAACTTTGCAGCAAATTACGCTGATGCTGCTGATAATACTGACGTTGTTTGTCATCTTCGCGCGCAGGTAATGTCGGAACACCGTGGCTGGCCCAAATTTGGCCATGCGGATGCGGATTAGAACAGCCGTTGATCGCGCCTTTGTTTTCAAAGATTTGTACCCAGCGATGACTTTGGCCAAGCTCTTGGTATTGCGCTGTCCATAGCTTGATCACCTGCACTATTTCCGGCAGTGCCAGTTCTGGCAGTGTTTTGCTATGGTCCGGTGAATAACAAATCACTCGGCTTAAACCTTGTTCCGCCTGCAACACTAACAAATCATCGACGTTGCTGTGATGCGCTGGTGTCTGCTGATTAAGTGCAGCAAAGTCATTTTGAAAGACAAAAGGCCCTTGATACTGCGGGTTTTGCTCGCCGCTAACCCGATGATTGCTTGGGCACAAATAGCAGTGGGCATCATAAGCCGGTAGCTGCTGTTCATCTGCTGCTTCCACTTGGCCTTGCCATGGCCGCTTCGCCCGATGTGGCGAGACTAAAACCCAATCACCAGTTAATACGTTTAGCCGACGATGCGGGTGTTCTGTCGGTTCGAAAACTCCAGTTGGCTGAAATTGCTCGCTCATAATTTTTCCTTCAATTTCGCTGGCGGGGTTTGGTAGCCTTGCGGGTTTAAGTGCTGCCAACGCCAAGTGTCGGCAACCATGTCGGTCAGATTTAATTGCGCCTGCCAGCCTAGTTCGTGCTGGGCTTTCGCCGCGTCGGCATAACACGCGGCGACATCACCAGTGCGCCGTGGACAGATGATTAGTGGCACTGGGTGGCCACTGACAGCGCGAAATGCATCGACCATTTCTAGGACGGAAACACCACTGCCAGTGCCCAAATTAAAGCGATGACACCCCGGATTGTTTGTCAGCTTAAGCGCGAGGCGATGGCCTTCCGCCAAATCCTGCACATGGATATAGTCGCGCACGCCGGTGCCATCCGCGGTTGGGTAGTCATTGCCAAACACCGACAATTGCTCGCGCCGACCAATGGCAACTTGGCTGATAAATGGCAACAAGTTGTTTGGGATCCCATTTGGATCTTCGCCCATCAGACCTGATGGATGAGCGCCAACTGGATTGAAGTAGCGCAAACACACAGCGCTGAAACTAGGATCTGCCGAACAATGATCGGCAATTATTTGTTCCACCATCCACTTAGTGCGGCCGTAAACGCTCTGCGGCTGAATTGGCGATTGCTCGGTCAGCGGTAGTTCGCGTGGGTCGCCATAGACTGTGGCTGATGAGCTAAAAATCAGGCTTTTTACTGCGAACTCTTGCATCACTTCCAGCAATTGCAGGCTGCCAGCGACGTTTTCGCGATAATAATGCAGTGGTTTTTGCGCTGATTCGCCGACGGCTTTGAGCCCAGCAAAATGAATCACCGCATCAATTTGATGGGCGGTAAAAATCGCGCTCAGCGCGGCATAGTTACCAATATCGGCTTGGTAAAAATGGGGCTTTTGCCCGCTGAGTAGGGCAATGCGATCGAGCACCGCAATGTTGCTGTTGGCCAGATTATCGACCAGCACTAACTGATGGCCTGCAGCCAGCAGTTTCACCGCGGTATGGGAGGCGATATAACCGGTTCCGCCGGTCACCAGAATGTTCATATAAGTTCCTGTTCTTACAATGTTTTAGTGCTTCGTAGAATTGTCGGTTGCTGTGTCGGCTGCTTTATTTGGTGCCAAGTCAGCGCCACGTTCAGCGGCTAAATTCAGGCTATCGCCGCGTAATCCTTCAGCGCTAACCTCGATGCGACCAGCAGACCCCACTTCGACTAACATCGCGGCGACACCGCGTTCAGTCAGTGGCGTTTGGGGATTGAGCAACTGTAAGCCGCCGCCACTGGTCTTAAACTGCACTGGCAAATGCTGGACAGCCACTAAATTACCGGCGTCATCCAGCACCTCGGCGTAGACAAATACTTGGTCAAAGGCTTTCAATTCGAGGCTTGCTGTTTCCACGCGCAGGCGCAATTGGCTTGGTTTGCCAGGCGTTTTCACTTGATGTGTTGCCACCTGCTTACCGTTGATAAAGGCTTTGGCGGTTAAGGTGCCGGCGACAAACTTATCGAGGTTAAAGCTAAAAGGTGGCTGTCCGGCTTTTATATTTAGCTTGTCGCTGAATTGATCTTGGTCTGGCGCTTGGCGAGCAATGAGTTCGTCGTTACGCCATAGCTCTACTTGTTCGGCGTTACTAAAGACTCGCACTTGCAGCGAGGAATCTAACGTCCAATCACTGGCAATAAATACCATTGGGCCTGACGGATAAGCAGGATTTTGCTCACTGGCAGGGCGCTGACTTTGGAAAAAGTAGTAGCTGTATTTGGGCAGACGGTTGATGCTCATAATGCCCGAAGCTTCTAAATCATCGGCATAACCACGGTTGTAATCGAACATCACCCAATAGCCATCGGCAAAAGCCGGAGTATTGAAGTTATCGTTATGCGCTTCTTGCAGATTCCGCGCTTGTTGCAGCAGCGGTTTTTCGCCAGCAGATAACAGTTGGCGTGAGGTGCGCTCGGCCGGTTTTAAGCTATTCCACTGATGCTGAGCAAAGCCGGCATCCTGAGCGTAATACTCCCAATCGCCATATTCGGAGACGATGTACGGCTGAGTTGGTGGCGTGTAATGTTGCAGCCGGTGCTGACGCGCTTGCAGGTAAATATCAAAACCATGGGTCCAGCCCGCAGAGTAGGCGGCAGGCGCATGCTGTTTCACGGTTTGGTGCAGTGCCGAAATTAAGCTTTCTGGCATCGCTGTCTCATTGAGCGAGCATTCAAAAGCCAAAATGCTTGGGCGATGCCGACTGCGACGCACTAACTCGGCACAGCTTTGCACTATGTAGGCAGAAAACGCCGGATCTGCGCTGTAATACTGCCAACCTGGCACCGCATCCAGCAATAACAAGCCGAGTTCATCCGCCGCATCCATAAAGGCTTCGGACTGCGGGTAATGTGACAGCCGCACATAATCAAAACCGGCGCCTTTGATACGCACCGCATCGCGATAATCCGCTTGCGCTGAGCTGGCATAACCGACATGCGGGAACTCTTGGTGGCGATTCACCCCACGCAAATGCGTCACCTTGCCGTTTAATAGCAGTTGCTGTTGCGCATTAAAGGCGAGGGTTCTAAGGCCAATGCGTCGAGTTTGTTGCTCCAGCTGCTGCTTGCCTTGCCAAATGGTGGTTTGCAAACGATAGAGCGATGGGCTCGCCGGACTCCATAACTTCGGCGACTTCAAGCGCAGCTGCTGCGCCACCGCGACCTGTTGCTTGGCCGCTAGTCGCGCTTTGCTGCGGCTTTGCGCCACCAGTTGCTTACCGTCAAACAGTTGTTGCTCAATTTCCACGGTCGTTGCTTGTGCTGCGCTGTTATTCAGGCCGGTATTCAGGGCAATTGTTGCTTGCTCAGCATCAAGTTGTGGGTAGCTGATATCGATGGCGCTGATTTGGCGGTTTTGCTGGGTAAATAACGCTTGCTGGCCCTGTGCCGCTAACAAGTCATTGCCAAAATGCACTGCCGGCCGACGTTGTAAAACCACTTGGCGATAAAGCCCACCGAAGAAATTAAAATCAAGCTGAGCCAATGGTTTAGGCCCGGTGATGGCGTTGTCGCGGTTATCCAAGCGCACCAATAATTCGTTGTCGCCGGCTTTCGCAAATTGGGTTAAATCGACGGCAAAGGGTAAATAACCGCCGATATGTTGGCTTAAATGTTGGCCATTGAGATATACGTCGGCGATGTTCATGGCGCCGGCAAAATGCAGCCACAACTGTTGCTGCTCTAGCGCTGTTAAATTCAGGGTGGTTTTGTACCAAGCAGTGCCTTGCCACTGATTGTTCACCACTAACGGCTCTAATACTGGCGTGTGTGGCACCCGCACTCGCTGCCAAGTGGCATCGTTGGTGGGCAGTTGCCCAGCACCTTGTTTGTCGCTGGTAAATAGCCAATGACTGACTGTTACATCACATGCAATCTTTGCACAGCCACTCAGATCGGTGCTCGGCATTGCCAATATGCCAGTTGCCGATACTTTAGATGCTTGAGTACTAGTTGTTTGAGTAGCAGTTGCTTGAGTATCAGTCGCGGTTGCCATGCCAGCCGCAAAATAGAGACCCAATAACGCCAGCATGGCAGGCTTTCGCGTTGCACTCTTGGCATGCGTGCCATGGTGGTCGCTGGTTAGCTGTCGATTTTGCAGCTGGTTTTGTCGCTGGGGTTGCAGCTGGTTTTTTGAAAAAATCATAAAATTTCCGTTCAAGCTCAATAAGTTGACTGCTGTGCACTCGGCTTTTTGCCTAGTTGCTTATCGCGATAAAAAAGCCATCAGGCATAATTGGTTTCTACTGCCGGGCGCAGCACTAGCTCATGCCACTGCACGTGTGCTGGCGTTGTCAGCATTGCCAGTGCGGCGGTTGCGACTTCATCAGCACTCAAGTAATCCGGTCTAGTTGTCGTGCGAAATTCGGTATTGACGCCGCCCGGATAAAGGCTAAGCACTCGAACTCCGCTGCCTTGCAGTTCCTTGCGCATCACTTTGCTGTAACCATCCAAGGCAAGTTTGCTGGCGGTATAACCGCTGTTATTGGCATTGGCGAATAAACAGCAGGTTGATAGCAGATTTAAAATGGTGCCCTGACCGCGGGTTTGCATTGCCGGCAGTACCGCAGCGCAAAGCGCTACCGGGGCAAAAAAATTCAGTTGCATCATGGCATTCAGCGCCGCGATGTCTGGGGCACTAGTTGAGGTGCGACTCAGATTGGCGCCAGCACAGTTAATTAAAATGTCGATAGGGGCTTTGGCTTGCGCCGCGGCGACAAAATCACTAATGGCTTGAGGCTCGCTTAAACAAAAGGCGGAAGCGTGCACTATCGACGAACTGCTGTCCGGCAGCTGTTGGATTTGGCTAATGGTTGTTGCGAGTTTATCTGTTTGCCGCCCTTGTAAACTCAGGCGATAACCGGCTAAAACCAGTTTTTTAGCCAAGGCGCGGCCAATGCCTGACGAAGCGCCAGTCAGCAATACATGGGGTTTCATGATTTTTACTCCGCAAATGTGCCGCTTAGTGGCAGCTTGCCACTAAGCGGTTTTTCGACCGTGCTTGCTCTGCTGTTTGGCGCAAGGCCAATCAGTTTTCGCCACCAATAGGTTTACATCGAATAAGAGAAACCAATCAGGTAACGACGGCCCCACTCGAGGTAACTGCCAGGGCGGGTTACATCATTGTCGAAGTAACTTTGCGATGGCTCGTTAGTGAGGTTTTGCGCTTGTAACATCAACTTCAGCTGCTCGTTCACTTCGTATGAAACGCTGGCATCGACAGTACGCTCGGCGCTGATGCTGTTGATTTCACTAGGTGTCCAGCTGCCGACACGGGTAAAGCTGCTGCGGTAGTTGTAGGACACTTTCGCATCCACACCTTCGCGGTAGTACCACAAGGTTAAGTTACCGACATGTTTTGACAAGCCGCCAAGTGGCAATGGATTTTCCACTGGCACAAACTCGTTCACATTGCTGTCGGTGTAGGAGTAGTTACTGTAAACACCTAAGCCATCAAATGGCGCTGGTAAGAAGGTAAAGGCTTGTTGGTACATCACTTCCACGCCTTTAATTTGGCCGCCATCACCGTTCATCGGACCGGTGAAATCGTAATCAATGCCATCGACGGTCAATTTGTCGGTGCTGCTACCAATATGTGATTCTAAATCTTTGAAGAAAAACGACGTGGTTAATGCGTGGTTGTCTTCCCAGAAGTATTCGATACCAACATCAAGCTGATTCGCGACAAATGGGTCCAGCAATGGATTGCCACCTGAGCCAGTTTTCACTGGGCTTTGTGAATCTAATTGGAAACCAGTACGCATTTCAACCAGCGGCGGACGCGCCAGTGCTCGGGATAAGCCAAAGCGTAATTGCGTTTGCTCATCAATGCTGACGTTTAAGTTCAGTGATGGCAGCACTTCGGTGTAGCTGTGATCAACTTCGATTGGACCAAACACACCATCTTTAAATTGATGACCCGCTGAGGTTGACGAGGTGTGCACTAAACGCACGCCGGCATTTCCGGTATATGGCAAGCCGAAAATTTCTGAGCGCAGTTTCACCATGGCATAAGCGGCTGAGTTGGTTTCACTGACAAACCAGCTATTGATATGGTCTTGTTGCTGTTTCACTTTGCTGTTGCGGTTATGAATGCCGCCAAAGCCTTGGTCAGCAACGTATTGCCAATCTTTGAAGCTATAAAGTGCTGGCGATACAAAATCACCGCCCAGTTGGTAGCTGTGACCGTAGTCGGTCAAGTTTGGATTAGTCACCCCTTGCCACCAGCTGATCACATCGTTGTCTTTTTCCCTGTCGCTCACGCGCGCGCCAAAGGACAAGGTATCCACTGCGTTCCATTCGAGGCTGCGTTCAAAGTCTAATTTGGCACTGGTCATTTTATCGGTTAATTCGCGATCGCCATCCACGGTCATGCCGTTAATGCGATAATCGGCTGGGTTACTGATGTCTTTGTCGACAATCACTGCCAAACGACCACCTTGAGTATTCCATTGCACATCCACTGGCCCTGTACCGCTCCAGCTAGAAGTGATGTTGACCCAGCGAGATTCGATGCTCGCTTCTGAATAACCGACATCAGAACTAATAGTCCAAACATCACCATTCCACACCGATTTCAGGCCAGTGCTCATCAATTCGTTGGCTTGGAACCAAGTCGCGTTGTTGGCTGAGTGATTACCCCACAACACGCCGCCGCCCGTTAACTGCTGACTGCCATCGGCTTTGGTGATGATTTGCGCTGGGCTTGCTGAGTTGTTGTAGTTCCAGTTGGAACCGCCACCCCAGTTACCCCAGTTATCAAACCAGAATTGGTCTTCCTGCTCGGTAATATCAAACTCAGAATAGAATAAATCGTATTTTAGATTCAGCTGTTCACTGGCTTGCCACTCTAAAATGGTCATGGCGCCAGTGCGCTGATTGTCGCCAAGTTTAGTGGCGGCTTTGCCACCCCATGGTGCGGCTTCGGTGATGCCGTCGCCATTGACATCGCCTTGATTTGCTGGAGTTTTATTGTAACCCCAAGAGCTAGTTTCGCGTTGCAAAGACGGTTGATCTTGATAGGTTAAACCAATAACAACACCGAAGTTTTCACCAAATTGGTCAACATAAGAAAAGCTTTCTTTGTGACCATTGGCATCGGCGCCTGAGTCTTTCATGTCATGGCCTAATTGATAGTCCATCAAATGACCAGTGACAGTAACGCGTTGTTTGCCCGCAGCGAGTGGGCTGATGAAGTTCATATTGACCAAGCCCGAGATGCCACCTTCAACCTGATTGGCGACTGGGCTTTTGTAAACTTCAACTGAGTTAATCAGTTCTGATGGGAATTGCTCGTAGCGCACTTCACGGCTTGGTTCGGCGCTGACGATTTCGCGGCCATTCATGGTTGCCATGTTCAGGCGTGGACCCATACCACGGATGGAAATACTGGAGGCATTGCCGCGATCGCGCTCTGCGGCAACACCAGGCAAGCGGGCGATAGCATCAGCGATAGTGACATCAGGCAATGAGCCTAAGTCATCGGTGGACACAATTTCGACCACGCTATCGGCTAATTTCTTCTGCCGCAGCGATTTGCCAAGGGTGGCACCAAAGCCTTTAACTTCAATGACTTCGATTTCTTTGTCGGTGCTTTGCTGTTTATTTACGCTTTGCTGTGGCGTGTCGGCCTGCTGTGCTTGCGCCATCACCGCAAAAAACATCGGCGATATGGCTAATGCCAATGCCGTCTTGTTAAACGTTTTCGTCATATTCCACCCCTGTCAGAGTTTGCATTTTATAAGGCTGTCGTCGATTGCGACAGTCATTTCTGGTGTTGATTGCTAATTAACCAAAGTAGTAAGCGGATGAATTTATATCATCTTAGGAAAACGTTTTCCAATAAATTTTCACAAGAGTGTCATTTGTATGATTACTTGCATGATTTATATAATTATTTTCTTTAGAAAACATTTGCTGGTTTGGCGTTGGTGTAGGCTAGGTCTGCCCAGATGGTGGGGAAAAGTGCCAGAGCAACACTCTAGGTGCTTGGCGTCGAGTATCGCCATTTGCTCTTGTTCCTAATTTCGCTTAGGATCTCGGCGTAAAATAGCCAAATTGAACAAGGGATTGTGATGCGTACAGTGATATTGCTGTTAATCGCCGTATTTGCTGCGGGTGTGTTGGTTGGAAAAAAATATGGTTACCAAGAAGGCTTTGCGGCACATCAACAGTTGCCGCAAGATACCGTAAAGAAAGCCGAGTTTTTTGATACGCCGGAAGAGTATCTGGCGCCAGTGACGATTGAGCCGGTGAGTGAAGTGTTTCAGTGTGACGGTCGTAAACACTGTTCGGAAATGCGTAGTAAGGCCGAGGCCGAATATTTTCTAGCGAATTGCCCCGCTGTAAAGATGGATGGTGATCACGATGGTGTTCCTTGTGAACAGCAGTTTGGATACTAAGCGCAATTAATTCGCTACAATAGCCGCAGGTTTTCCTAAATCTGACGTCTCTATCGATGCAACTGCTTAATTTAATGCAACAACCTGACGCAATTCCGTTGATTGCGTCTTGGCATTTTGCCGAGTGGCACCAGTTATTTCCACACAAGACGCAGCAAGATTTCGCCACAGATCTTGCAGATTGTTTGCATGGTGATGCAAGCGCGGAGCTGCAGCTGCCATTGCCGCAAACTTGGTTGGTCTTGGCTGAGAATGGCGAAATTTGTGGCACAGTGTCTTTGCTGTTGCAGGACATGACCACCAATCATGATCTATCGCCATGGCTTGCCAATGTATTTATCGCCCCAGCATTTCGTGGCCAAGGGTTAGGTAAACAAGTAGTGCAGGCCGCGATGGCCAAGGCTGCCGCGCGTCAAATCAAAACCTTGTACTTGTTCACTGAAGACCAGCAGCAGTTTTATGCCAGACTCGGTTGGCAGGTATTAAAACAAGAACACTACGAAGGTGAGTGGGTCACTATTATGTATTGGTGTTGTCAGCCAACGAGTTAATGTGCACAACCTATCGACACTTTTCCCTTTTTGGAGTACTTCCGTGCAAGTGTTTTTCCGATTATTACGTCTAAATAAACTGCAGATGCTGACTTTGTCGCGATTGCTTGCGGATCTGCAAGTGACGGCGCTGGAAAGCCATTATGAAGTCGCCGTGCCACTATCCGTTGAATTATTTGAAGATTTGATGATGTTTGTGGTGCGCCAACAAGTGGCGCTGGCGGATTGCGATATTTTGTTAGTGCTGACATCACCGAATGAAGTGCAAGCAGTGCCGGAAACCGTAAACCAGATCCTCAAACATGTCGATTGCCGCTTGAGCGTTAAGTTCTGTCCATAGTTTATATGCACTGCCAGTGAAATCGGTCGCCATCACGCAGTTTTTGATCTTGGTAAATGTTACTTAACCAGTTTTGACATTGCGTGCTGGCTTCGTCGCTATTCACCCCCCAAAGCGTATAAATGGCTCTTCTATCAGAAGTCACTGATTGGACATGAAGATATTTATTGCTTTGCTGGCCAAGATTTAACATCGAAAGATAACGAGGGCTCACTGACGTTTTACATTCAACGCTCGTAGTCGAACATTGCATGCCGTGATGGCACAAATCGGCAAATTGCTTGAGTGGTGGTTCGTTTTCACAGCGCCCCATGCCATTAATTTCTTCGACAGTAACTAAATTCAGTTCGCGACCCGCGACATAAGTAGTAATGCGAGTTTCACGAAATACTGGAGGGCTGAACAACTCTTGCTTGTAGTAGAAACAGTAACCAGCGCCACACAGCGCCGAGAATAAAAGAAGAGTCCGCACGGTCACACGTCCTTATGAATTAAGCGAGTAAGTTTTACGTTGTTACTTCCGGGTTACAACGTTTTGAATTCCGTAAGATTTTTGATTTTGCTTGACGAAACGAGGGCGATTATAACAGATGTTCCTAATTCATTGGCTGTTTTTTTCAGCGATAAATGGCATGATATGTAAATCAAATGCATTAGTTATGTGTAATTTAGCGTTATATTTGCCCACAACATGAGACTAGACCTTGGTCCTGCTTTCGGTATATGCTTAACCTTGTGGTTGAAACAGGAACTGTGTTTGACCAAGATTGTGTCGTTAGTTTTCTGCACAATTAGCAAATCCCCCGTTTTTTGAGTGTTGCTTCTGCCCTGAAAGTCCCCCCCGGCTCAAGCCAGTCCAACGTGCATGTTGCTCAGCTGGCTTGCTCAGGGCAGAATCAACCCAAGTTTCTCCAAGTGGAAAAAGGCAATGGCTCCATCGCCGCAACATCCCAATAGCCATCAAGCAAATACTCTTGGCAATAACGCCGACTTTGCCGCCAGATTAATTCGGCTAAGTCCGTGGTTTGCTGCGTTAGCTGACACCGAACAGCAACAGTTATTGGCACTAGCGCAATACCGACAGCTGCCGGCAGGCCAGCGTTTGTTTAGTCGTGGTGATAGTTTCGATGGTATTTATGTGCTGCTGCAGGGCGGCGTGTTGATTGCTGGAGTTGATAAAACCGGCAAAGAAGCGCTGCTAACCATTGTCGAAGGCGGCGATTTTATTGGCGAAATTGCCTTGTTTGACAAACAATCACGCACCCACGATGCCACGGCGAGCGGCCCAGTACAGCTGTTATGGTGGCCGGCGCATCAATTGCTGCAACTGCTAAATGATCAACCACTCTGGTGGCAACGATTTGGTCAGTTATTGACGGCGAAAATGCGCATGGTGTTTCAGGCCTTTGAAGATATGAGTTTGCAAAGCGCGCAAGTGCGCTTGGCGCGTCGACTCTTGCTGTGTTGCCGTTTGCAGCAATCATCAGTCGGGCCTTGTGTGATCCCGATGTCGCAAGAGCAACTCGGCCAACTGCTGGCGCTGTCGCGGCAAACCACCAATCAGTTGCTACAACAATTAGAAGCTGCTGGTTATATCGAAAAAAGCTACGGGCAAATCACTGTGCTTAATGTGGCTGGGTTACAGCAAGTGGCTGAATTACCGCCTAGCTAAAACCCCTAGGTAGCTCAACAGGGCCAGAGCCAGCAGCAATGGATGTTATTCAAATTCGCTTGTGATAGATTTATTAGCGATTTGCTAACAATGCAACTGAGGCGCGCTTGGCTCCAAATTTTTTGAATTACCTAGACCCCATCTTTGTCGTGTTCGCTTGCCTCTATGGGTTTCTCGCAATAAGTTCTGCACTAGTGTGGCGAATGGACACGTCAGCAAGTTTGCGTCAGCAAATTTTTGCCTGGTGGCGAATTTTCCCAATAGCAACGCTAGCTATTTTGTTATTTCCTTATGGCATCAATGCCTTATTTTACTTGGTGCTGTGGTTGGTTTGGCGCGAATTAACCAATTACGCCGATGATCCCAAGCAATTCTCAGCCTTAGCGCTGGCAACTTTAGTTGGTTACAGCGCGGTGTTGTTAATGCCGATGCCATGGCAGTTGCCTGTGCAGTATGCAGGCTTTGTACTTTCGGTTGTTGTTTACCGGATGCTTATCCACGCGCGCAAGGTCGCTGTCGGCTGTTGGTTGTTGGCGTTAAATGGTTTAGGTTTTTTGCTGACGGTAGCAAGTTGGTCGGCGCCAAACGCCATAGCGACACCAGTAAATGGCAGCGAATTGGCAAATTTGCAGTGGGCCGTGCTGCTGCTTGTGCTGACGGCTCTGAATGACGTTGCGCAGTTTATTGCCGGCAAGTGTTTTGGCAAACATTGTTTGGCACCAATGCTGAGCCCGAATAAAACTTGGCAGGGCGCGCTTGGCGGCGTTATGGTCACAGCGACTTTGGCGCTGGTAATTGGCAGTTATTGGCAGCTAGCCAGCACGGTCAGTTTGTTGGGACTGGGCGTCACTGTTGCCATATGCGGTATTATCGGTGATCTGAGTCTTTCCTCTGCGAAACGGCAGCTTGGCGTTAAAGATTTTTCGCAGTTGATTCCCGGGCATGGTGGCATCTTGGATCGGGTCGATAGTTTGATTTTCACCACCCCCGTTGTGGTGTTGTGGGCACAACTTGGTTTTGGAGTAGTTTGATGAATGGATTTTCTGCGTGGCAACAATTTGAAGGCGGCTTTTTAACCGCTGGTGAGCGACTGTTTTACCGAGGATGGCAGCCACAACAAGAACGGCCGAATACACCGCGGCGAGCGTTCATTTTTTTACATCGCGGGCATGAACATTCAGCACGTATTGCGCCTTTGGTTGAGCAGCTTGGCTATCAACAAGATTGGGCTTTTGCTTGGGATGCGCGTGGTCATGGCCATTCGCCGGGCGCGCGTGGTGATGCACCGAGTTTTATGCAGTTGGTGCAAGATCTCGACGAATTTGTGCGGCATATCAGCAGTACCTATCAGATTGCGCCAGAGAATATGCTGCTGATTGCCAACAGCGTCGGTGCAGTGGTTGCTTCGACCTGGCTGCATGATTACGCGGTGCCGGTGCGCGGTATTGTGATGGCGGCGGCCGCTTTTGATATTAATCTGTATGTACCGCTCGCCAAACCAGCGTTGCGCCTTGCCATTGGCTTTAAGCCGGATTTATTCGTGAAGAGCTACATTCGCTCGTCGATGTTAACGCATTGTCCTAAGCAAGCCGCGTTATATGACGCCGACCCATTAATTGCCAAGGCTATTTCCGCGCGGATTTTGTTAGAGTTGGCTGATACCGCCAAGCGGATTGTGCAAGATGCGCATGTCATTCAGACACCGACACTGATGTTAGTGGCAGGTCGCGATTATGTGGTGAAAGCGGCGCCGCAACAGCAGTATTTCCAAAAACTTTCCGCCAAGTTAAAGCGATTGGTGGTGGTGCCAGAGAGTTTCCACGCCATTTTGTACGAAGCTGACATGTCGTTAACGCTTCGCGTTATTCATGAATTTATCGCCGATTGTTATGAGGCAGAACCACAAAGTGCCGAGCAAGTGCTAAAGCAAAGCGCGGAATTAGAAAGCGCGGGATTGCAGAGCGCTGCACCAAAACTTGGGCTAGCTAAACAACTGTTTTATGGCGTGCAGCGCTTGTTGCTCAATAGCCTCGGCCGGTTGAGTGTTGGTATGCAGATTGGATTAACTCACGGTTTTGACTCAGGAAAATCGCTCGACTACGTGTATGAAAACCAGCCGCAAGGGCGATTGGTACTGGGTAAAATACTCGATCAAGGTTATCTGCAAGCGGTTGGCTGGCGTGGTATTCGTCAGCGCAAAACCGATTTGCAACATGCGTTAATTGCCCTGATTGAGCAGCACCCGAAAGAGCAACCGCTGCGCATTCTCGACATCGCCACCGGCTCTGGTCGTTATGTGTTGGAAATTTTAAAACGCTACCAAGACCGCGATATCCAAGCAACTTTGCGCGACTTTTTACCGCAAAACTTGGCAGACGCCGAGCAGTTGGCGCAAAGCTTAGCGTTAAAGCAGTCGGTGACTTTTGAAGTGCGCGATGCATTTTCTCCAGATAGTTACCCGGCATTGGCAGAGCCATTTGATATTGTGATTGTGTCTGGGTTGTATGAGTTATTTAGCGATAACAATCTGATTGCAAAGTCATTAGCTGGCATCAGCCAGCAAATCGCCGAGCATGGCCATTTAGTTTATACCGGCCAACCTTGGCACCCGCAGCTGGAGTTAATCGCCAATACCCTGAATAACCATCGCGGTGAAATGTGGGTGATGCGACCAAGACCACAAGCGGAAATGGATGCATTAGTGAGTAAAGCCGGTGGGCGCAAGTTAAAAACTTATATCGGAACTGATGGCATTTTTACCGTGTCGGTGGCGAAGTTTGGTAAAGCCCACGGCTCAGTACAATCAATTGGACACGGCTAATCTATCGGAAGGTCACAATTCTAAGGGTGTAAAAATGAAATCACTGCTGTCGTTTTTAAACCCGAAAGTGACTGAATAACCAAGAAAGTGAATGGTTAAAACAGAAAGTGACTGGATAAACAAGGTAAGCAATAAGCATCAACCGCAACATCTGGCCTACTTTTGGCGCGAGAATCGCTGGTTATTCACACTGTTTTTCTTTTGAGTTTTTTTCCCACCATAAACTCAACTTTTTGTCGTTTTTCGGGTGGCTGAAATTTTAGA
>JAFLDV010000004.1 GCA_017302255.1 Gammaproteobacteria bacterium | reverse complement strand
ATCCGCTTCTGACAAAGCAAAAATATCTTCAACTGATTCAACCGGTGCAACAGCTCCAATGAACGCCTGCGCGTGTAACTCAGGAGTTTGCAGTTGCGCCGACGATTTGCTGTTGGTTTGACAAGAAGTCAAATTGGCTAATATCAAAACCAATATACTCGCAGTTACCAGCCACTTCCGCTCTACCATAAAGCCTCCGACCATAAACAATGCATGAGGTGCAAGAAACCCTTGATGTTTTAGCCTAGACCTAAATTGACTAAGTTGCCGAATTAAGCAGCTGAATGTTGGAATCCGAGTGCGCTGTAATCTAGCGATAGTGGCTTGCTTTGCTGACAATATTGCCCTGATAGGCGCATTAACTGGTCAGCGGTTGAACTGGCGAGCGCTTGACGGTTGAACTGATCAGGGATTGGCAGGATGCTACTTAGATGTTTTTGCTTTAAAGACGTTTTAGTGTGGCGATGGTTCTGATCGGTAGCTATGTGCAGAAAAAATGTAGGGGGTATATAAACAAAAAATCCAGCATTAAGCTGGATTATTTGGTGCCTAGGGGGGGACTCGAACCCCCACGCCGCGAAGCGCTAACACCTGAAGCTAGTGTGTCTACCAATTCCACCACCGAGGCATGTGTTTCTTTGTCAACGTGTATGGTGCCTAGGGGGGGACTCGAACCCCCACGCCGCGAAGCGCTAACACCTGAAGCTAGTGTGTCTACCAATTCCACCACCGAGGCATACGCCGTCGACGCCGTGCATATTATTCGTCGAGCGCTAGTTCGTCAACAAAGAATTGCAAAATAACGCGGCATTTATCGTTGTTTGAATAAATGTTCAGCAATTACCCAGCTTGTTCAGGGTTTCACCACCAGCGCATCAACTCACTACATAATCGTTATTGGTATAAGCAATAAAAAAGCGAGCATCATCGCTCGCTTTTTTGATTAAGTTTTCAACGGTTGGCTATTGCTACAACCGCATCAAACTTAGTATTTGGCTTTTTTGATTAAGCCAATTTCTTCAAGTCGTTGCATCAGATAATCATTGGAATTGATTGCTTCTGGGTAACGATTTGGGTTAGTTTCCGAGACACAACTGGACAAAGTTTCAATCACATAATCCGGGTTAGGATGCATAAAAAATGGGATTGAGTAACGCGGTTGACCTGCAGCCGCTCCTGCTGGATTTACGACTCGATGCGTCGTTGACGGCAACACATGGTTAGTCAGGCGCTGGAGCATATCGCCAATATTTACTACGATAGTGCCAGGAATAGTGGTTACAGGTAACCAGCTACCATCACGGCGTAAAATTTCTAAGCCTGATTCATGCGAACCCACCAACAAAGTGATTAAGTTGATGTCTTCGTGTTGGCCTGCGCGGATCGACTGCGTCGAAGTATCGGCAATTGGCGGATAGTGAATTGGCCGCAAAATCGAGTTGCCGTAATCTACTTTATCAGCAAAGTACTTTTGATCTTGTTGCAGGAATAACGCCAGAGCTTCTAAAACTTGGCAACCCAAATTTTCCAGCGCTTGGTACAAGCCATAAGTTGCATCTTTAAACTCTGGCACTTCAACTGGCCATTGGTTTGGATACAACGATGGATGCGGTGCTGGGCCTGATAATTCACGGCCAACATGCCAGAATTCTTTTAAATCTGGGTGATTGCTGTCTTTGGCTTTCTCAACACCAAATCCTGTGTAACCACGAGCACCACCCTGTCCAGGAACATAGTACTGTGATTTGACTTCAGTCGGTAAAGCAAAGAATTTCTTAATTGCTTTATAGGTGTTGTCTACGACGTCATCTGGAATGCCGTGGCCACTGATGCCACAGAAACCAAACTCAGTGTAGGCCTTGCCAATTTCGGCGACAAAGGCGTCTTTGTCGGTGGCAAACCGTCTGATATCTAAGGTTGGGACTTGTTGTTGAGTCATTTTAAGGACCTGTTTTCTAGCCTAATGAAAAGAAAAAGCCTGCGATTGCCGCACTCATCAGGTTCGCTAAAGTTGCGGCGAACAAGGCTTTTAAACCTAGCTCAGCAATATCTCCGCGACGACTTGGCGCCATGCTACCAAGACCACCCAACAGGATGGCAATCGAAGAGAAATTGGCAAAGCCACATAACGCAATGGTTACGATGATTTGGGTGTGCTCAGATAAATGCCCGTCTTTCACGTGCTGGATAAAATCTAAGTACGCCACAAATTCGTTGATGACCAATTTCTGGCCGATAAAACTGCCAGCCAATCGCGCCTCTTCCCAGCTCACACCGAGAATAAACGCCAACGGCTGAAATAAATATCCGAAAATTAATTGTAAGGTTAAGCCATCAAAGCCAAATAACGAACCAACCCAGCCAACTAAACCATTCACTAAAGCAATCAAACCAACGAAAGCTAACAACATAGCGCCAACGTTCGCTGCAAGCATCAAACCACTCGCAGCACCTGCCGCGGCAGCATCAATGACATTAGTATTCTTTTCATCAGCTGCCAATTCGGTTAAATCATTTTTTGGGGTTTCGGTTTCTGGCAGTAACAGTTTCGCCATCAACAAACCACCAGGAGCCGCCATAAAACTTGCTGCTATCAAATACTTGAGTTCAACACCCATGCCCGCGTAACCGGCAAGCACTGAACCTGCAACTGACGACAATCCCCCAACCATTACCGCGAATAATTCTGAGCGAGTCATGGTAGGAATAAACGGGCGAACGACTAATGGTGCTTCAGTTTGGCCAACGAAAATATTAGCCGCTGAGTTCATTGATTCTGGACGACTGGTGCCAAGTAACTTTTGTAATCCACCACCTAGAATGCTAATGACAAAACGCATCACACCAGTGTGGTACAGCACAGCAATTAACGATGAAAAGAAAATAATGACCGTAAGCACGTTAATCGCAAAGATAAAGCCATACTTTTGATTTCCTAAATCGCCAAATAAGAAACTAATGCCTTGGTTAGCATAAGAAATCACATTACTCACAGCGCCGGAAACACTGACTAAAACATCTTTACCAAATGGCACATAAAGCACAAAAGCGCCGATAGAAATTTGGATTAAAAATGCACCGACCACTGTCCGCCACTTAATGGCAGATTTTTGAGTCGAGCACAAATAGGCTAATAATAAGAGGGCACTAATGCCAACTAAACTCATCATCTTGATTTTTTCCTTGGATCGTCCGCTTAGGCTGCGGAATTATTGTTCTTATGATGCTGATATCCGCGGATAGCATCAAAAGATCAAGTAGTTACAGTTTCGAAGCGGGGGCCACTAGCAAAGGGTGCCATGGCGGAATATTGCTCTTCTGGGGTTGTCTAAACTTGACGTTTTGCCAAGCGATTATAACAGAAAAGATACAGTTGAATAGAGGGCGTAAGTAATGCAGAAAAAATCAAAATTTACTTAATATAAATCATGCAGTTAATCGCAGACCGGCACTGCCAATTTCAAAAATAAACCCGCAAATCCGCGGGCTTATTCCATACAGCTTATTAGCATTCGTCGAAATCTTATGCCAATAACGCACGAATTTTGGTTTTGATGATGTCAATTGCTATCGAGTTTTTACCGCCACGAGTCACCACTAAATCAGCATACTGTTTAGAGGGGGCTATAAATTCAAAAAATGCTGGACGCACGTAGTTTTCATACTGCTCGGTGATGGAGCTTAAAGTACGACCCCGATCTTCCATGTCACGTTTGATACGACGCAATAAACACACATCTAACGGTGTATCCATAAATACTGTGATGTTAAATTGCTCACGCAAACGAGCATCAGTTAACAATAAAATACCTTCGACTAAAATTACTTTAGCCGGCAGCACCTTGATGGTTTCAACTTTGCGCGTGTGTGTTTTGTAGCAATATTGCGGCATTTCGACCGGATTCCCTTCGCGCAACTGCTGCATATGTTGAGCAAGCAATTCATGCTCAAACGCTGCAGGATGGTCGTAATTGGTCAGCACCCGTTGTTCCATCGACAAGTGATCTTGATTGCGATAATAAGCATCTTCCGCCAATACAGAGATCCGCTCGCCACCAAATTCGGCGACTAGTTCTTGATAAACGGTTGATGCAAATAAACTTTTGCCAGAAGCTGAAGCGCCTGCAATAGCAATGATGGTAGGTTTCGCCACGGTTCGATTCTTATAAAAATAAATGTCTGCTAATTATCGCTGAAAACAAACCATTTTAGAAAGAATTAATCAATCGATTAGCGTTTTTTGGTCAATCTTGTAAATAAAACGCCGGCATGAGCCGGCGTTTTAACATATTTCAACTTTTCATTAGAAACGGTAGTTCACACCAACTTTGATGCGCCAAGTTGAAGCTGACGGGGCGAACTCGTTAAAGTTTGTAATATTAGTGTTGATATTACTACCCGTAGAGTTGTCACCTTGGCGACGCAGATAAATATACTGGCCAGTCACCGGATCAAGATCCCAGTTGAACAATGGTTGTTGCGGGAATCTCATCTTATAAACTTGACCTGCATCTTTATCAATCAAGTTTGCTAAATTCATTATGGTTAAATACACAGTGCCAGAATGCCCTTCAGCAAATGCAGGGATTTGTTGCTGAATATTTAAGTCCATTGTAGTCACCCATGGTTGAGTGTACTCGTTTTTAGGAGCATAAGTTCCAGCATACTTACCAAGGCCTGCGGCATTAATTACTGCCATAATTTGGTCATAGCTAAGTGCTGTGCGAGATGTTGCACCATTACCAAATTTAACTGCAGGATCATTCGCGTCTTTTGGAATGTAAGGTAAATAAATGTCAGCGCTTGATGCCAAGGCTGATTGGTCACCTAACCAAGTGTCGTTAGAACTACTATCTAGGACATAAGAGAATGGTCGGCCTGAACGACGTTCGAAGAACATATCAAACTTAGTTTCATAACCTGCAAAAAACTCAGTGCTATAACCCATGTTTAATACAAAACGGTGTTCAGTCATGTTGTTTGCTGGTGCGACTAATGCTTCGTTACGGTTGATAACCACGTTAGTGCCGTAGTTTGAAACCGCACGCGAGCTTGTTCCACTCACTGACTCTTCTGAATCTTGGTTTGTATAAGATGCGGTCGCTCTTATACCTGATTCCCATGCCTTGGTCAAACTAGTACTTAAGATCTGACTAACTTCATCCTTTTTGGCATTAGTTAACATAATGTCAAATAAGTCTGCGGCATCACCAGTCCGACGGCTCTTATAAATAATACGACCATCAACTGTTGTTTTACCTGAAGGGATACGAGCGGTATCAACCCAAGCAGCTGGGTCTTGACGTACAATATAAGTCGCGTCAGCAGACCAAGTGATATCATCACCGACTACAGGTAAATCAAAGTTATAATCGAAGCCTAACTGATAGCGCCAATCTGTTGGTAATTTAAAGTTTGGATCAATATAGTTAGTAGAGCCACCAAATTTTAAGCTTTGTTTGGCAGCATCTGGAACTTTATTGAAGTCAACCAACGTTGGATCTGCAACAATTGCTCTGCGCACAGATAATGGCGTTTCTACAAATGTCATACCGTTGTTACTATATGAGTTAGTAACCCATACGTTCGGTTGGCCACCGCCAAATCGTCCTGCCCCACCACGAACAGTCAATGAGTCAGTCGCGTACCACGTAAAACCTAAACGAGGCAACAAGACATCCAAACCGTCCATATTTTCTGTGTTTGAATATTTATATAAATTCAAAAACTCTGGGTTTGCAGCAGGTAGATCATCTGAAGATAAACGCTCATAGCGAAGGCCGGCAGTCACATCCAAAGTATCCAATGGAGAGAACTCATCTTCAATATACAAAACTTGAGTTACACGTGTTAAATCAACAGCTGTGTCTTGTATGTTGCTTGAAGGCGCATTTTTATAAACAAAACCAGGGTTAGTAGCGGTGGTATCAGGGCGTTTATTTAATAAATTTTGATATGCCGTCACTAAATTAGCACCAGAGCCCACATCAACAAAAGACCAAGAGCCCAAAGAGCTTTCGGCAAATAAGTTATAAAGATTTAGGCTCTCAATTTCTGCACCGAAGTTAATGGTATGCTCTTCCATTAGGTAACTTGCATCAATACCAATCTTCAGATTTTTATTAGCGGCATAGTTCGCATGACGGAAGACGTCTGTACCACCCTGAATGGTGCCTGATTGACCGCGGACTTGATAGAACGCCGTTTTAGCATTTAAGTTAGAATCAGCTTGAACATCTTTATAAGCTAAGCTGATTTCTGTTGAAAAGCTGTCACTCCAGTCAGAGAATAAATGTGCTGCGTAGTTACTAGTCAAGGTTTGATAATCATATGCATTTGATTTCAAACGAACAGTGGTAGCAGAATCTGTATAGTTACGTTCTTCAATGTTATCTTGATACTGGAAGGTAAAATCTGCGCGATGCTGCTGATTAATGTTCCAGTCCACTTTTAATAACAATTTATCGTCAGTATCAACTGGATCAGTACCTAATGAATCAGTAATACCGTAAACATCTTGTAATGTTTTGAGTACTGCATCAACATCAGCTTTTGGAATTCTAGATGGGTTTGTGCCAGTACCTACACCAAATGGCACCGGTGTCGTCTGTTTGAAACTTTCTACAGAAACGAAATAGAACAGTTTATCTTCAACAACAGCGCCACCGATAGTTGCACCAAAAGTTCTTTGCTCACTAATTGAATACTTAGTGGTTAGACCTAATTTAGTTGCTTGCGCATCCCCTGCCAGGTTTTCGTCAGTAAATTCATAAAAGAATGAACCTTTAGTATCGTTGCCACCAGATTTGGTAACAGCGTTGACAATACCTCCAGAGAAACCGCCAACCTTTGCAGTAAACGGACTAACATCAACACTAATCTGCTCAATGGCGTCAAGAGAAATAGGTGAACGTTGAGATGGGTAACCACTTGAGTTCAAACCAAAGTCGTCGTTTTGACCGATACCGTCAACAGTGAAGCTGTTAAATTTGCTGTTAGCGCCGCCAATACTTAGTTGGTTATCTTCGCTAACGACCGCTAATGGGTTGTTACGCACGATATCTTTGATATCGCGGTTAAACGCTGGAGAGTTTTCAATCATTTCTTGGTTGAAAGAAGATGAAGCACCAACGTTAGAGCTTGCTATGACTGAACCTGTTACTGCAATACGTTCAACAGTTTCTACTGGTTGTAGTTGTTTGTTCAGCTGATAAGTATCGCCAAGCTGTAAAAAAACGTCGTTGACGGTTTCGTCTGAGTAAGTTTCAGAATCAACGATAACTTTATATGGACCACCAACGCGTAAGCCAGAAGCGACAAAGTTACCGGTCTCGTTTGTAACGACAGTACGGCTAGTGCCTGATGGTACGTGCAGAATAATGACCTTAGTGCCTGCTGCGGCTGCACCTTCTGGGTTCGAAATACGACCGCGGATAGCTGACGAAGTCTCAGCCATGGCATAACTTGAACTCAGCGCTACAGCAACTGCCATAGCAATATGTCTCATTTTCATATCTTATTTTCACCTGGTAGTTGTAGGTTTGTCGAACCTTAGTAAAACCAAATTGTGTTTCAAATTTGGGAGATAATCATAACTGATTAATATTACACATTTCTTACATGCCACATAAACCTGAGTATTATTGCTAAACTCACTGAACTTCTTCGAGTTCGTGTGGTCTACGCTGGTCTGTCATGTCAGTGTAACATAACACGCAAAAAATAAGCAGTTTTGCGAAGCTTTGTGACTAAAAATCAAGGCAATCTGCGACGAATTGCAGCAATCTAGCCACCTACATACCTAATATTTGTTAAAATTTGCTCGAGCTAATTTAACAACCATCAATATCCGAGTGTCGAATGAAAATATTTAACTCATTACTGCTGTTTTTTTGTACTTTCGGAGGTTCAACATTGCAGGCAAATGAGCTCACAATTGCCACTTTTAATGTCAGTATGGAATCGGAAAACTATGTGCCTGCAGGAACTAAACTCGGGCCTCATGTTTTGGCCGATTTATTGGCAAAAGGTAATCATCCGCAAATAAAAAACATTGCCGCAATTATTCAACAAGTTCAGCCAGATATTTTGCTACTCAATGAATTTGATTATATTGACGACCCCAAACAAGGCATTGAATTGTTTATTGAAAACTACTTGTCGGTATCACAAAATGGCGGCAAGCCGATCAATTATCCTTATTATTTCTATCAAACTGTAAATACTGGTGTGCCAAGTGGGTTTGATTTAGATCGAAACGGAAAAGCCAATCATGGCGCAGAAGACGCATGGGGGTTTGGTCATTATCCTGGCCAGTACGGCATGATGATCCTTTCCAAGTATCCCTTGGATAAGGTGAACACTCGGACTTTCCAACATTTCAAATGGCGTGACATGCCTGGACATCGTAAACCTACCCTCCCTGATGGCAGTGCTTGGTTTGATGAAAAAGTCATGGCAAAAATGCCTTTATCTAGCAAATCCCACTGGGACATTCCGGTCTCAGTCAATGGTAAACCACTGCACTTATTGGTAAGTCATCCAACACCACCGGTGTTTGATGGCCCAGAAAATAGAAACGGCCATCGTAATCATGACGAAGTAAGATTTTGGGTTGATTACCTCAATTCAAAAGAGAATTACCACTATGATGACCATGGTAAAACTGGGGGCTATCAAAGCTCAGCGCCATTCGTGATTTTAGGTGATTTAAATTCATCACCCGATGAAGGCGACTCACACAAAGAAGCAATTACCGCTTTAGTGAATCATCCAAAAATTCAACAAGAAAAAGTACCGACCAGTAAAGGCGGCGCTTTAAATATGCCAAGTAATCCAAACGCCAAGCATCATACTGCTTTTTGGAAAATGCGAGCCGACTATGTGCTGCCAGCAAAGCAAGGGTTACAGGTTATCGATTCTGGTGTCTTTTGGCCTACACCGTCAGAGCCCAACCATCATTTGGTCGCAAGCCGCGAAGCGAGTTCTGACCATAGATTGGTCTGGGTAAAACTCAAACTAAACGATTAAATATGAGCCGGAACAACCTCTAATTGCAAAAAAAAGCCAGTGAATCGTCACTGGCTTTTTGTTTAAGCTTGCATGAAACACCTAAGCACGCTTGGTGATCTGGAGAAATTATGCGAGTTCCAACGCAATTTCGACCATTTCGTTAAAGCTAGTTTGCCGCTCAGCAGCACTTAACGATTCACCAGTACGGATATGATCAGAGACAGTCATGATGGCTAAGGCATTGATGCCAAACTCAGCTGCAACGCCATATAAACCAGCAGCTTCCATTTCAACGCCAAGCACTCCATATTTTTCCAGAGTATCAAACAGCGTTTCGTTCGGGTTGTAGAACAAATCTGAAGTGAAGACATTACCGACTTTCACGCCAATTTGTTTTGCACGAGCTGCTTGCACTGCGCGCTCTAACAAATCAAAGCTAGCGATCGCAGCAAAATCCATACCTTGCAGGCGGTTACGATTGACCGCTGAGTCTGTGCTTGCGCCCATCGCAATAACTACTTCACGTAATTTCACAGACAATGGTAAACCGCCACAAGAACCGATACGGATGATGTTTTTGACACCATAAAACTTCACTAACTCAGTCGCGTAAATTGAAATTGATGGCACGCCCATGCCAGAACCCATCACGCTGACGGTTTTGCCTTTGTATTTGCCAGTAAAACCGAACATGTTACGCACAGTATTCACCTGCACGACATCAGTCAAAAACGTATCGGCAATATGTTTTGCCCGCAGCGGATCGCCTGGCATCAACACAGTTTCTGCAAATTGACCAACTTCGGCGTTAATGTGTGGTGTTGTCATATTTCTCTCAATATCCTATCTAATTTAATTGTGCTGTCGCGACTTAACCGAATTGTTATCGCGTTTGCGCCAGAAAAGATTCACCGTAAGCCAGCGCATCTAACCCAAAATAATCTGCAAGCGTTTGCCCCATGTCAGCAAAAGTTGCTCGCTCACCTAAATCGACCGGCTTCACTTGCGGGCCACAAAATAATACCGGCACATACTCTCGAGTATGCTCGGTGCCAATCCAAGTCGGATCACAGCCATGATCTGCAGTCATCAGTAATACAGATCCATCAGCCAGCATTGCGGTTAATTCCGGCAAACGAGTGTCAAAATATTCTAATGCTTCGCCATAACCAATTGGGTCACGACGATGACCGTAGTTTTGGTCAAAATCAACTAAGTTGGTGAAAATCAACGTGTTGTCGCCGGCAGCCTGATATTCAGCAATAGTTTTATCAACCAATGCAGCCAAGCCGTTGGCTTTTACCGCTTTGCTGATACCTTGGTGTGCGTATATGTCAGCAATTTTACCAATACTGACCACAGAACCATTGTTCTCAGTCAATTTATCCAGCAATGTTGGCGCCGGTGGTAATACCGAATAATCACGACGATTGCCGGTACGAGCATAGTTATTGGCAGTATCGCCAGTGAAGGGCCGAGCAATTACTCGACCGATATTGTAATCATCTAATAATTCGCGAGCGACTTCACAAAAAGCATAAAGCTTTTCTAAGCCAAAGTGCTCTTCATGCGCCGCGACTTGAAATACGCTGTCGGCGGACGTGTAGCAAATCGGCATGCCAGATTTGACATGTTCATCGCCCAACTTCACCAAAATATCAGTGCCAGAAGCATGACAGTTGCCGAGGATCCCCGGAACACCAGTACGCTGACATAATTGAGTTAACAACTCTTCTGGAAAACTATTGGTTTTTGCGTGGAAGTAACCCCAATCGAACAATACTGGCACACCGGCAATTTCCCAATGACCACTCGGCGTGTCTTTGCCACTAGAAAGCTCAGCAGCATAACCATAAGCGCCACGAGCAGGCTGAGTATCTGCGACCGCGGCAATTTCCGAAGATGCAGCAAAGCCGGCTTTCACTAAACCGAGCGCCGCCAAATTTGGCAAATGTAACTGCCGACCTTTGGCGTTGGCAAACGCACGCGCAATGCTCGCGAAGGTATTTGCGCCAGCGTCACCAAATTTGTCGGCATCAGGGGCACTGCCGATACCAAAACTATCTAAAACCAGAATGACTGCTTTTTTCATTAGACGTACCTCAATTTACCGACAATGACAACAATCGTTGACCCACATAATCTAACCATAGCGCTACTGCATCGCGCCTGCGAGTTCAAGAGCAAGATACTGCAATCTTGCTTTGTCCTATTGTGCATTTTTGCCAGCAAAAGCAAAAAGGGGCACGCAGCTTATTCCTATTCAACTTATTTAGCAACAGCTTGCGGAAACAGAATCTGTGCAATCCGCTACTCCGGTAGGTTCCTGTGTTTGTTTTAGAAAATATTTAGCTATTTTGCAAAAAAGAACGGAAAGCGCCTAATCCAAACGTTTACGAAACTGCATTGTTGCTAGCGTCATACCCACAACGATAAATCCCACTAACACGCTGATATCGCCAAGAAGTTCACTCCAATTGGCATCACGTAATACAACAGCCCGCACCAAGCGCACGTAGTGCGTTGCTGGCAATAATTCCGCGATGTGTTGCGCAGGCAGGGGCATAGCCACATAGGGGAACATAAAACCGGACAGAAGTATCGACGGCAGCAGAATAAACACTGTTAATTGCATTGCCTGTAGTTGAGTCTGCGCCTTAGTGGAAATCAACAAACCTAGGGTCAAACTCGCCAAAATAAATAGCAAGGTGACCAACCAAAAAGACAACCATTGCTCGGGTAAGGGAACTGCAAATAATGCATGCCCAAGCCCGAGTAATATGCTGACTTGGATAATGCCGATAGCGATATAGGGTAGAATTTTACCTATCATCAACTCCAACGGCCGAATCGGCGTATTAATCAGAAACTCCATATTCCCCTGCTCGCGCTCCCGTACAATGGCCGCCGATGTAAACAAAATCATCGTCATCGTTAAAATCACTGCAATCAAACCTGGGACTATGTTGACGGCACTGCGCCGTTCGGGGTTGTAGTAATTAACCACTTCAAAAACGGCACTTGCAGGCAATGATGAATCTTTATGACTCGGCGAGCGGAGTGTCAGTGGCATTTGTTTGAGCGAGTTAATCGCATTGCCAAGCATGGGGTCCGAACCATCGGTAATCCATTGTGCAAGTGGCCGCCCGATCCCTCGCAATCTATCATCCAATCGCCGTTCAAAATCGACAGGGATCACGAGAATTGCATTTATCTCGCCTGCGGTCATCGCTTTTGTAGCAGTTGCAACGTCATGAAACTCTTGTTCGACAAATCGAACCGTCTGCGAAGCCTGTAGATCAGCTGCTAATAGCCGAGCCGCAGAGCTACCACTTTGATCGACGATGGCAGCTGGCACGTGCCGCACATCAGTGTTAATCGCATATCCAAACAGCACCAACTGTACCAATGGGATCATAACGATCATGGCGAAAGTAATGCGATCACGAGATAACTGCCAAAGTTCTTTACGGAATATCGCGTAAATGCGGCCGAGATCCAGCATAAGCTTCTCCAGTGTTGGCAACAAAAACATCTTCCAGTGACGGTCGCACCGCCTCACAACTGTACTCAGCACCTAACCTTCGTTGCAGCTGCTCAGTGCGCCAACCGTACTTTTTATAAACCAACAGCCTTAACCTTTGACCAATTTGTGCAGCTGACATCACTTCCGGCAACATAAGCAGCTGTTGGCGTAGCTGACGCAGCTGAGGCCCGGAAATTTCATAAACATCAGCAGGCATTTGCGTCATTAGTTCGGACGGAGAGCCATCAGCACGCTTTTCCCCGCGCTCCAAAATTGCGATACGGTGGCAACGCTCAGCTTCATCCATATAATGGGTGGAAACCAAAATTGTGGTGCCTGCGTCACTCAAATCAAATAAACGTTCCCAAAACTCGCGACGATTTTCCGGATCTACTGCTGAAGTAGGTTCATCGAGAAACAACAAGGATGGACGATGAATAGTGGCCGCCGCCAAAGCCAAACGCTGTTTTTGGCCACCACTCAGACTGCCGGCACGGACTTTTTGTTTGTCTTCGAGTTGATACAACGCCAATAACTCGCGGATCCGCATCGACTGCTCTTTGCTCTTGATCCGGTAAATTCCTGCCACAAATTGCAGATTCTCCAGCACCGTTAAATTGTCATACAACGAAAACTTCTGAGTCATATAACCAATTTGCTGGCGCAGTGCTTCAGCCTGTTCAGGTAGATGTAACCCAAGAACCCTAATTTGCCCTGCACTTGGCGCCAATAAGCCAGTCAGCATCCGAATGGAAGTGGACTTCCCGCAGCCATTTGGACCCAGAAATCCATAGATACAGCCTACTGGCACAGCTAAGTCAACCGCATTTACCGCTAAATAATCGCCAAAACGCCGACTCATCCCCTGAGCTTCAATCGCCAACATGTTGTGACTCCTGCAAACGCACTTGCACAGGCAAACCAGCAGGCAAATCCAATGTTGCGGGCAAACTAATCTCACAGAGATACATTAGACGCGCACGTTCAGCTTGGTGCAGGGCAAAATAGGGAGTGAAACTGGCTTCACTGGCAATTTTTCGGATGGTGCCAGTCATTGCTTTGGCGATGCCATCAGCAAAGACTTCGACTTTTTGTCCAACTTTAAATTGAGAAAGGCTATTTTGTGGCAAATACACTCTCGCATAAGTCGAATCATTGGCAAGGATCACTGCCAGTACAGCACCTTGTGGCACTCGCTCACCAACATGGTAAGGTAAATCCTCTAGCATGCCCTCTCGACTCGCAATGACAGTAAAATCTGCCAAAACCTTCTGCTCAGATTTCAATGACTGCCGGGCGCTTTCCGCACTAAATTCTGCCTGAGCAATGGCTTCAGGCCTATTTCCGGCTGCTAGCTCTTGTCTTTGCTGCTCAACGTCTACAAGCTGCGCTTGTGCCACTTGGACCGCCAATTCAGCGGCGTCCAGCTCTGCTTGCGAAGAAAGGCGTTGTGATCGCAATTGCCTCGCCCGTTTTAGGGCACGTTCACTGTCCTGCAGACGTAAAGTTGCTTGAAGTGATCTAGCGGTTGCCGCTGCAATTTGCTCAGCCCGACTGCCCTGTTGCAGTAACTGCAATGCCGCTTCCGCCCGCTGGACTTCAGCTTGCGCCTTGGCGACTTTCAGCCGTTGTGCTGTGCTATCAAGCTCTAACAGTCGCTGACCTATGGTGACCTGACTTCCCTCGCGAACCTCCTCAGTCAGCAACATTTCAGAAACTGGAGCCGTGATTAAAATTCGATCCCGCTCCAGTGTGCCGAATGCCGAAATCGGGTCTTGTTTTTGACATGCCACTAAAAACAAGGCCGTAACAACGACCCCTAATTTACGCATGAGGATCTCCATCTCGTTGGTTTGATTTAATCAGGCCATGTAAAATGACATCTCGCTGATGAAATGCTAACTGTTGCAAAAACTCGGGACTAAGTTCGATGCCAAGTGCTTGCTTGATAAACGGCGGCATCACAAAGGGGAAAATTGATAAACTTAAACAAGTCAGTAAAGCATTTAATGGCTGAACACCTTCTCGCAGCAATTCAGGGGTCGACAGCACCTGCTGCATACTACTCAGCATTTGTTGCACGAACCCAGAGAATACTCGTGTGACGATTTGGAATTCCACTGATTGTGAGTTATGTAAAGCGCGGAAGATCAAGGTTGGTAATTGTGGGTGCGGCATCATTACCGCATAGTAAGCCGCGACTAACGCTCCAGGATCTCGCAATTCGACGGTACGCGCTTGTTGTTGGGCCAATGCCAGCAAGGGCGCCATCGTCTCTCGTAACATGGCTTCAAATAGCCCTGCTTTATCCACAAAATAATAGCGAATCATGCCAGCATTAACGCCGGCAGCATCTGCGATCATTCTAGTGGTCACTCGCTCAAACCCCAACTCTGCAAACAGCAGGCGGGAATGGTGAAGCAGGTTATAACGAGTATCCGAATCGCCGCCACTCGGGCGGCCTGCTTTGTGATTCATCAGCTTCACTCCATATTATCCAGCTGATGAATAGGCTAGCCGCTAAGCGGCGAATAAGCGATTAGATTAATTCTCCATGCCCAGTGGTTTTGGATAACTTTTGCCGATTAATCTTTGTTAAGTACAGACTGCTGCCAGTTTGCTTTGGTGAGAGCGTAAAACACCGTTGGCCGGATCTGCCCCGATGCACTTTCTTGTTCAGTCCTTTGATAAATAGCGCCCAATTTCTCCACCGCGCGCCGCGAACGAAGGTTGTTTTCGCCAACATGGAACCATACGGTTTCTACTGCAGCAAAAGTATGCGCTAGCATCAGTTGCTTTAATTCAGTATTGGTTGCCCCACCCCAGCGTGAACGCACTAAAAAGGTATAACCAATAGCGACAGCTTTATTTTTTGCATCAAAATCATAATAACGAGTTGTGCCAAGGACTTCGTCGGTTAACTTATCGCAAATTAGAAACGCACCGCCACTCTTCAGCCCGCCAGCAAATACTGACTGAAAAACTTCTGGTAAGTATCGCAGAGGTTCAGGGTGCAATTGCCAAATCAGCGGATCGCTGGCTGCTTGCATTAGACTTGACCAATGATCTGCTTGCAGCGGAATGAGCTTGATGGTGTTGCCAATTAAATGAGCTTGTAAATCTAACATTCTGGGTAGCTTAGACAAAAAAATGTGCTTCAGCTTAGGGGAATTCAATTACCGAATACAAGCGATTGAGCAAGACTAAAATGTAACGAGTTGAATCGATAATTCGTGCAAGATATGTGTTAACGATACCTGTTGTTATTTTTCAAGGATCTCAGATGTTGAACTTCAACATGCTAGAAAACAAAAAGGCCAGTCTAATGACTGGCCTTTTGTAAGAGTGGTGCCCAGAGGCGGAATCGAACCACCGACACGCGGATTTTCAATCCGCTGCTCTACCGACTGAGCTATCTGGGCAAAACTTGGCAATATCGTGTTAAATGGTGCCGCTTATCCGAGTCGAACGGATGACCTACTGATTACAAGTCAGTTGCTCTACCAACTGAGCTAAAGCGGCTTCACGTACTGCAAACACAGGGGTATCTTGCGAGGAAACAACAACACACCAAAATTCTTGGTGCCCAGAGGCGGAATCGAACCACCGACACGCGGATTTTCAATCCGCTGCTCTACCGACTGAGCTATCTGGGCAACGGGGGGTATTAAACGGATTTTGCAGGTTCAAGTCAACTTTTTTTTAGTAACTCTGCACTGACCGCTTATTAGTTGACCAAACTGGCGTTTTTTTAATACTCTGGAGCTTAAATGACGAATTCCGACTTCAATGCTATAAGTAATTGATAAAATAACGGGTTAACCTGCAGACAGCACCAGAAATCTGGGTAAAATGCTGTTACTTCATTTGATAGGGCTTTGGTATGGATCACCCAACATTCAGCTCCGCACTTTTTAAGCGGTTTTTTCCTTGGGTTTGCTTATTAGTTTTACTGCAAACTGGGTTGCATTTAGCTTGGCAGGTTCGCCAACACCAACCTGACGCGACCGCAAAACTGCTTGCCAAAGATGCAGAACTTATTGCTGAAGCTATTTTGCCCACCTTTGCCGAACTAAAGGCAGATACTGCAGATAAATTATTAAACACCCTTGCTGGTCAATCGATGGAACGAGCGGCGTATCTTTACACCGCCAGCGGTGATTTATTAGCGCACACCAACACTTTACCTGGACTCAATCCGCAACTTGCCTTTAAGGCGCCGAACCAACAACCAGAATTTTTGGTGGCCATCGCACCATTAGTGCAAGACAGTGAACGAGTCGGCAGCGTTATGCTGGTAACTGTACCGCCAGCTCTTGCATGGCAAGTGCCTGTAGTCGTTGGTGCAATTAGCTTGATTATTGCCCTGCTGCTCGCTCACTTTGTCGCCAAAACAATAGATCGGTTTTTACATAAATCTATCGACCAGATGCGCGAGCAATTGCAAGCTGCACTAAATTTAGGACAATTTGAAGGCAGTTTGACGGCACCTGATGGTTTTGGTCAATTAGCACCGCCAATCAACCAACTGTTTCGATTGATTTCAGGAGGGCAGAAAGCCCTAACTCAGTCCGAAACCAATATCAAGCAGCTTAAATACGAAGTAGAAACTCGGATTGCCGAGCGCACCGATGCGCTCGAAGCCGCCAAATTAACTGCTGAGCGTGCTAACGAAGCAAAATCAACTTTCCTAGCTACCATGAGTCACGAAATTCGCACGCCGATGAATGGCATTATCGGGACCGTCGACCTTTTGCGAAAAACACGTTTGTCTGCGCCACAGTTCCGGATGACGGATACTATTCGGGATAGCTCGTTCTCGCTGTTGCGGATCTTGGATGACATCTTAGACTTCTCAAAAATTGAAGCTGGAAAGTTGGAGTTAGAATCCATTCCAGTGTCGGTTAACGATATCGTTGAAGCAGTGGGCAGAATTTTGAGCTCAATTGCCAGCCAACGCCAAATCGATTTAAAAATTTATGTAGATCCGAACATTCCGGATGGAGTGATGGGCGATCCTATCCGCCTGCGGCAGATTCTTTATAACTTAGTCGGTAATGCCATAAAATTTACCGAAACCAATGCCAGTCAACTCGGTATGGTGCAGGTGCGGGCTGAACTTATCGATAAGAATATGGAATTCTGCCGGATCCGCATCTCGGTGCGCGATAACGGCAAAGGCATGACACAACGCCAACTACACCATATTTTCCAACCATTTAGTCAGGCAGAAGGCTCTATCACTCGCAAATATGGTGGCACCGGTCTTGGCTTATCAATTTGCCAACGCTTAACGGCATTGATGTTTGGTGAAATCCAAGTGGACAGTACTGTCGGCAAAGGCACCGAGTTCACTGTGACTATTCCGATGCGATTGTCCGATGAGCTGCAATATTTGCCGGAAAACATTTTGCATGATCAGACGGTAAAACTGTTCAGTACCGATTTGTATAACCAAGATACGCTGACTGAATACCTCAAACATTTAGGTGCCAATGTGCACAACATCAGCACAGAAGGACAATTGGAACTGGCAAGCGCACAAGCGCCGGCTAACAAGTTATCCATCCCTATTTGGCTGTTAGACAGTACCTTTGGCCAGCTTTCAGCGCCACAGATTCAGGCGCTGTTGCAAATGGATGGCGTGAAAAACTCGCCAGTGGTTGTTCTGTCGAACCAACCTGAACTTGGCGATAAAGCCAGCGATCAAGTGTATTTCTTGCACAGTGCGCCAATCTGCCGAAGTGCGGTGATTGAATCAGTGTTGATTGCTGCAGGCAAGAAATCACGTCCACAAAACAATGTGAAACCTACGTCGTTACATCATCTGTCGCAAGATGTTGAAACTGCGAGAGCCGAACGGCGCTTGATACTGCTTGCTGAAGATAACTTGATGAATCAGAAGGTTATTGTCGAGCAACTGAATGCTTTAGGTTACGCCGTAGAAGTCGCAGATGATGGTCAAATCGCCCTCGATAAATGGCGCCAATACCGTTACCCATTGCTATTGACCGACTTGCATATGCCGAATTTGAGTGGCTACGATTTAGCGATCCAAATTCGTAAAGAAGCTCTGCAATACGATGACGAAGATACTTGTTATACCCGAATTGTGGCAATTACTGCGAATGCCTTGCGTGGTGAAGAACAAAAATGCCTCAGCATCGGCATGGATGGTTACATCACAAAGCCAATCGAACTGACCACCTTAGAAGCGGAAATTAAACGCTGGTTAGCGCCATCTTTAACTGTCGAAACTGAAACCTCTGCCCAAGCTGATACCGAAAATGGTGGCAAAGCCTCCCCTATCTGTTTCACTACTATCGCAAATTTCTTGGGTAAAGATCCGAAAAAACACGAAGAGTACCTCAACTACTTCGTTAACCACGGCGCTGAATTGCTCAGCAGCTTGGATATGCGTTCGTCAAGCCAAGAACGTGGAGCTATCCATTCACTGGCTCACCAATTGAAATCAGTGGCAAAAAGCGTCGGTGCATTGGAGCTGTCGGGTTTAGCTCTGAAACTAGAAAAAGTGGTTGATGAAGGAGAATGGGATCAAGTCCAAGATCTTATTCGGCAAATTCGCCAGCAATATAACCAAGTTGTATCTTACGTCCGCGAACGTTACTAACGGTGCTGTATTGCTAAAGAAAATGCCAGTCAATTGACTGGCATTTTTGTTTTGGGGCGCTAAAGCCTGTCTTAACAGCTTATTGGCCAGAGTTAAATTGCACTTCGCAAATCAGTTCGCTGATGTATCCAAAGCAGCAAACGACTTCACAAGCTGATCCAACTCTTTCATTTGTTGCAGGTATGGTTCGAGCTTCGCTAATGGCAATGCACATGGTCCGTCACATTTGGCTAAATTTGGCTCAGGGTGAGCCTCAATAAATAAACCTGCCAAACCAAGTGCCATGCCTGAACGCGCTAATTGCGCAGCCTGAGCACGACGACCATCAGCTGAATCAGTGCGTCCACCCGGTTTTTGCAATGCGTGAGTTGCATCGAATATAACCGGCGCATATTGCTTCATTTCATCCATACCCAGCATATCAACCACTAGGTTGTTATAGCCGAAACTAGAGCCCCGCTCGCAAAGGATCACTTGCTCGTTACCGGCTTCTTTAAACTTAGTGATGATGTGGCGCATTTCATGCGGCGCCAAGAACTGTGGTTTTTTCACGTTTATCACAGCACCAGTTTGCGCCATCGCTACCACGAGATCTGTTTGGCGCGCTAAAAACGCTGGCAGCTGAATAACATCAACAATTTCAGCGACCGGTGCAGCTTGGTAAGGCTCGTGCACGTCAGTGATCAGTGGAATGTTAAAGGTCTTTTTAATTTCCTCAAAAATCCGCAAGCCTTCTTCTAAACCAGGACCGCGATACGAATGCACTGATGAGCGGTTGGCCTTATCAAAAGATGCTTTAAAAACATATGGGATCTGCAATTTTGCACAGACTTCAACATAATGCTCAGCGATCCGCAGTGCCAAATCTCTGGATTCAAGAACATTCATCCCACCGAATAGGACAAATGGTTGGTCATTTGCGACTTCAATCGCACCGATTTTTACTGATTTAATGGCCATTTCGGCCTCCTACTTGCGAAAATTCAATAGAAACAACAGGCAAAAGTAACCATAGTCAATCTTAGCCAAATAACACCGGGGTTTTCGTGATAGCAAGCCGCACGACCAGAGCCAACCAACCAATTGCCCCGAGAAAAGCTATAACTCGTAATGCCGTAGTGCGGCCTTTTAGCGCCATATAGCCTGAGGCGATGTAAGCAGCCACGCCAATTACTTTTTCAGTCAACCAAGGTGTAGAGAATGGATATTGTGACAAGGTCATCATCAACCAAACGGCACTGAGCAACAACAACGTGTCGATCACGTGAGGCACAATTTTCAAAAATTTGCTTTGTAACAACGTCGAACTGGTGAAGGACAAACCAAATCGAACAACCAGTAACAAAATGCTGAGTGTCGCAAATAACATATGCGAGTGTTTTAACGCCATATACATAAAAATAAATCCACCTTTAGCCAGACTTAAAGACAACAAAGCCACCAGGAGGTGGCTTTACAAGGCACAACGCCGAGACAACTTAATCCTCGTCCGGGTATTTTTGCAGGATTGACTCTATTTTGTCGACCCGCGATTTTAATATTTCGACCAATTTCGGGTCGAAATGCCGGCCAGCTTCACTTTCAATGTGCGCAAGTGTCGCTTCGGCAGTCCACGCCGACTTATAACAACGACGATGACGCAGCGCATCATACACATCAGCAAGGGCTGCAATACGACCATAAACATGAATATCCGCTGAGACTTTACCTGCAGGATAACCGCTACCATCCCATTTTTCATGGTGATCGCGGGCAATTATAGCGCCCGCTTGAATGATCGCGCGTTTGGAGTTCTTCAGGATGTCATAGCCGATGCTGGAGTGAGTTTTCATCACTTCCCATTCGTGATCTTGCAATTTCATTGGCTTATTCAAAATACCATCGGGAATTCCCACTTTACCAACATCATGTAACGGCGAGGCAAACATCAATTTTTCGGATTCATCATCATCAAGCCCGTAACCTTTAGCTAATTCATAGCAGATAAACGCCACGCGTTTAACGTGATTACCGGTTTCAATCGAACGTTGCTCAACTGCCTCACTGAGCCGATAAACAATTTCCCGCTGTGTATCTTCAATTTCATGCTGTAGCTGCACATTTTCATAGGCAATTTGCACGTTTTGCGAGAAGAGTTCGATGAGGCGACGTTGATTATCATTAACTTGGTTGGGCAAACCAGAAACATAAAGCAGCGAGCCCTGAGTGAATTTACTAGTACAATAGGCCACCAAATAATTGTCGCGATAGACAATACTGCGTGAACGCAACGCTTGATGAAACGCATCCATCAAGGTTGGGTCTAGCACTTCGGTGACCGCTCGGCCTTCCTTGTGCTCAAACTCACCAAGCCCGGCAAATACCACTAGTTTGTCCGGATCGGTATTTTCATTGATATTACCGGCGACCAAGGAAGATGTGACTAACAAGGCGTTGTCATCACAGCCTAAAATGGAGGTTAACTGTTGCAGCACACCATCGATAAATTGTTCCATCGAATGCGATGAAAATAAATCAGTTGACGCAGTAATGATTTTTTCCAATCCACGCCGGCTGTTATCGATAGATAAAATATCTCGATACGAGCGCAAACTCGACATCACGACAGTAAAAAGCTTCTGTGCAGTCAGTTCAGTTTTGGATTTGTAGTCGTTGATATCATAATTAACAATGACTTGCCGCTCTGGCGCTTGTCCAGGTTGTCCTGTACGTAAAATGATCCGAACATAGTGATTGTGCAACTCTTCCCGAATATAACGCGCAACCAGCAATCCAGCGTCATCGGTTTCCATTACGACATCGAGTAAAATAATCGCCGCATCTGGATGTTGCTCTAGGGTCTTCTTCGCTTCTGCGCCAGAATAAGCGCTAATAAACTCGAGATTTTTTCCCTGAAAAGTAAAATCGCTAAGTGCCAATTTAGTGACTGAATGCACTTCAGGCTCATCATCAACAATCAGAACTTTCCAGCTTCCAACGGTTTGTGGAACTATTTCGTCGGGTTCATCTGCAAATAGAAAATCGTTAGCCACACTACTACCCTCAATGCAAACGCTGCTGCGCCAATCTACTGAAGCAACTTATACGGTTAAGTTGTTGAAGCAGATTATGAATTCAGAAAAACATGCTTTGATAGTTATATGCGCTAACTGCGGATGGGTCAAAAAAAATTATCAATTTAAGCGAAATCAACGTGACAAGCAGCCACCAGTGATGCGCCACTGCCCGGCATAATCTTGGCGAGAACTGACTAAACTGAACCCTGCTTGGCGCAGTAGCTGCTGCACGGCTTCTGCTTGCTGATAACCATGTTCAAGCCAGATCCAACCATTTTCACTAAGGTACTGCGGCGCCTGCTGACAGATAATCGCTAGATCAGCCAGTCCATGTGCAGGCGCAACCAGGGCACTGCGTGGTTCAAAGCGCACATCACCTTGTTGCAGATTAGGGTCTTGCTCGTCGATATAAGGCGGATTACTGATGATTAAATGAAATTGCTGCCCTGCAAGCGCACTAAACCAATCACTTTGCTTAACAACACAGTTAGTTAACCCTAACCGCTGACGATTGCGCAGAGCCAATGCCACAGCTTCTTCAGAGTAATCTACTGCACTGACTTGCCACTGCGGCCGCGCTTTGGCCAGTGATAGCGCTATGGCTCCAGTACCAGTGCCCAAATCCAACACTTTGGCATTGGCGGGAAGGCTTAATTCGAGCGTTTGCTCAACCAACAACTCAGTATCAGGTCTTGGAATAAGCGTGCATGGTGCGACTTCAAGTTCCAAATCCCAGAACCACCAACGTCCAGTGATATAGGCCAGTGGCTCCCCCTGACATCGGCGCACTAATGCAGCATCCAACCGCTGCAATTCGGTAGCGGTGAGTTTGTCAGACATTTTTAGTTGCATGCCAGTCGGCGAAATATCCAACAGATCGCCCGCCAAACGGCGAGCCTCTAGTCGCACATCAACGATATGAGGGTCAATAGCGGCGAGTTGCTCAAGTTGCAGCGCCGCACGTTGCAACCATTGCTGCAACGTCAGCGAACTCATTAACGATTTTCCTCAGCCAACGCGGCCAATAAATCGGCTTGGTGTTCGTGAGATAGCGGGCCAAGCACCTGATCTAAATCGCCTTCCATCACATCTAACAGACGGTAGATGGTCAAGTTGATGCGATGGTCAGTCAAGCGACCTTGTGGGAAGTTGTAAGTTCGGATCCGCTCTGAACGATCGCCAGAACCGACTAAAGAACGACGGGTCGATTCTTCAGCTAACCGGCGTTTTTCATCCTCAGCCGCTTGGATCCGAGACTGTAACACGGCCATAGCGCGAGCTCGGTTTTTATGCTGAGAACGTTCGTCCTGACACTCAACCACAATGCCGGTTGGTAAGTGGGTAATACGAATTGCCGAATCAGTCCGGTTAACGTGCTGACCACCAGCACCAGAGGCGCGGAAGGTATCGACTTTTAAATCAACCGGGTTAATCTCGATAGCTTCGCTTTCCGGAACTTCCGGCATAATTGCAATAGTACAAGCAGACGTATGCACGCGGCCTTGTGATTCCGTTGCAGGAACCCGTTGTACACGATGGCCACCCGATTCAAACTTCAAAGCGCCGTAAGCGCCCTCACCTTGCACACTGGCAATAATTTCTTTGTAGCCGCCGTGCTCACCGTCGTTAAACGAAACGATTTCAACTTTAAACCGACGTTTTTCACAATAGCGGCTGTACATGCGGAACAAATCACCAGCAAAAATTGCCGCTTCATCACCACCAGCACCTGCACGGACTTCCAAAAAGCAGTTGTTGTTGTCATTTGGATCTTTTGGCAACAACAGAATTTGCAGTTCTTGATCCAATTGTTCAATACGCTCTTTGCCAGTTTTGAATTCTTCTTGCGCCATTTCGCGCATGTCGGGATCGGAATCCTTCAACATTTCTTCGGCACTCTGGAAGTCTTGCTGGGCTTGTTGATACAAAGCAAAAGCATGCGCAATCTCTTCGAGCTGGCTGTATTCTTTGGATAATTCGCGAAAACGGTTCTGATCCGAAATCACGCCGGCGTCACTTAACATCGCCTGCACTTCTTCATAACGCTCGACCAGACCTTCGAGTTTTCGATAAACCGTTTCTTTCATGAGAGCTTTTATACCTGATTAAACATCTAACAATGTGTTGATCAATGTTTGGGGTTGAGCCGACTCATCCTGCAATAATTGACGGATGGTGCGAGTCGGCGAATGCATCAGCCTATTGCTGAGTTTAGTCGCTAATTCATTTATTACTTTATCGGCCGCTTGGCCACTGGCGAGCTGATTTAATGCTCGAACCACTAATTCTTGCCGAACCGCATCACAACGGTCGCGATAATCGCGCACCCAGTCTATTTGCCCTTGCAGCGCTAGCCACTGGGTAAATTCGCCAACACCGGTTTGAATCATCGCTTCGGCTTGAGTTGCGGCGGTTTGTCGGCTTTGCATATTTTGCGACACAATGTTTTGTAAATCATCGACCGTGTACAAATACGCGTCATCAAGCTCCGCAACTTGTGCTTCGATGTCGCGTGGCACTGCCAAATCGACAAAGAACATCGGTTTGTGCCGACGTTTTTTTAAAGCCTGTTCCACCATGCCTTTACCAACAATCGGCAAAGTACTGGCTGTTGAACTAATCACTACATCGGCATCAACCAGCGCTTGTGGCACTTGCGCCAGGCTAACCACCTGCCCAGAAAACTGAGCAGCCAAAGTTGCCGCTCTATCGTAAGAGCGATTAGCGACAGTTAGCTGTTTCGCGCCTTGTTCTAATAAATGTTTGGCAACCAATTCAATGGTTTCACCTGCGCCAATCAGCAGGACTTTAACGTCTGCCAATTTGCCGAAAATTTGTTTGGCTAAGGTCACAGCCGCAAAAGCGACTGAAACTGCACTTGCGCCAATTTCGGTGTCGGTACGCACTTGCTTGGCAATAGCAAAAGTCTTTTGGAACAACCGTTCAAACACCGGCTGGATAGTACCGAGTTGGCGTGATTGGCTATACGCTTGCTTTACTTGCCCTAATATTTGCGGCTCACCAAGTACCAGAGAATCTAAGCCACATGCCACGCGCATCAAATGACTTGCTGCAGCATCGTCTTGATGCAAATACAGGTGAGGTTCAACTTCAGGCAACGAAAGTTGATGAAATTGCGCTAACCATGCAATCACCTGTTTCGATTGTTGCTCGCTACCGCTAAAATACAATTCTGTGCGGTTACAGGTAGAAACAATAACGGCATCAGTCACTGCGGTTTTATTGGTTAAATCCAACAAAGCGTCAGCGACTTGCTCTGGAGCAAAAGCAACCTGTTCGCGTAATGCGACTGGAGCGGTTTTGTGGTTGATGCCAAGCGCAAAAATGATTGTTCACCTGCAAAACCCCATGCAGTCATGGGTGATTGGGCTTTGGAAAGGGCGAATTGTACGAAAATCCATGGGGCATGAAAAGCCTTTTAATCTGTAGCGGTATTTTACTTTGATATCGGACACATTGTTGATGACTAAGGATCCACGTGTTTAATTTAGGAAAAACAGCAGTATTACTCAGCCTTCTCGGTGTTTTAACCGGCTGCTCGCTATTATCACCAGCACCAAAAGACGAAGCGATGGCTAACTTGCCGCAACGACAGCAGGAACTGACAGCGCTGACCGAATTTGAAATTAATGCCTCCATCTATGTCAAGGCGCCGGGTAATAGCGTCAGCGGCGGTTTGAAATGGCAACAGCAAGGCGATTTCTACCAAGCATCGATGCAAAATTTATTTGGTCTCAATGTTTTTGAAATTAAGACTGATAAGACTGGGGCTGAAGTACAGGTCGATGGCCAAACTCACACGGCGCCATCTGCTTCGGTGCTGTTGGATTATCTGTCAGGTTGGTCTTTGCCGATTGAAGAGATGCCGCTATGGCTCAAAGGTATGGCCGGTGAAAGTGCCGAAGCAATGAGTTACGACGCGCTTGGCCGCCTACAGAGCTTCACATTACACGATAGCCAAGGCCGCGAGTGGCAAGTTAGTTATCCTAAGTTTTTCACCAATCGCTTAGCATTACCAAAGTTAATAGTGCTGCAATCAGCGGATACCCGTATCAAAGTGGCGATTCGGGAGTGGAATTTATGATAAAACAAATCAACTACCCATGGGTTTTGCCGGCGCCTTGCAAACTAAATTTGTTTTTGCATATCAATGGACGCCGTGCTGATGGCTATCACTTACTGCAAACAATTTTTCAAATGTTGGATGTTGGCGATGAATTGCATTTCACGCCAAATCACCGTAATGAAATTAACTTGCGCTGCTCTGACCCAAGTCTAAATGGCACAGATAATTTAATTTATCGCGCAGCCATGTTGTTAAAGCCCATGGCCGCAGAAAACGCCGGTGTTGATATTTTTTTAGACAAACGCACGCCAATGGGCGGCGGGCTTGGCGGCGGTTCTTCTGATGCAGCAACCACCCTGCATGCCTTAAATGTGCTGTGGAATTTAAAACTTACGACAACACAACTCGCCGAATTTGGCTTGAAGCTTGGCGCTGACGTACCAGTATTTGTGCATGGCAACACGGCGTTTGGTCAGGGTGTTGGCGAGGATTTGCAGCCAATTGCGCTCCCCGAGCGTTTCTTCTTGGTTGTCACACCAGATGTGCATGTTTCTACAGCGGAAGTGTTTACTCATCCAGATTTGATTCGAAATAGTAAAGCGCTAACTTTTGGTTCTGTACTAGACTCAGAATGGCGCAATGATTGCCAACCATTGGTCGAACGACTGTACCCGCTTGTTGCAATAACCTTACGGTGGTTGGTAGAATACGCGCCGTCTCGAATGACGGGTACTGGTGCTAGCGTATTCGCTGAATTCCAGGACGAACTCAGTGCTCGTCGAGCCCTAGCCGACCTTCCGGCCAATTGCCGTGGATTTGTCGCGCGTGGGGTCAACCAGTCGCCTTTATTGACTGTGTTGGAACATGCCGTATAACGAGGGAATGGTGACTGCACACCATTTTCAGATTTTAACCGGACCTACTACTGCCCTGAGGATCCTACCGTGCCCGACATGAAGATATTCGCTGGTAACGCCGTACCAGAACTTGCCAAGAAAATTGCCAGCCGTTTGTATATCAAACTGGGTGACGCCGAAGTGGGTCGTTTCAGCGATGGAGAAGTCAGTGTGCAAATTAATGAAAACGTCCGTGGATCGGACGTTTTTATTATCCAGTCCACTTGCGCTCCTACCAATGACAACCTTATCGAGTTAGTCGTTATGGTGGATGCGCTGCGCCGTGCTTCTGCTGGCCGTATCACTGCGGTAATCCCATATTTCGGTTATGCCCGCCAAGACCGCCGTGTGCGTTCAGCTCGCGTACCAATCACAGCTAAAGTGATTGCGGACTTTTTATCTAGCGTTGGTGTTGACCGCGTATTGACTGTTGACCTGCACGCTGAGCAAATTCAAGGTTTCTTCGACGTACCAGTGGACAACGTGTTTGCTTCACCAGTATTGCTTGATGATATGCGTAAGCGCGAATTCCAAGCACCGGTTGTGGTATCTCCGGATATCGGCGGTGTTGTGCGTGCTCGTGCTATCGCCAAATTATTAAACGATGCCGATTTGGCGATTATCGACAAACGTCGTCCAAAAGCGAACGTTGCGCAAGTCATGCACATCATCGGTGATGTTAAAGACCGCGACTGTATTATCGTTGACGACATGATCGACACTGGCGGTACTTTATGTAAAGCCGCTGAAGCGTTAAAAGAACAAGGTGCTCGCCGTGTATTTGCTTACGCAACTCACCCAGTATTCTCTGGAAACGCGGCAGAAAACATCGCAAACTCAGTAATTGATGAATTAATCATCACTGACACTATTCCACTGTCACCAGCAATGCAGGCAGTGAGCAAAGTGAAACAACTGACTTTAAGCGAAATGATGGCTGAGTGTATTCGCCGGATCAGCAACGAAGAATCTATCTCTTCAATGTTTGATTAATTCGTTTATTAGTCGTTAAAAGGCCAGCGTAGTTATACGCTGGCTTTTTTATTTGCCCGCAATCATTTTTCCAAAGTTGGTATTGGCAGAAGGTACAGAAGAAAAACCTGCTTGTTTTGATGGGGTTGGCAACAAGCCGAGCCAATGCAAATTTGCTCTCCTGCCTCTTCTATTTTAATCCCTAGCTTCTGCCGACTTTGTGTTTGCGCAAGTACTGCTCAAGTGCTATCATGTCGCGCTTTTTTCGGTCAATGGCCGTGAAAGCATCGCTCCGGTTTTCTGGTCGCGGAAACTGGAACTTATTTTTCTTTGGAGATAAAAATGTCTAACGCAATCTATGTATTAAATGCCGAAGTTCGTAACGACTTGGGGAAAGGTGCGAGCCGCCGCCTGCGTCACGCGGACAAAGTTCCTGCAATCATCTACGGTGGCGATAAAGCGCCTCTGTCAGTAACTCTGGAACACCACAAACTGGTACAAGCTCAAGCAAACGAAGGCTTCTACACTCACATCCTGACCATCAATGTTGGTGGCGAAGAAGTGAAAGCAATCGTTAAAGCTATGCAACGTCACCCGTTCAAGCCGAAAATCATGCACGTTGACTTCCAACGCGTTGAAGCTGGCCACGAATTACACACTGTAGTTCCAGTTCACTTCATCAACGAAGCTGCTGCAGCGAAGAAAGGTGGTATCGTTGCTCACCACATCAACGAAATCGCTATCTCTGTATTACCAGCTAACCTGCCAGAATTCATCGAAGTAGACCTGGCTGACGTTGCTGTAGGCGTAACTCTGCACTTATCAGACCTGAAAGTTCCAGCTGGCGTAACAATCGCTGAACTGGCTAAAGGCGCTGGTCATGACCAAGCTGTTGTTTCTGTAAACAAACCAGCTGGCAAAGCAGACGACGCTGCTGAGTAAGCATGTCTGAACTGATTCAGTTCATCGTGGGCCTGGGTAATCCAGGCCCCGAGTATTCTAATACCCGGCACAACGCCGGACAGTGGTTCGTTGAACAACTGGCCCGCCGCAACAACGTGACGCTTAAAAACGACCCGAAGTTTTTTGGTTTAACTGGCAAATACATTTATCAAGGCCAAGAAATCAAATTATTGATCCCCACTACTTTCATGAATTTAAGTGGCAAGGCCGTGCTCGCAATGGCGCAGTTTTATAAAATTCCACCTGAACAAATTTTGGTTGCACATGATGAAATGGCGCTCGAGCCAGGCATCGCCAAGATTAAACTCGGGGGTGGCCATGCTGGCCATAATGGTCTTAAAGACATCGCCAGCAAATTTGGCAACAATCCTAATTTCTATCGCTTGCGACTTGGTATTGGTCATCCTGGCCATAAAGATAAAGTCACAGGGTATGTGCTTGGTAAAGCACCACAAGCGGAACAAAGACTTATCGACGACACGTTAGATGAAAGTCTGCGTTGTTTCGAACTTTGGCAACAGCAAGGGTTGGTCAAAGCCCAACATCGCTTACACACTTTTAATGCTGCGGGTTCCGCTGTTTAGATAGCGCTGCGGCAAGCAAAACGCAAACACTGATAGTTACCAACGTTCGATAATCACGTTTGGTATCAAGGTATTTAATGGCTGGAGTCCCGGCCGAGTTATAAAGGATCACGCAAATGGGTTTTAAATGTGGCATCGTCGGCTTACCAAACGTAGGCAAATCGACTTTATTTAACGCACTGACCAAAGCAGGCATTGAAGCTGCGAATTTCCCGTTTTGTACTATCGAGCCGAACACTGGCGTGGTACCAGTGCCGGATCCGCGTTTGACTCAGCTGGCTGAAATCGTAAAACCACAACGTATTCTGCCAACAACTATGGAATTCGTTGATATTGCAGGCCTCGTTAAAGGCGCGTCAAAAGGCGAAGGTCTTGGTAACAAATTCCTGGCAAACATCCGCGAAACCGACGCCATTGGTCATGTTGTACGCTGTTTCGAAGACGACAACGTAATCCACGTTGCGAACAAAATTGATCCTGCTGATGACATCGAAACCATCAATATGGAATTGGTATTGGCAGATATGGATAGCGCAGAAAAAGCAATTTTCCGCGTGAGCAAAAAAGCTAAAGCTGGCGATAAAGACGCAAAAGCTGAAATCGAAGTGTTGGAAAAAGTTAAAGCACACTTAGAATCAGGTTTAACTCTGCGTCAACTTGAGTTATCTGCTGAAGATAAAGCTCTGATTTCTTACATGAACTTTTTGACTATAAAGCCAACCATGTATATCGCGAACGTGCTTGAAGATGGTTTTGAAAACAACCGCCATTTAGATGTAGTGCGTGAAATTGCCGCCAAAGAAGGCGCAATTGTAGTACCAGTCTGCGCGGCAATCGAATCTGAAATTTCTGAACTTGAAGATGACGAAAAAGCTGAGTTTTTAGAGTCTATGGGCTTAACAGAGCCAGGCTTAAACCGCGTGATCCGTGGCGGTTATTCTCTGCTGAACTTACACACTTACTTCACTGCTGGTGTAAAAGAAGTTCGTGCTTGGACAATCCCGGTCGGCGCAACAGCACCACAAGCAGCAGGCGTTATCCACACCGATTTCGAACGTGGTTTTATTCGTGCGCAAGTAGTGTCATTTGATGATTTTATCGCATGTAACGGCGAAGCTGGCGCGAAAGAAGCTGGTAAGTTAAAAGTGGAAGGCAAAACATACGTTTGTAAAGACGGCGACGTGATGCACTTCTTATTCAACGTGTAAGTACAGACGTTAATAGTTCTCTGATGAAAAACGCCGGCAATCGCCGGCGTTTTTTTATACATGTTTATTTAGTGATTCCTACTAGCTAATATCAGCTGCCCGATAGTTATCAACTTCCTGATAACGCCTTGCATGCCACGCAAATATCGCTGCCGCGCAAAGTGCAAAACCTGCAAAGAAATACATTAAAAAGGCGGTTTGACTGAGGCCTGTGGTCGCAACCTGTGCAAGCACAGCTTCACTGCGAATACTGTTGTTGGCAAGCAGAACCCATAGGTTTCCGATGGTGACCGATAACTGCCAGAATGCGGTGATAATGCCTTTCATCGCAGCCGGTGCTTGGCTATAAGCAAACTCAAGTCCTGTCGCAGAAACCAATACTTCACCAAACGTCAGCAGTGCATAAGGCAGCATTTGCCAAAGAATGGTCACGATATGACCATTATCCAGCCACACTTGAATGCTACCCGCGACTATCCAAGCAAAGCCAGAGAACGCAATGCCAGCGCCCATGCGACGCAAGGCGGTAATTTTAAGCCCTGCTCTTTCAAGTAATGGATAAAGGACAAAGTTGTTAAACGGGATCAGAATCATCACGAGTAATGGATTTAACGCTTGCATCATCGCTGGCTCAAACCACTCTGGACGACTCATTTGATTGGCTTGAAGCACCCAAGTCGAAGCTTTTTGATCAAACAGCGACCAAAATGGCGTGACTAAAGCAAATAACACCAATACACGCAGCACCACGCGGACACCATCCACCGCATCATCCGGATGCACCCCACGAGCACGCTCCAATTGCAAAGCAGCCCCGCCACCGCCGAAACCGATAATAAAGACCAATGCCAAACAAAAAGCAGCGACAAAACCAAGGTTTGGTGTTTGTGATAATGAAAATAGTGCCATTGCCACACCGACAATAGCCAAATAAAGTCCTTTGTCAGCTTCACCGGCTTTTTTGTTGAACAATGCAGTTTTAGCGACTTGCAAAAAACTATGCGGATTATCAGGCTCTGGCGGCACATGCACATAACGGCTACGTCCTAACCAAAAGAATAAAGTCGCCAATCCCATCAGCACGCCAGGTAAACCAAAAGCCCAAGCAGCACCATAGTGTTTAAGAACCAATGGCATCGATAGTGATGCGAAAAACGAACCGAAGTTTATGGTGAAATAGAACCAATCAAAGGCTTTACGCGCCAAGTGTTTATTCGATTTATCAAATTGGTCGCCCATAAATGACGACACCAGCGGTTTGATACCACCCGAACCCAAGGCTATCAAAAACAAACCGGTATAGAAGCCTTGCTGACTGGTTTCAAAAATCGCTAAGAACGCATGCCCCAGACAATACAAAATACTCAGATACAGGATAGTGCGGTACTTACCGAGAAATTTATCGGCAAGATAACCGCCAAGCAGTGGAAAGAAATACACACCAATGACAAAAGAATGGAAAATATCTTTGGCTTCACCAGCCCGATATTGTTCAGGAATAGATAAAAGCAAAGCCGTCATTAAAAACGGCGTCAGAATATTGCGCATGCCATAAAAAGAGAAGCGCTCACAGGCTTCACTGGCAATAATGTAGGGCAGTTGGCGCGGCCAGCGCGCTTGATTGCTCGGTTGCATCAAAATTTCCTTGGTTATTTATATTTTTATGGGCGTCTTCAGCCGGCAAAAGGCGTCGGGCCATGCTAAGGCAATTTACCCTGAAAAGACAATAAATAACCCAATCAGGCGACCAAAGGCCTATTCGCTGCTGCCAATTCCACCAAGCTGCGCATAATTTCAGCGAACGAACAGAAAATCAAAAAAACGCGGAAAAAAACGGTTGACGCCCATAGGCTGCATCTGGATAATACGCGGCACTTGCTTAGGACAACTAAGACATAGTGGCTACATAGCTCAGCTGGTTAGAGCACAGCACTCATAATGCTGGGGTCGCAGGTTCGATTCCCGCTGTAGCCACCACTTAAGCGTTGTTCGTCTGTGTATGCGGAAATGGCGAAATTGGTAGACGCACTGGATTTAGGTTCCAGCGCCGCGAGGCGTGAGAGTTCGAGTCTCTCTTTCCGCACCAAGCAAGTAAAGAATTCTGCAGTTTCTGCAGGGGTATAGCCAAGCGGTAAGGCAGCGGGTTTTGATCCCGCCATTCTGGGGTTCGAATCCCTGTACCCCTGCCATTAATTTTAGTGGCAGTATGGTCATCAGTTCATACAATACAGCCACATGTGTTTCTGCAGGGGTATAGCCAAGCGGTAAGGCAGCGGGTTTTGATCCCGCCATTCTGGGGTTCGAATCCCTGTACCCCTGCCATAATTTGATAACCCAGCTTCGGCTGGGTTTTTCTTTTCTGGGTCTTCAATCCCCCGCTCTGGTTAGCGCAAAAATAAAGGCCACTGCAATTGAGTGGCCCTAGTTATTATCTCAGCAAAAATCAGCGTTATTTGACGCCTGCAGCATATTTACCAACCCAAGCTTTTAACGGTCCCGCTTTAGCGGCTAAGGCTAAACCTAAACGCCGGATCTGCCGAACTGGTGCTAATTCGCTTTTAAATACCTGATAAAACACATCCATCGCCGACATCATTGTTAGATTGGCGATTTTGCGTTGTCGCTGATAACTCGATAATACCCGTTGTGATGCTAAATCTTCGCCCTTTTGCCAGGCTTCAATAAGTAACTGTGCAAATAACTGCGCATCAGCGAAGCCTAGATTAACTCCCTGCCCGGCTAATGGGTTAATGGTGTGCGCGGCATCACCCATCAATACAACGCGGCCTTTGACATATTGATTGGCGTCACTTCGAACCAATGGAAACCATGCTTGTTTCAACACGGTAAACTCGCCAAGTCTCTGCGGAAAATGCTGCGTGATTTCTCGATGAAGTTGCTCTGTGCTCATTGCCGCTAGTTGCGCGATGCGATTGGCATCGTCATACCACACCAATGATCCGTCATGGCCAGGTAGTGGCAGATAAGCTCGAGGGCCTTGTTCGGTGAACTGCTGCCAAGTCATTTCTAGATGCGGGTACGCCGTTTGAATATGAATGAGCATGCAGGCTTGTTGGTATTGCCAGCCGTTGCTGCCGATACCCGCTAACTGCCGAATTTGCGAATTGGCGCCATCAGCACCTATCACCAACTTCGCGATAATTTCACCGTGCTCTTCGGTTTTTAAACTGACAAAGTCCGGATGATGTTGGATTGAATTGACAGTGGCCGGACATAAGGTTGTCAAAGTGGTTGGAAATTGCTGCCATAACGCGGCCTGGATCTGGTTATTTTCTACCATGTGGCCCAAGTATGGCTCTGCAATTTCGGCAGCCGTAAAATCCAGTGGCGGCTGTTCTTGCTCAAAAGCGCGTAATTGCTGATAAACGCAAATCCGCTCAGGGTGCATTAGTTGCCAAGCGCCGAGTTCACGCAACCAAGTTTCACTGCGTCGATTAATTGCACTTATCCGCAGATCAAAACTGTCGTCCTTGCTGACGGCTTTTGCCGGATGTTTTTCCAACAACACAACTGAAAGACCGGCTTGAGCGAGTTTAAGGGCAAAAGATGCGCCGACCATGCCGCCACCAACTACCGCGATATCAAATTTCATTTGCTGTCATCTATCCTTTATCAGATGTCGGTATTCTAACTGAGAATATTGCAAATTCTCTGCGCTGGATCACAATTTAATCCCAGTTGGCCTGCACTTTGTTTAGGCATGGTTTTGTCTAAACTTGGACTTGAATTGATATGAATAAAAGGCGCATAGAAAACAACTGAATATCCGAGTTTTTTGCATAGAAATTCCCAGATAATTCAGATATAACAAAACCGGCGATTTTCCGAAAAATTTCATTGACCTAGGGTGAAAATTCCGGCATTTTGCGCGGCCAAACTGCATTATGCTCAGCCCATTCCCGCCGGACAATTTTGCTGTCGCGGTTGAAACTGACTAAAGTAATGTGTCTATTTATTATCTTTTGCCAGGAGATCTTTACATGCGTGAAGTGACTGTTGCCGCTACCCAAATGATTGGTGGCTGGAATGTGGAAGAAAACATCGCCCGTGGCGATAAATTAGTGCGCGAAGCAGCAAGCCAAGGCGCCCAAATTATCCTGTTACAGGAATTATTTGAGCGTAATTACTTCTGCCAAAAGCAAAAAGAACATTATCTTGATTTCGCAACCACAGTGGAAGACAACGCTGCCATCAAGCATTTCACTAAAGTTGCGAAGGAATTAAAAGTCGTATTGCCAATCAGCTTTTATGAAAAAGCTGGCAACTGCTTCTACAACAGCGTTGCTGTGATTGATGCAGATGGTTCATACCTTGGCACTTACCGCAAGAGCCATATCCCTGATGGCCCGGGTTACAGCGAAAAATTCTATTTCACCCCTGGTGATACCGGCTTTAAAGTCTGGGATACCGCTTATGCAAAAATCGGCATCGGCATTTGCTGGGATCAATGGTTTCCAGAGTGTGCGCGCAGCATGGCATTAATGGGCGCAGAATTATTATTCTACCCAACAGCAATTGGTACCGAGCCACACGACACTAACGTGAATTCACGCGATCACTGGCAACGTACTCAACAAGGCCACGCAGCGGCGAACTTGGTGCCATTAATTGCATCAAACCGTATCGGTCGTGAAACAGAAGACGATTTTGCTATTACCTTCTACGGCAGCTCATTTATTGCCAACGAGTATGGTGCGAAAGTACAAGAAGCCGACGAAGTCAGCGAAGCGGTATTGGTTCACACCTTCGATTTAGACCAAGTTGCGAAAAATCGTCGTGGTTGGGGTGTTTACCGTGACCGTCGTATCGATTTATACGGTGCATTGTTGACCAAAGATGGCAAAACTACGCCAACGACTGGCAACAATTAACATGGCGGCCCCAATGTTAAACACCCACTTAGGTCAACCCTTGACCACTACGCCGCGTGCTGATGGCTTTTACATGCCAGCCGAATGGGCGCCGCATAGCCAAACCTGGATGGTTTGGCCTGAGCGCACCGATAACTGGCGGTTAGGTGCAAAACCTGCACAACAAGCGTTTTGCGCTGTGATCCACGCCATCGCTCGCTTCGAGCCGGTGACGGTAATGGTTTCAGCTCGGCAATTTGCCAATGCCCAAGCGCAATTAGCAGCAGAAGCAAGCAAGTTCCCGATCCGCGTAGTGGAAGTGAGCAATAATGACGCTTGGTGTCGTGACACTGGCCCAACTTTTGTCACCAACGGCAGTGAAGTTCGTGGTGTAGATTGGACGTTTAACGCTTGGGGCGGATTAAACGGCGGTTTATATTTCCCTTGGGATTTAGACGACCAAGTTGCGCAAAAAGTGTTGAATATCGAGGGTTTACCTCGCTATCGCACCGACGATTTCATTCTTGAAGGCGGCGCCATCCATACTGATGGCGAAGGCACATTGCTGACGACTGCAGAATGCTTACTCAATCCAAATCGCAATTCATCGCTGTCGAAAACGCAAATTGAACAAAAATTGGCGGATTATCTCGGCATCGATAAAGTGATTTGGTTAGAAGAAGGCATTTTCAACGACGAAACTGACGGCCATGTCGATAACATGTGCTGTTTTGTCCGTCCAGGTGAAGTGCTATTGGCTTGGACTGACGATGAAAACGACCCGCAATATGCACGCTCACGCGCCGCATTAACAGTGCTCGAACAAAGCACTGACGCTAAAGGTCGGCCATTTATCGTCCATAAACTGCCTGTTCCCGGCCCTTTACTGGCTAAAGCTGAAGAATACGCCAGTGTCGATTTAACTGGTGCAGCAGTGCCACGGGAAGCAGAAGCTCGTTTAGCTGGCTCTTACATTAATTTCTATTTGTGTAATGGCGGCCTCGTCCTGCCAACATTTGATGATCCAATGGATCAAGTGGCTATTACCAAACTGACGGAATTATTTCCAGAGCACCAAGTAGTGACTGTGCCTGGTCGTGAAATTCTGTTAGGTGGCGGTAATATTCATTGTATTACCCAGCAACAACCGCGTTAATTTGCAAAGCTCAACGGCCACATGCCGTTGAGCTTTTACTATCCCAATAGCTGCTAAAAGCATTTGGAATGCATTAAATCGATAAATGCATTCCGGAGCGTTTGGCATCCAACCTGAAGTTTTTGCTATTTAGCAACTTGATGCGTCGCAATATACCCATCAACAACGCGTTCAAGTAACTCAAGCGGCATAGAACCATTTTGCAAAATGGTTTGATGGAACTCTGTCAGTTTGAACTTATCACCCAGTGCAGTTTGCGCCTTGGTGCGAAGTTCAAGCAGCTTCAACATCCCAATTTTATAAGCACAAGCTTGGCCTGGCATCACGATGTAACGTTCAATTTCAGCTTCCACATCACTTTTTGCCATCCCAGCATTTTCGCTCATATAGGCGATAGCTTGTTCGCGAGTCCAACGTTTGTGGTGAATACCGGTATCGACAACCAAACGGATAGAGCGGAACAGTTCGCCTTGTAACCGACCTAAATCGCCGTACGGATCGTTGTGGTACAAACCAAGTTCAGCCATCAACTGTTCGGTATAAAGCGCCCAACCTTCAGCAAATACGGTAAACGGCAGCAGTTTACGGAAAGTAGGTAAGCCGCTCAGTTCTTGTTGCAAAGCAATTTGGAAATGGTGTCCTGGGATCCCTTCATGCACAGCCAAAGTTTTCATACCAAACTTCGGTGTTGCAAGGACATCATACAAATTGGCAAAGAAAATCCCTGGGCGCGAACCATCCAAGGCTGGCATGTTGTAGTAAGCACCAGGCGCAGTTTTTTCACTAAACTCTGGCACACGTTGCACATCCAGTTCTGCTTTTGGCCGTTTGATAAATGCAGGCTCTAAGCGGCTATCAATATCCTTGAGGATCAATTTATAATCCGCCAGAATTTGCGCTCGCCCTTCATCACTGTCGGCGTATTGCATTTGTGGCAGTTCAGCAAGCGCCGACATCTTTTGCGCAACCGTATCCCCAGCAACAGGTGTTGGTAAACTTTGCAGGATTTTCATCATCTCAGCTTGAATACGAGCAACTTCTGCTACGCCCAACTGATGGATCTGCTCGGGTTTCAGGCTAGTCGTGGTGTGTTGTTTTAACAGATAGGCATAATAAGCATCGCCATTGGGCAGTTTCCAAATCCCATCGTCAGTGTTCGCTAACTGCCGTTGTTGCGTCAAGAAATCAACCAAATGCTGATACCCAGGGATCACTGATTGCGTCATTGCTTGTTTTGCGTCTAGCAGTAACCGTTCTTTGTCGGCAGCAGAAATTTCAGTCATCGTCGCTAATTTATCTTGGAGATGCACGTACAACAGCTGTTTTTCCGGCGCATCTGTGACAAAAGCGCTCAATTGCGCCAGCACTTTATCAAGCACAAAGCGCGGAGGGATCACGCCCTTTTGCTGGCGAATCTTAAGATCTTCCACAACTTCAGTGAGCACCCGTTGAAATTGCTGAAGCCGGGCAACGTAATACTCGGCATCAGTCACATCGCTGATTTGGTGAACAGATAACATAAATTTCGGCAGCTCGGCCTGTACACCGAATAGTTGATTCACCGGATATTGATGATATCGCCATTGCTCGCCGTCCGCTTGGTGAGCCAGGAACCATTCCAGCATATCAAAATTGAGCTTATCGGCATCGCTCATATCATCTCGCGAATAACTGCGCAGAGTTGCCAAATCGGTTTTTAACTTTGCGATTTGTTGGTCGCCCGCTAGCGCAGAGCGATCATCAAGTTTGGCATTGTGTCCCCGAATACCGACTGATTCCAAAATGCGTAAAGTACTGAGTAATTCTGGACTTTCTAAACCATATTCCAAAAACACTCGCTCATAAAACACTCGAATTGATACCGGTTTAAACCAGATCGCATTCACGGCAAAACCCACTATTGCTAAAATCATCAGCAACAGTAGTCGCCCAATCCACTTCCACATAGCTTTCTCTCCATTTTTTATTTTTATAAAACAACGCGTTACTCTGAACTCATCGTACCATATCACCAAAAAACAAATTGCTCAAAAAAAACACACAAAATTGAATGCAAACTGATGCTTTTGTCTCGCCGAAATATCTATTAAACTGTCGGCCCTTCTAGGGTGTACGTCCTTAGGTTGTCCTGTGTAGTTTTGGTAGGAGTCGCACCATGGCAAAAGCCTGTGCCTGTCATATTCTGGTCAAATCCCTGCAGGAAGCAGAACAGTTAAAGCAGCAGTTGCTCAAAGGAGCTAACTTTGCACAACTGGCAAAAAAACATTCACTATGCCCATCAGGAAAAAGAGGCGGTGATTTAGGTGAGTTTCGACCAGGTCAAATGGTCAAAGCCTTCGATGATGTCGTGTTTAAAAAGCCAGTATTGGAAATTCATGGTCCAGTGAAAACCCAATTTGGGTTTCATCTGATCAAAACCTTATACCGCGCCTAGACTGCGCGGCTTTTGCAAGGACGGATATGTCGTTTATTGCTTGTCAGTTTGATTCTGAGGCTGCTGAAATCTTAACGATTTTCAACCATGCAATCCTCAATACCACTGCCCTTTACGAATACCAGCCACGGACTATGGCGACCATGCAGCAGTGGTTTCAAAACAAGACAGCTGGGAATTTCCCGGTGATTGGTTTGCGAAATGCGGCAGGCCAACTCGTCGCCTTTGGCAGTTATGGCACCTTTCGAGCTTTTCCAGCGTTTAAATACTCGGTTGAACATTCGGTATATGTGCACCCAGATCATCAAGGTATGGGCTATGGCAGCCAGATTTTAGCTGAGCTTATTGCTGCCGCAACCGCTCAGCAGTATCACTTATTAATTGGTGGTATTGATGCGGAAAACAGCGGCAGCATAGCGCTGCATCAGAAATATGGCTTTGTACACAGTGGAACCATCAGCCAAGCAGGCTTCAAATTTGGCCGTTGGCTGGATCTGGCATTTTATCAACTAACGCTTGCGACCCCTAACACGCCGGTAGATGGTTAAGAGCCGCCATAATGCTTAACAGCGCGCGTTATTGCGCGCGCTTTTTGCCTAATGCGATAGCTCTTAACTTCGATTTTTCGATGGATAACTTTCGGTTATTCGACAGTTTCTTTTTCACTTGCGATGCTTCTTGTTCTTCAGCCGACTTATGCGTGCCTTTGCTTGAGTGGTTAAACCGCGGATCATGCTCATAGCCCGGTAACACTTGCTGTGTAATCACTTGTTTAATCAACAACTCGATTTCTTTAAGCATCCACAAATCATCCGGAGTGACCAAAGTTACCGCAAGACCAAACTTGCCAGCGCGACCAGTACGACCAATCCGGTGCACGTAATCTTCAGCCTGATGCGGCAAATCGAAATTCACCACTATCGGTAAGTCTTCGATATCCAAACCCCGTGCCGCGACATCGGTCGCGACCAATACCCGTAACTTACCCGCTTTGAAATCTTGCAACACCTTAGTGCGATGGCCTTGGCTTTTATCACCATGGATAGCCTGAGCGTCGATGCCATCTTGCTGCAATTGTTTGCTAAGCCGATCCGCACCAAACTTGGTACGACTAAAAATCAGCACCTGTTGCCAATTGCGTTTGCCGATAACCTCAGAAATCAGCTCTCGCTTACGTTGGGAGTCAACACGAAAGGCAAGTTGTTCTACTTGCGCTGAGGCCGAGTTTGCTTTGGCGACCTCAACTAAAACCGGTTCGTTGAGCAACGTATCAGCTAACGCTTTAATATCATTTGAAAATGTTGCAGAAAAAAACAGGGTCTGCCGCTTTTCCGGCAACTTTGCCATGATGCGTTTAATATCGTGAATAAAGCCCATATCGAGCATCCGGTCAGCCTCATCGAGCACTAACACTTCGAGTTGGTACAAGCTGATACTCTGCTGATGCAAGTGATCTAACAGCCGTCCGGGCGTTGCAATCAGGATATCGAGGCCGAGGGCAGCCTGTTCCAGTTGTGGATTTACCGATACACCGCCATAAAAAACTGCAGTACGAAGCGGTAAATGGCGAGCATAAGCGGCAACATTATCAGCGACTTGCACAGCAAGTTCACGGGTTGGCGTTAAAATCAGGCATCGAACTTGTTTAGGTTGCAGAGGTTTCGCTTCTTCCTGCAACATTTGCAAAATAGGCAAAGTGAAAGCGGCAGTTTTTCCAGTTCCTGTTTGCGCCCCACCTAGAACATCTTTGCCCTGCAAAATCACCGGAATAGTCTTTTGCTGAATAGGCGTTGGTGTTTGGTAGCCCTGTTCAGCAACAGCCGTTAGAATAGCAGGCGCAAGCCCCAGATCGGTAAATAACATAACACCTCAACACGCTGGCCAATTGGCGGCCAAAATCTAAACACAGACGGGAAACGGATTTGACAGACCACAACATCAACCCGCCACCGGCAGAAAATTCGCCCGAGAGTATAGCAGAAGCAAGCTCGGCATCACAGCAGACGTGGTTCGTCTATCTGGTGCGGATGCAAAGTGGTGCTCTATATGCAGGGATCAGCACAGATCCTGAGCGCCGTTTACGCCAACACCAAGGAGTTCTTGTTGGTGGCGCAAAAGCACTGCGCGGCAAAGGTCCGTTAGCTTTAGTCTGGCAGCTAGAAGCTGAGAATAAGAGCCACGCCAGCCAATTGGAATACCAAATCAAGCAGCTAGCAAAAGCGAAAAAGGAAGCGCTGATCAAAGGCCAATGGGCGCTCCCGCAATCCTCTGACATCCGCTAATTACAGCTCGAGATTCGATGATCCTTCAGCAGTTAAGCCGGAAGTCGAATAGGCAAATTCGCGAAAATCCCTTAAGCTAAGGTTTTTCCGCGGCAATCGAGGATCTTTTGGAAAGCTTTTTCCTGATTTTACTTTATCTTGCGATAGGTGCGCTCTGTAAACGCATCAAACGCTTTGGTCCTGAAACCCCTGCGGTCCTCAATACATTTGTGTTGTATATTGCTCTGCCTGCGCTGATCCTACAGAAAATCCCTTCGTTGCAATTTTCCGCGGATTTACTTATCCCAGCGCTAGTGCCTTGGTTATTGTTATTGATTGTAGTGATGTTAATTTTAGCCATTAGTCGCTACCTAAAATGGTCAAAAGAAGTGACTGTTGCGCTACTGATAGTGTTGCCACTTGGCAATACCTCCTTTTTGGGATTCCCGATGATTAGCGCTTTCTTTGGCGATTCCTATCTGCCTTATGCGTTAATTTATGATCAAGTCGGTTCGTTTGTAGCCCTTGCGACTTATTCGACCATGCTTGCCGCGGTCTACAGCCCAAACCATACCTCGACTGACGTTGGCTGGTCAGCTCGCGCTATGCTGATGAAAATCATCACCTTTCCACCATTTATCGCCCTTGTCATCGCCCTGTTAATGCGCGGACTACCTTATCCATCTTTGCTACAAAGCCTCATTAATCAATTGGCTGCGACTTTGGTTCCACTGATCATGATTGCGGTTGGTTACTCCTTCCAATGGGGATTTTCTGGCGAACGTTTCTCACCAATTGCCGTGGGTTTGACGATTAAATTAATGCTGATGCCATTTCTAGTATGGGCGGGTTGTTATAGCTTGGGGCTTTCTGGCAAGGCTGTCGATGTGACTATCTTTGAAGCAGCAATGCCGCCGATGATTTCAGCTGGAGCAATTGCCATCACCGCTGGCTTGGCACCGCGGATGGTCACAGCACTGGTTGGCTTTGGCTTGATGGCAAGTTTTGTCACCTTACCATTCTGGTATTGGGTACTGCGCTAACTGCCAAGGTAATGCATCCCCCCCGAATGCCCGAATGCCCGAATAATAGAAAAACAAATGGCCGCAATTGCGGCCATTTCCATGATTAAGCGTGTATGCGCTCGTCTGCAGCTGCTAGCTCGACTGCTAGCTCGATTCTTTGGCCATCTGCAGCAACTTGGGTAAAAACTCTTTATCCATTTTCGCCAAAGCAATTTGCTCATCCAACACATCATGTAAGATTTGATCTGTCGTCAGCGGGTTGGCCAACACCACGCGGAATACCGCGGTCTCTTGGCGTAAATAGCGCTCTGGCGTTAACCGAGTCCGGGAAACGAATGAAATCCCCTCTTCCCGTTGCCGCTTTTGAATAAACTTGGTTAGTCCACTCAATAAATCATTCATCTTTTTCAGTTTTTCTACATCACCAGCGGCTTTGGCTTTCACCATCGCTTGTTGGACCTGAGCTGGCGCATAACGGTAAGTCAGCAAGCACAACTCCGGAGCAGTGATAAGCTCAAAATCTGCATGTAAATCAATGAGCCCTGCAAAATAACGAGCCTTTTCCAAAGAGCGGTTAATCAGGATCTCATAGCCTTTACGGCCAATCACCTGCAAGCAGGCGTGGACCAGCATCGCCATACCTGGGCGCGAACCTTCTAGGGTTTGACTACCCAAATCCTTTGAGCCCTTACGCAAAATATATTCCGCGTGATGCTCAATGGCGTGTGCACTCGATGGATGTTTAAACACCACCATCCCTGCGCCCATTGGCACGTACATTTGCTTGTGCGCGTCGATGGTTACCGAATCCGCCAGCTCAATGCCTTTTAACAAGTAACGATATTTATCAGATAATAAAGTCGCACCGCCCCAAGCAGCATCGACGTGGAAATGGCACTGTAATTCACTGGCAAGTGCCGCTAAATCAGTCAATGGATCGACGTTGCCAGTCTCGGTGGTACCAGCAACACCGACTATCGCCATCACTCGGATTGAGCGACTAGCCAAATCTTTTGCGACTTCTCGCATGTGTTCAATGTCGACTTTATTGTGATCATTGGTTTTGACTGGAATAAGCATGTCGCGGCCAATGCCCAATAAATCTGCGGCTTTTTTCAGTGAGTAATGGCCACGCTCTGACACCAAAATCGCCAGATCTTGGTATCCATAATGACGCATAGCCCGGAACAGACCTTCCTTAGCCACACCTTTGAACTCGCCATCAGCACGCAATAGACGGTTTCGGGCTATCCAAAGTGCCGTCATATTGGCAACTGTACCGCCAGAGCAAAACGCACCTAACGAATGGTTGGCGCTATGTAGCCATTTTTTGTAAAAGCCTTCGTTCTCGCCATACACCAAGTGATGCATCATGCCGAGCACTTGTCGCTCAAGTGGAGTAAAGGCTTTTGATGTTTCGATTTTCACCAAGTTTTGGTTAAGCCCGACCATCATTTTTGACAGCGGTAACACGAAATATGGCAGTGCCGAGGTCATATGACCAATAAAACTAGGCGCCGCAGTATGCACCGAATGCGCCACCAACTTTTGCATAATGGTTTCAGCATAATCCGAGACAAAACTCGGCTCAGCCGGAATTTGATAAGCTTGAAAGTCACGCTCGATTTGCCAAAGTGGTTTTTCGACCGCAACAATGCTTTCCCGCAAAAAACCAGCAAGGTTTTGCGAGATATTTTGTTCAATAATGCTCAGCGTCGAATCAGGCGCTTCTGGCACAGTAAAAATTCGCCATAACGCATCTTCTGATGCCGTGGCCTGACGTTTTTGTTCAGTCATGCAAGTCTCACCGGGTTATCGCAAGCACGGCCCTGCAGTTAGCTGCAGTGGAATTCGTGAATGAAAACAGTAAGTCAAAAGGAGTTCAATGTACTAAATGACTCAGCAATTGTCTTTAAAAAATTCACCAAGCTTGTGCAACTGGTCAGATTTGCTGCCCAAGCCTGGTGCATTCAAGGCATTTATTAACTACGTAGCCCTGTCCCTTTGCTGATTAAGCGCATGGCAACGGCAAATAAAACCACAATAAAGCCCAGCATCACTGCGTATGCCACTACCATATCGACATCAGAATGGCCTAAAAATCCGTAACGGAACGCATTCACCATGTACACAATTGGATTTAGATTCGACAAAGATTGCCAAAATGGCGGCAATAAACTGAGGGAATAAAACACCCCGCCAAGATAGGTCAGCGGTGTCAAAATGAAAGTCGGTACAATACTGATGTCATCAAAGGTTTTGGCATAAACCGCATTAATTAAGCCGCCAAGCGAAAACAAGGTAGCGGTTAAAATCACGGTACTCATAATCACCAAAAGATGATGAATTTGGATGTCGACAAAAAATAAGCTGAGCAAAGTAACAATCACGCCGACCAGCATCCCACGCGCCACACCGCCCCCCACAAAACCTAACACAATAATGTAATTCGGTACTGGCGCGACTAACAGCTCTTCAATATTCCGTTGAAACTTGGTACTAAAAAAGCTTGAGGCCACGTTGGCGTAGGAGTTGGTAATAACCGACATCATAATAAGGCCAGGGACAATAAACTCCATGTAACTAAAGCCTTGCATCCGGCCAATTTGCGAGCCAATCAAGTTACCAAAAATAATAAAATATAGCGTCATGGTAATGGCTGGAGGCACCAAGGTCTGCACCCAAATTCGCATAAATCTATTGGTTTCTTTATTGAGAATGCTCGATAAGGCAATCAAGTAGTTCTTATTCATGGTTGACGCCCCTGCTCGACCAAACTCACAAACAACTCTTCGAGTCGATTGGCTTTATTACGCATTGATAACACCTGAATTTGCCGCTGATTTAATTCAGTAAAGACTGCGTTGATGCCCATATTCTTTTCGACATCAACTTCAACCGTCACAGGGTCTAACTGACGACAGACAAATCCTGTCAACTGGAAGTCAAGTTGCGGCTCGGCAAAATCCAACACAAAAGTCTCTTTGGTTAGTTTGCTAAGCAATGACTTCATACTGGTGTTTTCAATAATCCGGCCTTTGTCGATGATCGCAATATTACGACATAAGGATTCAGCTTCTTCCAAATAATGGGTGGTTAAAATAATAGTCACCCCTTCTTGGTTGATTTCCTTAAGAAATTCCCACATTGAGCGACGCAGTTCGATATCTACGCCTGCTGTCGGCTCATCGAGGATCAACAATTTTGGTTCATGCATCAGGGCGCGAGCAATCATCAAACGGCGCTTCATGCCGCCGGATAACTCACGTGAGCGCGCATTGCGTTTTTCCCACAAACCAAGCTGACCTAAATATTTCTCGGCACGCACCAAGGCAATCGACTTCGGCACGCCGTAATAGCCCGCCTGATTGACCACAATTTGCAGCACAGTTTCAAATTGGTTGAAGTTGAACTCTTGCGGCACAAGGCCAAGTTGGCTTTTGGCTGCTTCAAGGTCTTGGTCCAAATCAAAATCAAAGACTTTAACTTGGCCAGAAGTTTTATTTACCAATGAGCTGATGATGCCGATAGTGGTGCTTTTGCCGGCGCCATTTGGGCCAAGCAAAGCAAAAAAATCGCCCTGCTCCACAGTCAAATCGATGCCGTTGAGTGCTTTAGTTCCGCTTTTATAGCTTTTGTGCAGATTAGATATGGTCAGAGCCTGGCTCAAGTTAGTCTCCTGATGATGAAACGGGTGCAGGTGCATAGCCCCAGCGCGGTAACAATTTATTTGGCAAGCCTAAATGATCCAGCAAACGCGCCACCATAAAATCGATTAAATCGTTGATGCCAGTTGGCTGATGATAAAAACCAGGTGACGCCGGCATGACGGTCACGCCAACTTTGGCTAGTGTCAGTAAATTCTCTAGATGGATCGCACTTAGCGGTGACTCTCGCGGCACAATAATTAACTGGCCACGCTCTTTAATCACAACATCGGCCGCACGTTCAATCAAGTTATCACTCATGCCGTGTGCGATGGCTGCTACCGTTCCGGTGGAACATGGGCAAATTACCATCTTTTTCGGTGCTGCTGAGCCGGAGGCTACTGGCGAGAACCAATCATCTTTGCCATAGACAGTGATTAAATCGGGGCTACACCCTAACATTTCAACCAATTGCGCCTGACATTGCTGGGGATGTCCCGCCAGCTTCATTTGATGCTCTGTGGCAAACACCACACGAGCAGCGCTAGAAATCAACAAATGCACTTTGACTTGTTCGGCTACCAGCACTTGTAGCAAGCGAAAACCATACATAGCACCGGAAGCACCGGTAAATGCTAAAGTAATTTCCAAAGGTTTAGCCAGGCTCATTGAGACTCCTGCGCGGCATTTAAGCCAGCGCTACTAACAATTTATTGTGGATCCCGCCAAAGCCGCCATTACTCATCACCAAAATTGAATCGCCGGGTTGCACTTGTTGAGCAATTAACGCAACTAAACCATCAATATCTTGGGAGACTTGCGCCTGCGGGCCAATTTGCTCCGCCAGCGCCTGTAATGACCAACCGCTGTTGGCCGGCTCGTATAAGAACACTTGGTCTGCCAGTACTAACGACGCTGGCAAGGCTTCTTTGTGCACGCCCATCCGCATCGTGTTGGAACGCGGTTCTAATACGGCGAAAATTCGTTGTTGGCCCACTTTGGCGCGAAGACCTGCCAATGTTGTGGCAATGGCTGTTGGGTGATGGGCGAAGTCGTCGTAGACTGCCACTTGATTAATAGTGCCTTTAAGCTCCATGCGCCGCTTCGGTGCGATAAACTTTTCCAGCGCGGCAATCCCAACTTCAACAGGGACACCGGCATGGCGTGCAGCAGCTAAAGCCATCAATGCATTGTCGACACTGTGCTGACCGCAAAGCCCCCAGTTGACCACACCAGCAACTTTACCTTCGACTAAGACTTCAAAGGATGAACCATCTGCAGCTAATAGTCGTGCTTGCCACTGCCGACCCGTTTGCGCTTGTTCACTCCAACAGCCCATCGCCAAGGTTTCAGCAATTGCAGGCACCTCTGCTGGCGATAACACCAAACCGTTCCCCGGCACCATGCGCAACAGGTGATGGAATTGCCGCTGGATTGCGGCTACATCAGGGAAGATATCTGCATGATCATATTCTAAGTTATTGATAACTAGAGTCCGTGGCCGATAATGCACAAATTTACTGCGTTTATCGAAAAAGGCGGTGTCATATTCATCGGCTTCGATGACGAAAAATGGTGTATCGCCAAGCCTTGCCGACACATCAAAATTCTGTGGGATTCCACCAATCAAAAATCCAGGGTTTAAACCGGCATCTTCTAAAATCCATGCGAGCATTGAAGTGGTCGTAGTTTTGCCGTGAGTTCCGGCAACCGCTAGCACCCAGCGGCTTTGTAATACGTGCTCGGCAAGCCACTGTGGACCTGAGGTATACGGAATATTGCGATTAAGCACATACTCGACCGCCGGATTGCCTCGTGACATCGCGTTGCCAATGATGACCAAATCTGGCGCAGGATCTAGCTGAGAAGGGTCATAACCTTGGGTTAAAGTGATGCCAAGTTGTTCCAATTGTGTGCTCATCGGTGGGTAGACATTGGCGTCAGAGCCAGTGACCTGATGTCCCATCGCTTTGGCAATAGCGGCAATACCGCCCATAAAAGTGCCACAAATACCAAGAATATGAAGATGCATCAGCAGATCCTGTCATCACGAAAGAAGTTACAACTGGCATTGTAACAAAACCGACCTTGAACAAAAGCAAATTAAATCACACGGAAAAATGCAATTTCCCGTTTAATTCTTTAAACTGGCAGAGTTAGAGCGCAGGTCACGAGTACCAATTAAAGCGCAAACACCCTACAAAATCTGCTAAAAGGAAAACACCATGCGCCGACTGGCTCCCGTATTACGGCAGGATGGAGTCGATACCGACCTCATTTCGTTGATTAAAACCATTTTGGCTGCCTGCAAAGAAATTTCATTTCGGGTTGGACAAGGTGAACTTGCTGGCGTGTTAGGTTCGACATTAGACGAAAACATTCAAGGCGAAACCCAGAAAAAACTGGATGTGCTGGCCAACGAATTACTTAAAGACATGATTCTGGAGACCGGCATTGTTAAAGCCATCTCTTCAGAAGAGGAAGACTTGCCGGTTGCTGGCAATCCAGCCGGTAAATATCTGGTGACTTTTGATCCATTAGACGGTTCTTCCAATACCGACATCAATAGTCTAATTGGTACCATTTTCTCCATTCTGCCAGCAAAAGCAGAACTGGCCGCTGACGATGCAGCGCAATTTTTACAAGCTGGCACCAAACAACTTGCTGCTGGCTATGTGTTATATGGCCCATCAACGATGTTGGCACTAACAACTGGCAAAGGCACACGCCTGTACACTTTAGATAAAACTTACGGTGGTTTTTTACTGACCCACGAAGAAGTTGCCATTCCAAGTGTGACCGCTGAGTTTGCGATTAATATGTCAAATCAGCGGCATTGGGAACCAGCGATGCAACAATATGTGCAGGACCTGTTGCTCGGTAAAACCGGCCCTCGTGGCAAAAACTTCAATATGCGTTGGATTGCCGCAATGGTAGGTGATGTCCACCGCATTTTGTGTCGTGGCGGTATATTTATGTACCCGACTGACACCAAAGATCCGCAGAAACCTTATAAATTACGCTTAATGTACGAAGCTAACCCTATGAGTTTCTTAGTAGAACAAGCCGGCGGCTCTAGCACAACCGGTTATGCCCGGATCATGGACATAGCGCCAACTGACATTCATCAACGAGTTTCAGTAATTCTAGGCTCGCGCCATGAAGTTGAAAGCTGCTTGAAATATCACAGCCAGTAAGACCAAAGTCAACACGTTAAAGCATAGCCATTTTCGTTGCCGTCGTTATAATAGGCGGCATTTATTGACCTTAAGGAACTATCATGAGTCTGAGTCTGGTACCTGCAGGAAAAAACCTGCCTGATGAAATCAACGTCATCATCGAAATCCCGGCCAATGCCGATCCAATCAAATACGAAGTAGATAAAGACAGTGGTACTGTTTGGGTTGACCGTTTTATGTCAACGCCAATGTTCTACCCATGCAACTATGGCTTCGTAAACCACACTTTGTCATTAGATGGCGACCCAGTAGACGTGTTAGTACCAACGCCATATCCATTAGTGCCAGGTGCAGTGATCCGTTGCCGTCCAGTTGCCGTGTTAAAAATGGCTGACGAAGCTGGTGAAGACGCTAAAGTATTAGCAGTTCCAGTGAGCAAACTGACCAAAATCTATGACCACATTCAAGACATCAACGACGTGCCAGAACTGTTAAAACAACAGATCCAACACTTCTTTGAACGTTATAAAGAATTGGAACCAGGTAAGTGGGTTAAAGTAATTGGCTGGGGCGATAAAGCTGAAGCTAAAGCTGAAATCAGCACTTCTTACGACCGTGCTCAAGCAAAATAATTGAGTTCTAGGGTCGAATTCGAACTGCTAACTAACTTTTGACATTCATCCCACTCGATGGCGAAGTTAGTTCAGCGAAGTTCCAAAATGACCAAACTTTAGTAAAAAGCCAGCAAACCCTTGCTGGCTTTTTTATTTTGCCAACTTTATCGTTTAACTTCGCCGATTAAATACCAGTTTCACTTGCTCGGCCAATTCCAACCAATGACGTTGTTCTAGGGGACAAATGCGCCATTAAGCCTATGAACTAGCACGTAATCCTCTGCAAAAAAATTCAGAAATGTCCCGTTTAAAACGCCAAACTGCTAATTTTTTTACGCTAGGCTATTATTTATATTCATTTTTTTGCTTATTTTACCGATATAAACCAGCAGCCTTGGAATTTGCTGTCTATACTAGCTTTTAAAGTAAAAATATTCGTTTAAGTAGAACGACATCAACGACACAGGGGTAACCGCGTATGGAATTTTTGCAACGCCTTTCGATTGCGAAAAAGATTTATTTAATTCCCTTCATTGGCACTGTGACCTTTCTGATTTATTTGGTCATGGCAACAACTACGGCTTTAGGGAACTCAAAAACCCTAAAGAATACTCGCGATATTCAATTTCCGGTGTTGCAAACCAGTGAAAGTGCATTGGTTTCGCTTGAACGTGTTAAAGAAGCGCTAGCAGGCGCCGTAACCACCGGCGATGAAGAAGCGTTGAAAAACGCCAACGTGCTTGCTGAACAGTTAAAAAAGCAACTTGGGCAAATTGGTCAACTTGATTCCGAGTTAAACCGAGAAACCTCAGCAATTATTAAAACCTTTGATGATTACTATGCTGTTGCATTCCAAGTATCGAAAGAAATGGTCAGCAACACTGCCGATATGGCAACCATAGGTGCCCGTTCGCAAAAAATGAATGGCGATTATGAAAACACCGTAAAAAAACTAACCAGCTTTAGAGATGTCGAGCTTAAAAACTTTAAGGACGCCATCGAAGAAGCCAATAGTGCCGCAAGTTCGCTCATCACCGTCGGCGCGATAATGGGATTATTCATCACTTGCGCCTTGTTCGGCTCGGCGGTAGTGGTGGTCAACGGTATTAAGAGCAGTCTGTTAAACATCATTCGCTCATTAAAAGATTTAGCCAAAGAAGATGGCGACTTAACTGTGCGCATTGAAACCAAATCGAAAGACGAATTGGGCGATTTAGCATTTTGGTTCAACTCGTTCATGGAGAAGTTGCAGGGTGTCGTTAAAGAAATCGTCAACACTGCCCTACCACTGTCATCTTTAGCTCGAGATTTAAATCAATTAACTGAAGATACCAACAGAACAATTTCAATTCAGCGTCAAGCAGCTGAGCAAGCTAAATATGCGGTTGACGACATGAGCACTAGCGTTATTGCGGAAGCAAGTAGCGCTAATGAAGCATCATCTGCAGCCAATGATTCGAATATCGCAGCGGATCGCGGCCAGCAAACAGTAGGCATCACCGTCAATAACATTCGTCAGTTAGCGACCAACGTGCAAGAAGCTTCACAAGTAATTTTGAAACTGGAAACTGATGCAAACCAAGTCGGCGCAGTCCTTGATGTGATTAAGGGCATTGCAGAGCAAACCAACTTACTGGCATTAAACGCTGCAATTGAAGCTGCCCGTGCTGGCGAGCAAGGTCGCGGTTTCGCGGTTGTTGCCGACGAGGTTCGGACTCTGGCATCAAGAACTCAAAAATCGACTGAAGAAATTCAGAAGACGATTGAACAGCTGCAATCTGCTGCTCGCTCCGCTGTTCAAAAAATGCAGCAAAGTACGGTGCAAGCAGATCAGAGCGTACTGTCGGCGAATCAAGCTGGCGATTCACTGCAAGCGATTACCACTAGTATCCGTCGTATTCGTGAGATGAACCAACACATCGCCGTAGCAACTGAAGAACAACAAGGCATGGCAAGCACCATAGTTAACCATGTTCAAGAAATTGTTCGTCACACTGAACATAGCTCGCAAAGCTCTGGTCACATTGCTAAAGCCAGCCGTGAGCTAGCGAACTTAGCTCAAAATCTCGAGAATATTGCTCGACTGTTCCGCGTCTAAGCTGAACCAAAAATGCCAAAAGCCGCCAGCAGGCGGCTTTTTTATTGACTTAAAATAGAGTTCCCAAGCAGCACTCAGCAGTTTATCGCCAACGAAATCAGCAAAATACAGTCTTTGACGTCGCAACAAATTAACTAACAGATAGATAAACCAAGCATCGCCACCAAACGAGCATAAAAAAGCCGGTAGATTTACCGGCTTTTTATCTTGCGCTATTTACTCGTCTACTTTGCTCTGAGCGAGGAATTCGAGTAATGCGGGTGTAGGCATAGGTTTGGCATAAAGGAAGCCCTGAACCTCGTCACAGCCCATAGCTTTAACCGCTGCGGCTTGCTCTGCAGTTTCAATCCCTTCGGCAATTGTCGCAAGGCCTAAACGTTTACCTAAATTAATGATGGTCTCAGCAATTACCGCACCGTTTGGTTTGGCAAAGTCACGGATAAAGGCTCTGTCGACTTTAATCCGATCTAGAGGCAGTTGTTGTAAATAACTTAAACTCGAAAAGCCAATGCCGAAATCATCGATTGCCACTTTAATCCCGTGAGACTTTAAGCGGTTCAGTGAGGCGATAACCATTTTCGGATCATCCATCACCACAGATTCAGTAATTTCCAGTTCCAACATCTGCGGATCAATTTGATAACGGTCTACACAGTCAATCACTGATTGCACAAACAATGGGTTACGGAACTGTGGCATCGACACGTTGACGGCAATCCGCATCCGTTGGAAACCCTGAGCTTGCAGCAACTTGATTTGTTGGCAGGCCTGTTGAATAACCCAGGCACCAATTTCAACAATTAACCCTGAGTATTCCGCTAGTGGGATAAACACTGCTGGCGAGACAAAATTACCATTGCCGGTTGGCCAACGTAATAATGCTTCCATGCCAATGACTTTATTGGTGTCTAAGGCAATTTGGGGTTGATACCACAATTGCAATTTATCCAGGCTGAAATCTAACCTTAGCTGGCGCAGCATACTCAAACGCTCAGCCATTTGGTCTTCCATTTCAACACTATAAAACTCAAAGTTTTGCGAAACATGCTTTTTCGCCCGGTTTAAGGCGATATATACATGTTTGAGGATCCCCAGTCCTTGGCGGACGCTGTCTTTTAAACGGCAAAACCCCATGGTTGCATTGATTTGTAATGAATGCTCAGACGCTTGAAATGGTTGGGCAAACAAACAATTAATTGCTGCTGGCGTCAATATATGCTCAGGTCCAATCAAACCGAAAACATCGGCACCGATCCGACCAATTTGGGCAACATCACCAAAGGCTTCGACTAAACGACGCGTCACTGAAATCAATAACTCATTACCAACTTCTTGACCTAAGCCATCATTCACATCAGAAAAATGGTCAATATCAATTAACACCGCAACGTTGTCTGTCGGATCGAGTCGCTGCGTTTCCTGCAGCAATTGCGTGAATTCATTACGGTTTGGCGTTTTGGTCAGAGGATCAATATAAGCAGCATGCTTTAACTGCTGGAATAAAGTGACGTTTTCATAGCCCACTGAAATATTACTTAAAAATACTTCAATCAACTGACGATCAAAATCTTCAATAGGTCTGTTACTTTCGATATAAACCGCAGCACAGTTATCAGCGTTGCCTAAGTACAACACAGTGTCAAAAGCAGTAAAAATATGGCGTTTTTGCTGCAAGCATTGCAGGATTTGCTGGATAATCCTCGGGTTATTTAATCGCTCAAGTTTACATTTAATAAAGGGCGCGTAGTGACCCGCAGCGCCAAGGACATAGACGTTTTCACTCGCTGAACCGTCATCCTCGATTTGTGCGCACAGCACACCTTCGGCATGCAAACCGATCAACGACGAAATCTGAGTCACGACCCCTTCGGAAAACTCATGTAAAGAATGCTGTTCCAGTAAATTAGAACCAGCATTAATGATTTTCTGTAACCCTAACCGGTTTTGATTAATGGTTCGGATTTGCTGGTAAGAACGGATTGACGAAATAATTGATGTGACGAGCTTGCTGCGAGTGAGTTCGGTTTTGGTTTTATAGTCATTGATATCGTATTCTTTAATCACACTTTCTTCCGGCGCATACCCCGGTTGACCTGTGCGCAATACAATTCGAACCTCATCCATGCCTAACTGTTCACGGATTTGCTGAACAACAATAAGACCGGCATCATCAGACTCCATCACCACATCAAGTAGGATGACCGCGATATGTCGGTTTTTCTTTAGAAAGTCGATTGCAGCTTTGCCTGAATAGGCGTGATGAAACACTAATTTACGGCCAAGGACCAATAAATCACTTAATGCCAAACGAGTGACTGTGTGAATTTCTTCATCGTCATCCACAATCAATAGATGCCACTCGCCGGTAACCTGTGGTAGTGGTTCTACAGCGGCTTCATCTTCTGCTAGAAACAGAAATTCTTCATCTGTTACTTTTGACACCATTTTACGACCTTATCCATAGAGTCCTGTTTGCTTGCAACATGCAATTATTGCCGACAATTACTATAATTTGTCACCAATAACGGTCCATTTCAGTGCATCAATTTTAATTCTGCATATATCCATACACTATACGCTTGCGTATAAATTGCAATCATTTTTGCGCGGGTTTCCTGAGTATTCGCGACCGACAATGAAGCCGTTACGCTATGCTTTTGATTCTAAAAAAGAGGATACTTGCCAATTACCTAACTTCAACTTAGAGTTTGCAAGAATGTTACTTGCGAGGTCGCCATGACAAAAATCCAATCACTCTCTGGGCAGCAACGTTTGCATCAATTGGCGCGTCGTCAACTCGGGCAATCAGTCCCTTCTCAGCGCACAGCAACACCCATTGTTGACCAAGTACATTTAAGCGGCAAACAGCAAGTAGCTAGCCAAGACAAATTACCTGAAGCAGTCATTGAAGCCGATACCGAAGATACCCTTTTGCATCGCGCACAACGTCGAGCACAGATGAAAATGGAACGTCAGCAATTCAACCTGGAGCGCGTATTATTGTTGGCTCAAGAATTCTGCACCGACCAAATCATCGCTCAAGAAGTAGATCCTGATTGGTTTCATCAATTTAGCGAATTGGTCCAAGATATTTCCACACATAGCATGCAAAAACTTTGGGCAAAAATTTTGGCAGGCGAAATCATGGCACCTGGCAGCTTTTCCCTTAAAACCTTGATGCTTTTACGGCAGATGAGCTTTAAGGACGCGCAATCACTGCAGGCTGCAGCATCACTTAGTTGTCGGAATAAATCTGCTGAGCCAAGTCATATCTATTTTGGCTATGTACAACGGGGCTCGTTTTGGCGCTGGATCCGCGGTAAAAATCGCGGCATGCTGAATCTCAGCCAATTTGGGCTCACTTACCCGCAAATCCTGACCCTTATGGATTTGGGCTTATTGCACCAGTCTGAAATTGAAAGTGGCGAGTTGATTAAAGGCAAACCATTTCAATGGCTTTACCATCAACAATGTTTAGAAGGTGTGGTTCAACATAGCGGAATTGTGCTGCAATACTATAAATTCACCGCCACAGGTGCCGAACTGCTGCCATTACTGAGCAGCAGTCCACAAGCGGCGTATAGTCAGGCGCTTCAAACTTTACTTAATGAGGTGATAACGTTTCCGACTCAGGTCTGATCCGAGTCAGAATGTGCGCAATCTTCTTCGCGTCTAGAGGTTTTATTAACACATCATCCATGCCTGCTAATTTAAAACTGACCATTTCGTCTTGCATGGCATGTGCGGTAAACGCCAATATCATAGTTTGCTGATGATGCCGAAGTTGGCGGATGCGTTTCGTTACCTCGGTACCGGGCAAATCTGGAAGTTGAATATCCATCAAAATCAGCTGATATCTACTGTGCGTCGCCATTTTGATTGCTTCAGCGCCGGTCATCGCGATATCAATACTTAACCCCTGCCCTGACAAGATGGTTCGTACAAAACTTAGGTTGGTTGGATTATCGTCGACCACCAGTAATTGTTGGCTGCGGATCTCTGGTTGCTCCGCCAAACTGCGGACTACTTGTTCGAGTAGCATAGGCCTGCTGAGTAGCTTCAATTGGAGTTCTGAGCTCAGCTTACCTGCCAGTTGTGGGTTAGCAAAACACAACATGGTATAGCGTTGGTCCATTTCTCTAAGCAGAGCTATCTGCTCATCATTCACCACAAAATCATCAGGCAAAATCAATACCAATAAATCTACTAAACGAGTCTTTAATTCTTTGGTCAGTTCTTGCATGGAATTTGCCGCCATCACTTGTTCACCCAGTGCCAACAAGGATTGCTTGTAAATCTGATAACAACATTCGTCGCCGGCATAAATACCGATGCTATGAAATGGTTTAGCAGCGTTCAATTTTTGCATGGCGACCGGTAACCGCAATTCTATGTGCGTGCCAAGACCTTCTAAGGACTCAATCTGATAGTGGCAACCCAAAACACTTATTAACTCTCTTAAAAGCTTCGGATCTAGCTGTTGCCAGCTTAATTCTGGCGGTAATTGCGTGTCCAAGCGCCACGCTTCCGGTAAATTATCACCCTCATAGCGAATTTGGACTTTTAGCATCCGATTCGGTGAATCGCTCAGTCGATAGCTGACGGAAATATCACCAAAGCCTAAGCTACTCGCACACTGACGCAGCAATAGCGATAGCAGTAAAGTGACAGCATATTGATCAAACTGTAATTGACTTTGATAAGCATGCGGATCTTCGTCATACACTAACCGAATGCCTGCCGGCATCAAACTTTGCCATTGGCTATGCGATTGCAATAGCCATTGTGGGGCTGTCATCGCTTGTGGACTTGCTTGATAATGGTGTGAACTTAACTCGCCAAATGTCCTAATTGCCGAAACTTTAAACTGCAGCTCTGCCTCAGACATTTGTTGTGCCCGACTCGATAATTGCTGCCAGTAGTAAAATGTTTGTTGTAGCTGTTGGTATTGCTCATTGCTAGCGTCCCGCTCTTTGCGGGCCTTCAGTAAATCATGCTCTGTGAGTTGTTGTTGCTGAGTCAATTGCGCAAGTTCTTGCGAATGCCGTTGCTCATGTTCGGCTAACTGCAACTGCAGCTTTTGAAATGCTTTGCGAATATGCAAAAACAACGGCGGCGAACTTTGATCTTCATCAGCGAAATGAGCTGCAGCAGCTACCACTTGTTGCCAACGAGTGAGTAAAACAATACAGCCGATTCCGATAAGTAATACCAAAATAAACCAAGGTAAAAATGGCAACATGACCGCTTGTTCCGGCCAAACACCTTGCATAACAACCAATTGCTCGGATGCAGGATTGGGCGTTGCCGGGATCACTAACTGCCAATGCGCGCCATTTTGGCTGAAATCAGAGGTTAGTTCGGCTGGAACTTGAGAGTGATTACCAATACTTAGCAGTATTTTCTTTGAGGTATCAATTAATTGAATCGATTCGACAGGGATTGGCGCATATTCGAGCAAGGCCTGTAGCTCGGCATTTGCATCATTACTTTCGCCGCGGCCAACTGCCGCAATCGCCACTAAATGGGCATATTGTTCGAGCTGCTGTTGTTGAGCACGCATAAACAATTGGTGCTGAAATAACCAAGCGAAGGCGCTTGCCAAGATAACGCCCAAAACAAGGGTGAACACCGCAAGCAAAACAGAGTATTTTTTCATTAGCAACAACCAAAAATGTCGTATTAATCAATATAAAGATCAGTGAAGCGACTTACAAGCATTGCAAATTTAACTCTGAAGATCGCGCCGGTAAACTTATTTTAACACGCGCTTACCGGCAACGAATATGAGGATATTTAGAAATCAATTTCTAATGCTAAAAATGCGCCATCAAGGGCCACTTTTGCATCGATGTTATCTTGGTCTTGAACATCTAAATCTAACTTTTGTACACCCAGTTTGAGCGCAAGGCTCATCGCTGTCGCATCAATCACCTCATAAGCAAGGCCAGCTCGGGCGTCATAAAATGAGTTATCACTGTAATTTACATAGTTACCGGTAAAGAACACACTCGCCGATGTCGCAGGTATTCCTAGACTGGCATTCCAATAGAACATTGGCAGCGGCACAGAAAAATCAGTGCTGGCCGAGTTATTGGCCGCACTTGCATTTGCATCGGCTTTCACGAAGCGCGCCGTAACGCCTAAGTCTAGACTCACTAGATCATTGTCTAACAATTCGTAATACAAACTTGCATCGGTATACGCAAGCTTCAGTTGGTTGTCGAGCACTGTATCCTTCGGAAATGCCACGCCGTCTAATCTAAGCTCAGCAGCTAACTTTGTAGAGCCACTAAAATCTAAACTCTGCCGACGTAGGGCTAAATTTGGCAGCAATGGAATTGGATGCTCAAATGCGACGTATACGGCAGTAGTGTTTTCATCACCTGTCGTCAACGATTGAGCGTAGCCAGTGTCACCCGCGGTTAAAGTTGGATCTGCCTGCCACATTTCTATGCCTGCAGTCACTCCAGCTACGTCTGCTTTTGCATTTGTCGCGGCAGTAATCGCCAACACCGCTACTAAATAACTTAACTTCATCACACTACCCTTTTGATAATAAATCTGAGAGGTCAATCAATGCCGCATTGGCACGAGAAATATAATTTGCCATAACTAAACTATGGTTCGCCATCAAACCAAAACCACTGCCATTTAATACCATTGGTGACCAAACTGTTTGTTGTGTCGCCTCAAGTTCACGAATAATTTGCTGCAAACTCACCGTGGCATTTTTGCGTTCTAACACATCAGCAAAATCAACTTCGACTGCTTTCAAAAAATGTAGCAAGGCCCAAGCAGCTCCGCGCGCTTCATAAAACTCATCATCAATGCGGAACCAACTAGTCTTCATCATATAAGCTTCGGGAGAGATAGTTGACTGACGAGCAGAAATATCACCAGCTAAATCGGTATTGAGTCGATCTTGCCCGACGCTTGCACTCAATCTTTGGCTATAACTCCCTAAACGTTTTTCAACCGCTAATAACCATTCGCGTAAATTATCGGCGCGCGCATAAAATTGATGCTCGTTACTTTTCGGATCAGACAACGCTTGGCGATAAGCCCTTAACAATTTCAATGCATCGCTGTATTCGGACTCAGGTGTCGGCACGGCCCAGCTTCGGTAATCGATATTAAACTTAGGTTGGATCTGCTTTAATAATTCATTTTCCATCGACTGCGATTGCGAACGACTAAAATCACGCCGCATCGCCAACGACATATCGCGGACCATCTCTAGCGCCCCTAACTCCCAAGCAGCCATGTTGTCCATCATCGAAAATGGCGGTAACACATCATTGGCCATGAAGCCGCCAGGTTTATCCACCAACGTCTCAGTGACAAAAATCAGGGTATCAGTTGTGGCATAGCCAATTACTGGCTTGCCAGGTGGAGCAGTTTTCGCAAGATGCTCACGAATATCCACAATATCAGGCTCACTGCTAAACCAGACTGCAGCAGCCCAGCCCAACAAAACCGTAGTCCCTGTTGCAATTAACGCCAAACGAAACACTTGCATGAATACTCCCTGTTACTGTTTTGGTACCGCAACAACCTTGGTTTTATAGGTTTGCACTGTACCATCGGACCAATGAAGATCAACTGCAACCTCTTCGCCTAATTGCAAAGTGGCTACTGGTCTAAACATCATTAAATGTAAACCACCGGGCTGCAACTTCACTGTGTCGCCCGATGGGATTTCAATCTCTTTCAAGCGCTGCATTTGCATCATGCCATCAACCATTTTGTGGTTATGCAGCTCAATATTGCCAAACTGTTTACTGCTTGCTCTTACTAGGCGAATACTCGTTGCTTCAGTATTTTTAATAGAAAGATAACCGACACTAACTGTGCGCCCTGGTAAAGGCTGACGCACGGCAGTGTCAGTTATCTGTAGCTCGACAGCATTCGCGTTACTTACAAACGCAGCGATCACCAAGATTAACGGTTTAAGCATTGTTGACTCCAAAAGTATTCGTCATCAATGTTACACCGAAGCAACGCATTTGTCAGAGTTCATAACGCGATGGCAATACCAAACCAGCACCAACATAGGCCAAGAAAGTTAAGCCAGGGAACGCAAATAATAGTAATACCGCAATAATACGAACCATAGATACTGAATGTCCGTAATAAGCCGCGAGGCCAGAACACACACCAAAAATTTTACGATTCGCTTTGTTGCAGAACCAGCCGTAATGAGAATTTCTGTTCATAATTGCCTCCTGTGGCAGCTTGTTTTTTTGATTTACCTCTATAGCCAATCAAAAGACATGCCAACCCCAATAAAATATAAATCATTGTTTTTAAAAGGCTTTTTAAACAGACTTTAGGCCGCCAGAAACAACAGCTAAAGTCCTCTCATTATTTGGCTTTTTCCGCTATTTTTTAGTGAATTTCTTCATATGCTGCTGACCAGCAAATACTGACTTGAATGGTTACTGAGCTAACAAGATAGAAGGGAAACTGCAAAGCCTAACGACAGATCAAGAAGATTAAACACTCAGTTTCAAGCGCCGATATGCAAAATGCGTTTGAGCTTTTAGAGTTAAAGCAGAGAATTGAGGCAAAAATAAAAAACAACAACCCAGTACTACGACACCTGGGTTGTTACGGGAATACCAATTTGCGGAAAAAGCCAGCCCCACACTACCGAGACCAAGGCCACACTGGCGACTGGCATTAAAAATAAAACGAATAAACTAGAAGAAGCGATAAACATCAAACGCCTCCTTACTTCGCAGCTTGTTCTGCGTTCGTCCCAGTAACTGTTGCTTCAGTTTCTATCGCAACTTCAGAAGCTGAGTTTACGAATTCAGCCGCAGCTGCACTTAAAGACTCGCCTAATTCAGCTTGTAAATTACTGCTCATTTCCACAACTTGAGCACTGATAGTAGAGGCCAAAGCGTTGGTTAATTCCGCAAACGGTTCAGCAGCCATCGATGGAGTAGCAACAGTCAGCATGGCAACAGCGATTAAAGTAGTTTTTAAAGATTTCATAGTACACCTCAGTTGATTAGGAATTTATCGGAACGACATATTCCTTATTTCAATTGCTGTGCCAACTACAAAAGCGAATTTAAATCATTGATTTTAAAACACTTAAACAAAAACAACTGGATCGTGCGAATTGCATACGAAACAGCATAAAACTAAAAAGTGGCGAATTTCACCACTTTTTAGTTATCAACTATTCAGGAACTTTCGCAAGTGCCGCTAGCATCACTTCCGGACCACTTGTGCCAAGATGACCAACTTCACTCAGATGGCGGCGCCACTGCCGAGCACCAGTAACACCTTGAAAAATACCTAACATATGGCGAGCAATGTGCCAGAATCTGGCTCCCTGCGTCATTTGTTGCTCAATGTAAGGCAGCATGTCACGCACGACCTGATGCGGCGTTGGCACTTGACGACCATCGCCATAAATTGCGGCATCAACTTGCGCCAACAATAATGGATTGGTGTACGCCTCACGTCCTACCATCACCCCATCGACATGTTGCAAGTGAGTCAGACAATCTGCCAAGGTCTTCACACCGCCGTTTAGCGCAATTTGTAATGCTGGGAAATCTTGTTTTAACTGATACACCCTTGGGTAATCCAATGGTGGAATTTCTCGATTTTCCTTAGGACTTAGGCCTGAGAGCCAAGCTTTCCTTGCATGAAGGATAAAATCCTGACAACCGGCATCCGCGATAGTACCAACAAAATCCACCAAAAATTGATAACTATCTTGGTCATCAATGCCGATGCGAGTTTTTACCGTCACCGGGATATCGACCACAGAACGCATCGCCTGGACACATTCAGCGACTAACTTGGGCTGCGCCATTAAGCAGGCGCCGAACATGCCATTTTGCACCCGATCTGATGGGCATCCGACATTGATATTAATTGCATCATAGCCGCGCTGCTGACACATCAAGGCACTTTTCGCCATAGCCTCTGGATCAGAACCGCCCAATTGCACAACAACCGGGTGCTCTTCTTCATTAAAGGCTAAATAATCACCCTGACCATAAATCAATGCTCCTGTGGTAATCATTTCTGTGTATAACACTGCATGCTGACTCAGCATTCGGTGAAAATAGCGACAGTGCCGATCGGTCCAGTCCAGCATCGGGGCAATTGAAAATTTATGATCCACAGTATCCTCCAGAAATTAGTCGGACATTTTACCCTTAACGCAATCAATTTTCTGTGGTTTTGTCCACTCAGCGCATAAGTTTTCTATGATACACTGACCTAGCTGGCATTAAGATAAGGTTCGTGGGTTATGTCTACCGAAACGCTCGTACAACGCGCTCGACAAATTTGTGACTTAAATGGTGCTCGATTCACCTCGATTCGCGAGAAAGTTTTCCGATTATTAGCCAACACCCACGCTGGAGTTGGTGCTTATGAACTACTTGAGCAATTAAAAGCGACTGAGCCAGCGGCTAAGCCTGCAACTATTTATCGAGCCCTCGAGTTCCTTACAGAACAAGGCTTTATTCACAAAATCGAATCCAGCAACGCCTTTTTGCTCTGCCATCATTTTGAACATCAACATCCTGCTCAATTGTTGATTTGCCAAAAATGTGGCCATGTTGAAGAATTACATTCTGCCGTGCTGCATCGTGAGTTCACTGCTTTGGCAGTAGAAAAAGGCTTTGTTATCAAACAACAGACTATCGAAGCCCGAGGAATTTGTAAAAAATGTCTCGGATGTGGCCCTGACTGTCAAAATCATGGTTGATTTGCAGCTAAATTTCGATTAAAACACATAGAGTGCGTACAAAAACACTGAAACTATCTCAAAAACAAAGAGCTAGACTTGTTTATTCTGAAAATTCTGCCTAACCTTACCAACAGGGTCTGAAGCAGCGACGCAAAACGAAACAGTGGGTCTATTAAATGAATGTTGAGTACATAAATCCATTTTTGTCTTCTTTGGTCAATGTGTTAAGTACAATGGCAAACACAACAATTGTGCCGGGCCAGCCACGCATTAAAAAAGATGAAGTAGCACGGGGTGATGTCTCTGGTTTGATTGGGATGATAGGTCCACAAACTAAGGGTTCATTTTCAGTAAGTTTTGAGGAAAGCTTGGCTCTGGAAATCATGTTCCGGATGTTAGGTGAGCGCCCAAAAACGATTAATGAAGAAGTCACTGACATGGTTGGCGAAATCACCAACATGGTCACCGGTGGTGCAAAACGCATCCTTGGTGAAAAAGGATATGAATTCAGTATGGCAACACCAGTTGTAGTTTCTGGAAAAGGCCATACCATCACACATAAATGTGATGGTCCGAAAATCCTAATGCCGTTTGATTCTGACTTTGGCAAAGTGCATATCGAAGTTAGCTTCGATAACCAAGGCGGCGGTTAATAGTTCGCTACAGCAAATACCAAAAAAGCCGGACATCTCCGGCTTTTTTATTGGTGGTCCAAGCGTTTAGCTAGTCTAACTAGTCGCTAATGTACCGAAATTGGACGCGACTGGTGATATTGCACAGTAATTCATACGGGATCGTTTGTACGAGTTCAGCAATCTCCTCGACCGGAAGTTGCTCCCCCCACAATACTACTTGCGCGCCGTGCTCAATCTCAGCATCACCAATATCCACAGTCGTCATATCCATAGAAACACGGCCAACGATCGGGTAACGGACGCCATTAATAAGTACTGGCGTTCCACAAGGAGCGTTACGCGGATAACCATCACCATAACCGATAGCAACAATCGCCAGCCGAGTGTCTCGAGGCGCAATCCAAGTTGCACCATAGCCAACAGCGTCACCTTTTTTCACTGGACGCACCGCGATGACCGAACTTGAAAAGGTCATCATCGGTCGCAGTTTATGCTGAGCAGACCGACCTGCAGTCATCGGCGATACCCCATACAAAGCAAGTCCGGGTCGGATCCAGTCGCCATGACTTTGCGGCCAACCGACAACCCCCGCAGAGTTTGCAATACTGATTTCACCAATTGCGTCGCCAATCGTTTGCTTGAACACAGCTAACTGCTGAAGAGTTGCAGGATGATCGGGTTCATCGGCACAGGCAAAATGCGTCATCAAACGCATCGGCTGCAACACATTAGGGCTTTTACTAAGTTTTTGATAAGCATCAGCAAAATCGTCAGGTGCAATCCCTAACCGATGCATACCACTGTCTATTTTCAGCCAGACGTGTATTGGCGATTCAAGCTCTGCTTTAACTAATGCATCGACCTGCGCCATGTGATGAACAACAACTTGTAGATTAGAGGCGACAATTTGCGACAACTCATCGGCGTGAAAAAAACCTTCCAGCAGCACTATAGGTTTGACTATGCCGCCGGCACGTAACATTAGCGCTTCATCGATACGCGCCACACCAAATGCCTGAGCATCTTTCAATTGCGCAGCAACAGCCAACAAGCCATGGCCGTAGGCATTCGCCTTAAGCACAGCCAAAATCTTGCAATTCGGCGCCAAATCTCGAATGATTTGGACATTATGCAACAGCGCTGAAGTATTGATTTGCGCTAACGGTCGACGACTCATTAATACTCGTCCTCAAATTTCGCAGTACCTGCATAGTTATCAAATCGCGAGTATCGGCCATGGAAGGTCAATCGGATGCGGCCAATTGGGCCGTTACGCTGTTTACCAATGATTACCTCAGCAGTTCCCTTATCCGGACTGTCTTCGTGATAAACCTCATCCCGGTAAATAAACATAATTAAGTCGGCATCCTGCTCGATAGAACCAGATTCCCGCAAGTCCGAGTTCACAGGTCGTTTATCAGCGCGTTGTTCCAAAGAACGGTTAAGCTGTGATAAGGCTACAACCGGAACTTTTAACTCTTTTGCTAAAGCTTTTAAGGAACGGGAAATTTCAGCGATTTCTAAAGTCCGGTTATCAGAAAGGCCTGGCACCGTCATTAATTGAAGATAGTCGACCATGATCATCGACAAGCCGCCATGCTCACGCGCTACACGACGCGCGCGTGACCGCACTTCCGTTGGGGTTAAACCAGATGCGTCATCGATATACATTTTACCTTTGGAGTTCAACAGCTCAATGGCCGATGACAAACGCGCCCAATCCTCATCATCGAGTTGGCCAGTCCGCACCTTGGTTTGATCGATACGACCAAGTGATGCCAACATACGCATCATAATTTGTTCTGACGGCATCTCAAGACTGAAGATTAGAACCGGCTTATCACTACTAATCGCTGCATGTTCGCAGAGATTCATTGCAAATGTTGTCTTACCCATCGATGGACGCGCAGCAACGATAATCAGATCTGACGGCTGCATACCGTTGGTCATCTTATCGAGATCGTGATAGCCGGTCGAAACGCCAGTGATGCCGCCATTACTTGGATTTCGAAATAAAGTATCAATTTTATCAATAGTTTTCGCGAGGATACTATTAATCGGCTCTGGACCTTCGTTGGCATTAGCTCGTTGTTCGGCAATTTTGAATACTTTGGTTTCAGCAAAGTCCAGCAGCTCAGCACTGTTACGCCCTTGTGGATCATAACCAGCGTCGGCGATGTCATGAGCAACCGAAATCATATCCCGAACTACTGCACGCTCTCGCACAATGTCGGCATATGCCAGAATGTTGGCAGCACTTGGCGTGTTTTTGGCAATTTCACCTAAATATGCAAAGCCACCAACATCATCAAGTTGTTGATTACGCTCTAACCACTCAGAAACTGTGATTAAATCAATCGGCGAGTTTGCTTCAGCAATTTTGCTCATGGCAGCGAAAATATAGCGGTGCGAACGCAAATAGAAATCTTGCTCTACAACTTTTTCCGCCACTTTATCCCAGGCGTTATTATCAAGCATCAAACCGCCTAACACCGATTGTTCTGCTTCAATCGAGTGCGGAGGCATTTTCACGGCTGCGACTTGGCTATCCTTTTGATAGCTGTCTTTTTGATACTTATCTTTTTGATATTTATCTTGGGAATATTTTTCTTTTGGATTAGCCATAACACCAGTATTTAAATGCGAGCGAACAAGCCCGAGTTGGAATGGGCATAGACTAGCATTTTTCCGAACTAGGATCAGTCAGAAATGGCTTATGTTTTAGAATTTTTTAGGGAATGAGTAAAGGACAAGCGAGCAAGCAGAAGAGATAAAGATGGCACAGTGGCGACGCCACTGTGCCGTCAGGCAATTAAGCCTCAGCAACAACAACCAGTTTAACGGTTGCTGTAACTTCAGCGTGTAATTGCAGAGCGATGTCAAATGAACCAACGTCACGCAGAGTGCCGTTTGGTAATTTAACTTCAGCTTTAGTTACAGCTACACCGGCTTCAGTGATTGCATCAGCAATGTCACGAGTACCGATTGAACCGAACAATTTGCCTTCGTCACCAGCTTTAGCAGCGATAGTTACTTCGCCCAGCTCTGCAACTTTAGCAGCACGGTCTTGCGCAGCAGATAAATTAGCAACCAATTTGGCTTCTAATTCAGCGCGGCGCGCTTCAAATTTTTCGATGTTAGCTTTAGTTGCTGGAACTGCTTTTCCTTGTGGGAATAAGAAGTTACGAGCATAACCAGATTTAACAACTACTTTGTCGCCTAAACCACCAAGGTTAGCAACTTTATCCAACAGAATGATATCCATTGATTAATCCTCTCAGTATCGGTTGAACCAGGCTTATGCGTGTGAATCGCTGTACGGCAGCAGAGCCAGGTAGCGAGCGCGTTTGATGGCGCGAGCTAATTGACGCTGATACTTAGCGCTGGTACCAGTGATACGGCTAGGAACAATTTTGCCACTTTCAGTGACATAATTTTTTAAAGTAGCGGTATCTTTGTAGTCGATCTCTTGCACGCCTTCGGCAGAGAAACGGCAGAATTTACGGCGACGGAAATAACGAGCCATGAACTTTCTCCTAACTTAAAATTTCAATTCGTTGGGCATGGAGGACAAGCTTTGCTTGACCGCTCGGATTTTGATGACGGTTTAAAAATCCTGTCACCCTAACCACACTACCCTGCATCAAATTGTGACTTTGTCTGGCCAACTCACCTGCTGCAACGACTTGAAGTCGTACGTAACTGGCTCTGTTGAATCCGGCTTCTTGCTGCATCGATCTGTGTTCCAGACTTAAATGCATATGCAAAATGCCAGCAGGACTTTCGCTTCGGTCTGGTTGGCGACAAATGACGCCAGTAATGACCATGCAGTTGTCCATCAGATTACTCGTCGTGTGCTACCTGCTCTTCTGAATCACGTGGAGCGCGGTCGCGACGTTCTTCACGAACTTTTGCCATTGGTGATGGCTCTGTCACTGCACCGTTGGTACGCATGATCAGGTTACGCAGAACGGCGTCGTTGTAGCGGAAGTTAGTTTCCAGTTCATCGATCACTGCTTGTGGCGCTTCTACGTTCAACAGAACATAGTGTGCTTTGTGCAGTTTCTCGATTGGGTAAGCCAGTTGACGGCGGCCCCAGTCTTCCAGACGGTGGATAGAACCGCCAGCTTCTTTGATAGCACCAGTATAACGTTCGATCATACCTGGGACTTGTTCACTCTGATCTGGGTGAACCATAAACACGATTTCGTAATGACGCATTGGAGCTCCTTACGGTTAATTAGCCTCGGGTGAGCTCGACCAAACTCGCATAGAGGCAAGGAACATGGATGTAGGTCGAAGGTCGCATATTCTACGGATGGACCGACTGGAAAACAAGCAATTAATGCGTCTTTACCTAGGAATTCGTGGCAAAGACGCAAAAGCGGCTATTTTTGACGTTGACGTACGGCTTCGTATAAGCAAATACCGGTAGCAACCGATACATTGAGACTAGAAACTGCGCCAAACATTGGGATTTTTACTAATGAATCACAAGATTCTTTGGTCAAACGACGTAAACCATCGCCTTCCGCGCCCATCGCAAGAGCGATTGGCCCACTGAAACTTGCTTGATAAATTGTGGTTTCAGTTTCGCCAGCTGCGCCAACAACCCAAACACCGGCATCTTTTAAATCGCGGATGGTCCGAGCAAGGTTGGTCACGTTGATAAATGGCACAGACTCGGCCGCACCACAGGCAACTTTGCGCACAACGGCAGTTAATTTAACCGAACGGTCTTTCGGTGCAATCACCGCATGCACGCCGGCTGCATCGGCACTACGTAAAATAGCGCCTAAGTTATGTGGGTCAGTGATGCCATCCAGAATCAACAAAAATGGTGCCGCTTCGCGCTCAACAATTCGCGCTAAATCGCTTTCATCGCCGGCATCATGCAAACGAGCTTTGGCCACAACACCTTGATGCTGAGCGCCTGCGACTTTTTCGTCCAGGGTTTTGCGGTTACAAAATTGCACCGATACACCTGATTTGCGCGCCAGTTGAATAACCGGTTGCATGCGCTGATCTTCACGATCTTTTAATACAAACAGTTCTAAAACATCTTCAGGAGCACGCTCCATAAAGGCGCTAACCGCGTGAATGCCAAACACATAATCTGTGCTCATACTTTTTCCTATCTGGCGCAGCATATTCTGCGCTTGGTCTTGTGATCTTGATGACAGCAAAGGCTGATTTGTTGGGCTAGAAATGGCTGTCATGCCGCCATAACTCAGTCATGCACGACTAAGCGCTTTGCTCGTAAAAACGCCTGGTGTCACCAGGCGTTTTCATATTGAGTCTATTCTAGCAAATTAGTCGACTCAGAGCTTGCTCATTTGCGTTTACGTGGTGCTTTGGCTTTGCCAGCTTTAGCCGCAGGCGCTTTCGCCTTGCCACCTTTGGCTCCGCCCCGACCGGCTTTGGTTTTGCCTGGGCGTTGGGTTGGGTCGGCAATAGCTCGGCCTTTTTTATGTGGTTTATCACCAGATTTGCTGCCACGTTCATCTGGATACACAGCTCGGCTACTTACTTTGCGTGCTTCACCGTGTTTTGGTGAGCCTATAACGCCTAAGTCAATTTTGCGCGCTTCTAGATTTACTGCCAGCACTTTCACTTCAAGCAAATCACCCATGCGATAACTTTGCTTGCTGTGCTCGCCAAGCAGAACCTGCCGCTCGGTATCAAAATGATAATAATCATTTGGCAACGAGGTCACATGCACTAGGCCTTCAATATACAAATCAACCAAACGGACAAACAGACCAAAATTGGTGACAGTCGCGACAACACCAGGGAAACTATCACCAATGTGGTCTTGCATGTACTCACATTTGAGCCAATCCGAGACTTCGCGGGTCGCATCGTCAGCCCGACGTTCAGTCATCGAACATTGCTCACCGAGCGGTACCATTTGCTCCGGCGTATAAGCGCGCGGTCCAGTGACTGCATTGCCTTGTTTATGCAGCACAGCCTTAATGGCCCGGTGCAATAACAAATCTGGATAACGGCGAATTGGCGAGGTGAAATGCGCGTAGGCTTCAAGTGCTAAACCAAAGTGACCTTGGTTATCCGGCTGATAAACCGCTTGTTTTAGTGAACGCAATAAAGTCGTTTCAATCAGTTCTTTATCAGGGCGATCACCGAGTCGTTCTAACAACAGCTTAAGCTCAAGTGGTGTTGGTTCAACCGGCAGATCTGCAGTGATCCCCAATTCCGCTAGGAAGCGTTTGAAATTGGCAAAACGGTCGGAATCTGGTTGCTCATGTACACGATATAGCGCTGCTGCTTCATGTTTTTCGACAAAATTCGCCGAAGCAACGTTAGCTAAAATCATGCACTCTTCAATAATCTTGTGCGCTTCATTACGATGCACCGGCACAATTTGCTCAATCTTGCGATGGCTATTGAAGATAAAGCGGGTTTCCACAGTTTCAAATTCGATGGCACCACGTTCACCGCGCACTTTGGCCATTTGCCGATATAACGAATACAGGTTGTCCAAGTTGGTCAGATTGGCGGCGTATTGCTCGCGAAGCTCAACATCACCTTGTAAAATTGCATGCACTTTGTTGTAAGTTAAGCGCGCCGTTGAATGCATCACCGCTTCATAAAACTTATAGCTGCCAAGTTTACCCTGTGGGCTTATATGCATTTCTGCGACAAAACACAGGCGGTCAACATGCGGATTTAATGAGCATAGGCCGTTGGATAACGCCTCTGGCAACATCGGTACCACGTGATCTGGGAAGTACACTGAGTTACCGCGTTCTAAAGCTTCACGATCTAAAGCAGTATCTGGTTGCACATACGCCGTGACATCAGCAATGGCGACCCATAAGTGCCAACCACCATCGTCTTTGCGCTCACAATACACGGCATCGTCAAAATCGCGCGCATCTTCGCCGTCAATGGTTAATAAACCAATCTTAGTTAAATCAACACGACCGGCTTTGGCTTCAGCAGGTACTTCAGTGCCATAGTGGCCAACTTGCTTTAATACTGCATCAGAAAACTGATGAGGAATTTGATGATTGCGAATGGCGACTTCAATTTCCATGCCTGGCGCCATATGTTCGCCGAGCACTTCAATAACCTTACCGACTGCATTGACTCGTTTAGACGGGCGAGAGGTCACTTCCGCTAGAACAATTTGACCATGACGGGCTGCGCCCTCTTCACCTTGCGGGATCACGATATCTTGAGTGATCCGAGGATCTTCGGGGACAACCACGGCTAATGCGAAATCTTTGAAATAACGGCCAACAATAGGCTCAGCTCGAGGTGTTAACACACGCACAATGCGGGCTTCAACTTTGTCTTTGCCTTTAATCTCGCCAGCACTAGCTAGCACTACATCACCTGGCAATAGGCGCTGCATTTCGAAATTCGGGATATACCAGTCTGGGCCGCCTAATTCGCGTTTTAAAAAACCGAAACCATCGCGATGGCCAAGTACTGTGCCTTTTACTAAATCTAAATCATCCACCAAGCCATAACGGCGAGTTTTGGTAAACAGCAACTGCCCATCACGCTCCATAGCGCGCAGACGTTTCTTTAATGCAAATAATGCTTCTTCGCCATCGAGTTTTAGTTCAACTGCAAGTTCTTCGAAGTAGGCAGGTTGTTGCCGCTGTTTGATATGCTCGAGAATAAATTCCCGGCTTGGGATAGGGTTTTCATATTTTTCTTGCTCACGCGCAAGATGCGGATCTTTGATAGTCATTGATACTCTTCTTTATTAAACTTCGGCAAGTGTAACAGCCTTGAGCTGATTTTTCACGAATAGCCGAAATTTAATACAGCAATTATTGCAATCAGAGTGTTTTTCTTGCCCTTGCTAGCACTGCCTCAGGCATTTTGTTAGCAAGCTGCGCCATGGCCTTTTCAATGCGTGCATGCTGATTTGGATCTGCAGTTACCGAATGATGCAACCAACGATACACAGTTTCCATATCAACCGGGCTACCGTTCCCTGATGCTAACAATTCAGCTAAGCGGATTTGCGCCGGTAGATTACCCATAGCCCCAGCTTGATGCAAATAGAGGCGAGCTTTTGCCAGATCTTTCTGCACAAACTTGCCTTGTTGGTAATAACGACCTATTTGCTCTAATGCTTCAGGGAGTCCTTGTAGTGCCGATGCATTCATTAAGTCCCAGCCGCGCTCAATATCAACCGGCACACAAACTCCATAGGCGAGCATATCGCCAAATAGGAATTGGTAGGATGGTAACTTCATCACATCCGCACGGGCTTCGATATCTTTAACTAATTGACAATCATCATCTTTTACACGTTTCAGATGTGCATTTTGCCTGATCAAAGCCAACAATTCGTCTTGGGTGTAAAGCTGTACTACTTGCAGTTCTTCCGGCAAGCCGGCAGGCATTTCTTGAGCGAATACTGGCAGCGAAATTGTGCCAAGCAACAATGTAGTTGTAACCAAGGTCCGCAGTTTCACTTCAGTCTCCCATCCAGCCAATTCGCCTGCAAATTTATAATACAAAAATTAGGCCAGCTTGGTTGGAAATTTATGGTCATCGCTGTTCATACGCCAAAATTGGCAAAAAAAAACGCTGCATAAGCAGCGTTTTTCGAATTCAATAAATGCTTGTTATCAGCAAATTATGCGTATGGGTGGTGCAGAACAATCGTCTGTACACGATCTGGGCCAGTTGAAATAATATCAATAGGCACTTCAGTCAGTTGCTCAAGACGTTTGATGTAGTTCTGTGCTGCTAATGGTAATTGTTCCAATTGCTGGATACCAAAAGTAGTTTCATTCCAACCTGGCATAGTTTCATACACTGGAGTCACTAACTCATAGCCTTCGGCTGCAAGTGGTGGTACATCAGTTACAGAACCATCAGGTTGTTGATAACCAACACAAATCTTCACTTCAGTTAAGCCGTCTAACACATCAAGTTTTGTTAAGCAAAATCCTGAAATGCTGTTCAGCTGCACAGCACGACGAACGGCAACGGCATCAAACCAACCACAACGGCGCTTACGGCCAGTAGTCGCGCCAAATTCATGGCCCTTAACGCCTAAGTGTTCACCCACTTCACAATCAAGTTCTGTCGGGAATGGACCTGAACCAACACGAGTGGTGTACGCTTTAACAATGCCTAATACGTAATCAATGTAACGCGGACCGAAGCCTGCGCCAGTGGCAACGCCACCTGCGGTGGTATTTGAAGATGTGACGTATGGGTATGTGCCGTGGTCGATATCCAGCAGCGTGCCCTGTGCACCTTCAAACATGATCTCTTGGCCAGCTTTGCGTGCTTTATCAAGTAAATCAGTAACATCAACAACCATTGATTTCAACATGTCAGCTAAAGCCAACGCATTGTCTAAAGTGGTTTGATAGTCGACTGCATCTACTTTGTAATACTGAGTCAGAGTGAAGTTATGCAACTCCATCAATGTTTTCAGTTTTTCAGCAAACAGAGTTGGGTTGAATAGATCACCAACGCGCAATGAACGGCGAGCAACTTTGTCTTCATACGCAGGACCAATACCACGGCCGGTAGTACCGATTTTCTTGTCACCACGGGCTTGCTCACGAGCAACGTCCAAAGCAACATGGAAAGGTAAAATTAACGGACAGGCTTCTGACAGCACCAAACGTTCTTTTACCGGCACGCCGCGTTGTTCCAGCATCGTCATTTCTTTCAATAACGCTTCAGGAGACAACACTACGCCGTTACCAATCACACATTTTACGTTTGCACGTAAGATGCCTGATGGGATCAGATGCAGCACAGTTTTCTCACCATCAATGACTAACGTATGACCAGCATTGTGTCCGCCTTGATAGCGCACAACATAACTTGCCTTGTCGGTTAATAAATCGACGATTTTACCTTTTCCTTCGTCACCCCATTGGGTGCCGAGCACTACTACGTTCTTGGCCATGGTTCCTACATCATGGAAAAAAATTAGGCGTGGATTCTACCAAATTAACTGGCAAAGGTCAGCGTTCGGGGCAAAAAAAAACCAGCTTAAATCACAGCTGGTTGAATTTATTGATAATTCATCTGAAAAAACTATAAAAGACGTCTGGATTTCTAGCAAGAAACCGCAACAACACAGTCGACTCGCTGAGTTGTGAGGATCTGCTTTCTGACAAAATTGTCTTTATTCTCAAGCCTCTTTTAATGCAGCGAGCTTAATATCGTCAATATCATGATAAATCGCGAATCCAAAGCGCAACCGATCACCGCGATAATCAGTTTTAATTTGATGTGTGGCCAAAAACTGACTTAATGCAGCGACAGCCTCTGCAGATGGACCACGAAATGTTAGAAAGTGGCCGTGGTCAGCTTGAAAGTTCTGCAGCAAACTCTGTCGATTCAACCATGGGTGAGCGATTTCATCCAGACTTTGCAAAAAATGTTGTTGCAAGCTTTGCACATGTTGATGCACCTGTGCTGTACTGATTTGCTCTTGTTGATAGAGATCCAGCACTGCCCGCAGTCGATATAACGCAGTAAAGTCCATAGTGGCACCGGCAAACTGATAACCATCTTTGCTGTATTGGACTGCGCCAGATTTCGCTGCCGACAAAGCACCGAACTCGGCAAACCAACCGGTGTAAATTGGTCGGAAGTTGTTGTGCTCCGGCACTAGCATAAAGCAGCAGCCCTCTCCGCCCTGCGCATATTTATAAGAACCTGCAAGATAAAAAATGCGGCCCTCAAGGCTCGACAGGTCAGTTGGAATAGCCATAAAACCATGGTATCCATCAACCGCTATTGTTGCTTTACAAGCTTCGGCAACCGTATTAACCAAGCTTGTTAAATCAGGTACGGCTACACCTGAATTGAAAAATACGTGACTGACAAAGACTAAATCCGGCTGCAGGGCGGCAGCTGCTTCGACAAATCGTTCAGGAAAGTTCGCAAAAGGTTCGGTGGCAACTCGCACCACTTCGATATTCGACTCTTCACCCAACCGAGCGATCTGACGACTAAAACTGTGAAATTCGCTGTCCGTCGTCAGTACTTTTAAGCCATTGTTCCATGAAAAAGCGGTAAGCAACCGAAATAACAACTCGTGGGTATTGCTTGCAAAAACCAGTTGAGCCGGATTTTTAAGCTTGAGCTCATTGGCAATAAGCTGCTGTACCGCAGGCACTTCCAAGCCCAAAATATGCTCCCACTTGTCATCAACCAACCGCGCGGAATCATCCCAGTAACGCAAAACAGCGTCGCGGGTGACATCTGGCCAATAGTGGTGTGAATGACAGGCGTAATGCTGCACATTAGGATTTGCCGCGAGGAAACCTCGATAAAACTGCTTAAAACTCATGGATACCCACTCTTATTTGCTTCGCTAAAAATGAAAACCTAAAAAATGAAAACCTATGGATAGCAAAAAGGCCCCGCAGGGCCTTTTTTATATACACCAATATTAACGTTTAATTGGCGCTTTCATATACTGGAAGAATTCGCTATCAGGCTGCACTACCAAGATATCAGACTTGCTGTTAAAGCTTCTGTTGTAGGCTTCTAAGCTTCTAACAAAGCTAAAGAATTCAGCATTCTTGTTGTAAGCTTCCGCATACACTTTTGCCGCTAATGCATCACCTTCACCGCGAGTTGTCCGTGAATTACGTTCTGCTTCAGCAACCATAACTGTAACTTTAGCGTCGACGTCTGCACGGATAATCTCAGATTTCTCCATACCACGAGCACGGTGCTCTTTCGCTACGGCAGTACGTTCTGCACGCATCCGTTGGAAAATATTCGCACTGATTTCATCAGGTAAGTTGATTTTCTTCACGCGAACGTCAAGGATTTCTACACCAATTTCTTCAGAAGATTTACCGGCTTGTTTCAATGCTTGTGACATTAATTCGGTGCGTTCACCTGAAACAATCTGTGAAATCGTGCGTGTACCGAACTCAGTACGTAAACCATTGTTAATATATTGCTTTAACAATGTCTCAGCTCTTGCGGTGTTTGCCGTAGTTGCTAAGAAATACTTCCCGAAATCTTTGATACGCCATTTCACATAGCTATCAACCAACAAGTCTTTCTTTTCTGCCGTTACAAAACGATCTGCAGTCGGTTCGTCTAGGGTTTGCACCCGAGCATCCAACATTCTTACCGATTCAACAAACGGAACCTTGAAATGCATGCCTGGTTCAAAGACGACAACGCCACCAGCAGCGTCACGCTGGATTTTACTGAAAGTGAACAGAATGCCACGCTGGCCTTCTTGCACTACAAACACCGATGACACACCAATGATTGCTGATAAAACAATTAGTACTAACAATAAATTACGCATTAGTTCCCCCTCCCACCACGGCCACTGTCCGGTCTTGGCGATGACGAACGCACGTCAGTCTGACTCTCTGGTAATACCATGCGAGGTTCAGCAGACGTTTGCGACGCGCTAGCTGCGCTTCCGCTTTGATTCATCATTTTATCCAAAGGCAAATACATCATGTTATTGCCATTTTTCACATCAACTAACACTTTCGAAGTATTGCCGTATACCTGTTCCATGGTTTCTAAATACAAGCGTTCCCGCGTAACTTGCGGTGAAGCGATGTATTCAGGTAACAGTTTTTCGAAACGAGCAACTTCACCTTGCGCTTTTAATTGCGACTGTTGTTTGTAAGCTTCAGCTTCTTGCATGACGCGGTTGACGCGACCACGAGCTTCAGGCTCTTTAGCACGAGCATAAGCCTGCGCTTCTTGGATATAGCGTTGTTCGTCTTCTTGCGCAGCGATGGCATCGTCAAATGAATCTTTCACTTCTTCTGGCGGACGCGCGTCACGGAAGTTCACATCAACGATTTGCAAACCCAAGTTGTATGGCTTGATGATATTTTCCAGCTCAACTCGAGTGTTTTGACGAACTAACTCACGACCTTTGGTTAGCACATCATCCATTAAAGAGTGGCCAACTACATAACGCAGTGCAGCATCGGTGGCTTGACGCAAACTATTGTCGGCATCAGTCACAGAAAACTTGTACAAACGAGGATCGGCAATACGGTATTGCACTTCAAAAGTTACTCGCACCAAGTTTTGGTCTTGAGTCAGCATGAAGCCGTCAGTTTTTAACGTTTCTACAGAGCTGACATCAACTTTAATGACTTCATCAATAAAGGTTGGTTTCCAACGTAAGCCAGGCATTTCTTCGTGGCTATATTGGCCTAAGCGCAGCACTAAGGCTCGCTCAGATTCTTTGATAGTGTAAATACCAGAACCAGCCCACACCAATGCAAGAGCAAGCAGGACAAACACTAAGCCCGCTGCGCCGCCATTGCTTTCGCTTGGACTGCTATTATTGTTGCCACCAAAGATACCACCGAGTTTTTTGCTCAAATTCCGTAGCACTTCATCTAAATCGGGCGGGCCCTGATTACGACCACCTTGTTTCCAAGGGTCATTATTCTTGCCGTTATTGCCCGGCTCATTCCAAGCCATACTTCACTCCGTTATTACTGTAAGAGTTAAGGTTAATGTATCAAAATCTCAAAGCTCGATAATATAACGATTTAACACGCCATCACTGAGTTTGAGCAGTTTGTCCCACTGTGCCCTCGGCAAAGCGATCCTCAACAGACTATGGCCTTGTTCATCAAAGCTCTCCTGTTGAATACAACCCGCTTCATGAAAGCGCGCCCGCCATTGCCCCTCTGTCGGCGGCAACGATAAACGCACTTGCATAAAACTATCTGATAACAAACGAATAATCGCTTGATTCAGCAATTCTAGCCCGACACCATCACGGGCTGAAATATATACAGCAATCGGCATACCTTCGTCGTTATATTCAACTCTGGGTTGCTGATTAACCGCATCTATCTTATTAAATACTTTTAGCTGCAATAGCTCATCTGCTTCTATTTCGTGCAAGACATGTTGTACTTGCGCGATATTGTCGTCCATCCGCGGATCCGCAACATCAATTACATGCAATTGAAGATCTGCTTCGCGACTTTCCTGCAATGTTGATTTAAAGGCCGCCACCAGATCATGGGGGAGATGACGAATAAAACCAACTGTATCAGCGAAAATTAACTGACCAAATTCAGCGAATCGCACCTGTCTTAGCGTCGGATCTAGCGTTGCGAACAATTGATCCGCGGCGTATACCTCTGAACTCGTCAACCGATTAAACAATGTAGATTTGCCGGCATTGGTGTAACCAACCAAAGAAACCACTGGAATTTCAGCTCGTTGCCGCGCCTTTCGCCCAGTTTCTCGTTGTCGCCCGACTTTATCTAATCGTTGTAATAATGCTGAAATACGATCGCGCAGCAAACGGCGATCAGTTTCAAGTTGAGTTTCGCCCGGACCACGTAAGCCGATACCACCTTTTTGCCGCTCATTGTCAAAACCACGAATTAGCCGCGATGACATATGCTTGAGCTGCGCTAATTCGACTTGTAGTTTACCTTCGTAACTACGAGCGCGCTGCGCAAAAATATCAAGGATTAAAGTAGTTCGATCAATAACTCGACATTGAAACAATCGTTCCAAATTTCGAGTTTGGGCAGGAGAAAGGCTATGGTTGAAGATAACCACATCAGCTTGCAGCTCAGCAACAGCCTGCGCAATTTCTTGCGCTTTACCACTACCGACAAAATATCGAGCATCAGCTGCACTGCGCGAAGCAGTAATCACAGACACAGAGAGTACACCTGCAGATGAAACTAACATCTGCAGTTCTTGCAAATCTTCGCAAGCGCTCTCTTGTGGAAAATAGATATGCACAAGGATCGCCTGCTCAGCCATAGTATCGCGCTCAAACAAGCGATTTAATCCTTTTTCGGCTATTCCATTTCATCCATGTCAGAGCCAGTACCACCATGGCTAGCCATAGTATTTACTGCACGTGCTGGCACGACTGTAGAGATGGCATGTTTGTAAACCATCTGACTGACTGTGTTTTTCAACAAAATCACGAATTGGTCAAAAGACTCGATTTGACCTTGTAATTTGATCCCATTCACCAGATAAATGGAAACTGGAATACGTTCCCGCCGTAAGGTGTTTAAAAATGGGTCTTGTAAAGATTGGCCCTTTGCCATGTGCCGCTTTCCTTTTTCTTAGTTCTGATTCTTGATATATGGATTATATTATTATTTTCAAGTCGTTAAATAACGATTTTTTTCTTCACACACTTAGCGTAGCGAAGATAAAACAGCTTGCAAGTTTTCTTTGACACTTCCTTCACTTTTCAGCCAGGTCAAGTCCTGCCAACTGCGTAGCCAAGTCAATTGTCGTTTAGCCAATTGGCGTGTTGCGGCAATACCACGATACACCATCTCGTCATAACTCACTAGCCCGTCCAGATGATCCCACATTTGCCGATAACCAACACAACGCACCGAAGGTAAGTCTGCATGCAAATCAGGACGTTGCTTTAATAACCTAACCTCTTCTTCAAACCCTTGTGCGAGCATCTGCTGGAACCTTAGAGCGATCCGTTCATGCAATACTGCTCGTTCAGTTGGCGCAATGGCAAATTGACAAGCGTGGTATGGAAAAGGTTCCCCTTTATCTTGAGTTAACTCTGTCATACTGCGACCAGTTAACCTATACACCTCTACTGCACGATTTATACGTTGTGGATCATTCGGGTGGATCCTCGCCGCAGAAACTGGATCATAACTAGCCAACTCGCGATGAAGTGTTTCCCATCCAAATTGTGCGGCTTGGGCTTCAATCGCGGCTCGAATCACTGGGTCTGCCTCTGGCAGTTCGGAAATCCCATCAATTAAGGCTTTGAAATATAACATAGTTCCACCGACAAGCAGTGGAATTTTACCTCGACTATGAATATCTGCGATTAATGCCAAAGCATCTTGGCGAAAATCGGCAGCTGAATAAGCTACGGCCGGGTCTAAAATATCGATCAAATGATGTGGAGCAATCGCAAGCTCTGCCTGAGTAGGCTTGGCGGTGCCGATATCCATGCCACGATAAACTAAAGCACTATCAACACTGATTATTTCAGCATTCGCGTGTTGCACTAACTCTATCGCCAATGCTGTTTTACCCGAGGCCGTAGGCCCCATGAGGCAAATTACCGGAGCTTTAGTCATGAGTTCCCCTTTGTTGCATGATGCTACGCCAATCAACCGCGACCTTTTGCCATGCATCTGGCAAGGTTGACGCAAAGAGCGGAACCAATTGCGCGCCGATTAGCCAGCCTTCACGAAGCCCTAATTCTAGCAAAGCTGCTAACATTGCGGAGGCTGACATCGATGGCTGCCAAGTCTCCCACCATAATGGTAACCATTGGCTAACAGGGCTTGATAACAAAGGCGATGGCAGCGCGCGAACAATAAGCACTTGGTTTTTAACCAAAAAATCAAAACCCGATAGCGCAAGCAGCTCTGCTTTGTCCAACAACAACGCTTGCTCTTTTGGTTGTAATGGCAGACGTAACGGCAATAACAATGCGCTGCTTGCTAAAGGGTTATTCGCCCATGCTTTGCTGACACTTGCAGCTATATCAATCAACCACAGCGTCTCTTGTTCTACCATCACTGCGGTTAAATTATCGAGCCACTGCAAGCCACTAGCTATAGGCATTAGCGCTTCCGGAGCTAATTGCCGAACTTCGCTAACCACTGGTGACCCGACTTCAGACAGCGAAGCTGCAGACGGCGAAGCAGCTGATGGCGAAGCAGCTGATGGTTCAGTCGGCAAATCTGAGCGTGCATAAAGCGCTGGCCATGCATAACTTTGGCTAGATGCATTAGTTGGCCGATATCCCTGATAACTAGAGCTGGTGCCAGCACTGCGCCATTCCTTTGGAGTCTCCGGTTGATCATTTACAGTCAACACCGAGGTTCCTGATTCAATACTGCTTGGCGTATAGCTTGGTTCGTCCAAAGTTGTTTGGCTGAAACCTAGAGTCTGAGCCAATGCTTGCGCAAGCACGCTCACTACAAAATCATGGACTAAGCGCGCCTGATGAAAGCGAACTTCGTGCTTTGCAGGATGAACATTGACGTCAACCTGCCGCGGATTAATGTCGAGGTAGAGCACAAAAGCCGGTTGTAACGACAACGGAAATGCTTCGCCATAGGCTTGCCGGATCGCGTGGTTTAGCAACTTGTCTCGCATCATTCGACCGTTGACATAGCAATATTGGGCCGGACTTTGCGCTTGGCAAGCGTGACCTGCCATCACCCAGCCGGATAAATGCATGTCGTCATAGCTACTTTCAACAAACACCGCATTGGCCATGAATTGCCGGCCACAAAGCGCAAGCAGACGCTTTTCTTTAGTATTTTGATCCTGTGCCGCTTTTAATTGGCGAACGGCTTGACCGTTATGGGTCAGTGTCCATTGCACATCAAAGCGACTAAGCGCTAACCGTTTGATTAGCTCATCAATATGCGCAAACTCAGTTTTTTCACTGCGTAAAAAGCGACGACGTGCAGGAGTGTTAAAAAACAAATCGACTACATCAATACTAGTGCCATTGGGATGCGCAGCTGGTTTAATGGTCACTTGCATATCCCGACCTTCGGCTATTGCCTGCCACGCCGATTCTTGCGTAGCTGGTTTGGAGGTCAGTGTTAACCTTGAAACAGAGCTAATGCTGGCTAGCGCCTCGCCGCGAAATCCGAGCGACAGAATTTGCTCCAAATCCTCAAGTTGATGGATTTTACTGGTGGCATGCCGACTTAATGCCAACTCAAGTTCATCTTTACTTATACCACAGCCATTATCACGAATTCGGATGAGCTTGCTGCCACCTTTTTCAATGTCGATGGTGATAGCTGTCGCACCAGCATCAAGACTGTTTTCTACTAGCTCTTTCACCACAGAGGCTGGCCGTTCTACGACCTCGCCTGCCGCAATTTGGTTGGCAAGTTGCGGCGATAAAATGCGGATAGTCATTTGGTCGGGATCTTTAAGGTCTGACCGATTTGGATGTTGTCAGACTTTAACCGATTAAAGCTACGTAGCTCCGCCATACTCACCCCATATTTTTTCGCCAACCGCGATAAAGAATCGCCTGATTTCACTTTATGCAAAACGACATTCTGTGACTTCGCTTTGCTTTCTGCAATCACCGTTTTTGCTGGTTTCGTAGGAGTTTTAGTCGGTCCTTTAATAGCAATCGAATCCGCTTTAACCGTTGGCAATTGGCTCGCGGAAGGTGAGCCGCTTGGTAACCCATTAGCGAGCGTCTTGCTCCCTTGTGATTTGGATACTGGGCTCATCTCTGGCTCTGGCAACTCATCAATCGCGAGCTCAGGTTCAGCTTGTGTTACTTCAGCACGCTTAGTTTGCGTAGTCACCCTAGGCTGCGCACCTGCTCTTGAGCCTTTAGCAAATTTGCTGTCAGCTGGAGGATTGCGATGGAAGTATCCTTTGAGAGCTTTAAACAGCGCATTAGCTAACTTTTGCTGATGGGCTGCCGACTTTAGTTTTTGCTCTTCAGACACGTTCGAAATATAACCGGTCTCGACCAAAATAGACGGAATGTCTGGGGCTTTTAATACGCCCAAACTGGCAGATTGTGGATCTTTTTTATGCAGCTTAGTAACTCGTCCCAATTCTACTAACACAGCTTTGGCGACATCAAATCCAGTGCCCATGGAATGCTGCATCTGCAAATCTAATACGGTCTGGTTGAAATACCTTTCACTATCGGAATCTTTGATAACCTCAGCAACTCCGCCGAGCAACTCTGAATGCTGTTCGGTCTGCTCTAACATTCGCCCCACTTCAGTAGTCGCACGACGCAAGGATAAAATCCAGACCGAGGCACCACTGGCTTTGCGATTTTCTGCAGCATCCGCGTGAATAGAAACCAATAAATCAGCCTTTTTATTACGGGCCAACTCTGGACGTTTACTCGGATAAATATAGTAGTCGCTGCTGCGAGTCATCTGCGCTTGAAAGCCCGGCTCTTTATCAATCAGCGCCTTTAACTTTTGTGCAATCGCCATGGTCACATGCTTTTCGTAAGTTCCTTTAAGCCCAACGGCGCCGGGATCGTGACCTCCATGGCCAGCATCGATAGCGATGATGATATCTCTGCCTTCTCTCGGTATTGTTTTAACTTCAACTGGTTGGGTATCTGGTCTAGTGGCGTTGGTCAAATCAACTACTAACCGATGACCATAGCGGTCAGTTGGCATTAAATAAAAGGCTTTTTCCGCGGAAGTGCCGGCTAGGCTAATGGCTACACCTACTTTTTTGTCACTCAAGCGTCTAATTTTGATCGATTTTACTAATTCAGACTCGCCAGTCATTTGCCCAAGCGACGTGAACTCAATATCGTCAATGATTAGCAATAACTCATCGTTTTTACGGGGCTGCAAGCTAAACTCAGGCTTGCTTGCTAGATCAAAAACCACTCGGGTTGAATCTGGCGATGGCCAGATCCGAACGCTTTGGATTTGATTCGCCAAAACTGGCAGCATGGATCCAATCGAAATGAAGAGGATCCAAAACAAAACCCTTAACATCATGCAATTATTCCTGAGAGCATTGCCAAGCCATGCTCGGAGTTAGCGGTAAGGGTGATTTTGCGAGAGGTCGGCGATAAAATCGTCAATTGGATGTCGATGTCAGCCGAAGATAACAAAGGAGCTCCGCGTTCAGGCCACTCGACCAAACATAAAAAACCTGGCGCAAAATAGTCGCGGATCCCCATAAATTCGAGTTCTTCGGGATCACGTAAGCGATATAAATCAAAATGGTAAACCGTTAATTCCGGCAAGGCATAAGATTCAACCAAGGTATAAGTCGGGCTTTTAACGGTGCCTTGATAGCCAAATCCACGCAACAAATAACGACTAAATGTGGTCTTCCCTGCGCCTAAATCACCATTTAAAAAGATGGATCCGCCGTGCATGCAACCTTTCGCAAGTTCTGCACCTAAAGCCTGGGTATCTTCTTCACTATTTAATTGCCGCTCAACTACTAACGTCGTCATGCCATCCTCAAATTCTGTATGTCCAAACTTCGATGAAATCGCAATGGACTTGCTGGCACTATGCTATCAAATTCCCCGGCTGATACCAAACGCCATCGTATGACAACCTCGGCAAACTCGGTGTTTTTAATGAATTATGTTAAGCTTGCCAGCAGAAACTCCGACATGTTGAAAGCAAGTTGCACTCAAATCATCCGATTGCCGTTGATTGGCAGCAATTAACCGAACAGATTAAAGCTTGGGCATCAACGCTCGGGTTTTCGCAATGTGGTATCACGGATACCGATTTAACTGTTGAGGAGCCGCGTTTTCAAGCGTGGCTAGATGCTGGTTATCATGGCGAAATGGCTTACATGGCAAATCATGGGCTTATGCGTTGCCGACCTGAGCAGCTGCAACCCGGCACTCTTCGTGTTATCAGCGTTCGACTAGATTATTTGCCGGAAGCTGCCGGATTCGCCACCAATCTCGCCGCGGCAGATCAAGCTTATATCAGTCGATATGCCTTAGGCCGCGACTACCACAAGTTGATGCGCAATAAACTCCAGCAACTCGCCAAGCAAATCCAAGACAAAGTTGGCGAATTTGGCTTTAGGCCATTCGTTGATTCGGCGCCAGTCCTCGAGCGTCCGCTCGCGGCAAAAGCAGGTCTCGGCTGGATAGGCAAACATAGTCTGTTATTAAACCCAGAGGCGGGTTCTTGGTTTTTCCTTGGCGAATTGTTAGTTGATCTGCCCTTACCGATTGACCAACCAATCAATGGTGACTGTGGCCAATGTGTGGCCTGCATAACCATGTGTCCAACTGGCGCTATCGTCGCACCTTATGTAGTCGATGCCAGAAAATGCATCAGCTATTTGACCATAGAACACGCCGATGACATTCCAGAAGAACTTCGTGCGAAAATCGGCAATCGAATATATGGCTGTGATGATTGTCAGTTGGTATGCCCGGTGAACCGCCAAGCGCCACTGACCACACAAACTGACTTTCAGCGCCGGCCGCAATGGCAAGACCAATCATTGTTAGCCTTATTTGACTGGAATGAGGAGACGTTTTTGCGCAATACCGAGGGCTCAGCAATTCGGCGGATTGGCCATGCGCGTTGGCAACGAAATCTTGCCGTAGCGCTGGGTAACGCACCTTATCAAGCAGCAATCTTAAAAGCTTTACGCTCATTTGTTGAAAACTGTCAGAGCGATGGCGATAGCGTTTCCATGGTGTTACGGCATGTTCATTGGGCTATTGCACAACAACTTCAAAAAGCGGATGTCCTAGCGGAACAAAACCGACAACAGCAACGGCTAATTCGAATTGTTCAAGTTGGACTGCCGCGAGATGCCTAAGGATGTTTGTTGCTGAAGCCGCAGCGCAGCAGCCGCCAAAATTGCCGCCTTGCCGCTATCGTCGGCACTGTGCCACGCAATAATTTCTTGGTAAGTACGACCACAGCCCATACAAACATCTTGCATATTCAAACAACAATTTCTACAGCATGGTGATGCGATCATGATTAGACCTTCTGTTGCAGAAACCTAACAAATTCTTCCAGTTTCAATGGCTTACTGAAGTAATAACCTTGAATAAAATCACAACCAAGTTCTTGCAATACCGCCAACTGCCCTGCAGTCTCTACACCTTCTGCCACAACTTGAACATCAAGAACTTTCGCCATATTAATTAATACAGCGACCAAAGCTCGAGCGCGCTCCTGTACATCAACGTCATTGACAAAACTTTTATCAATTTTAATAAAGTTGACCGGATAACGACTGAGATAATTAAGCGCAGAATAACCGGTACCAAAGTCATCAATAGCGAGTTGAACCCCCTCGCTGTGCAGCGCCAAAATATTATTTTGCTGTACGGATATTCTGTCCATAAACAGCGATTCTGTAATTTCGAAGATAATTGAATTGTACTCAAGCCCTGCTTGTTGAATCGACAGCAGCCACTCTTGGGCAACATGATGCACATTAAATTCCTGACTACTGCGATTAATTGAAATTTGCAGCTCAAGCCCTTGTCTGCGGAATAACTGACTATCTGCCAATGCTTGTTTCAACACAAAATGACCCAGCGGGCGAATAGCCCCCGTCCGTTCAGCAACCGCAATAAAGTCTAATGGCGAGATCAGCCCACGCTCAGGATGCTGCCAACGTACCAGCGCTTCGCATTTGGTAAACTTGCCGGTGTTCACATCGTAAATTGGTTGATAGACCAAGAAAAACTGATTGAGCTCTAAACCTTTTAATATCTCATGATGCAGTAACACAAAGCGGTCGGCTTCTTTTTGCATCGCTGCGTCATAAAAATGGTAAGTGTTGCGACCTATTTCTTTAGCGGCGTAGGTAGCCCGGTCGGCATGTTTGAGTAAATCAATCGCGGTGAGGCCATCTAATGGATAAAGTGCGATGCCAATACTGCAACTAATTGAAATAGCTCGCCCAGAAATATCAAGGGGTTGGTGAAACTCAGCAACAATGCGCTCAGCGAATTGTTCTGTTGATTCTGCGTTTGGGTCAATAAAGCGTAAAACGGCGAACTCATCGCCCCCAAGTCGCGCGACAATATCCTGAGGCTGCACCAGTGCGTTAAGACGTATCGCGACTGCTTTTAATAACTCATCACCGACCTGATGACCAAGGCTTTCGTTGACCTGTTTAAATTCGTCCAAATCTAAGCAAAACAAACTTAGACTACTTTGCTCAGCTTGCGCACGTTTCATCGCTGACGTGAGTTGTTCATTAAATACCGAGCGATTTGGTAAACGCGTCACAGGGTCGAAACTGGCTTGGAAAGCCAAAGTATGCAGTGCGCGTTCTCGTTCACCGATCAAGCGCAAAAATAATAATACCGCGGCACAAACCAGAAAAATTATCGTAAAAGCAACCAATGCAAGTAATTGCAAGTTGCTATCACGCCAGCTCTCGGAATGCCGCGGGTAAGCATGCAATAACCAGCGGCCAACCGGCAGTTTAATGGGCGAAGTCACAGCTAAATCACGCTGCAGTTCGATATCTCCCCAGAACAATTCGGTTTGGCTTTCATCACCATCTTTACCAGAAAGTCCTAAATAATAATCACGTTGTAGCTCGGCAAGGCCAGCTTGTTGTAGCAACGGCTCCATGGGAATAATGGCAGCTATGACCCCCCAGACCTGCTGATCCGGCAGAATAACTGGCACGCGGATCACTAGACCAGTGCCACCTTGAACCAAATTGACTGGGCCAGCAACCACTGCAGAGCGTTTGTTAATCGCGGTCTCAACAGCTCGGTATTGCACAGGTACAGTGCGATAATCCAAGCCCAAAGCCGCTTCATTTCCTTTGGTCGGATAGATGTAACGAATAACCAAATCGGGCGCCACAGCAATATGACGAAAATGCGGATAGTGTTCCAAGAATAACGCTACTCGAGCGTCAAGTTCGGTTGGATCGTAATCGGGATGGAGGACTAATTCGCTACGGATATTTTCGAGGGCTACAACGCCTGTTTGAATGGCCCCTTCTAGCGCGGATGCACGCATACTGAGCAACTGCAAAAGTTGATAGCGCTCAGCTTCAAGCTGCTTAGCACGCTCTTGCGATAGCATTGCCAGCGCCAGCAATGCCATGCAAACACCTAAGACACTGGTCCAGAGCCACGGCCAGCGGATGAACCAATTCGGTGTGTACTCACCGTCGCGGGCCGCCCCTAAACGAGATTTGTGAAAAGCTGTAATCACTTAGGCAGATCCTAACGACAAACACCCTGTTACTGTAACAGGCTGAAGCTGCCTCTGCCAGTCATGCAAGCAGCTCTAATTAGCAGGCTTGCGAACTTTAGGCACCCAAGCCCAAACAAATTCTGCAATCACCGGGCTAACGCCAATGCTATCTAGAAGTTCGACTTTGACGGTGACTTCGCCTTTTTCAGTGCTGCGGATTGCTTGGATTTCAGTCTCACTCAAGCGAGCCGTCGCACTTAAATCGCCAGTCGCCCTTTTCACATACTGAAGATTCATTGATTTTAAAAGCGGAATACGGTCGTCAGGTACATGCATGCCTACCAGAAAACCACTCGCTGACTCACCCAATAAGGCCATCGCCGCTGCATGCACACCGCCAATGTGGTTTTGCACGCGTTTTTTATTAGCAAGTTTGAGCACCGATTGCTGAAAGTCCAAAGAAACAACCCGAACCCCTGCCGTGCCTGCGAACTTAATGGTTCGACCGAAAATTTGACTGAGTAACCAACTGCGACAAAAAGCCGGGGCTTTTTCTACGGATTGAACTAAACGGCTAAGTTTATTTTGCGCTTGCATACTGGTCTTACCTGATTTGAAAAAGGCAAAGTTAGCAGTTTGAAGGATTAGCAGCAAGTTTTTGTCTGAATATTATTAGATTGCGAATCCGCTGAAGTCAGCAGAATGATTTTGTTCTAGAAGGAATGTTTTGACTGGTTCTTTTAAACACTTGGAGCGGGCAACGAGACTCGAACTCGTGACCTCGACCTTGGCAAGGTAGCGCTCTACCAACTGAGCTATGCCCGCTTCCTATATTCACACCGCTAAGTAACCAAGATTCATTGCTTTAACTTTGTTACCGAGCGGGGCGCATTTTACAAAATCACTCAGTCTTTGCAAGCATTTTATTCAGGTAAACGGAAAAAATGCGCGCGATAGGTGACTAATTCAGCAATTGAGTCGCGAATATCATCTAACGCCAAGTGACTTGATGATTTATTAACCAATTTAGTTACTGCCGGATTCCAACGTTTTGCCAATTCTTTAACTGTGCTGACGTCTAGATTGCGATAGTGAAAAAAGCTTTCCAGTTTTGGCGCATATTTTACTAAAAACCGGCGATCTTGACCGATGCTATTGCCGCACATTGGCGACTTTCCTGCTGGAACATATTGACTTAAAAACGCGATGGTCTGCTCCACCGCTGCATCTAAATCAGTCTGACTATCTCGGCATCGTTGGGTTAAACCACTTTTGCCATGTTGTTCAATACACCAAGCGCTCATGGTGTCGAGAACCTCGTCTGGCGTTTTAATCGCAAATGTTGGACCTTCCGCCAGCACATTTAAGTTACTGTCAGTAACAATTGTAGCCATCTCCAGAATGACATCGACATCAGGTTCAAGTCCTGTCATCTCTAAATCGATCCACACTAGATTGTTCTCATTTAACGCCATCTTTGGCCCCTTTTGCTTTGACACTTTGTAAGTTCATTGAATGCTAGTATCATACTACGCCTTACGCCAACAGGAAAACGCCCAGCAGGGCCATCGAGTTAGAGTGACCAAAAAGAAACATCTTAGTCAGCGACAAAACGATCGCATCGCCGGCAACCAACAAAAGCGCTTAGATAGACTTGCGCAAAAAGCCGCGAAAGCCGAACAACAGCTTGAGCATGCGCAATTTGGCGATGCCGAGCCAGGGCTTGTGATCAGTCGATTTGGCCAACATGCCGACGTCGAGTCCGCCGATGGCACTATAGTGCGTTGTAATTTAAGACGTACCATTAACTCACTGGTTTGCGGCGACCGCGTTGTATGGCGCAGAGCCTTGCAAAGCCAAGGTACTATTGATGGTGTCATTGAAGCTGTGCACGAACGTAGTTCAGTGCTGAGTCGACCTGATTTTTATGACGGCCTTAAACCTGTTGCCGCGAATATTGATTTATTGATTATTGTCTCAGCAGTATTGCCAAGCCTTTCGCTCAATATCATCGACCGTTATTTAGTTGCTGCCGAAGCAATGCAAATTAAACCGCTGTTATTACTGAATAAAATCGATTTATTAACGACAGAGCAGCGAGCGGCAGTTGACGAGCAACTGCAAATTTATCGGAAAATTGGTTACGATATCTTGCTCTTAAGTGCCAAAACTGGCGAAGGGATGGCGCAGCTTGACGCCTATTTGCAGTCAGGTACTAGTATTTTCGTTGGCCAATCGGGCGTTGGTAAATCGTCATTGGTTAATAATTTAATGCCAGAAATTGCCGTGACCACGCAAGAAGTTTCTGATGTTTCCGGATTGGGTCAGCATACGACTACAGTTGCGCGGTTATATCATTTGCCTGATGGCGGTGAATTGATTGACTCCCCAGGGATCCGTGAGTTTGCGTTATGGCACTTACAACCAGATGAAGTGTTATGGGGCTTTAAAGAATTTCGTCAGTGGGCTGGGCGTTGCAAATTTCGTGATTGTAAGCACCAGACAGATCCTGGCTGTGCGCTACATCATGCGGTTGAAATTGGTGAAATTTCAGCTGAACGCCTGGAAAACTATCACAAAATCCTGCTGAGTATGGCGCAGGACAAACCAAATTACATGTAAACAACGAGGGTATCCAACTTATGGATCAAGTTAAAATCACGCTGCAATATATTCTTCCAAAACACCTGATTTCTCGATTAGTGGGGCTTTTGGCTGCAGCTAAATTAGGTTTCATCACCCACGGCTTGATTAAGCTATTTATCAAAAGCTATGGCATTAATATGGCGGAAGCCAAGCAAGAAAATGCCAGTGATTATCGCAGCTTCAATGAATTCTTTACTCGCCCGCTCAAAGATGGCATGCGTCCAATTGTTCAGGACGACAATATGTTGGCCCACCCTGTAGATGGCGCAGTTAGCCAACTAGGCGCGATTGAGGGTGACCAATTGATTCAAGCGAAAGGGCATTATTATTCATTACAAGCATTGCTTGGCGGTGACGACCTAACTGCAGCGCCTTACAAAAACGGCCAATTTGCCTGCATTTATCTGGCACCAAAAGATTACCACCGCATTCATATGCCGATCGCTGGTACCTTACGAGAAATGATTTATGTCCCAGGTGAATTATTCTCGGTAAATCCGCTGACCGCTGAAAATGTGCCAGGTCTGTTTGCTCGCAACGAACGCGTCGTAACCATTTTCGACACTGAAGTCGGTCCAATGGCGTTAGTGCTGGTTGGTGCTACTATTGTGGCAAGTATTGAAACGGTGTGGGCAGGTACTGTCACACCGCCTCGCGGCAAAGACGTCTTCCGTTGGCAGTATCCTGAATCTGGCCCAAATGCGGTGCACCTGGCAAAAGGTGCGGAAATGGGACGCTTTAAGTTAGGTTCAACCGTCGTATTAACTTTTGCTGCGGATGCGGTGGAGTTTTTGCCAAACAACTATCCTGGTTCTGTTACTCGCATGGGAAGTGCTTTTGCTGAGAAAGTACCTAACTAAGCGGACAAATTTCCCACGCAACGTCGTGGTAAAGGAGATGACATGCTGATATTTGCGCATCGTGGGATCAGCGGTCATTTCCCAGAAAATACCTTGATGGCTTTTCAAGCCGCGTTAGATGCACAATGTAAGGCAATTGAGCTTGACGTCTATGCCCTGCAAAACCAACTGGTGGTTATTCATGACCGCCAGTTAGCGCGCACGACAAATGGCGAAGGCAATCTTGAAGATCATACGCTGGAGTCACTGTCAGCATTAGATGCCGGCCGCGGTGAATCTGTGCCAACGCTTTGGCAGGTACTGCAACTCGTCGCCAATAAAGTAGTGCTCAATATCGAACTGAAAGGCGCTGATACCGCAGAGTTGTTAATTGCCTTGCTGGCAAAAGCCCAACAAGAATTACAACTCGATTTAGCGTCCATTGTAGTTTCTTCATTTAATCATCGACTGCTGCAGCAACTTCGTAAACTGCACTCAACCCTAGCGCTAGGTGTGTTAATAGCCCACCGCCCATTGGATAATGCGGCAATAGCCAGCCAACTTGACGCCTGCTGTTTGAATTGTGATCGTGGTTTTGTTGATGCCGAACTGATTAACGATGCCCATCAGCGGGGTATCAAAGTCTATGTGTATACGGTTAATGATGCTAGAGAGGCACGAGAGTTAGCGAAGATTGGAGTCGACGGGATTTTTTGCAATTACCCGCAGGAAGCACAAAACTGGTTTGCAGACTAATTCAAGGTGAATACGGAAGTTCCAGAGCTGACCAACAGGTCGATTTTCTAATGATCTTCGCAGCTATGACACTGATTGCAAAGACGAAGATTCAAAATGTGCGCAAGCACAACAAATGATGCGCCCACGATCAGCACATAATGCTCATATTCAGGCCCTAACAAATCTTTTTGCCAATAAATAAAACCACCGACAAACAGCGAATAAAACGGATACAGCTTGCGATGATAACGATGAAAGCCTGCGAACAAGGTGATAAAGCCAAGCACCATGGTAATGAGCAGGATAATTCGTTCAAAGGCATGGTTGTGCGTTGATGTCAGTCCCAGCAAAGGCAATACCGGCAATAACACAGGCAACATGATGCAATGGATAGCGCATAAGGATGTAACGGCAATCCCTACTTTGTCCATCGCTGTTCTGATGCTGTGAAACATGTGTGTAACCCCTACGCTGCTGAGTTGATATGATATAACAATTCCCCTATAAATAGAACAGAGCGCGTTAAAAATTAAAACACTGCTGACGTCGCCATCATTGCAGATGCTGCGGGTTATTCGCTGCTGTGGCATAATGACCAATTTGCAGCACACAAGGTTTTATAATGGAACAACTATTAAATCAACTCGATGCCAATCTGAAAGAGCTTTACCGTAAAGCTTTAGATGCCGATCTGATGCTTGAACAATTGCAGCAGCAAGGGCATGGTAAGTACCAAAGAATCTTCCCCGCTGGTGGCGCTTTCCAAGCCGATAGCAATCGCTTCATGCCTTACTTAACTGAAAGTGCTGAATTAGTAGCCGCAATTCGTCAAACGCAACAATTTAATACGGCAACCTTAGAATTACTGGTAAAGCAATTAAAACAGCTTCATCAAACTCTGGCTGATTTTCGTACAGCGTTGCAAAAATAAACTACACTTGAGAGATAAATAGGCGGGCGCGAACTGGCTTTTTCGCTATTTTGAGCTTAGTGATTGATTAGGCTGCACGTTCAGGGAGGCTATCATGAATTTGACATCTGTGACGGTATCCGCAGATATCGCCCGTGCCGCGAGTAAATCGCCTAATAACGCGTCAACAACCAAAACATCGGTTGCTGAGAGTACTATCAACACACAGGCCACAAACTTAATAAAGCAACAGCCGATTAATGCGATTCAGCCGCCAGCGCCAAATTCGCCGCCAAACGAAGACGTCAGTAAAAACGATTCGGTAAAAGTGAGCAGTTCAATCGGCAGAGCAGCCAGTAGCGGGCAATTATCTCGGGAAGAAGCACTGGCAATTTATCAGAAAATTGCCAGTTTGTTATAGTGCTACTTTGGCTGGGATGTAGCAGGTAGTTTTGGCACTATATTGCGGTTGAACCACTTTTTCAGCATCTCAGCTTCATAAGCAAATTCCCGACGGCTATAGCCTGATGGTGTAGACATCATAAAACCCATGTCTTTGATTTTCTCATCTTGGCCTGCGGCAACTTGTTGTTTGTTTTCGTCAAACAAGACGTAATCCAAATTCATCCGCGGGAAATAAATGTCTTTAACCACACGAATATCGTTGTGGTCCATTCGAAACATTGGGTTCACATCACCCGCTAAATCTAAATCTTTAATGGTCACTTCTAACCGGTAACCAGCCGGAAGTTTGGTGGCAAAATCCGCCCAAATCTTATCAAAGGCTGTGATTACTTGTTTTTGATAAGCGGCTTTAGTTCCATTGGATGGACGAATATCCGTATATTTTTCTGGATGTTGCCATGCGACTTTAACCTCAGCAGCAGTCGGGGTCGATGCCTGTGCAGTTAAAGTGAAAAGAGCGAGCAATATTGCAAGTTTACGCATGTTAGTTCTCCTTCAAACGACAGTCTTACTCTGAATCATTTCGGTAAGACAACGATACTATAACCTGTTCCCCCGATTTGCACCGTCGAGAAATGTCGAAAAATGTGTGCAGTTGTAATGGCAAACTGACATAACTTAGACATTTGTAAGATAATGGCATGGGTTGTTCAAGATTATTTAACCTCTAACATAGCATGCTCTGCGCTTAGATGCATTAACCAACAGATACGACTCGACAAACAAAAACGGCAGCCGAAGCTGCCGTTTTCATTTAACTAGCAACAAGTTACATCATGCCGCCCATGCCACCCATGCCGCCCATATCAGGCATTGCAGGAGCATCTTTCTTCGGCAGTTCGGTAATCATCGCTTCAGTTGTGATCATTAATGAACCAATTGACGCTGCAAATTGCAGTGCTGAGCGAGTTACTTTAGTTGGGTCTAGGATACCCATTTCCAACATATCGCCATAAACATCAGTCGCAGCGTTGTAACCGTAGTTACCCTCACCTGCTTTCACGTTGTTCACGACCACTGATGGCTCTTCACCTGCGTTATCAACGATTTGACGCAGTGGTGCTTCCATTGCACGTAATGCGATTTTGATACCGTGGTTTTGATCTTCGTTAGCACCGCGTAAGTCTACTAACTTCGCAGCAACGCGCACTAACGCCACACCACCGCCAGGTACCACGCCTTCTTCAACTGCAGCGCGAGTTGCATGTAATGCATCTTCTACGCGGTGTTTTTTCTCTTTCATTTCGATTTCAGTAGCAGCACCGACTTTAATTACCGCTACACCGCCAGCCAATTTCGCTAAACGCTCTTGTAACTTCTCTTTATCGTAGTCAGAAGTTGCATCTTCAACTTGTTGGCGAATTTGCTTCACACGACCGTCAATGGCTTCTTGCGCGCCAGCACCGTCGATGATAGTGGTATTATCTTTAGTGATAACAACACGTTTAGCAGTACCTAAATCATCCAGCGTGGCTTTTTCTAGTTCCATGCCGATTTCTTCAGAAATCACTACACCACCAGTTAAAACCGCGATGTCTTGCAGCATTGCTTTACGACGGTCACCAAAGCCAGGCGCTTTAACCGCAGAGACTTTCACAATACCGCGCATGTTGTTAACGACTAAAGTCGCTAACGCTTCGCCTTCTAAATCTTCAGCGATAATCAGCAATGGTTTGCCAGACTTAGCAGCGCCTTCTAACACCGGCAACAATTCGCGAATATTGCTGATTTTCTTATCAACAGTCAGGATGAACGGGTTGTCTAATTCAACTTGGCCAGCTTCAGCGTTGTTGATGAAATATGGAGACAAGTAACCGCGATCAAACTGCATACCTTCAACAACTGCTAATTCGTTTGCTAAGCCTTGACCTTCTTCAACTGTGATCACGCCTTCTTTGCCCACTTTATCCATGGCGCTTGCGATGATCTGACCGATTTCGTCGTCAGAGTTTGCAGAAATAGTACCAACTTGCGCGATAGCTTTAGTGTCAGCACATGGTTGTGACAGCGCTTTTAATTCAGCAACTGCCGCAATTACCGCTTTGTCGATACCGCGTTTTAAATCCATTGGATTCATGCCGGCAGCAACCGCTTTCACACCTTCGTTGATGATGTTTTGCGCTAATACTGTTGCAGTAGTTGTACCGTCACCAGCTTCGTCATTAGCTTTAGAAGCAACTTCTTTCACCATTTGCGCGCCCATATTTTCGAACTTGTCTTCTAGTTCGATTTCTTTAGCCACTGAAACACCATCTTTGGTGATCATTGGTGCGCCAAATGATTTATCTAAAATCACGTTGCGGCCTTTAGGACCTAAAGTCACGCGTACTGCGTTTGCTAAAATATTGACGCCTCTGAGCATCTTATTACGAGCATCATCGCCAAAACGTACGTCTTTTGCTGCCATTTTCGAATTCCTTAAATTTGTTTAACTGTATAAATGCAATGCGTTAAATTATTCAGTGACTACAGCCAGAATATTGTCTTCTTTCGTGATGACATATTCTTTGCCGTCAATTTTTTCAGTGCGTTCTACATAAGCACCGAAAATAACTTTGTCGCCAACTTTCACGTCTAAAGGACGGACACTGCCATTTTCCAAAATTCGGCCATTGCCTACTGCAACCACTTCACCACGAGTTGACTTTTCAGCCGACGCGCCAGTCAGCACAATACCACCAGCTGATTTGCTTTCAGCTTCAAGACGCTTGATGATGACGCGGTCATGTAATGGACGGATATTCATAATTTTGATTCTCCTAAATACAGAGTGATGATTTAACTTTACGGTTAAAGTTTGCGTGTCTGGGATATGGGGTAATGCCACACAAAAACCAAGTGCTTAAGCAAAAAAAATCTACTTTCGTCGCACAATTAAGAAATCCTTCAGGAAAGTGCAACAGAATCCGTTAAGTTCCGGTCTTAAGTCAAAGCAAGGAATATTTAGAAACCCCAGCAGACGATTCTGGGTCTGTCGCCGTATACTGTGTTGAATAATATTTAGCTGCTTAATATAAGAGCACATCACAAGTTCGCATTTGCATAATAAAGGAATTTCATACTGATGTTTAAATCGATTTATATGTTGTTTTTTGCGTTGTTTCTAAGCGCACTAATTCCTGTATCTGCACAACAGCCCGCAACACCGAGTGTGTTGGCAGCGCTGAACCAAGACAATCAATTCTTGCCGGTCGAGCAAGCCTTCGTTTTTGATTTTCGCCAAAATGGCAACGAGTTAGAACTGAGTTGGACCATCGCTGAAGGTTATTACCTTTACAAAGAAAAGATCAAACTTGCCGGCGTTGCCGTGAGTTTTAGTCATCCAACCATGCCTGTGGGTGAACCACATGAAGATGAGTATTTCGGCAAAACTGAAATCTATCGAAAATCACTGACCATCAAAGTTCCGCTGAGCGACATCGATGCCAAAGATGCATTATTAAAAGTACGTTTCCAGGGCTGTGCCGATGCTGGTTTATGTTATCCGCCAGTAACTCAACAAGTTCCGTTATTTCCAGTTAAGGATGGCACTACAGCGCCTGCCGCCGAAGCGACAACAGCGAATTCCCAAGCGAGCGCCCCTGTTGTATCCACGCAATTGGAACTTGCAAATCGTCTAGGTAGCGATCGCGGCCTATTAACACTCGGATTTTTCTTCGTGCTGGGCTTAGGACTTGCGTTTACTCCATGCGTGTTCCCAATGTATCCAATACTGACCAGCATTATCGTTGGTCAAGGTAATAAATTGAGCACTGGCCAAGCGTTTCGCTTGTCGATGGCCTATGTGCAGGGTATGGCCATTACGTACTCGTTATTGGGCTTAGTAGTCGCAAGTGCTGGCGTGAAATTTCAAGCAGCCTTCCAACACCCAGCGGTGTTAATTGGTATCAGTATATTGTTTGTCGTGTTGGCCCTTGCCATGTTTGGGGTCTTCACCTTACAACTGCCATCAAGCTGGCAAGAAAAAGTAAGCAATATCAGTAACAACCAACAAGGCGGTAGTATTAAAGGCGCTTTAGTGATGGGGGTTTTATCAGGTCTTGTCGCATCACCATGCACCACTGCACCACTGACCGGCGTGCTTCTGTATATCGCGCAGTCAGGCGACATGCTGTACGGCGCGTTAGTCCTTTACATCTTAAGTCTTGGTATGGGCTTGCCATTACTGGTATTGGGTAGTAGCGGCGGTAAAATTCTGCCACGCCCTGGTGCTTGGATGGATTTAGTCAAAGCAATCTTTGGCTTCTTACTGCTTTCAGTGCCGTTAGTGTTGATGTCACGTATTCTGTCTGAAGATGTGCTTTTAGTGCTTTCTAGCCTCTTGGTACTGGTTTTTGCGGCTTTCATTCAACAAAGCCAACAACTATTTCAAAAACCACTGGCTCGCACCTTATGCTGGTTAATTGCCACAGTAATGATTAGTGGTACGGTGATGGTGAACTATCAACATTGGTTGGCACCAACCACTGTTGTTTCCAGCCAAGTTGCCGTCGAAGGTGCTAATGCAGCTGGCGCAGGCGAATTTATTGATATCAACTCCCTTGCCGATTTGGACAAGCAGTTGAATGCAGCCAAAGCTGACGGCCAGTATGTGATGCTAGATTTCTTCGCGCATTGGTGCGTAGCTTGTAAAGACTTCGAGGAAAAAACATTTACTGACACCGCAGTCAAAGCAGAGATGGCAAAAATGCGGTTATTACGTATTGATGTTACCGACGCGACACCCGAACAACAGCAAGTTTTGGACAAATTCCAAGTGTTAGGTCTACCAACTTTGCTATTTTTCAGCCCAAATGGTGACGAAATGTCGCAATCTCGCATCACTGGGTTTCAAGGACCTGAAGAGTTTAAAACTCATTTATCATCGTTAAGTGCTCGTTAGAACACGCTATCAACACCGCTGGAAGCCCTATTCTGGCGGTGTTTCTTCCCTTGATACTCGCAATACAATCAGTCACCAGTTCTGCACGACTCATCTGCGCTAAAAAAGTTCCCTCTGGCTGATAAGACCAGTATTTTGCTGCCATTTGCTGCGATTTCACTATAATAAGCGGCAACTCTGCAGTACCCCCGGTTATTTTGGCGAAAAAGATGCTTTTTTTTTCGACATTTGGCAGGATGGGCGCAGACAGATATTTTTCAACGGAATTTTGCACAAATGGCTTCAAACTTACGGATTTTGCTGCTAAATGGCCCGAATCTAAATATGTTAGGCAAACGCGAGCCACATATTTATGGTTCTCGCACTTTACCGCAAATTGTCGATGCATTAACTAGTCACGCGGCCAACTTAGGCGTCAGCTTGTCGCATCTGCAATCAAATGCCGAACATGAATTGGTTGATGCAATTCAGCAAAGTTTAGGACAACAGGATTTTATCGTGATTAATCCTGGCGCTTTTACTCACACTAGTGTGGCTATCCGCGATGCTTTACTTGCTGTCGCGATCCCATTTATTGAGGTCCATTTGTCCAACATTCACGCCCGCGAAGCATTTCGCCAGCATTCTTATTTATCGGATATTGCCAAGGGGGTAATTTGCGGGCTCGGTGCTGACGGTTATCGTTACGCTTTAGAGTCAGCGGTTGCGACCTTAACGACCACGAATTCAAACCCATAATTTCAACTAAAAATCAGGCTACATCGTCATGGATATTAGAAAAATTAAAAAACTGATCGAGCTTCTTGAAGAATCAGGTATTAACGAGCTAGAAATCACTGAAGGTGAAGAGTCAGTTCGTATTAGCCGCGGTGGCCCGGTGCCACAATATGCGCCTATGCACTACACTGCAGCGCCACAGGCCGCACCTGCGCCAGCTGCCGCACCTGCTGCAGCTCCAGCAGCAGCGCCAGTAGCTGCTGGCTACCAAGTTCGCTCGCCAATGGTCGGTTCATTCTATCGCGCGGCGTCGCCAACTTCGAAGAACTTTGCTGAAGTCGGTCAAAGCGTCAAAGTTGGCGATACCTTATGTATCGTTGAAGCAATGAAAATGATGAACCAAATCCAGTCGGACAAAGCCGGTACTATCACGGCAATTTTGGTTGAAAACGGCGAGCCGGTTGAATTTGACCAGCCTTTATTTGTGATCGAATAACCGAAAAGGCCGACACATGTTAGAAAAAGTGCTGATAGCCAACCGCGGCGAAATTGCATTACGTATTTTACGTGCGTGCAAAGAGCTCGGAATTAAGACAGTCGCAGTGCACTCCACTGTCGATCGCAACCTTAAACACGTGTTGCTGGCCGATGAAACCATTTGTATTGGTCCCGCGCCATCACCACAAAGTTATTTGAACATTCCAGCGCTGATTGCTGCTGCGGAAGTAACCAACGCCCAGGCTATCCACCCTGGTTATGGTTTTTTGGCAGAACGTGCTGATTTCGCACAGCAAGTTGAAGATAGTGGTTTGGTCTTCATTGGGCCACGTCCGGAATCAATTAGCTTAATGGGCGATAAAGTATCGGCCATTGAAGCGATGAAAAAAGCTGGCGTTCCTTGTGTACCGGGTTCAGATGGTGCTGTTGGTGACGATGCTGATGTCAATAAAGCCATCGCTAAGCGCATCGGTTATCCGATTATCGTCAAAGCTGCAGGCGGCGGCGGTGGTCGTGGTATGCGCGTGGTTCGTAGCGAAGAAGAACTTGTGTCTTCAATCGAAATGACCAAAGCTGAGGCAAAAGCTGCATTTGGTAATGATATGGTTTACATGGAAAAATTCCTTGAGAATCCACGTCATATCGAAATCCAAGTATTGGCTGATGGACAAGGCAAGGCGATCCATTTAGGTGAGCGTGATTGTTCAATGCAACGTCGCCACCAAAAAGTTGTGGAAGAAGCACCAGCGCCGGGCATCACCCAAGAGCAACGTGACTTTATCGGTGGCCGTTGTGTGCAAGCTTGTATCGATTTGAACTACCGCGGTGCTGGTACTTTCGAGTTCTTGTACGAAAACGGTGAGTTCTTCTTTATTGAGATGAACACGCGGATCCAAGTAGAACACCCAGTGACTGAGATGATCACCGGCGTTGACCTGATTAAAGAGCAACTGCGTATCGCTTCTGGCATGCCGTTAACGATCAAGCAGTCTGATATCGTCATTCGTGGCCATGCTGTGGAATGTCGGATCAACGCTGAAGATGCAAAAACCTTTATTCCATCGCCTGGTACTATCACCCGTTTCCATCCACCAGGTGGTAATGGCGTACGTTGGGATTCGCACATCTACGCAGACTACACTGTTCCGCCAAACTACGACTCAATGGTCGGTAAGTTGATTTGTTACGGTGAAAACCGTGAGATTGCTATCGCCCGGATGCGTAACGCCTTAGCAGAGCTATTAGTTGGTGGCATTAAAACCAATATTGATTTACACAAAGACATTATGACTGACGTGAACTTCAATAAAGGCGGCACCAACATTCATTACCTAGAACACAAACTAGGTATGAAATAAGCCAAATCTGTTCTGGTTGTGATTATAAATATGATTGTAAAGCCCTGCCTATGCAGGGCTTTTTGTTTTATGCGAACGGATCCCAAGCTTATTCGGGGTTGTCGAAGTAAAGCATGTGCAAAATGCTCTGGTTGGTTTGAAGAAAATAACAAAGAGTACTAGTCTTCAAAAGCAAAGCGTCTTGCATAATCTATTATCAGGCAAACCTGAGGTCATCAATGAATCCAAGTATTCTCAGACAACAATTCTATGCTTTTTTAAGTTTCGGGATCCTGATGGGTCTAATCTTTCCATTTTTTGCCAGTCTTTTTGTAGAGTGGAAAGAAGGCATGCTGCCTTGGTTTGTCGTGTCCTGCGTCATCGCCGGCATCACTATCGGGTTATTTAACTTTCACCTAGTGAAAGTGGTCCTTATTGGCAAAATTGCCCAAATTGCGGCCGTCGCAGAGGCGGTCAGTAATCATGATCTGAGTCGTGAGTGTGATTTAAAAAGCCAAGATGTGGTTGGTCAAATTATCGATAGCGTTAATCAAATGATCAGAAATCTTCGTGACATGCTTGGCCAGATGTCGAGTATGAGCCGGGCTTTATCTGCAGAATGCCAAGATCTTCAGCAGGTTGGCGGCAAAGCGAAATCTCGCGTCCATGTGCAACAAGAATTAACTGCGAATGTAAATCAACTGCTCAGTGAAATTTTGCAAGGTTTAGAAAAGGTTGCGAGTTTAAGTGCGCAAAGCGCAGATAAAACCCACCACATCGATAATGTGTCGAAATTAAATACAGCCGCTCTTGAAAAAAGTAATCATTTAAACAGCCAACTTGCTGGCAAAGTGGCAGATGCGGCGGCAGCAATGGATCAATTGATGGGCCAAACCCAAAATGTAGGGGTCGTTTTAGATGTGATCCGAACCATTGCAGAACAAACCAATCTGTTGGCTTTGAATGCAGCGATTGAAGCGGCCAGAGCAGGAGAAGCAGGCCGAGGATTTGCCGTGGTGGCTGATGAAGTCAGAACTTTGGCCAGTCGCACTCAAGAGTCAACCACTGAGATCAATCAGATTATTCAGCAACTGCAAAGTCAGGCTGATGTTGTTAAATCGCTGATGTCGTTAAGTCAAACATTTAGTCATGACAGCCTGCAACAAATGCAGCAAGTTTCAGAGTCTTTGACAGTTTTAAATTCTGAAATTAATGAAATCAGTTTAAGTAATCAACAAATGAGCTATGCAACACAAGAACAGCTTTCAATGACAACTGAAGCATCACGCCAAGTCACCCAATTGGCAGAGCAGGCCAATAACGCTAATGACGGTGTTGAGCTGTTAACATCAGCCATCGATAGACTCGGTGATTCAAGCAAAAATTTGCAGAAGTTGATTAACCAATTCAAATAAATTTATTGTTTTGTTAACTCATCATCACTTTGGTGCTTTTGCCGAAGCACCAAAGGCTGAAAGACTTGGACAACGGTTCCAACTTTTCAAATGGATAATTCATTGTTCTGATTTAAATCAACTTTTTACTTTTTCACTCTCAGCTAAATTGATAGAAAACGTGATCTGTGCAGCCGCATTCAATCTTCAACATGGCAATCTCTGCTAAAGCTCGTTAAAATACCTTCTTTTTTCTGGCCTTAACCGATGAGTACTTTTTTAATCTACCGTAATTTTTATGATCCTGAGCGTCAGCAGTTAATGCTTGGCGGGATTGAAAATTATTTATTGAATTTAGCCAGATTACTCAGCGCTCAAGGTGAACAATGCACTATCGTGCAAACAGCAAAAGCGGATTTTTGCCATCAATTTGAAAATTTCCAGGTGATTGGTGTGAACTGTAAAGGTTTTCATGGCAATCGCAAAAAAATTGCTTTGTTTAATAAAGTTAAAGAGCTTGCCAAGCCACAACAAGACACGGTTATCTTTGGCACTGATAGTTATTTTGTGGCTAATGATTTTCATAAAAGTATCGCAATCCAACACGGAGTGTCTTGGGACAAACCAGCAAAAGGTAATGGTTTCTGGCACGGTTTAAAGCGCTTCATTAGTCATATCAAATATTTAAAGTATCTTGAAGGCTGCAAAAATTTGGTCTGTGTTGATCACAATTTCGTGAACTGGTATCGCACTTATCAAAGTTTTGCACCCGATATGCAAGTTGAAGTGATCCTGAACTATAGCCCCAAAGCCATTTCCTCCAAAGAACTTGAACAAAAATGGCTGCAACCCTTGGCTCAACCGCGTTTATTGATTGCAAGACGTTTTGTCGATTATCGCGGTATCCCTTTGGCTATCGAAGTGGTACAAGCTTTACTTGAGAAATATCCGCAGTTACAAGTGAGCTTCGCAGGTGAAGGCCCACTGGCTCAAGCCATTGAAACGGCGTTTGCTGGGAATTCAAATGTCGATATTTTTCGCTACACAGCAGACGAGTCGGTTGATATACATCAACGCTATGACTTAGTGCTACTGCCATCAATCGGTTCTGAAGGATCGTCATTAAGCCTAGCGGAAGCTTTAGCTGCAGGTTGTGCTGTAGTGACCACCAATGTCGGCGGTTTGAGTAATATGGTCATTGACCATTACAATGGCCTGATAACCATGCCGGATAAAAACGCTCTAGTCGAGAAACTGAGCTATTTATTAGACAATCCCGAAACAGCCAAAACAATTGCGCACAAAGGGCATCAAGTCGCAACCGAGAGTTTGTCGTTACACCGTTGGCAACAACAATGGTTGGCTTTATTAAACCGACGCTAACGCACCAATTTCAGCCGCTGTCATGCACAATAGCGCACTCAGCGGTATACTATTTTCTTTTTTAGATGAGAGCATGGCATGCCTTGGATCCAACTTCGGGTGAATACCACCGAAAAACACGCAGAAACAGTCAGTGATATGCTGATGAGCTGGGGAGCGCAAGCAGTTAGCTTCGTCGATGCAAAAGATACCCCAATCTACGAGCCAATGCCGGGTGAAGTGATTTATTGGGCCAACACAGTTGTCGTTGGCTTGTTTGACGCTGAGCACAATATGGCGCGGGTGATTGGCCAGCTCGAAAAAGTCAGCTTGTTCAAAAACGGCGTGCAATACAAAGTTGAGCAATTGGAAGACAAGGACTGGGAACGCGAATGGATGGATAACTTTCATCCGATTAAATTCGGTAAACGGTTATGGGTTTGCCCTTCTTGGCGCGACATCCCGGAACCAGATGCGGTAAACGTGATGCTAGATCCGGGTTTGGCATTCGGTACCGGTACCCACCCGACAACAGCCTTGTGTATGGAATGGTTGGACGGTCAAGATTTGACTGACAGTACCATCGTCGATTTTGGCTGCGGTTCAGGAATTCTCGGGATTGCTGCATTAAAACTTGGTGGTAAACGTGTTGTTGGTATTGATATCGACCCACAAGCAATTGAAGCGAGCACCGCCAATGCTGAGCGCAACCAAGTCGCAGGCCAAATAGAGCTCTACCTGCCAAAAGATCAGCCACAACTGCAAGCGGACGTTGTAGTGGCAAACATTCTCGCCGGGCCTTTAGCCCAGCTCAGTGCAATCATCAGTGCTTATGTTAAACCTGGTGGATTATTAGCGCTTAGCGGTATTTTAGAAAGTCAGGCACAAAGTGTGATTGATGCTTATGCCCATGAATTCGATTTCGACCCAGTTGCGGTAAAAGAAGAATGGGTTCGACTATCAGCGCGTAAACATCAAAAATAAGCAAGTTCGAACATCCCACAGTGAATTGCAACGCCCTTCAACAGCAATTTACATAAGACTACAAAAAGCCAGTTTTGCTTAACAAAACTGGCTTTTTCGTTACATTAGGCCTAGGTAAGCTGGCGCCACCTACATTCTTCCCTAGCCTACATATGATGGATAACGTTCACAATCGCTATCAATTCGACCGATCAAGTCTCGATACTCCGCGCAGAACTGGTATCAGTGCTCTTATGCGGATCAAAAATGGCGAAGAGTTTTTACGTGCAGCTATTGAGAGTCATCTGGCTTTTTATGATGAAATAGTCGCTGTATACAACGGTTGTACCGACAATACTGCCGAAATTCTAAATGACTTGGCAGCACGCTACCCTACTAAGTTACGGGTGTTCCATTATGAGCCGGTAGTATATCCCGTACTGAGTAAGGCTCATCAACTAACAGCTACTGACTCAATTCATAGCATGGCGAACTATTATAACTTTGCCTTGATGCAGGCGCGATTTAGTTACGCGGTTAAGTTGGATGACGACCACCTGGCAGTAGCCCCTGCATTGACTGCAGCTGTGGCGAAAATCCGCCGTGAAATTGCAGGGCAATCGCAACGGCTTTACACCTTTTCAGGGCTAAATCTGGCTCATGACCACAACCATATCGGCGTTTACTGCAACGAGCCTTTAGTCGGTACTGGTGACATTTTGTATTTCCCCGTCACCGCAAGCATCTATTTCCAGCAAAATGACCGATTTGAATATCTGCACTATCCAAAATCTCTGAAAAAACAGTACCTAGGGATCTTATATCTGCATCTAAAGTACTTAAAACGACAATATGGACTCGCAAACTTACCTGCAGAGTGTTTGCACCAGCAGCTCGTTACGTTTCAACAAGCCTTAAAAATAGCGCCATTAAATAAAATACGAACTCTTGAGTTTCATCAGCAGCTCATCAACAACTATTCGAGATTCTGGTTTTGGTTTCGTGGCCTACATCTGGTGCAACTGCTACAACGACAGCTTAGTAACCGCGAAGCGCCATTGCGCTGGCAGCGTATTGCGCGCTGGCAGCAAGATGTCGGTGAAATTTGTTGGCAGCGGGATTTATGGTACTGGCTGGCTGGACATCCGTCGGTGCATCGACTCAATCTATGGCTGCACCCAGAGCAAGAATTAGCACAACTCAATAAAACTTACTCAGACAATTCGCTTGCAGAATATTGTTCGAAATAGCGGATATTTGCAGCTTTCACTCTGCACAATTTTGTTATAGTATAACATAACTAGCTTCATGAAGCCGGTTATAGCGAATTCATCACACCATGTTCCTGGGAGATGGAGTTTTAAGCACCCGCTTGCGGGTGCTTTTTTTTACTGTGGTTGTAGCTAAACTTTACCCATCAACTCAATTTAGCTATTTCGGCAAAAATTAATTGTGCAAAAAAAACACACCAATACATTTATCTTTTCTTGACAGGCGCGATTTTAGGTTTGTTGCTGTAACTCAAACACGAATTTTCAAGCCTTTAGCGATTGTCAACCCGCCAACCCCCAATAAATTTGTATTTTTGTTTAAATATTAGCCTTTGCATTAGCGAGAAAAATCCGTAAACTTAGCGCCCCTTGAGGGTCGACCCTAGAGACAGAGCGGTGCGCATCGGATCTTACGAACTTTCGAATAATGTTATTTGTGCTCCGATGGCTGGAGTCACCGATTTCACTTTTCGTGAGCTATGTCGGCGTTTTGGCGCTGGTTTAGCTGTTTCAGAAATGATGTCCAGCAATCCTTTGGTCTGGCAAAGCGAAAAGTCGTTAAAACGGATGAGCCACAGTGACGAAACTGGCATTAGGTCAGTACAAATTGCTGGGTCTGATCCGCAGCAAATGGCTGAAGCTGCTCAATTTAACGTCGAACACGGTGCCCAAATTATTGATATTAATATGGGTTGTCCGGCGAAAAAAGTGAACAAAAAACTCGCTGGCTCTGCACTGTTGCAGTTTCCAGAGTTAGTTGAAGAGATTGTTCAAGCAGTTGTTGGAGCAGTTAATGTTCCGGTAACTCTAAAGATCCGTACGGGATGGGATCCTGAACACCGTAATGGTGTGCAGATCGCTCGCATCGCTGAGGATAACGGCATACAGGCGTTGGCGGTTCATGGTCGAACCAAAGCTTGTATGTACAAAGGTGAAGCCGAGTACGACACCATCCGTGCTATTAAGCAGGCGGTATCTATTCCGGTGATAGCCAACGGTGATATTACATCCGCACAAAAAGCCCGGTTTGTGCTGGATTATACCGGCGCTGACGCCATCATGATTGGTCGCGCAGCTCAAGGCCGGCCCTGGATTTTCCGGGAAGTAGTACATTACCTTAAAACAGGTACAGAATTACCCGCACCTGAGATATCAGCAGTGCAGGAAATCTTGCTGGAACATGTCCGTGGCCTTCACCAGTTATATGGTGACTTACTCGGACCCCGTATCGCCCGCAAGCATGTTGGGTGGTATTTGGCTGAGCAAGACCGCGAAGGACTGTTTCGCAGTGAATTTAACGGCATCGAACAGGCTTCAACGCAACTTGATGCTTTGAATGTGTATTTCGAACAACTAGCAGCAACCTAACGTAAAAGAGACTAGGCAATGTTTAATCAAAACGTGACTTCGCCATTTATTACCAACGCCCATGTTCAGACGCAAGAAAAACCGCAGCCTTTAAGTAATGCGGTACAAAAAGCGGTGGCGAACTACCTGCAACAGTTAAATGGTCAAGATGTTGATGACCTGTATGAACTGGTTCTGTCAGAACTGGAAAAACCATTGCTAGAAGAAGTGATGAAATATACTCGAGGCAATCAGACCCGCGCTGCGAATCTGATGGGCATCAACCGCGGCACGCTGCGTAAGAAGCTGAAACAATACGGCATGAGTTAATGCCCCCGCGGGAGGAGTCCCGCCAAAAAGCACCTTCGGGTGCTTTTTTGTTTCTAGGACCTAGGTCGCTGCCTTAGGCTAGAAACAAGCGATGTCTTAAGGGAAAATCCCTTGCTGTGAAATGATTAATTCTGACTATATTTAACGGTGTCTGTAACCGCCCTGTTCAGTCAGCATCATACGTCGCAAAGTGAAGAATTTTAATTAACCAGAAGAGAAGCAACATGACCTCAGCTCGTCCAATTCGTCGCGCACTGCTCAGTGTTTCCGACAAAACCGGCATTGTTGAATTTGCCCGTGCTTTAGCGGCGCAAGGTGTCGAATTATTGTCCACTGGCGGTACGGCCAAATTACTGGCCCAGCATCAAATCAACGTAACCGAAGTCTCTGATTATACTGGTCATCCAGAAATCATGGATGGTCGTGTTAAAACTCTGCACCCAAAAGTGCATGGCGGTATTTTAGCGCGCCGCGGTCAAGACGACGATGTAATGGCAGCTCATGCCATTCAACCTATTGATTTAGTGGTTGTGAACCTTTATCCATTTGCCAACACAGTGGCAAACCCAAACTGCACATTAGCCGATGCTATCGAGAACATCGATATCGGCGGGCCAACTATGGTTCGTGCTGCTGCGAAGAACCACGCAGATGTCACAATAGTGGTAAACGCTGCTGACTATCCAAAAGTTCTGGCAGAAATGGCGCAGAACAACGGTGCGACTACTGATGCTACACGCTTTAGTCTTGCCATCAGCGCATTTGAACATACCGCGCAATATGACGGCATGATTGCTAACTATTTTGGCACCATGTTGGCTGCATACGGTAATGCCGATGCAACAGCAAGCAAGTTCCCTCGCACCTTCAATAGTCAGTTCGTGAAGAAACAAGATCTGCGCTATGGTGAGAACAGCCATCAAAGTGCAGCGTTTTATGTTGAGCATAACGTGCAAGAAGCGTCAGTTGCGAGCGCCACACAATTGCAAGGCAAAGAGCTTTCTTACAACAACATCGCAGACACTGACGCTGCGCTTGAGTGTGTAAAAGAATTCAATGAGCCAGCATGTGTCATCGTAAAACATGCCAACCCATGTGGTGTTGCTATCGGTGACGATATCCTGGCAGCTTATAACCGCGCTTACCAGACTGACCCGACGTCGGCCTTTGGCGGCATCATCGCGTTTAACCGTGAATTAGATGCAACAACTGCTGAAGCTATTGTTAGCCGTCAATTCGTTGAAGTCATCATTGCGCCTACCGCCACTGATGCTGCTGCCGAAATCGTCGCGAAAAAGCCAAACGTGCGTCTGTTAGTCTGTGGTCAATGGCAAAGCAAAACTACTGGTTTTGATATCAAACGCGTCAACGGCGGTATTTTGCTGCAAGATCGCGATCAAAAGATGGTGGAATTAGCTGACCTTAAAGTGGTAAGTAAACGTCAACCAACTGCTGATGAATTGCGTGATTTATTGTTCTGCTGGAAAGTCGCAAAATACGTCAAATCAAACGCTATTGTTTATGCCAAAGACAGCATGACCATCGGTGTTGGCGCAGGCCAAATGAGCCGCGTCTACAGTGCGAAGATTGCAGGTATTAAAGCCGCTGACGAAAACCTTGAAGTGAAAGGTTCTGTTATGGCATCTGACGCCTTCTTCCCATTCCGTGATGGTATCGATGCAGCGGCAGCTGCCGGCATCAAAGCCGTGATCCAACCGGGCGGTTCAATGCGCGATGCTGAAGTCATTGCGGCTGCGGATGAGCACGATATGACCATGGTGTTTACTGGCGTTCGGCATTTCCGTCACTAAGCACTAGTGTGCAAAAGTGAAGTCAACCTTGAGCGATAGTTCGAAATAGCTCGCTAGGTTGAATGGCCCTTAAAAACGGTAGCTTAGGCTGCCGTTTTTTTTGCCCATGATTAGTGATAATTGCCGGGGTTTTATGGTTCTGCCATAGCAGCATTGTGAAAAACGACTTTACTTTTTCTCCCCAGCCGTTACAATACGCGCCGCTCTTTTGTCTGTTCTTTATACAATAAGGTAATCCCTATGCACCCGATGTTAAACATCGCTGTTCGTGCTGCGCGTAGCGCAGGCAATATTATCGCTCGTGCTTCTGGCCAATTGGATATGGTGCAAACCACCCAAAAAGGCACTAATGATTTCGTTACCAACGTTGATAAAGAAGCTGAACAAGCTATCGTGCAAATTCTGCGCAAATCCTACCCTGACCACGACATCGTCGCGGAAGAAGGTGGCGAGTACGGCAGCAATAATAGTGATTACCAATGGGTCATCGATCCTCTCGATGGCACTGCAAACTTCATCAAAGGCATTCCTCACTACGCGGTTTCTATCGCGTTGCGTTACCGCGGCAAGTTAGATCAAGCGGTAATTTTTGATCCGTTACGTGGTGAAGTGTTCACTGCCAGCCGTGGCGGTGGTGCACAATTAAATGGTCGTCGTATTCGTGTTAGCAATGCTAACGATTTAAGCGGCACCATCATCGCCACAGGTTTTCCATTCAAACATAAGCATCACTTAGACGCTTACAGCGAATGCTTTAAATCAATGCTGACTAACGCCGCTGATATGCGTCGTACCGGTTCTGCCGCATTAGATTTAGCCTATGTCGCTGCCGGTCGTTTTGATGGTTTCTGGGAAATTGGCTTAAAACCATGGGATTTCGCTGCTGGTGAATTGATTCTGCGTGAAGCTGGTGGTTTGGTCAGTGATTTCGTTGGTGGCAACAATCACCTGAAAAGCGGCAACATCGTTGCTGGCAATCCAAAAGTGTTGGCTGCCATGTTAAAAACCATTCGTCCGCATTTAACTGACTCTTTAATGAAATAAGTATCAGTTGGCGCATAAAAAAGCCTTGTCATTGGACAAGGCTTTTTTTTATGGCGATAACCTTATAGATTGTCAGTTCGTATCAGTTAGTCGCCTTTGACCAGCGGTAATCCAGCGTTTACCCAAGCAGTGTAACCACCCGCAAGACTCAACACTTCGCTATACCCCATCAGTTGCAGCATATCCCCTGCTAGGGCCGACCGAAAACCGCCACCACAATACAAGACCAACACAGTGCTCTTATCAGCCACTGCAGTCTCGATATCGCGTTCAATCACGCCCTTACCAATATGCAGCGCGTTCGGCAAATGGCCATTCTGCCATTCTCTATCTTCCCGAACATCAATCAACAAAAAAGGCTCTGCTAATTGCTGCAACTGTTCAATATCAATTTCCTTCACCCGACTTTTCGCATTCGCCACCACAGCTAAAAAACCAAGACTATGTTGTTTACTCATATCGTCTCTCCCTACTGAACAAGAGCAAGTCTACGCCATCAAGATGCTTCGGCAAAGCCAACCAGCGAACCATACTTTGCAAAGTTATAGCAAAAAAAAACCGGCGTAACCGCCGGCTTTCTAAAGATACATTCTACGACAAGTCAAAGAGGAGCTGAATCTGCACCTTCTTTTTCCACAACCGTAGGCATCAAATCGTCACGAGTCGCGCCTAAGATCACAGCTAATGCACTTGCAACGAAGACTGATGAATAAGTACCAATTGCGATACCAAACAGCAATGCTGTTGCGAAGCCATGGATCATTGCGCCGCCCATAAAGAACAACACAATCAAGGTTAAAGCTGTGGTAAATGACGTCATCGTAGTACGGCTTAATGTTGACGTAATTGCTTCATCGACGGTTTCATCGACAGTAGCGTCACGCATCTTCCGGAACATCTCACGGATACGGTCAAATACAACGATAGTATCGTTAATTGAGTAACCTATAAGTGCAAGGATTGCTGCAAGTACTGTTAAATCAAACTCCATGCCTGTGATGGAAAACAGACCAAGTGTGATAATAACGTCATGCACCAACGAGGCAACTGCGCCTACAGAGAAACGCCATTCGAAGCGCGCAGCAACGTAGATCATAATACCGACTAGAGCCATCAAGACCGCAAGAAAACCATCTTCTTTTAACTCTTCGCCAACTGCAGAACCTACCACATCAACTTTACGTACTGTTACCGGCGTTTCGGCAACTGCGTTAATTGATGCGAGGATCTGCTCACCGATAGTCTTTTGCTCGACACCTGGACGCGGGGAAATCCGGATCATTACTTCTTGGCTGTTACCGAAGTACTGAACTTGAGCATCAGCAAAACCACTAGCGGCCAAAGAATTACGAACCTTTGTTAGATCTGCTTGTTGCTGAAAAGCAACCTCAATCACAGTACCGCCGGTGAAATCCAAGCCAAAGTTCATGCCTTTGGTGAATAAACTGACCAAAGACGCCAACACTAATACAACAGAAAAAATTAGTGCGGGCCATTTAAAGCGCATAAATCCAAGCGCATGTTTATAAACAAACAATCTCATCTCTGTCCCCTTAAACCGGCAACTCAGAGCCGCGACGTTGGCCCCAGACTGCGTTGATAATTAAGCGAGTAATAACCACCGCAGTAAAGATCGAGGTTAAAATCCCGAGCGCTAAGGTGACCGCAAAGCCTTTTACCGGACCAGTACCAATGCCAAACAGAATCAACGCCACTAACAGTGTGGTTAAGTTCGAGTCGAAGATGGTAGCAAAGGCGCGGTCATAACCTTCATGGATTGCTTGAATCGCTGAACGGCCGCTGGCAAGCTCCTCACGGATACGCTCAAATATCAATACGTTGGCGTCAACCGCCATACCGACTGTCAATACAATACCAGCCATACCAGGCAAAGTTAGGGTTGCACCCGGGATCATCGACATCACGCCGATCAAAAGCACGACGTTAGCTGCAAGTGCGATATTGGCGACAACACCAAACCACTTGTAATAGAGGACCATAAAGCCAACAACGGCCAACATACCCCACATGATGGCATTCATACCGAGTTCGATATTTTCTTTACCGAGACTTGGACCAATGGTGCGTTCTTCAACAATCAGAATTGGTGCAATCAATGCACCTGCGCGCAATAACACCGCTAAATTCTGTGCTTCACCAGGAGCATCTAAACCAGTGATGCGGAAGCTACGACCAAGCACAGCTTGAATTGTTGCAACACTGACAACTTCTTGCTTTTTCTCAAGAATTGTTTTGCCGTTAGCATCTTTTTTATCAGTTGGTTTGTATTCAATAAACACCGTTGCCATTGGTTTACCGATGGCATTTTTAGTGGCAGCAGACATGCTATTGCCGCCTTTGGCATCCAAATCGATATTAACTTGTGGACGGCTGTATTCATCAAAACCAGATGCGGCTCCCACAATATGGTTACCGGTCAGAATGACCTTTTTCTGCAGTACTACAGGATTACCGCCACGATCAAGGAACAGTTCAGCATTTGGCGCAACACGGCCCGCAACTGCACTTTGTACATCGGCATTTTCATCGACTAAACGAAACTCTAGGGTAGCTGTAGCGCCTAAGATTTCCTTCGCCCGAGCAGTATCCTGCACGCCAGGAAGTTGAACGACGATACGCTCAGCACCTTGGCGTTGGACCAGTGGCTCAGCAACACCGATGGCATTAACCCGGTTACGAATAATAGTAATGTTCTGTGCAACGGCATCTTCACGCAGAGCTTTTAAGCGCTGTTCGCTAAAGCTGGCAATAACCGTCAAGTCTGGACCTTCGGCAAAAGTCATCTCTTTATCTTTAGCACTCAAAACTTTAATCGCCGCAGCAACGTCCTCGGTCTTACGCAGGGTAATAACAACTTGCTGCTTGACCAAATCAGCTCTTACCGACGCGTAACGTACTTTGGCATCACGAAGATCGGATTTGTAGATTTGTTCTAAATCATTGATGTTCTTATCAATCGCGGTCTTCATATCCACTTCCATCAAGAAGTGTACACCACCACGTAAGTCTAAACCCAGTTTCATTGGCGCAGCACCAATGCTATCCAGCCAAGCTGGTGTTGCTGGCGCTAGATTTAATGCGCTAACAAACTTGTCGCCAAGCAGAGTATCTGCGATTTCACGAGCTTTTAACTGATCTTCAGTGCTTAAGAAACGCGCAAGTATTTGGCCTTTTGCCAGCTCAACACTTTTTACTTGGATGTTTTGCTTAGCAAAAGCGTCGGAAACTTGCGTAACGGTTTCAGGACTAACTTCAGCGCCCCGAATAGCACTGATTTGTAACGATGGGTCACTAGGATAGATATTTGGCAGTGCGTACAGCATGCTGACGCTCATCACCAAAAATACAATCAAATAACGCCAAATGGAGTTTTGATTTAACACGATAAAATCCTTGTCAGGCTAAGATCACAGTGACTTCATGGTGCCTTTTGGCAACACTGCAGAAATGGCGCCCTTTTGCACAGTCACTTCAGTGGTGTCGTTCAGGGCAATTACCACAAAATCTTTGTCATCAGCAATTTTGCTGATACGACCAACAATACCACCACCAGTCAACACTTCGTCGCCTTTAGCTAGCGCACTCATCAATGCTTTATGCTCTTTTACCCGCTTAGACTGCGGACGAATAATCATAAAATAGAAAAAAGCACCTAAAACCGCGAGCATGATAAAAGGTTCAAAACCAGAACCGGTGGCAGCAGGTGTTGCAGCTTGTGCATGTGCATCAGCGATAAAAAAACTCATAAAATTCCCCTTAGTTGTTAAATTAGTAATTTTGTTAATTTTTTGCCATCCCAACCCTACACATGGTGTGGATGGCTTATTTCGTAAAATCTTTATTCTGCTTTCGCTTCAACCAGCGGAGGCAGTTGATCTAAAGCTGGCACAGGTAAATTTCGTCGAGCATAAAATGCTTCTACAAACGCCGTTAATTCACCTGCCGCAATTGCATTCCGTAAACCTTGCATCAGTTGTTGGTAATGATACAAATTGTGGATTGTGTTCAAACGCGCGCCCAAAATTTCATTACACCGGTCGAGATGATGTAGATATGCCCGAGAATAATTTTTACAAGTGTAACAGTCACAATTTTCATCTAAAGGACGAATATCGTCTTTAAATTTGGCATTGCGGATCTTAATCACGCCGTCACTGACAAATAAATGGCCATTTCGCGCATTACGAGTCGGCATCACGCAATCAAACATGTCGATGCCACGACGCACACCTTCGACCAAATCTTCTGGCTTTCCCACACCCATTAAATAACGTGGTTTATGCACCGGCATTTTATCTGTGGTGTGATTTAGAATCTTGATCATTTCATGTTTAGGTTCGCCAACCGAGAGACCACCAATGGCGTAACCATCAAAGCCGATGTCCTCTAAACCGTTTAGTGAGACATCGCGCAGATTCGGATACATGCCACCTTGAATGATGCCAAATAAGGCTGATGGATTATCAGCATGCGCATCCTTGGAACGTTTCGCCCAACGCAGTGACATTTCCATCGATTTTTTGGCTTGCTGTTCAGTGGCTGGATACGGTGTACACTCGTCAAAAATCATCACGATGTCAGAACCAAGATCACGCTGAACTTCCATTGAGCGCTCTGGCGTTAAAAAGATTTTTTCACCGTTTAATGGCGAGCGGAAAGTAACGCCCTCTTCCTTAATCTTGCGCAGTTCACCCAAGCTAAACACTTGGAAACCACCAGAGTCAGTCAGAATTGGCTTTTGCCATTGCATGAAATCATGCAAATCACCATGTTTCTTAATGATTTCGGTACCAGGACGCAGCATCAAATGGAAGGTGTTACCAAGACAAATCTGCGCTCCAGTTTCAGCGAGCTCTTCCGGTGTCATTCCTTTTACCGTGCCATAAGTACCAACTGGCATAAACGCTGGAGTTTCAACAACTCCTCGCTCGAACACCATACGACCACGACGGGCTTTGCCGTCGGTAGTTAATAATTCAAATTTCACATCAACCTCATCTAGCCAGAAAGACAGTCCGGCCTTACATTTACCGGCCGATTGTAGCAGAAACAATCGCCATTCCCTACCGTGAATTCGGTAGGATTTACAGGATCAGCATGGCATCGCCATACGAATAAAAACGGTATCGCTCAGCAATCGCTTGCTGATAAGCGTTGAGCACAAATTCTCGCGAACTCAGTGCCGAAACCAACATGATTAATGTCGATTCAGGTAAATGGAAATTAGTAATTAAGCCATCAATGACTAAAAACTCATAACCTGGATAAATGAAAATTTGGGTATCTGCGGCAAATGGCTGCAAGCCCAATCCCTGCGATTTTGCAGCCTGTGCAGCAGACTCAAGTGATCTGACGGATGTAGTACCAACTGCCACCACTTTATTGCCTCGAGCTTTACAGGCAAGCACTGCATCGACCACCTCTGCCGGAACTTCGGCATACTCAGAATGCATCTGGTGTTCAAGGATATTATCAGCCCTGACTGGTTGAAAAGTCCCGGCACCGACATGCAAAGTGACAAAGGCGAATTCAACACCTTTAGCTTTGAGCGCCGCCAACAAAGGCTCGTCAAAATGCAAACCTGCCGTTGGCGCAGCAACTGCCCCTGGTTTTTGGTTATAAACGGTTTGATAACGCTCTCGATCTGACGCGGCATCTGGACGGTCAATGTATGGAGGCAACGGCATATGACCTAGTCGCTCCAGCATTTGCAGCACAGGCTCTTCGCTGCACATTTTCAGTTCAAATAATTCGCCATGCCGCTGAAGCATTTCTACTTCGGCATCTTGCTCAAGCAACAAGATATTACCGGGCTTTGGAGCTTTGCTCGCCCGCACATGCGCCAAAAAGCGTTGATTATCAAGTATACGCTCGACTAACACCTCGATTTTTCCGCCTGAGGCTTTTTGACCAAAAAGCCGAGCCGGAATAACCCGAGTGTTGTTAAACACTAACAAATCGCCCGCGGACAGCGCAGATAATACATCGGTAAATTTACCGTGGCCTATCTCGCCATTGCTGCGATTGAGTTTTAGAAGTCGACTGGCAGAACGTTCCGCTTGCGGGAAGCGCGCAATCAAGTCATCAGGAAGGTCAAAATTAAAATCACTACGTAGCATAAACAAGTCCGCTTTACTGACAAACTGGTTAAAAAAGGCCCGACAGTCTAATGGTTTTAGCCCTTGAACTCAATGATGACGCGGTTTAAAGACCGTAAATGCATTTTTTCTTGATTAAATTTGGCGAAAGCCGCAACTGCTGACCTATAATGGAACTGTCGTTAGGCAGGATGCCTCGACACAATGATTAAACCTGTAAGCAGTCACGTTTAAATAACCGTTTTAATTATCGAATTCAATCATCACAAAGGGAGTTTATGATGGATCTATGGTTTTCTGCCGTATTGTTTACCGCCAGCCAATTGATTTTAAGTTGGTATTGCGCTCAATTAGCCAAAGAAAAAGGCTACTCACCAAGCTGGTTTGCCGCCTGTGGCTTATTACCTGTAGCAAACTTATTCTCACTGATGATGCTGCTGTTATTGCCAGATAAAAAGCTACATGAGCATCAATTGTATTTCAGCAAATATCGCCAACGCCCATAATTTCGGGCTTTGAATTAACGATTTATGAGAGTGACTATGAACGAATGAGCGCAATCAATTTGATGGCGCGCATTTAGCTTTAAGTACATCAGCTATCAATTCAGCCATTAGTCGGTAACTACGAGCCTTGCTAGAGGTTGGCCGCCAAGCAACGCCAATATCTCGAAAAGCATTGGCACTTAACGGCGACTGCGCAACTAATTCTGTGCCTTGCAGAAGCCCGCTGTTTATGGCCATTTGCGGCATAAAAGTGACGCCAAGTTTGTTATTCACCATCTGCGTTAAGGTATGCAAACTTGTTGCGAAAAATGGATTCACTTTGCGGCTATCTTCAAGCTCACATGCCTTTACTGCGTGGCCTGTTAGACAGTGTTCGCGCTCGAGCAGAAAGATACTTTCATCTGGCCATTGGCTAATATCTTGGCTAAAACCGCGATCTAACCAATCCTGATGCAGGACTAATTTAAAGTGATCCTGCGCCAACACTTCAGTATGCAAAGCACCAGTTTCATAAGGCAGTGCTAAGAGCACCATATCCAAACGGCCTTCTGCCAATGCGTGTAATGAATTATCTGAAGTGTCTTCACGCAACAGCAATTGCAAATCAGGATACTTTTCTCGGCATTGGCTCATGACTTCGCTCAGCACGAATGGCGCAATAGTCGGAATACAGCCTAAGCGGAATGGACCAGTCATCGGTTTACCTTGATGACGGGCAAAATCAGTCAACTCTTCACATTGCTCAATGATGTAACGTGCCTGGCGCACCACATCTTCACCGAGCGACGTAAAAATAAAAGTTTTGTGGTCACGTTCCAGCAGCTGTGCATCTATTGTCTCTTCCAGATTGGCAATAGCGGCACTCAAGGTCGATTGTCCGATATAACAAGCATCAGCAGCTCGGCCAAAATGCTGATGTTCATGCAAAGCGAGTAAATACTGCAATTGCTTAATACTAGGTAGGCGCTTCATCCGAATTTCCGTTATTTAGGGACAGTTCGCTTCATTGGAACGATTAAGATGATGCTAAAACATCATTATCTCCTGTGCAAGCGCTTTCCTGCGCTAGATCAACTGGGAAGCAATAATAGAGATTTCTTGGCGATACAAAAATTTAAAGCAAAAAAAAACCGCCGAAGCGGTTTTTTTAAAGACAGCTGTAATTACAGCATGCCCATTACACCTTTGATGATGTAGAAGAAAATAATCGACAGTACTGCACCAATTGGCAGCGTAACAACCCAAGAAACGAAGATGTTACGAATCACACTCAAGTTAAGTGCAGCGATACCACGAGCCATACCAACACCTAATACCGCACCAACTAAAGTTTGAGTAGTAGAAATAGGTAGACCCAAACCTGATGCGATTACTACAGTGCTTGCCGCCGCAATTTCAGCAGCAAAACCGCGACTTGGCGTTAAGTGGGTGATATTAGAACCGATAGTTTCAATAACACGAGCACCAAAAGTCATTAAACCAATGACAATACCGATGGCACCTAAAGGCAGGATCCACCAAGATAATGAAACTTTATCTAAAACTTGGCCACCAGATTGAATCACACCAACCACAGCAGCTAGAGGCCCAATTGCGTTCGCAACGTCGTTTGAACCATGAGCAAACGCCATACAACAAGCAGTAAAAATCATCAAAATGCCGAAGATTTTTTCTACGTTGGTGAAATGCATTTCTTTATCTGCATCCGGATCGATCTTCACCATGTTTATGGCAATTTTGCCGATTACGCCAACAGTCACTGCAATAGCAACGCACAAAAGCAAACCGTCTTGGGTTGAAAGTTTAATACCAACGTGTTTCAAACCTTTAGAGATAGTCACAAATGCCATGATAAACGCTGCGAAGACCATGTAAAACGGCACATATTTTTTCGCTGCTACTAACGGATTTTCAGTATCGAAAATTAATTTCTGTGCGCTCATGAAAATCAAAAACGCTAGAATACCCGACAGCACAGGCGTTACGACCCAACTACCCACGATGCCACCGACTTCGTCCCAATGCACAGCGTCCATACCAACACCAACAGCACCGAAACCAATGATTGCACCAACGATAGAGTGAGTTGTAGAAACAGGCCAACCAAAATAAGTGGCAACTAACAACCAGGTTCCTGCAGCGATTAACGCCGCAATCATCCCATATGCAAGTAACTCAGGAATTTCTGCGAATACTTTTGCATCAATGATGCCGCTACGGATAGTTGAAGTTACTTCGCCACCGGCGAAAAAAGCACCGGTAAATTCAAAAATTGCAGCAATGATAATTGCTTGTTTAATGGTTAGTGCTTTTGAACCAACCGAAGTACCCATTGCATTTGCCACATCATTTGCACCGACGCCATAGGCCATAACAAAGCCAACAAACGCAGCGAAGAGCACCAGATGGAAGCCATACTGAGCTAAAATTTCCATGATCTTATTACCTTAGAAGTTAACGCGCTAACATGATTTCAAGACGTGAACCAACACGTAAAGCGGTGTCGGCTAAATCACCAACCCATTCCAACGTACGGTATAAAAACATCACATCAACTGGATTCATGTTGGATTCTGATTTACGTACGTATTTACGTAAACTGATTTGCATTTGGTCGGTATCGTGTTCGATTTCATCAATTTTTTCGACCATTTTGATCACTAAATCGACTTCACGACCACGGAAACCTGTCTCAAGCAATTCATCCAATTCGTTAATCGCTTCGCAAGCTAAAGCAACTGCGTCAACGCAACGCTGTAAGTAAGCATTGAATTCTTGTTGGATTGGTTCTGGGATCTCTAATTCACGGCCTAACACACGGCCAGTGATGTCTTTTGCCTTATTAGCAATTTTGTCTTGTTGAGAAACAAGTTCCAAAATATCAGTACGATCTACCGGCAAAAACAATCCGCGTGGTAAATGGATGCGAATATCACGTTTTAATTTGTCAGCATCTTTTTCCAAGCTAACGATGTTTTTTCTTACTTCCGCAGCAGTTTCCCAATCCTTGTTGTAAACCGCCGCAAAAAACGGCAGTAACTGCTCGCTGGCAGCAAGCACTTTACGAATATGTTCTTCAATCGGCTTGATTGGAGATTTTGCGAAAACAGCCAAAAATGCACTTGGCATAGCTTTGCCTCTTGGTTTTGTTATGAACGAAAGTCGGCGCGTATTGTAATGCATCCGACCTTGAATAAAAACTTCATCTTAGGTCAAAAAACAAAAAACAGCCCGTTTTAAGGGCTGTTTTGTTGATAAATCGAGCAGATCGATGATAAGAAATTAACTACGGGCTTTTTGCTCTAAGCTATCTTCATCACTGTGCCGAACATCGCGACCTTTTACGAAGGAAATCACGTATTCAGACACGTTTTTACAACGGTCGCCGATGCGCTCTAAAGATCGCGCCGACCAGAGCACGTTCATAATTTTTGGGATAGAACGCGGGTCTTCCATCATGTAAGTCATCAGCTGACGAGTGATAGCTTCATACTCACGATCGACCTTTTTATCTTCTTTGTACACAGCAAGTGCTGACTCAACATCCATCCGTGCAAAAGCATCCAACACTTCGTGCAACATTTGCGCGACGTGCCGGCCCATGTTTTCAAGATTAATCAATAAATCTTGTTGGGCGCTGCTAAATGATTCCAAAGCAACTTTGGCAATACGCTCAGCTTCATCACCAATACGTTCCAGATCAGAAATAGCCTTGATAATAGCCATGATCAAACGCAGGTCACTGGCAGCTGGTTGGCGTTTAGCGATGATGCGGGTACATTCCGCATCAATTTTGATTTCCCAATCGTTGACGAGTAAATCATTCGCAATAACTCGCTGCGCTAGTTCTGCATCGCTGTTGGCGATGGCAGTCAAGGCATCAGAAAGCTGCTGTTCAATTAAGCCACCCATCGCCATGACATGGTTACGAACTTGCTCAATTTCGTCATTAAATTGGCTAGAAATATGTTTTGTTAAATTTAACTTATCCATAGTGGACTCCCTCCAACGGGCGCTTAACCGAAGCGACCAGTAATGTAATCTTCAGTTTGTTGTTGCGACGGAGTCGTGAACATTTTATTGGTCGTATCAAACTCAATCAGATCGCCCATGTACATAAACGCCGTGTAATCAGAAACCCGAGCTGCCTGTTGCATGTTGTGCGTTACAATCACGATGGTGTATCGAGATTTTAGCTCACAAATCAACTCTTCGATTTTTAAAGTCGAAATTGGATCAAGCGCAGATGCCGGTTCGTCAAGCAACAACACTTCCGGTTCGATAGCGATTGCACGGGCAATTACCAAACGTTGTTGTTGGCCGCCTGATAAACCAAAGGCGTTGTCATGCAAACGGTCTTTTACTTCATTCCAAAGTGCCGCGCCCTTTAACGAAGTCTCTACCACTTCATCTAAAATCCGGCGGTCTTTCACACCTTGTAAGCGCAGGCCGTAAGCCACGTTTTCATAAATTGTCTTCGGGAACGGGTTTGGTTTTTGGAACACCATGCCAACCGAACGACGTAATTCTGAAACGTCTACTGACTTGTCATAAATGTTCTGGCCGTCCATCATGATCTCGCCTTCGATGCGGCAGATATCAACTAAGTCGTTCATCCGGTTGAAACAACGTAATAACGTTGATTTACCACACCCTGATGGACCGATAAACGCGGTTACTCGTTTTTCTGGGATAGTCAGGTTAATGTTTTTCAGTGCCAAAGAGTCACCGTAGTACAAGCGCAAATCGTTGACTTGTAACTTGGTTTTCTCGTTCGCTAAATCTAACTCGGTATAAGCATTTGGTAACTGTTGTTGAGTCATCTCTATTTCACTCTATCTAATCTGTACAATTCACAAACTGTGTTAAAGGAGGTCAGGAACATCCGCGGCTACTAATCAGACTCGCTGCGATATTTCTCACGTAGTTTATTTCTTAGGCGAATTGCCACGGCGTTGAGTAACACGATTAACAACACCAGCACCAACGCAGTTGCGTATAACAACGGACGCGATGCTTCAACGTTTGGACTTTGGAAACCAACGTCATAGACATGGAAACCTAAGTGCATGATTTTTTGTTCTAAATGGATGTATGGGAAGTTACCATCAATTGGTAATGACGGTGCTAATTTCACCACACCAACCAACATTAACGGTGCAACCTCACCTGCAGCACGAGCGATAGACAAAATAAGCCCTGTCATCATCGCTGGGGTCGCCAGCGGTACTACTACTTTCCATAAAGTTTCCGATTTAGTCGCGCCCAGTGCCAAACTACCCATCCGGATAGTGCTTGGAATACGAGATAAACCTTCTTCAGTCGAAACAATAACTACTGGCAGCGTTAACAATGCCAGAGTCAACGATGCCCAGAACAAACCTGGCGTACCAACAGTTGGCGCTGGCAACGACTCTGGATAGAACAGTTGGTCAATGCTACCGCCCATAATGTAGACGAAGAAACCTAAGCCAAACACACCATATACAATCGACGGTACACCAGCCAAATTGTAGACCGAGATCCGGATGATTTTCAGCACAGTGCCCTGTTTGGCATATTCACGCAGATAAATCGCGGCTAATACACCAAACGGCGTCACAATAATCGCCATCAACAACACCATGGTAATGGTGCCGAAGATTGCTGGGAAAATACCGCCTTCAGTATTGGCTTCACGCGGATCTTCTGACAAGAACGCGTAGATAGCGCCAAAGTAATGGCCGATTTTCTGCATAATCGACATCGCATTCGGCTGAAAAGCATGCACAATCTGGCTTAAATTAATCGTCATGGTTTTGCCTTCGGCAGTCACCACAATCAAATTATCGCGGCGAGATTGCTCGTACAAAGCTTCAAGCTTTTGTTGCAAAACTGCATAGCTCGCTTCCAATTCTGCTTTTTGCTGTTGAGCTTCTTGCTCAAAAATTGCGATTTCAGCAGCTGGTGCGCCATCAAGTTCCATCCGACGTTTACCAAGACGAAGCGATTCTAACGCTTTGTTGATTACGCCGATTTCGCCTCTTTCGATATCATTAATTTCATCGTGAATGTCATTTGAACGTTCGATTCGCACGACCAGCTCTTGCCAAAGTTGTGCGCCCTCGGCCACTACTTTGTCACCTTCGAGTAATTTCACTGGGAAACCGTAGAAATTACCCCATTCGCGACGTTCAATAACTGTTGCGTCAAGCGGCTCTTGGCGATCTGACAAGTCATGCGACAAGAACCAAGCGAAATCACGGCCATAAACATCACGGTTACCAAGCTTCAGTAACTGACGTTGATAGACAAGTTCGTTTGATTCCAGCTTAACGCCAGAGTCACGCAAAACAGCTGCACCAACATCTTCAGCGCGAACTTGTTCTGCTAGCAAGCGCTTCATCGAGCCATCTGACTGTTTAGCTTGCACTGTATGCAAGTCAGCAGGCCAAAAGTGCGCAGCACCTTGTACTAAAATTAATCCCAAAACTCCAATGACCATCACTAAACATAAAGCGATCGCACCAGCGTTTAACCAAATCCACGGAGTACCCGTTCTAAACCAAGCTTTCATGCTACAACTCCACCTTAGAGACTACTGAAGCGTTGACGTAAACGCTGACGAATCACTTCGGCCAGGGTATTGAAAATAAAGGTAAATACGAACAGCACCAGCGCTGCGAGGAACAGAACCCGGAAGTGAGTACTGCCTACTGCAGTTTCTGGCAATTCCACTGCGATATTTGCCGATAAGGTACGCATGCCTTCAAACAAGTTGAAGTTCACGACAGGGCTGTTACCTGTTGCCATCAACACAATCATGGTTTCACCAACTGCCCGACCGAAACCAACCATCACCGCGGCAAAAATACCAGGGCTTGCGGTTGGTAATACCACACCAATCATGGTCTGCCACGGTGTTGCACCAAGGGCTAGTGAACCCTGAGTTAAATGGCGTGGCACGTTAAACACAGCGTCTTCGGCAATAGAGAAGATATTCGGAATTACCGCAAAACCCATCGCAATACCAACAACTAAGGCGTTACGTTGATCATAGGTAATACCGTTATCGGTAAACCATTGGCGCAAACTGCCGTTGAAGAACATGTTGTCGACCGCAGGACTTAAGCTCACACATAAGTAGATAAAACCTACGATAACCGGAATTAACAGCAATACTTCCCAGCCAAGGCCCAGACGGTTGCGCCAAGATGCCGGAGCATAACGCCAACACCATGCGGCAATCAGCATCATAAACGGCAACAACAGCAATATCGCAAAGATTGCACTTAAGTAGTTTTCAACAAAAGGTGCTAACCACAATCCAGCTAAAAAGCCCAAAATTACTGTCGGCAATGCGGCCATAATTTCGATTGTTGGTTTGACCTTACCGCGCAGAACTGGTGTCATGAAATACGCGGTATACAACGCGCTCATAACAGCCAAAGGTGTCGCAAACAGCATCGCAAAAAGTGCAGCTTTCAAAGTACCTAAGGCTAACGGCACTAAACTCATTTTCGCTTCGAATTCATCAGAGCCTGATGATGCTTGCCAAATGTAATCTTTCTCAGCACGGCCTTCATACCAAACCTCGTTCCACATTGCTTTCCATGACACATCTGGATGGGCATTGTCTAACGCAAAACGATAGGTTTTTCCGTCGTCGCTTAAAACCAAGAATTCAGTATTGATAGGGCTTAAAGCCACATTAGTTGCTTTAAAGTCTAACGACTCCTGCAATAACGTGCGGGCAGAAGTGCCGTAATGAATGCCAAGCTCACTGTTTACGTCAATGGCCATAAAGCCTTTGCGCGAATATTCAGGGATGATTTGCTGGATTGCACCTGAGTGCTGTTCGAAATCACGAATATGCTTTAAGTGGAAGTTGTTATGCTCATCACGCACCAGGAACCATTGACTCAGCGAACCATCAGAACCACCGAGGATCAAAGATACTGAGCCAACCAAAAATTCCATCGCAGTAACTTGTTTGCCAGCAGCAACTGCAGTGACAGCTTCGACATAACGCGGTGTCGCTGGATCAGTTAAGTCATAGTAGTGAACTTTGTTCTCAGCATCAGCCACAAACAAACTACGCAAAGTCGTATCCATCAGCATTTTGCTGACTGAACGCGGCGCTGAAGGTAGGGCATAATCTTGGCGAACAAAAGTGGTTTCACCGGTTAGGAATTCTGTTTGAGCTTCAAACAGATTTAACGATAAATGGCCATCCGCGGTAAACGCGGTAATTGCCGTACCACTGGAACCTTCTTGCACCGCTAGGCTCAGAATTGGTTGACCCGTTGGATTTAAAGCAATTGGCGTCTCGCCCAATGGATAGCTGACCACCGGCACAATTTTGCGTTGGTCATTAGGATAACTCAGATTGTATTCGTGTTTCGCAACTAACGCGTGGCCGTTACTTAAACCAACAGCAATGATGCCTGAGCGTGGCTCGCCCTTAGCAAAACTGGTGATCTTGGCATCTAACGGAATTGGCAGTTTGACTTGTTGCGTCATAGCGCCAGTTTTGGCATCAAAAAACTGCATCAAACCTTCGGCATCAATCACCAATCCTACTTCACCGTAACGTTCTAAGTTCGTGAAGATCGGTTTGGCAGCTACCGAGTTAAACGACTGCTGTTTTTCAATCGAAGCCGATGAGAAAATCGGTCCGACTTCAGAAAACAAGTAGACAAAGATTGTGGCAAAAGCCGCTACAACACTAATACCGGCAAAAGCGATACCGTATTGAGAGATCTTATCTTTGATACTGCGCCATCGGCGCAACTTTGCTCTATTTTCGCCAGTCGGCAGTAAACTGCGCGGGCTAACGTCAGGGCTGTTTGTGGTCTGCTGCATCTGCAAATCCTGCAATGACTTTTGGGATGATGAAAATCATAGCTGAGATTTATGTCAGAAATATTACAGAGGGCTTTTTTGTCACATTGCTGAAATAAAAACGTCAAATAAACCCCAAAATGACTGCTGCAACTAGCAATTAAACACTAAGACCGAAGGATTTAGCTGACTGGCAATTAGTTGGTGCTTTACGACAAAGGTTCGCTGATGCCAGAACCAATAAAAGGCTAAAAATAAGTTATAAACAATTGATTGGTAAAAGCAAGGACAAATAAAAAAGCGAGTCATCTAGTTGCTGCAACAGCAATTCGACAACCCGCTTATTAAGTCCATTTTGAAAAGCCTCGCAATTAGTGCCAAGGCTCATCAGTCATGTACTTTGAAAAATTATTTGATACCGAGTTCAGCAAGTACTTTTGCTGCAACTTTGTTTGGTACTGGAACGTAACCATCACGAACTACGATTTCTTGACCGCGTTTTGACAGCACCATTTTTACAAATTCACGCTCAAGCGGCGTCAATTCTTTATTTGGGTGCTTGTTCACGTAAACGTATAAGAAACGTGATAGTGGGTATTTACCATCTAAAGCGTGGTCTGCAGTCGCTTCAACGAAAGGTTGACCTTCTTTATTCGCTAAAGGCAGAGCACGTACACCAGAAGTGATGTAACCGATGCCTGAGTAACCGATACCGTTAATTGATTCACTTACACCTTGAACTACAGAAGCAGAACCTGGTTGTTCGTTGATGCTTGCTTTAAAGTCGCCTTTACATAAAGCGTGTTCTTTAAAGTAACCGTAAGTACCAGATACCGCGTTACGGCTATAGGTAGTGAAGTCACGGTTTTCCCAAGCACCAGTCAGACCTAATTGACCCCAACGAGTCACGTCTTCTTTATAACCACATTTACGGGTTGCAGAGAAAATCGCGTCAACCTGAGCCAAAGTTAAGCCTTTGATTGGGTTATCTTTGTTAACATAAACAGCCAATAAATCCACTGCAACTGGAACAGCAGTTGGTTTGTAACCATATTTAGCTTCGAAAGCTTGAACTTCAGAAGGTTTCATTGCACGGCTCATTGGGCCAAAGTTTGCAGTGCCTTCAGTTAAAGCGGTAGGAGCGGTTGAAGAACCTGCGCCTTGAATTTGGATGTTCACGTTTGGATAAAGTTTACGGTAATCTTCAGCCCAAAGTGTCATTAAGTTGTTCAGAGTATCTGAACCGATACTAGAGATGTTGCCTGATACGCCAGAAGCTTTTTGGTACTCTGGCAGTGCCGGGTCGACTTTGGTCACCGCAGACACGTTAAAGCTTAAACTTGCAGCGACAACCGCTGTGATAGATAAGATCTTAAATGCTTTCACAATGATACCCTCTTTTGGCAGTGACAGACCGATGTCTGCGACTTAACTGGAACAAAGCATAAGTCGATTTCATGACACAATTATGACAATCAATAAAATTTTATAACTAGTTTGCGACCAACGTTGTTGTTTTTTCTTCAACAAAGACTATAGTTTTCGCTGGTTTTTTGGGCGAACAGTTACATTCTTTTCGGTAATCTTCCGCCAAGACTGGACTTACCAGTACTGACCAGTTACAACTATAACAAAGACCACCACGTTTATTACAAACGAAATAAAAACAAGGAATTGCGCTATGAAGCAGTTGGTTTTAACGCTCATCGGGAAAGATAAAGCAGGTCTAGTGGAGCAATTAGCCACTTTGATTAATGACCATCATGGCAATTGGACCGCCAGTAATTTAAGTCACTTAGCCGGTTATTTCGCTGGTATTTTACAAGTTGAAGTCGCGCCAGAGCACGCCGATGAATTGACGAATGCCTTAACGGCAATGACTGATTTGGATATTAAAATCCAGCAAGGGGTCAATTCCTCAGTTAATGAACACAAGTTATTGAAGTTCGTGATAACCGGCAACGACCGCCCAGGTATTGTCCGTGAACTATCCTCTGTAATAAAACATAAAGGCACGAATATCGTCCACTTCGAAAGTACGAAACAAAGTGCTCCGAACTGGGGTTCGCCGTTATTCCACGCTATCGCTACAGTTGAACTGCCTGACGGTCTGAATAAAGACGAAGTTGTAAGCGCACTCGAAGCAATTGCCACCGACGTAGTTGTTGACGTCGAAAATATCTGATATCTATAAATGCACTTCACTGGGCAAGATAGCCAACTTCAGGCTATCTTGTTCATATATGTTTCATAAAAAAGCCATACATTAACCAATCTTTGTTTAGGTTGGTGTAATTTGGTATGGACGATTTTTTTAATACAGTGGCAGATGTGCATTATTTCCCAAAAGAATTAAGCTGGTTAGCGTTTAATGAACGCGTCTTACAAGAAGCTGCCGATCAACGGAATCCGTTGATCGAACGCTTACGTTTTCTTGGTATCTACTCCAATAACATGGACGAGTTTTATCGTGTCCGTGTTGCAGACGTTAAACGTCGGATTTTGCTGCAGAAATACAACACTGAAGACAAAGAAGATACCGAAGCTTTAATGCAGGATATCCAAAACTACGTGTTGAAAATGGGTGAGAAATTCAACACCATTTATTTAGAACTGCACTTAGAACTGCGCAAACATAACATCGAGTTTATCGACCAACATAAGCTTAATGAATCCCAAAGCGCATGGGTTCGTAGTTATTTCCGCGAGCGAGTGCTTCGGCTGATTTCGCCAATTCTGTTATCAAATGAAAACTTAAACTTGTCCAAGCGGCTTGAAGATAACGCGACCTATTTGATGGTCGAAATGACAGGGCCAGGCAAACCCGAATATGCCATTGTGCAAGTGCCCAGTGACGATATCTCGCGCTTTCTAGAGCTGCCGATTGCGCTCAACAAAACAAAACGTAACGGTCGTTATCGTCATCAATTTATGATGCTTGATGATGTAATTATTCACTGCTTGAATGACATCTTTAGCGGGTTCTTCGATTTCTGCGAAATCCAAGCTTATTCACTGAAACTAACCAAAGACGCCGAATACAATTTAAGTGACACCTTGGACCAAAGTCTGTTAGATAAAATGTCCAAGGGCATCCGCCAACGTTTGGAATCAGAGCCAGTGCGATTGGTTTATGACGCAGCGATGCCAGAGCACATGCTGAAGTTACTGCGCAAACTGCTTGGCGCCAACATGCTAGATGCGTCAATCCCTGGTGGTCGTTACCGCAATTTTAAAGATTTCATTAATTTCCCAAATACTGGGCACACTAGCCTCGAATATCCGCCGATGCCGGCATTACCGCATCCAGATTTTGAGCAGCACACCACAACCTTTGATGCGATCCGTAGCAACGACGTGCTACTGCACTACCCTTATCACAACTTTACTTATTTCACTGAATGGGTTCGCCAAGCGTCCTTTGATCCAAAAGTAACGTCGATCAAAATGACCATGTACCGAGTCGCGAAAAACTCGCGAGTGATTCACTCACTATTAGATGCGGTGCGCAATGGCAAGAAAGTAACGGTTGTGGTTGAACTGAAAGCTCGTTTTGACGAAGAGAATAACATTCACTGGGCGCGCCGCATGACTCAAGCCGGTGTGCAGGTGGTATTTGGCTTAACGACCTTAAAAATCCACTCAAAACTTTGCATTATCTCGAGGCAAGAACGCGGCAAACCAGTGAAGTACGCTCATATTGGTACCGGTAACTTCAACGAGAAAACCGCTCGGATTTATACCGACATGAGTTTGTTCACATGTCACCAAGAGATTTGTGATGAAGTAGATCAAGTCTTTGAATTTATTGAATACAGCTACAAGCCGTTTATCTTTAAACATCTCATAGTTTCGCCAACTTGGAGTCGAAACAAGCTTTATGCGCTGATCCAGCGGGAAATCGATTTTGCCAGCCAAGGTCGAAAAGCGGAAATTCTGCTGAAGGTGAATAACTTGGTGGATGACGGCATTGTCGATATGCTGTATAAAGCCAGTCAAGCGGGGGTGAAAATCCGAGTTATTGTTCGCGGCATGTGTTCATTGATCCCAGGGATCCGTGGCAAAAGCACCAATATCCAAATTATTAGCGTGCTAGACCGTTTTCTTGAACATGCTCGGGTTTACCAATTCCATAACGGCGGTGATATTGATTTATATCTATCTTCAGCCGACTGGATGACTCGCAATATCGACCAACGGGTCGAAGTGGGTGTGCCAATTTATGACGCCCGCATAAAACAACAGATGATGACCATTCTTGCTCTGCAATGGAATGACAACGTGAAAGCCCGGGTCATTGATAAAAAACAAAGTAACCCCTATGTCAAACGGGGTAACAAGAAGAGTATCCGGTCGCAGCAAGCTATTTATGATTATTTGGCAAGCCAGCAATTGGGACCGACAGTTCAGGCAGATCTATGACGTATCTAACACCCAGTGCAATCAGCGCAGCAGAACTTATTGCTGCAGTCGATATTGGCTCAAATAGCTTTCACTTAGTGATAGCTCGAATAGTCGATGGTGCTTTACAGCTCCTGCACCGGGAAAAACAAAAAGTTCAGTTAGCCGATGGCCTTGATGCCGAGCAGATGCTCAGCGATGAGGCAATGCAACGCGGTTTATTAGTTCTTAAGCAGTTCGCAGATTCACTGCAAGGCGTGCCGCCTGCTGCAGTGCGGGTTATTGCCACATACACTCTGCGACGTGCCAAGAATTCTGCGGAATTTTTACGACAAGCTCAGCAAGTATTCCCTTTCCCAATCGAAGTAATTTCTGGGCAAGAAGAAGCACGGTTCATTTATCAAGGTGTCGCCCATTTTGAAACCTATCCTGGGCAACGGTTAGTGATTGATATCGGCGGCGGCAGTACTGAATTTGCTATAGGCCAACATTTCGACCCAATCAAACTGGCAAGCCGCAACATGGGCTGCGTCAGTTATGCCAAACACTTTTTCCCGAAAGGCCGCATCAGCCCGAAACGCTTTGAGCGCGCGGTGCTGCAAGCCGAGCAAGAGTTGGAAAATATCACCAGTGCTTATAAGGCGACTGGTTGGCAACAAGTAGTTGGTACCTCTGGCACTATTAAGACTATCAAAGACATTATCGTCGCAATGGGCTGGAACCCGCACTGTATCGAGCTTGAACATTTGTTGAAGCTGAAAGAATTAGTGCTGCAAGTTGAACACTGTGAAGATTTAAACTTACCCGGACTTACCGACGATCGGAAAACCTTGATTGGTCCGGGACTTGCGATTTTACTCGCTTCATTTCAAATGCTCGGCATCGAACAGATGGTTTATGTTGATGCGGCATTACGCGAAGGTGTGTTATACGAAATGAGCGACCGCTTACAGCATCACGATATTCGTACCCATACCATTCAAAGTCTAATCAAACGATATGCCGTGGATTTAGAACAGGCGAATCGGGTGAATCAAGCGGCACAGCGCATTTTCAATCAAGTGAAAGACGATTGGCACTTAGATGAAAGCTGGGCGGAATTACTGCAATTTGCCGCTTCGGTTTACGAAATTGGTCTGCAAATTAACTCCTCGAGTGTGCAGCGCCACAGCGCTTATATCCTGAATAACTCAAATTTGCCGGGATTTAACCAAGAACAACAACGGTTATTGGCTTGTCTAGTGCGCTTCCACCGCCGCAAAATTAAAGTTGATGACATTCCACAGTTTTACTTATTTTCCAATGTCGAATTCCATCGGGTATTGTGCATTTTCCGCATGGCAGTCTTGCTCAATCAAAAACGTCGTGACGATCTCACGCCTGATATTGAGTTAAAAGCACAAGCATCCCAACTCACGCTGTTACTTAGTGAAGAATGGTACCAACAGCACAGTGTCCTCGCTGCTGACCTTGCCGCGGAACAGCAGTATCTGCGCCGTATCGATGTGCAATTGGACTGTCCGGGTCTACCACAAGACAGTATTGAAGAACTAACCTAACGCATTTGCAGCTTGGCGTAACTAATCCCAAGCTGCCTCTTGGCAAAGCTGGCAAAAATAAGTACCTTGATGCCACAACAATTGCCCAAGGAATGCCCATGTCGGCCAGTTCGACTTCATTTGCTTTAGTTAGTGCCCTTGCCTTAACTAGCCAATCGGCGCTTGCTGCCGATCTTAAAACAACTTTAGATCCAGCCATTCATGCCACTATGCCGCAAGTAATCGCCTGGCGTCGTGATTTACATCAGCATCCAGAACTTTCCAACCGCGAATTTCGTACCAGTAAGCTGGTTGCGGCGGAATTAACCAAAATGGGTTTAGAGGTGCAAACCGGCGTCGCTAAAACTGGTGTGGTCGCCATTCTCAAGGGTGGCAAGCCGGGGCCATTGGTGGCGCTGCGTGCTGATATGGATGCCTTGCCAGTTAAAGAGCAAGTGGATTTACCTTTTGCCTCGAAAGTCACCGCAGAGTTTAACGGCCAACAAGTAGGTGTCATGCATGCCTGTGGTCACGATGCCCATGTTGCGATGTTGTTGGGCACTGCCAAAGTGTTGGTCGCTAATCGCAAAGAGTTAGCTGGCTCCGTCATGTTTGTGTTTCAGCCTGCCGAGGAAGGTCCGCCAGCCGGTGAAGAAGGTGGCGCCCGCTTAATGCTGAAAGAAGGGTTATTCGCCAAGCAAAAACCTGCGGCCATTTTCGGGCTGCACGTGTGGCCGGGCCCTGCCGGTCAGTTGTTAGTGAAAACCGAAGGTATTATGGCCGCCGCCGATAGCTTCGAAATTAAAGTCAAAGGAGTGCAAACGCACGGTTCAAGCCCTTGGCGTGGCGTTGATCCGATTGCCGTGACAGGCCAGCTGCTATCCGCAATCCAGCAAATCCCTTCTCGACAACTTGATATTACCCAAGCTCCTGCGGTCATTTCCGTCGGCCAAATCAATGGTGGTGTTCGTTGGAATATCATTCCTGATGAAGTGACGCTTGGCGGCACCGCCCGAACATTTGATCCAAAAATGCGTGAACAATTACTGTCGAATATGGCTCGCACTGTTGAACATATCAGCGCAGCCAGCGGCGCAACCGCAGATTTCCATCATCATAATGCGGCGGCAGTCACATGGAACCATGTTGGTTTAACTGAATGGGCGATGCCGAGTCTACGCTGGGCAGGCC
>JAFLDV010000039.1 GCA_017302255.1 Gammaproteobacteria bacterium | reverse complement strand
GGTCAACGATTCGAAAGCCACCAACATCGGCGCAACTCTTGCCGCTATTGCTGGCCTGCGGGCTGATGTTGCTGGAAAGCTAATTTTGATCGCTGGCGGCGATGGCAAGGGCGCTGATTTTACCGAACTTGCCGAAGTGCTCCGTCAGCATATCGACGTTGTGATCACATTAGGTCGCGATGGTCCTGCTATTGCTAAGCTGGTGCCTGGTGCGATTGAAGTTAGTGATTTAACAGCTGCAGTGAAGCAAGCTGCAAAACTGGTGAACAGTGGTGACTTAGTCTTGTTGTCACCGGCTTGTGCCAGTCTTGATATGTTCAAAAATTACGAAGAGCGCGGTCGGCTATTTGCAGAAGCAGTGCAGCAGGTTATCCGATGAAAGCTTGGTTTTCCAGCATAGGGCAGCGAATCACTGACGACCTTAGAAACTGGTGGGACGCCGAGGATGGCGTTAGCTACGACCGGTTTTTTTTGACGTTATTGGCGATCGTATTATGTGTTGGCTTTGTGATGGTCAGCAGCGCATCAATGCCGGTTGCTGAGCGCCTGTACCATGATCCATTGCACTATGCGACTCGCCATTTGTTCTATCTAGGTATCGGCTTAACCTGCGCCTATGTCGTATTGAATATCCCGATCGAGTGGTGGCATCGCACCAATATGGTGTTGTTGGTGCTTGGTTTATTAGCGCTGCTTGCGGTGTTGTTGGTTGGTAGAAACGTCAATGGTAGTACCCGTTGGATTGCCCTCGGACCAATCAATATTCAAGCTGCTGAACCAGCTAAGCTGTTCTTTTTTGTCTATTTATCTAGTTATTTGGTGCGTAAACACGAAGAAGTGTTGGAACATTTAAAAGGCTTTTTAAAGCCCTTAGTTATTTTGTTCGCTTTTGCGGTGTTATTACTGATGCAACCAGATTTAGGCACAGTCATTGTGATGTTCTCCACCAGCGTTGTGTTGTTGTTTTTGGCTGGAGCAAAACTATGGCAATTTTTTGGATTGATCATTACCGGCTTGGCCGCGATTGGTGTGTTAATTGTCTATAGCGCTTATCGTTGGAAACGGGTGACTTCGTATCTTGATCCTTGGAAAGATCCGTTTGGTGGTGGATATCAGTTGACGCAATCGCTAATGGCATTTGGCCGCGGCGGTTGGAATGGACAAGGTTTGGGCAACTCGGTGCAAAAGCTGGAATATCTACCTGAGGCTCATACTGACTTTATTTTTGCCATCATCGCCGAAGAAACCGGCTTGTTGGGTGTGTTTTCAGTGATGTTAATGTTGTTTTTGTTAGTTGTCCGAGCTTTGTGGATTGGCAAGCGGGCTCTACAAAAAGGACTCAGTTTTCATGGCTTTTTAGCTTACGCGCTCGGCATCTGGATTGGTTTTCAAACTTTCGTCAACATTGGCGTTGCTTCGGGCGTACTGCCAACCAAGGGCCTGACCTTACCTTTTGTTAGTTATGGTGGTAGTAGTTTAATTATCATGTTAGTTGCCGCTGCAGTCATTTTAAGAATTGATTTTGAAGTGCGGTTAAAAGGCAAGCATGCCATTCGTGGAGGTGCGCATGCCTAAACGACCTGTAGTGCTTATTATGGCCGGTGGTACTGGTGGTCATATTTTTCCCGCTCGTGCAGTTGCAGATTTACTGCAAGCACAAGGCTGGTCTGTGCATTGGCTCGGTACTGCCGATCGCATGGAAGCGAAACTGGTTCCGCAGTTTGGTTTTCCTTTCCATACAATTCCAGTGGTTGGCCTACGTGGTAAAGGCTGGAAATCGTTATTAAAAGCCCCGTTAATGTTGTGGAACTCTTTGCAAGCTGCTCGCTTGGTAGTGAAAACCGTTCAGCCAGACCTCGTGCTCGGCTTTGGCGGATACGCCAGTGGCCCTGGTGGTTTAGCGGCTTGGCTTGGCAAAATTCCACTGGTTATTCACGAACAGAATGCCGTTGCCGGTACGACCAACAAATTACTGGCTCGATTAGCAAAGTCGGTGTTGGTGGCTTTCCCACAAGCCTTCGCCAAGCGAAAAAATTGCCAAGTGATTGGAAATCCAGTTCGCAAGGAATTAATTGCAGAAAAACCGCAGAATAATTTCAGTAAAGGCTTAAATATTTTGATCGTCGGTGGTAGTTTAGGCGCAAGAGTTTTTAATCAGTCGTTACCGCTGATCTTGAAGCAAGCCGCGGCTTTCGGCCCGATCCAAGTTCGTCATCAAACAGGTGTTGCTGATGAACAGTCAACCCAGTTGGCTTACTTGGATGGTGCGGAAAATTTAACAGCCCAAGTCTCTGCTTTTATTGAAAATATGGCTGATGCGTATCAATGGGCTGATCTGGTAATTTGCCGGGCCGGCGCGTTAACAGTTAGCGAAGTTGCTTGTGCCGGAGTTGCTGCGGTGTTTGTCCCGTTACCAACGGCGATTGACGACCATCAAACGGCGAACGCAAATTGGTTAGTAGCAAGAAATGCAGCGGTGTTAGTCAAGCAGACTGATTTACATGCGCATGTTTTAGTGCCGATGTTGCAACAGTGGCTTCAGGATAAAAGCGCGCTGCAACACATGGCGCAACAGGCACGACATTGTGCCATCGACGATGCAGCCGAGCAGGTTGTAGCAGTTTGTCGACAAGTGATAGGTGTAAAATAATTATGATGAATAAAACCATGCACCCGGAAAAACCAGCAATGCGTCGAGTGGATCGAATTCACTTTGTTGGCATTGGTGGTGCGGGCATGGGCGGTATCGCTGAGGTACTGCTAAATGAAGGTTACAAGGTATCTGGCTCAGATTTGGGCCCTAATGCCGTTGTTGAACGCTTAACTTCGCTAGGTGCGGAAATTTGTTTTGGCCATGCTGCTGAAAACATCAAAGGTGCCAGCGTAGTCGTAGTTTCTAGCGCGATTAAAGCTGAAAACCCAGAGATAAATGCGGCGTTGGAACAGCGGATCCCTGTGGTTCGTCGTGCCCAAATGCTCGCTGAGCTTATGCGTTTTCGCCACGGTATTGCTATTGCAGGCACTCATGGCAAAACCACAACGACCAGCTTGGTTGCTTCAATTTTTGCGGAAGCCGGCGTTGATCCGACCTTTGTTATTGGCGGTTTGTTGAATTCTGCCGGTACCAACGCTCGTCTGGGCGCTGGTCGGTATCTTATTGCCGAGGCCGATGAAAGTGATGCGTCGTTTTTACACTTACAGCCAATGGCCGCCATCATCACGAATATCGAACCTGATCACATGGAAACCTACCATGGTGACTTCGAGAAAATGAAGGCCACCTACTTAGAGTTTTGCCACAACCTGCCATTTTATGGCGCTGTGGTGTTATGTATTGATGATCCTGTAGTGCGTGAGTTGATGCCACAAATTGGTCGCACCTTGATTACTTATGGCTTTAGTGAAGATGCAGATTACCGTATCAGTGAATTCAGCCAACTTGGTACTCAAACTCAGTTCACTGTGACCGATCCACAAGGGCAAAGCCGCATCATCGAGCTTAACCTTGCTGGTCGTCATAACGCATTAAACGCGACTGCTGCATTTGCCGTAGCGCAAGATGAAGGCATGCCAGAGACCGCTATTTTGGGTGCTTTGAAGAAATTTGAAGGCATTGGTCGCCGTTTTCAACAATATGGTGAATTCGAAACCGGTCGTGGCCAAGTGTTGTTGGTCGACGATTACGGCCATCACCCAAGTGAAGTCGCAGCGACTGTCGCGGCGGCACGCAATGCTTGGCCAAATCGCCGTTTGGTCATGGCTTATCAGCCGCATCGTTATACCCGTACTCGTGATCTGTACGAAGATTTTGCCAAGGTGTTGTCGTCGGTTGATACCCTGTTGCTGTTGGAAGTCTACGGTGCAGGTGAAGCGCCTATCGCCGGTGCCGATTCCCGTAGTCTGTGCCGGTCAATTCGTGCGCGCGGACAACTTGACCCAATTTATGTGCCGACACCAGGTGATTTACCGGCCGCTTTAGCGGATGTCTTACAAGACGGCGATGTGGTGTTGACGCAAGGCGCGGGTAACATCGGTGCTCTGGCCAAACAGCTGGCAGCGCAAAAATTACAGATTTCTTTATTAAAAAACCAAGCAGGGAGCCAGCCATGAGTAGTACATTTGGCAAAGTGGCGGTGATGTTCGGTGGTACCTCTGCCGAACGCGAAGTTTCATTAAAATCTGGTCAGGCCGTTTTTAACGCTTTGCAAGCGCAAGGTATTGATGTTCATGCCTTTGATCCAAAGTTTAGACCGTTATCCGATTTGCAAGCTGAAGCCTTTGATCGTGTGTTTATCGTATTACACGGTCGTGGCGGTGAAGATGGCACCATGCAAGGTGCATTGCAGTTGTTGGGATTACCTTACACCGGTAGTGGTGTTTTAGGTTCTGCGCTGTCGATGGATAAAATTCGCTGTAAGTTTTTATTCTCTGCCCATGGGTTACCAACAGCACCTTTTGCTGTAGCGCACAAAGGCGAAGCTATTGATTACGCGGCGATGTTAGCGAAGTTAAATGGCAAAGTGATGGTTAAGCCTGCCAATGAAGGGTCTTCAATTGGTATGTCTGCAGCAGAAAATGCCGAGCAGCTACAACAAGCCCTCAATTTGGCTTTTACCTATGACGATGCGGTCCTGGTAGAACAGTGGATCAGTGGACGAGAGTTCACCATTTCGATGTTAGATGGCAAAGCATTGCCTGTCATCGAAATGCGCACCCCACGGGCCTTTTATGATTACGAAGCTAAGTATCAGTCCAACTCCACGCAGTATTTATGTCCGGCACCTATAGATGCCGAACAAACGCTGAGTCTGCAGCAAGCAGCAATGGCCGCGTTCAAAGCGGTTGACGCCAAAGGTTGGGGCCGGGTTGACGCCATGATGGATGAGCACGGGAATTTCTTTTTGTTGGAAGTGAACACTGTGCCAGGCATGACTGAAAAGTCATTGGTGCCAATGGCAGCGAAAGCAGCTGGTTATAGCTTCGAGCAATTAGTAGCAAAAATTCTGGAGCAAAGTAGATGAATGTTCTTCGGCAGAGTCAAAAAACACCATACACCCCTGCATTTGTCGGTGGTGTGTTGTTTTTTTGCTGTGCCGTGCTGATGGTACTTTGGTTTGGCAGCAAAGTCGCAGAATGGGTGCAGAATCAGCAGAGCGCACCCATTAAAGAAGTTCGGTTGTATGGCGACTTCGGCCATATTGAGCCTCAACGTTTGCACAGCCAACTCCAAAACCAATTCGTCGATAACTTTTTTAAAGTGAACGTCGATCAGGTGCAATTTTACTTACAGCAGCAACCTTGGGTTTATCAAGCCGCTGTGCGTAAACAGTGGCCTGGCACCTTAGTGATTGTGGTTACTGAACACAGTCCGGTGGCAATTTGGAACAAAGAATATTTGCTCAACAAAAGAGGCGAGGTCTTTAAAGCGCCACTTGAGCAATTGAATAGCACTTTACCTAAGCTCGCAGGGCCAAAAGGTAGTGAGCAAGATGCGTTGGCCATGTTCAGTCGGGTACAAAATCTGTTAGCATTGCATCAATTTGAAGCAACTAGCTTATCGGTAACCGAGCGCTTTGCTTGGGAGTTGCAGTTGGCCAATGGTATTGCCTTAAAACTTGGCCGCGAAGACACGTTAAAAAGGGTGCAACGCTTCATTGATTTGTACCCAGAAATAAGCAAACACAAGACTGAGGCGATCGAGCAGGTCGACTTGCGGTATGATACAGGGCTGGCAGTGCAGTACGCTCCGCCGGTGATAACAGAAAAGAGAAAAGCATGACCAAGTCGTTGGATCGGGATCTGATCGTTGGGTTGGATATCGGTACGTCACAAATTAAAGCCGTTGTTGGCGAGATCACTGCAGACAATCAACTGTCGATTGTTGGTGTCGGTACTCATATTGCTCGGGGTATGGATAAAGGCGGTGTCAATGATTTGAATCTGGTGGTTCAATCAGTACAACGTGCGATTGATGAAGCTGAACTCATGGCTGATTGTCGAGTGTCATCTGTTTATTTGGGCATCACTGGCAAACACATTCGTTGTCAAAACGAAAGTGGCATGGTGCCAATTAACGACACCGAAGTCACTGCAGACGATGTAGCAAACGTGATTCATGCGGCAAAGTCAGTGCCTATTTCTGCGGAACGTCGTTTATTACACGTGTTACCGCAAGAATTCTCAGTGGATATGCAAGAAGGCATTAAAAGTCCGATCGGCATGTCAGGTGTGCGGATGGAAGCAAAAGCCCACATCATCACTTGTGCCAATGACATGGCAAAGAACATCGAAAAATGTGTTGAGCGCTGCAGTCTACATGTCGACCAATTAATTTTTAGCTCTTTAGCCTCTAGTTATGCCATTTTAACGGAAGACGAAAAAGAGCTCGGCGTTTGCGTTGTGGATATGGGCGGTGGCACGATCGATATTTCGATTTATACCAACGGCGCGCTTCGCCACACTGCAGTTATCCCAGTTGCTGGTAACCAAGTGACTAGCGATATCGCGAAAATTTTCCGGACGCCGATAGGCCATGCCGAAGAGATTAAAATCCAATATGCCTGCGCACTTCGCAGCATGGTTGGTAAAGAAGAAAGTATTGAAGTGCCGAGTGTTGGTGGGCGCCCTGCTCGCAGCATGTCACGGCATACTTTGGCTGAAGTTGTTGAGCCGCGTTACCAAGAATTATTTGAGCTGGTATTAGAAGAAATTCGAGCCAGCGGTTTAGAAGAGCAAATTGCGGCCGGCGTCGTATTAACCGGCGGTACCGCCAAAATGGAAGGTGCTGTTGAATTTGCCGAAGACATTTTTCAAATGCCTGTGCGCTTAGGGTATCCAGCGCATATCACAGGTTTAAAAGAATATGTGCAAGACCCCGCTTATGCGAGCGTAGTAGGTCTGTTATTGTATGGAAAAGACGTGCGTGCACAGCAGAAAAAAGCCGGAGTGGCGCGTGAATCAGTTGGTGGTTTCCTGAAAAAGGTGAGCAGCTGGTTCAAAGGTGAGTTTTGAGTAAGCGTATAAGAACGGAGAGAGAGCAATGTTCGAGTTAATGGAAAACCACAGCGAAGAAGCTGTCATCAAAGTGGTTGGCGTAGGTGGCGGCGGCGGTAACGCGGTCGAATACATGGTTGCCAGCAATATTGAAGGCGTTGAGTTCATCGCCGCTAACACTGATGCGCAAGCACTGCGCAATTCTTCAGCCCATGTTACTTTGCAATTAGGTGCGAACGTCACCAAAGGCTTAGGTGCTGGAGCTAACCCTGATGTTGGTCGTCGCTCAGCTGAAGAAGACCGTGACACCATCAAAAAGACCATCATGGGCGCAGATATGGTATTCATCGCGGCAGGTATGGGCGGTGGTACTGGTACTGGTGCTGCGCCAATCGTCGCGCAAGTAGCCAAAGAATTGGGGATTTTGACTGTAGCGGTAGTGACAAAACCATTCCCGTTCGAAGGCAAAAAACGCTCAAATTATGCTGACGAAGGTATCAATGAACTGGCGAAACACGTCGATTCATTAATTACTATTCCAAATGACAAGTTATTGAAAGTACTTGGCAAGGGCACTAGCTTATTAGATGCCTTTAAAGCGGCTAACAACGTATTGTTAGGTGCTGTGCAAGGTATCGCCGAGTTAATTACCCGTCCAGGTCTGATTAACGTCGACTTCGCTGACGTGCGTACAGTAATGTCAGAAATGGGTACCGCAATGATGGGTACTGGCCGTTCATCGGGTCCAGACCGCGCTGAAGAAGCTGCTGAGCAAGCGATCTCTAGCCCATTATTAGAAGATATCGATTTATCTGGTGCTAAAGGTATTTTGGTTAACATTACCGCCGGCCTTGATTTGACCATCGAAGAATTCGAAATCGTAGGTAATGCTGTTAAAGCCTTTGCTTCTGAAAATGCGACAGTAGTTGTGGGTGCTGTTATCGACCCAGAAATGTCTGACGAATTACGGGTAACAGTTGTTGCGACTGGTATTGGCGCAGAGCGTAAGCCTGACATCAGTTTGGTTGCTGGTTATCACCGTCCGGCAGAACCTGCACGTAGTTCATACGGCAATTCAGCTGGCGTTTATGGTAGCGCCGGTAGTGTCTATGGCAACGCAGGTAACGCAGCTCGTGAATTGCGCAATGAAATGCCAGCAATGCAGCCGGTAGAATCAGTGCAAAACAAGCCGCAAGCCGATAATAAAGCGAATATCGATATATTTGATATTCCAGCGTTTTTACGCAAACAGGCGGATTAGTCTGGAACGATGTCTGACCAGAAGCATTGGCAAGGTTGTTAACATATGCTAGACTGCGCCGCCGTTTGGGTTTGTTCAATTAATGAACAGGACGAGAAATAATGATTAAACAACGCACTATCAGTAAAACTATCAGCTCCATCGGAGTCGGTCTGCACAAGGGCGAGAAGGTTACGCTTACTCTCCGGCCTGCGCCTGACAACACAGGAATTGTGTTCCGTCGTGTCGACTTAGATCCGATTGTTGACTTCAAAGTAAGTCCGGAACTGGTAGGTGACACTGTGATGTGTACTTGTTTAATCAATCCAAATGGCGTGCGTTTGTCCACTACTGAGCATTTAATGGCTGCAGTTGCTGGTTTAGGCATCGATAATTTAGTGGTTGAAGTTGATGCCGCTGAAATCCCGATCATGGATGGTAGCGCGAATCCTTTTGTTTATCTGTTGCTGGAAGCTGGCGTCAGTGAGCAAAAGTTAGCGAAGAAATTCATCCGTATCAAAAAAGCAGTACGAGTTGAAGACGGTGACAAGTGGGCTGAGTTCAAACCGCACCACGGTTTCCGTATTGATTTCGCGATTGATTTTGATCACCCTGTGATTTCTGAAACTAAACAGCACGTTCGACTGGATTTTTCAGCCGCAACTTTTATCAAAGATATTAGCCGTGCTCGTACTTTTGGTTTCTTGCAAGATATCGAATACTTACGCGCCAACAACCTCGCTTTAGGCGGTAGTTTCGATAATGCCGTGGTTCTTGACGAGTTCCGCGTATTGAACCAAGACGGTTTACGCTACGATGATGAGTTCATCAAACACAAAATTCTAGATGCAATCGGTGATTTATATATGGCCGGTTACAGTATTTTAGGTGAGTTCAAAGCCTACAAAACAGGTCACGCGCTGAACAATCAGTTATTGTGTGCTGTGCTTGCTAACCAAGAAAACTGGGAATTTGTCACTTTCGACAAACCAGCTCAGCTGCCGATTTCTTATTTAGCCCCGCAATTAGCTTAAGCTAAACTGTTTTAAAAAGGCGTCGTTGACGCCTTTTTTATTTACGCCCGAAAAATGTCTAAGCGACTGAATAATCTAGCACCCAAACAGATTAGCGCTAATTTGTCGATTTTTTAATCGCTAATTCGGCTAGTTTTCGCAACTTTCCTGCCAGTATTGGGTCAGAGTTTTCGGCGATTGCAGTTAAATAGGCCGCTGCTTGTTCGCTGATTTGCGGTGAAGCATTATTTGAGATCTGAGGAGTCGGATTATGCTGGTACTGCAAATGTGTGTTGGGATTGACTTCGATATCAATACCCGCACAATCAGGCAGGACTTTTTGCCGAAAAGTCGCTAGAATGCTGTCTCTTTGCATTTTCAGTCGTGTAGCCCAAGTTGCAGAAGTGCATAATATCTGTACTCGTCCAGCTTGGATCCGGTTAACCTTGCAGAAAGTTGCGTTTTCCAGTTGCAGAATCTGCAGTAATTCGGTATTAAGTTGTCGCACTATGTCCGATTGTTGTTGCCCCTTGAGTAAAGGGCTTTGTTGCAGCAACGCAGTAACGTCGACAGGTTTGCGTGAATAGCGGGCCATAACAAAAACACAGAAACTGAGGTCCCATGAGTCTACCAGTTTTTTCAACAGATCGACACCGGACTAGCTTATTTGGTGTAACAGCAGGGCAGCGCGCAGTGAGTGCGGCCTTGTTGTTTTGTATTGCTGTTGGCGCAGGTGTTGCTTTAGGCCGCATCGGTACCGATCCGCAGTACCCATTAAATCCGCTGACAGTGCAGCAAAATACTGAAAGTGAGGAAGTCGCGGCGATCCGACAGAAAGCCGAGCATCAAATCGCGGCCTTAACTGCCAAGGTTGCTTCCTTACAAGCTCAGGTTAATCGTTTAAATATGGTAGGTGAGCGGTTAATAGATGCCGCAAACTTATCCAAAGATGAGTTTAATTTTGAGCAATTGCCGCCAATTGGTGGCCCGATGCAGACATCAACAGAAGTCGCACTTGGCGATTTGAACCAAATGCTGGTTCAGTTGACCGATCTTGAGCAGAGTCTGCAAATTGAACAAACCCGCTACGGCCTACTTGAAACTCTCGATTTGAATCACAATATTGGTATGAATAGTGAGTTATCTGGTCGTCCGGTGACGAGCGGATATATTTCTTCGACCTTTGGTGTTCGATCAGATCCGTTTAACGGCAAGCCGACTCAACATTTGGGATTGGATTTTGCTGGTGATGTTGGTGATCCGGTTTATGCAACCGCTGGCGGCATTGTCACTTGGGCAGGCGAAAAATCGGGTTATGGCGATATGGTCGAGATTGAACATCCCGGCGGATATCGGACGCGCTACGGCCATTCAGATCGAATTGATGTGGCTGTCGGGCAAATGGTGAATAAAGGGCAACAGGTTGCGACTATCGGTAACTCCGGTCGTTCAACTGGCCCACATGTACATTACGAAGTATTGAAAAACGGTCGCCAAGTTGACCCAATCACTTTCGTGAATAATCGACAAAATAAATTCAATGGCACAGCCAAGACTGCGAACCAGTCTCAACAATAAAGTGGTACCAGGACAATGTTAGGAAAGCTTTTTACCAAACTGATTGGTAGTCGGAACGACCGTTACCTGAAAAAATTAAAAAAGACGGTCGACCAAATCAACGGTCTGGAAAGTCAGTATGTCGCACTCACGGACGAGCAATTACAGCAAAAAACCGCTGAATTCAAAAAGCGCCATGCAGATGGCGCCAGTCTAGATGATTTGTTACCAGAAGCCTTTGCCACAGTTCGTGAAGCCAGTCGCCGGGTTTTCGGCATGCGCCACTTCGATGTGCAGTTGATTGGTGCAATGGTTCTGCATCAGGGCAAAATTTCGGAAATGCGTACAGGTGAAGGTAAAACCTTAACCGCGACTTTGTCAGCTTACTTAAACGCATTAAGCGGCAAATCGGTCCACGTCATTACCGTCAACGATTACTTGGCAAAACGTGATGCTGCAACCAACGAACCATTGTTTAGCTTTTTAGGCTTAACTGTGGGTGTAAACGTTCCTGGTATGAATCACTTTGATAAGCAAAAGGCTTATGAAGCTGATATCACTTACGGTACCAACAACGAGTTTGGTTTCGATTACCTGCGCGACAACATGGCATTCAGCATGCCTGAACGTGTTCAACGCGATTTAGCTTACGCCATCATCGATGAAGTCGACTCTATCTTAATTGACGAAGCGCGCACGCCGTTGATTATTTCCGGCCAAGCTGAAGATAGCTCTGAACTGTACCGCCAAATCGACCAAGTCGTCCCGATGCTTGAACGTCAAGAAAAAGAAGACGAAGAAGGCGAAATGGGTGACGGTCATTTCACGATCGATGAAAAAGCTAAGCAGATTTATCTCACTGAACGTGGTCAAATCCGCGTTGAAGAAATTCTCGTTGAACGTGGTTTGATGTCAGACGGTGACTCGTTGTATTCAGCAGCGAATATTACCCTGTTGCACCACGTATACGCGGCACTGCGCGCTCATAACTTGTTCAAGAAAGACGTCGACTATGTGGTTAAAGAAGGCCAAATCGTTATCGTTGATGAACACACTGGCCGGACAATGGAAGGTCGTCGTTGGTCGGAAGGCTTGCACCAAGCCATCGAAGCCAAAGAAAGAGTTCGCATTCAAAATGAAAACCAGACTTTGGCGTCAATCACATTCCAAAACTACTTCCGCTTATACGATAAATTGGCGGGGATGACTGGTACTGCCGATACTGAAGCTTTCGAATTCCAACAAATTTATGGTTTGGAAACTATCGTTGTGCCGACAAATCGGCCGATGATCCGTAAAGATATGGCTGATAAAGTCTATTTAACGGCCGAAGAAAAATATCAGGCAATCATTCAAGATATCGAAGAGACTAGAGCGTTAAATCGCCCTGTGCTTGTTGGTACCGCGTCAATTGAAAGTTCTGAATACCTTTCTGGGCTATTGCACAAAGCAAAAATCCAGCACCAAGTTTTAAACGCTAAATTCCACGCGAGCGAAGCGCAAATAATTGCCGACGCAGGTCGTCCTGGTGCAATAACAATTGCAACTAACATGGCGGGTCGTGGTACAGACATCGTGTTAGGTGGTAATTGGCAAAGCGATTTAGCCAAGTTAGATAACCCGACAGACGAGCAAGTCGCTGAACTTAAAGCTGAGTGGCAACAGCGTCACGATGCAGTCATTGCTGCCGGTGGTTTACATATTATCGGTACTGAGCGTCACGAATCTCGTCGTATCGACAACCAATTACGTGGTCGTTCTGGTCGTCAAGGTGATGCTGGTTCCAGCCGTTTCTATTTGGCATTAGATGATGCGTTAATGCGAATTTTTGCTTCTGACCGCATGGCTGCAATGATGCGTAAGCTGGGGATGGAAAAAGGCGAATCGATTGAACATCCGCTGGTTAACCGGGCAATTGAAAACGCGCAGCGTAAAGTTGAAGCGCGTAACTTCGATATCCGTAAACAATTGCTTGAGTTTGATGATGTCGCAAACGACCAGCGTAAGGTGGTTTACGAACAACGCAACGAATTGTTAGCGGTTGCAGATATTTCCGACACGGTAAACGCGATTCGTCAAGACGTAGTCGAGACAGTAATCAATCAATACATTCCGCGACAGTCATTAGATGAAATGTGGGATATTCCTGGCTTAGAAGCGCGTTTACGGGCTGATTTTGCCATCGATATGCCAATCGCGAAATGGTTAGCTGAAGATAAAAAGTTATTTGAAGAACAGTTACGCGAACGTATTCAAGATGTCGTAGAGAAGACGTATCAGCTGAAAGAAGAAATGGTTGGCGCGCCAGTGTTACGTCAGTTTGAAAAAGCGGTGATGTTACAAAGCCTGGATACGCATTGGAAAGAGCATTTAGCTGCGATGGACCATTTGCGTCAAGGCATTAATTTACGTGGTTATGCGCAGAAGAACCCGAAACAAGAGTATAAGCGTGAAGCCTTCGAGTTATTCTCGAACATGCTTGATCAATTGAAGCTCGACGTTACAGGTGTACTTAGCCGTGTGCAAATTCGCGCTCCAGAAGATGTTGAAGCGGTGGAAGAGCAACGTCGTAAAGCTGACCAAGTGCCAATGCAGTTCCAGCACGAAGAAGCTGAGCACGTAGGTGGTGATGTTTCTGATCTGCCGCCAGTTCCAGTGTTCCGAGATGCTGAAAAAATTGGCCGTAACGACCCATGTCCATGCGGTTCAGGTAAAAAATATAAGCAGTGCCATGGTAAATTAAGTTAATTTAGCGTGGTGATAAGAAACCGGAGTTTAATTCTCCGGTTTTTTTTTGAGGAAATATTAGAGGCGTTGTCCATTTTGGGTTTGTTGTTCTGCCGAGTCGGTTCAAGTGGAGTGATCGCGCTCAATTCAGGGAATTCACACGGCAAAGCTCAGCAGACCCCAGGAATTTATTGGAGATATAGTGATGAAATCTATCCATGTCGCAGTGGGTGTCATAAAGCGCGGTGAGACAATTTTTATCAGCAAAAGACCTGCACAATTGCATCAGGGGGGGCGTTGGGAATTTCCAGGTGGCAAAGTTGAATCGGGTGAAACGGTATTGCAGGCGCTAAACCGTGAACTGCAGGAAGAGGTTGGACTTACCGTGGTTCAAGCCGAACCGTTATTAACACTTGAGTATGACTATCCGGAAAAGCGTGTGATGTTAGATGTATGGGTAGTCACAGAGTGCTCGGGAGTTGGGGAAGGGCTGGAAGGTCAGGAAGTGGCTTGGGTGCCACATCAGCAACTGGCTGATTATCAATTCCCTGATGCTAATCAACCAATTTTAGCTGCGGTTGCTGGGCTCTTTTAAGCCCAGCTAAGTCTACTTAAAGAACTCGTTATCCTGCTGCATTAGCTCATCGTCGAGTGCAAGTAGGTCAACATCACCCAGCCCTGCTTCAAATGGCTGTTTATCCGCAATACGGCGGCTCTCAGTGGCCCATTCGCCCAAGTCAATCAAACGGCAGCGGTCACTACAAAAAGGCCTAAACGGCGAATCTGGGCCCCATACAACCTCAGTGTCGCAAGTTGGACACTTAACAGTAAGAACAGACATCAACAATCTTCCGGGTAACAAACAAGTGGCGCATTATAACACGGCTTGTCGCAGTGCTACTGAAGCTTCATTGGGCTATTTAACAGCAGGCTAAGTCAAACGCGATGTTTTTATCAGAAGTTGCGCGGCCTTGAGCATCGCAAAGTTGCATAAAGCGAATGGCGTAACGATATTTATTGCCACTGACAGTAGGGTAACAACCATAACTTAATGGGTAGCGTAAGCGTAACAATTCGAATTGGTCAGTATTACTTTGAAAGAACCCATTTTCAGCGACCATCGGCTGAAATTGACCGCGTTCGCGGATGAACGTTAGGATGAAATTTATAGCCTTTTCAACTAAATGCAGATGACCAATCCACTCTGAGGCTTGAGTTTGTCTGACCGCTAAATCTTGAGTGTACCAAAACTGTAATTGCGGCAAGTCAAAGTAGCAGGTGCCGCCTGGAATAAAAAATCGTTGGCGTAATGGTCCTAGAAACTTGTCTTCTTTTAATACGTTAGCGAATTTTGCACCTTTAAGCAGATCACTTTGTAGATGAACCGCCTGCTGTAACATGCGTTTTAAGGTACTGTCTGAAATTGATGGGTGACGTGACCAATTAACTAATGCGGACTCACAACGTTCGACATCTTTAATCAGATCTGGACGAATATCATTGCGGTCTAATACTTCAATTAAGGCAAACAATGAGGTGAAAAAACCGAGTTGTTGCGACTCGTTGGCTAGCGATAGTTGCAGATTAACTTGCTGAAACAAATACTCCACCCGCAGATAAGTTCTGACTTTTTCATTTAGCGGATGTTCGTAGATAAGTTCAGTCATTGCTGTGCTAGTCCTGCCAGTCGAAAAGACTGTATTGTTAATTGTTTACATTAAACCTAAGTCGGCGTTTTGGCTAGTTTTTCTGAGGCTAAATGCAAATAAAACGCATGTAATTCTGCGACTTGTTCACTCAGATCTATACCATCACTATCGTTATCGATGACTTGATCGGCATGCGCAAGTCGCTGGCTTTGGCTGCATTGCGCGGCCAGAATAGCTTCGACTTGGCTGATGCTTACTTGGTCGCGTGCACAAGTTCTTCTGATCTGCGTTGCTGGACTCACATTCACCACCAGTACTTGGCTCGTCAACGCGGTCAAACCATTCTCAATAAGAAGTGGAGCAACTAGCAATACGTAGGCAGATTGTGCGGTGTTAAGTTGTCGTTGAATTTCAGTACGGATCAGCGGGTGCATCAGTGCATTTAGCCATTGCTTGGCTGATTCATCGGCAAAAACTCGAGAACGCAACCAAGCGCGGTTTAGCTTGCCGTCGCTGAGTAGGGCATCAGCGCCAAACTTAGCAACAATTTGTTGTAGTGCTTCTGAACCAATGGCGACGACTTCGCGGGCGATAACATCGGCATCAACTAAGGTGACACCGAGTTTTGCAAACAAATTGGCAACTGTGGTTTTACCGCTACCAATGCCGCCGGTCAGTCCAATAACCATCGCGCTCAATTGAACACATATCCAAGATAAGCGTTTTTAATTTGCTCGCCCCATAACAGCGCGATAAAGCCGGCGCCAATGATATAAGGACCGTATGGGATTTTAGTGTCTTGGCCTTTATTGGCAGCCATCAGTAATATACTGCCAACTACGGCACCAACCACGGCCGACAACAAAATAACCAATGGCAATTGCTGCCAGCCTAATAAGGCACCAAAAATAGCCATCAGTTTGAAGTCACCATAACCCATGCCTTCTTTGCCTGTGAGCAACTTGAAGGCCCAGTAAACCGACCAAAGCGATAAGTAACCCACAGCTGCGCCTAAAATGGCATCTGCAGAACTTTGGCCAATGCCAAATAATGTTGCGCTAAGCACTAACCATAACAGCGGCAGCGTGATTTCGTCAGGTAACAGCATCTTGTCGATATCGGTACCCGTTAGTGCGATTAAGCACCAAGTGGTCACTATCGTTAATGCCCCAAATCCGGTAGCGCCAAAATGATAAGCAACCACCGCTGAAAGCAGCGCTGTGCTTAGCTCAACGATAGGGTAACGCTTACTAATTGGCGTCTTGCAGTAACGACATTTACCGCCGAGTAACAACCAACCCAGTACCGGAATATTGTCTCTTGCTGCCAATGGATGATGACATTTCGGACATGCTGAACGCGGTACCGCCAAATTGAAAGTTTCATCGAGCGGTTTGGCAGTCTTTGGATGAAAATATTCTTGATATTCTTGTTCAAAAGCAGTTTCCATCATAATGGGTAATCGGTAGATCACCACATTAAGGAAACTGCCGACACAAAGACTGAACACAAACACCGCCAGCACAAAGGCCAGCGGTGTTTGCTGAAAGTAACTAACCAGCAGCTGCAGGTTTTCCATCATTTGATGACGCCACCCAATTGGAAGATTGGTAAGTACATCGCGATAATCAAGCCACCGACTAACACGCCTAACACCGACATAATTAACGGCTCTAACAGCGCAGTTAGACCATCAACGGCGTCATCAACCTCTTGTTCGTAGATGTTAGCAACACGGGCAAGCATATCGTCTAAAGCACCAGATTCTTCACCGATTGAAACCATCTGAATAACCATTTCTGGGAAACGGTTGGTAGCTTTCATCGAGCTATACATCTGACCACCGGCTGAAACGTCAGCGCGGACTTCCATAATCGCATTTTTGTATACTTCGTTACCCGCAGCGCCAGCGGCGGATTCCAACGCTTCAATCAAGGGAACACCGGCGGCAAAGGTTGTGGACAGTGTGCGAGCGTAACGAGCTACTGCTGCTTTATTGAGGATATCGCCAACTACTGGTGCTTTAAGTAACATGCCGTCGGCCTTCGTTCTAAAAGCTAAATTCGATTTGTACATATAGCCTAACGATTTAAATGCGACAAATATTGCAGCGAGAACAACCCACCAATAAGCCTGCATCAGTTCCGATAAATACACTACAAATAGCGTAAATGCTGGTAATTCCGCGCCAAAGCCGGCAAAGATCTCGGCAAATTGTGGTACTACGAAAATCAGCAAAATTGACGTGACTACTAAGGCAACAACAATAACAGCGATCGGGTAAAACATCGCTTTTTTGATTTTGGATTTCAGCGCTTCCGCTTTCTCCTTGTAAATCGCAATACGGTCGAAGATACGGTCCAACGCGCCTGATGATTCGCCTGACTTCACCAAGTCGCAGTATAGTGAGTCAAAGTATTTCGGATGTTCACGCAGTACTTCTGAAAGTGGAATACCACCTTGCACCTTGGCTGAGATTTTTTGCATCAAGCCACGCAGTTGTTTTTTCTCAGAACCGGTACTGATCAAATCAATAGACTGAACTAAGGGCACCCCGGCTTGCAGCATGGTAGCAATTTGCCGAGTAACAATCGCAATGTCTGCAGGAACAATTTTAGGTTCGCTGCCAAACAGTGCTTTTGCCTTCTTCCGCACCATTGACGGAGTAACGCCTTGTTGACGCAGCAGCGCTTTAGCTTCTTGCACTGTACTGGCTTTAATTTCGCCCTGGATGGTTTTACCGCGACGGTTTACGCCTTTCCAGTCAAATGTATCCAGCTCTTTTATTTTTGGTTGTGGAGCCATGTCTGTTCCTTGAATTGCTTGGGACTTGCTGCCCAAAATATCCAGCGTCTTTAACTATTTGTGACGCGGTTAATCTCTGCCAAACTCGTCAAACCAGCTGCGGCTTTTAATAAACCAGACTGTCGCAGGTTATTAATCCCTTCACTCTGTGCTTGTTGAGCAATTTCTAATGAATTTCCGCCTTGCATGATTCTTTCGGCAATATTGCCAGAAATCGGCATCACTTCATAAATACCAACTCGGCCTTTGTAACCACCAGTGCAGTATTCGCAGCCGATGGGTTTAAATAATTTTATTGTCGGTAACTGAGCTTGGGTAAAGCCCTGTTTCAATAACTCAGTTTCTGGTAGGTGCTCAGGCGCTTTGCAATGACTGCAGAGCCGACGCGCAAGACGCTGCGCGATAATCAAGGATACTGAGCTTGCAACGTTATAAGCTGGAACACCCATGTTTAACAGCCGCGTTAGCGTTTCAGGTGCTGAGTTTGTATGTAATGTACTTAATACTAAGTGACCCGTTTGGGCCGCTTTAATCGCAATTTCAGCCGTTTCTAAGTCCCGGATTTCACCAACCATGATAACGTCAGGGTCTTGTCGCAAAAATGATTTGAGTGCTGCCGGGAAAGTTAAACCAGCTTTGATGTTCACTTGCACTTGGTTAATGCCAGGCAAGTTGATTTCCACCGGGTCTTCTGCTGTCGAGATATTAGTTTCTTCGGTATTGAGAATATTAAGGCCGGTATATAGAGAAACTGTTTTACCACTACCAGTAGGGCCTGTTACCAAGATCATCCCTTGCGGCTGCTCAAGCGCTGCAAGGTAGAGTTTCTTCTGTGCTTCTTCATAACCAAGAATATCGATGCCGAGCATTGCACTGTCGGAGTCTAATATCCGCATTACAATTTTTTCGCCCCAAAGCGTTGGTAAGCTGCTCACCCGGAAATCAATTGATTTTTTTTGCGATAATTTGAGTTTTATCCGACCATCCTGTGGCACACGCTTTTCAGCGATATCCAAACGCGACATTACTTTCAAACGAGCGGATAAACGCCCTGACAGCGCCACTGGTGGTGATGCAACTTCATGTAAAATACCGTCGATACGAAACCGAATGCGATAACTTTTCTCATAGGGTTCGAAGTGTAAATCCGAGGCACCTTTACGAATTGCATCGTGCAGCATTTTATTGATAAAGGTGATAATCGGTTGGTCTTCGGACTCAGACCCCGCGCTGTCCTCACTCTCGCCTTCTTCGACGCCAAGTGCACCTAAATCCCATTCGCTGCTATTAAATGATTCGGATAAGTTGTTATCAAATACGCGGTCTATGAGTTTTTGGAGTTTGTCATATTCGACCACAATCAATTCAGCACGCATACCAGTGCTAAATTCGAAGTCTTCCACCGGTTGCATATCAGTAGGATCGACTAGTGCAAGGAATAAGGTGCGGTTACGTTTACCGATAGGTAAGACTAAATGCTTGCGTACCAGTTTTTCATTGCGTTCTTGTTCCGGCACAAACTCGAAATCGTAAAAGTCTAGATCGATCATCGAGTGCATAGTGATATTGGCTGCTGCCTCAGCCAGTGCTTTTGGCGTGATCAATTTTTCAGTCACCAACAGCTCGGCGAGACTATGGTACTGATGATTTTTTTCTGTGATCAAGCGCTGAACCTGATTGGAATCAACCAATCCGGCTTGTCCTAAGCGCCGAAGCAAGATAGATTGCGAGTTTACCGCCATAAACGAAAAATCCTTGATAACCACTAAAAATTTGTGATCAGTTTGATTATGCCAGTATCAGGCACTTATTCAAGCTGAATCCTCAGTTGATTGCTAAATCTGGCAATTAGGTGTTAACAACTGGCTGGGATTTCGGAAAAATTTAGCGAAATCAGTGATAATTAAAAAAGTTGAATATAAAAAAGGAGTAAAACCTTGGGTAAAATGGACTCTTTAAAGCGTCGAGCCGTGACTTGGCATTTAGCATTAAGTTTATTGTTAAGTATAGTGCTGGCTGCATGGCTATTATTGCATTGGTTTCCGGCCCCATTTAGCTTTGCTGCAGGTGCATTAACTGGGCTAGTTATCGTTGTATCCGTCGATATGTGCTTAGGGCCGATGCTGACGCTGTTGTTAATTCATTCTAAAAAATCGCTGCGTGAAAACATCGTTGATGGCATCGTTGTGGCGACGTTGCAAGTTTCAGCGTTGGGCTATGGACTTTGGCAAGTTAGCTTGGCAAGGCCCGCCGCGGTGGTATTTTGGCAAGACAGTTTCTATTTGGTTAAAGCTTTTGATTATCAGGAACGTTATGGTAAGCAGCCAGATTTATCAAAGTTATCATCTGAGCCTGTGCCGGTGATTTATGCCCGTTATCCGTTGTTGTTGTCGGAATTAGAAGAACTAGAACGCGCAATTAAAGCGGGTGTTGTGCCTTATGAACATACACCCTTGTACCGTAAAGTCGCAGACGGTTTGCTCGAAATTCGTAAAAGTCCAGTAGATATCAATATTTTAATCACTAAGCATGCTGATTTGCAGTCACAGCTAGATGCGTTAGGAACTAAGGAGCAACAACAACATTTTATCTTTAGCCGTTTACACTCTGACTATGGGGTTTTTATATTGGTGCTAGAAGGTACAGGGAAATTAGTGGGACTATTAAAACTGCCAGCATAAACTGGCAGTTTCTATCAATGTTCATAAGTTCTATCAAATTGCAACAAGCTAAAGTATGTAACGACACAGCCGTTCGGCATTAACAAATACCAGCGGCGATACAGGTTGAACTTGGATTCAACGTCCACACTAGGGCTCCTGCATTGACGGTAGGTGTCAAAATAAACGTTTCACCATTTAGCGAGTTACCAACAACTGCAGTACCAACTACCGAACCGTTGTTTTGCACTAAGATAGATGCAGTTACCGGTGTGGTAATTGCTGAATCTACGCCAATCTCTGCAAAAGTATTACAGTTGGATAAATCCGCGCCACCGTTAACCTGAAAACAGGTATCTACAGATTTACGGACTGCACTAACGGTTGCCATGACTTCCGAAAACTTTGAACGACCAAAATAGGTTTGATACGCTGGCAACGCCAGAGCAATCAGAATACCTACGATGGCAATAACAATCATCAGCTCGATTAAGGTAAAACCTTGGTTTTTACGCATAAACATCCCTCGCTGAAATAAAAACGGGAAGCAAATGCTTCCCGTTTCATCACTATTATTTTATTAACACAGACCTGCAGCGATACAAGAACTAGTTGCGCTGCTCCAAGTTAATGAACCGTTACCTGTTACGGTAGGGATTAAAATGTAAGTTGCGCCATCAACTGACGCTTCGCCTGTTGCGGTGATTGTACCGCCAACAAGTGTAACTGAAGCAACATGAGTACCGTTGGCTGCACCCGTTAAATCAGCGCCAGTCAAAGCATCTGTAGCGCAGTTAGCTAATACGCCAGCACCACGAGTTTGGAAACAGGTGTCAACAGCAGTTTTAACTGCAGAAGCAGCTAAAACAACTTCAGTGAAGCGGCTTTTCTTGGTGTATGTTTGGTACGCTGGCAGTGCAACTGCAGCTAAGATACCGATGATTGCTACAACGATCATTAATTCGATTAAAGTAAAACCTTGATTACGTTTCATAGTACTTCTCCATTTGTATGTGTTTAACCCGGGGGGCTTTTTCTATTCTGGCTATTTTTGCTCGATACGCAAGCAAAAAATGCAAATTTGTAATTATTTATTTTTTATGTCGCTAATATGTTGAAAATGCACAGGAATTTTACCTGTTTTCGGGTGTTCATTGATGGTTGCATGCCAAGTTGGTTTGATCTTTGAATATATAGCAAGTACTGCGCCACTAATTTTAAGTTGTTGATTTGTAGGGTTATGCTTTTTCGTCTGTCTTGAGCCAGTCTGAATCTACTTTAATAGGTATTTTGGCGTTGGCTTAAGATTTGCTAATTTGCTGCCGATAAGTCGCTTTTCTTTTTGTATTTACCGACGATATCAGTTGTTTAGTTAGGAACACCTTCACGCTTTTGCCACACTCATGAGCACTGTTTCGCTTTTTAGGCTAAGTCAGTCTGTTGCTTTGCCTTAGTGTCATGGCATCTAGCATTGCCTTTTACTCTGATTAAACAGCTCGCCGAGTTAGTTTTGTTGCAATAGCAGAAATATCTGAACGCAAATTGAAATTTGAAAAGCTATCAAAAATGGAGGATTTGCAGACTTTGCTGAACAAGGATTCAAACAGCCTTGCCAGCGATTGATGATGCTCTCTGGCAAGGCCTCAATAGTTTTATAGATGGCTACTACTTCGCGAGTGTTTGTACTCGTAAGCGCATGGACAAATCGATAGCCCGCACGTTTTTAGTTAATGCACCTGAGGATATATAGTCCACACCTGTTGTGCTTAGCGATTTCAGCGCCTCAGCTGTAATATTGCCTGATACTTCCAGCTTCGCTTTGCCTTTATTAATGCTCACTGCTTTCACGATGTCGGCGATGTGGAAATTGTCGAGCATAATGATATCGGCGTTTGCTGCTAGCGCTTGTTCAAGTTCAGTTAAATCTTCAACTTCAACTTCAACAGGTTTGCCTGGAAAGTTTAATCGCGCGGTATTAACTGCATTGGCGATAGAACCGGCAGCAGCGATATGGTTTTCTTTAATCAAAAATGCGTCGTATAAGCCCATGCGATGATTTTTGCCACCGCCACAACTCACCGCATACTTCTGTGCCAAGCGCAGACCCGGCAATGTTTTGCGTGTGTCTAAAAGTCGAGTTTTGCTGCCACCTAATAAGGCAACATACTGGGAGGTTGTTGTCGCGGTGCCGCTCAGCGTTTGCAGGAAATTAAGTGCAGTGCGCTCGCCGGTTAATAAAATACGTGCAGGTCCACTGATTTCACAAAGGACAGAATTGGCTTTAACGCGGTCACCATCGGCAACATGCCATTGGATAACCACTTGTTCTGATAGTTGTGCAAACACTTCGTCAACCCATGCAGTGCCGCATACCACGCAGTCTTCGCGGGTAATCACAGTAGCGATCGCCGCTTGCTCATTTGGGATCAATGACGCAGTGATATCGCCTTGCTGCAAGGGCAAATAGCCTAAGTCTTCCGCTAAAGCGTGGCTAACTCCTTGTTTAATCTCATGCATTAAACGTTCTTGCTGGGTCGATTCGGTCATTGGCATCATAATTTATTCTGATTTATGTTGGATAAGTTGCAGCTGGTGCTCACGTTTGCTGAATTCTAAATGCTTTAGGGCGCTCATTCCTAGCAAAATTTCCGTACCGTCGAGGTTTGGTACTATGCTGGCTTCGAGATCATGCAGCACTATGTCACCCAATCGCAGTTCGTTGATTTTGCTTTGATAGGCCGTAGTAACACCATTTGCTGTAGATGTTTCGTAAGCTATGCCTTTTTTCATACCAGTTTGTGCTGCGACTTCGTCAGACACTGCGACCATCGTAGCTCCGGTATCCAGCAGAAAATCTATAGGTTTTCCGTTGAGTAATAAGGTCCCGACAAAATGTCCCTGCTTATTTGCTTGCATAGTCACTATCACTTGCTGCTGTTGCTGACTGCTTTGCAATTTTCGATTGGGGTTTAATTGCTCCGCGATCTGCTCATCGAAAAACAGATAAAGAACACCTAGCAGAAGCAACCAAGCGAAGATTGCGAAATGCTTACCAAGTTTGGTTGCTGGATCAGGAGCTTGCATTAGAAAGGCCCAAAGCAGAGAATAGGAGCCATAGCATAAACACTGCATTACTGTTTGCAAAGTATCGGAGGCAAAAAGCCGATGGAGTCACCGTCGATTGCCAAAAGCGCCTTGGCTATTACAATGCGGCCTTGTTCGCATTTTGATCAGCGGCCTGAGGCTGTTTCTCCTGATCTTTTGGTGATCCATAACATCAGTTTGCCACCAGCGACTTTTAATACTCCATATATTGATGACTTCTTTACTGGTCGGCTTGATTGCACTGCACATCCTTATTTCGCGCAATTAAAAAATGTCCGCGTGTCTGCGCATTGTGTCATTTTTCGTGATGGTCGGATTTGGCAGTATGTTCCTTTTGCGGCGCGTGCATGGCATGCTGGAGTGAGTGAGTTTACTGGCCGAGATAAATGTAATGATTTTTCCATCGGCATTGAGTTAGAAGGTTGTGATGAATTGCCTTTTACCGACGAGCAATATCAGTCATTAATAGCGTTGACGGTTCATCTGCAACAACTTTACCCGGCGATTAGTCGTGAGCGTATTGTTGGTCATCAGCATATAGCACCGAGCAGAAAAACTGATCCGGGGCCTTGTTTTGACTGGTCCCGTTACCTGAATGCTTTGGCAAACGCATCACCTGCCACTATAACTAGGATGTAGTGCATGCTTTTTTCCTCAGCGCATAGCTGATGTTGGCAAACGTGTCTCACAGATCGGGATGACACAGAATTTTGTGTAGTAGCCGCTTTCTATATGAATGATTTTGGGATTTATAAAGAATTTTAGTAAACGCTTAGGCGTTAAAGGAGAATAGCAATGACCTTAATCAGCATGCTGATAGCGCTAATTATTGAACGGCTCGCCGTCCGCAGTAATGGCTGGCAGCTAAGTACATATATTCGGCCATTTTTACAGATGTCCAGTAAAGCGCCGCTGCTTGAATTATCACGTCATCCTTATGGGGTATTCCTGTGGTGGTTGTTGCCGGCAATTGCCCTGCAACTTACCTTAATTGCTATTAACTTCTGGTTATTTGATTTAATCGCCAGCACAGTGGTACTGCTGGTCTGTATCGGCAGTTGGCATTATCGTAAAAGCTATAAACAGTATTTAAATGCAGCAGGTCGGCAAGATCACGAAGCGGCGTTTTTAACCATGCAGCAGATGGCCAGCGATCAAGGGTTAAACAACCAAGAACTAAGCCATGGTCAACAGTTGGTGTGGATCAACTTTAAATATTATGCGGCAGTATTGTTTTGGTACACAGTCTTAGGTGCTTTTGGCGCGCTTGCCTATGCGTGCTTACGACAAATGGCTGAACCAAAAACCTATAATCAACAATCCGAGTCAACCATAGTGCGCGACGACGATACCGAAATCACTGCTGAAGCAACACCAGCGGCATCTGCGTCGGACGACATCGTCAGTGACGAGCTTGCGCATTATTGGCAAGGGTTCGCGACTGATTTGTGTCACTGGGCAGAATGGTTACCTGTGCGAGTGTTTGGCTTAGGCTTGGCGTTAGTTGGGCATTTCTCCCGAGCGAGCGGCGTGTTGTTAAGTTATCTTGGTGACAGCACCACACCTGGTTTGCAGGCATATACCGACATCGCAAGAGCGGCCGAGCCGTTACCTGATGAGGCGCTTAATTGCAGTGATGAAAGTTGTACTCTTGTGCAATTAGCTAAGCGTAATGTATTGTTTTTCTTAGCATTGGTTGCAGTGTTGACTTTGGGTGGTTGGCTGAATTAAATCACAATGTAATCGTGGATATTCACTCGAGTTACCTATCTAAACAACCTTAAGTAAGATTTGTCTCTCGACATGGAAACCGCCAAATGTGGCGGTTTTTTTATTGTTGTTTAGCTACAAGCCAAAGCCGTAACCGGACACCGCCTATTTAGTCGCTGTTAATCTCCTAGTGAAGCAGCCTAATTGTTGAAATTTAGTAATTGGTCAGACCATTGCTATTACTTAGCCTGTTGTTTCTTCATAAAACCAAGTCATTTCGGCTTAATTAGAGTAATAACTCCAGTTATTTTTGGAAAATCCAGCGGGTTTTTCGGCCGCTAATTTACATTTTCTATGAACTCTGCTACCGTTATTCGCAACAAAGTAAATTGGTCTTACCAATTTTGTGTGTGGGCTGATTCTTCAGTGAGCTTGCCCTTGCCCATAACGGTAAAAATGACCGAGTGAAACAGGAATGACAATCGGCGCAGCTTTGCTACGCTGTCTGAGCCATGAATAATAATCTGCGCATCAAACCGGCTAAATTATCGGATCAAATCGTCCAGCAATTGGAGCATATGTTGCTGGAAGGTAGCTTCGCGCCCGGGCAGAAATTGCCGACTGAGCGGGAATTAGCGGCTCAGTTTGATGTATCTAGACCTTCGTTGCGTGAAGCGTTGCAGAAGTTGGAAGCCAAAGGCTTAGTGAGCCGTAAACAAGGTGGTGGCACTTTTGTTTGCGATAATTTGGTGGGTGGATTAACCGATCCGCTATTCGAGTTGATTGGTCGCCATCCGGAATCGCAATTTGATTTGCTGGAGTTCCGGCATGCCTTAGAAGGGATCTGTGCTTATTATGCAGCCCTGCGTGGCACCAAAAATGATTTTCTAAATATTCGCCAACGTTATGACGAAATTTGTCAGGCGCAAGGTCAGCATGATTTAGACGCTGAAGCTGCCGCTGTTGGGCGGTTTTATTCGGCAGTTGCCGAGGCATCACACAATGTGGTGCTTTTGCATTTAGTGCGTGGTTTAACGCCACTGGTTGAACAAAATATCCGACAAAACTTGGAAATTTTGCAACAAAAAGACGGAATCGTGAGTCAGCTAAATTCACATCGGCAACGCTTAATGCAAGCCGTGATCCATGGCGAACCGGATCAAGCCCGGCAAGCCAGCAACAGCCATCTAGCCTTTATCGAAGAGGCTCTGCTGGAAGCTGATCGGGAACGCTCACGCCTTGAACGCTCGCTGCGTCGTTCATTACAGAATTGACCGGTAAAGCAAAACTTATCACGTTAATGGTCCTGCATGGTGGGACAGAAGAAAGGAAAATTGATATGTCTGAAGTCAGTAAAGTGGACGTAGACGCGCTCGAAACCCAAGAATGGCTAGAAGCACTTGAATCAGTTGTTCGGACTGAAGGGGTTGAACGCGCGCAGTTCCTGTTGGAAACCGTACTGGAACAAGCCCGCCTAGAAGGTGTGGACATGCCAACAGGCATCACCACCAACTATATCAATACCATCCCGCCACAGCAGGAACCGGCATATCCGGGTGATGTGAATTTAGAGAAAAAAATCCGTTCAGTGATCCGCTGGAACGCGATTATGATTGTCTTGCGTGCTTCGAAGAAAGAGCTGGAACTTGGTGGCCATATGGCGTCTTACCAATCTTCTGCTGCCTTCTATGAGACTTGTTTTAACCATTTCTTCCGCGCACCAAATGAAAAAGATGGCGGCGATTTAGTGTATTACCAAGGCCACATTTCACCTGGTATTTACGCACGTGCATTCGTTGAAGGCCGGTTAACTGCTGATCAATTAGATAACTTCCGTCAAGAAGTTGGTGGCGAAGGCTTGTCTTCTTACCCACACCCTAAATTGATGCCGGAGTTTTGGCAATTCCCAACAGTATCAATGGGTTTAGGTCCAATTACCTCAATTTACCAAGCGCGCTTTTTAAAATACCTTGATGGTCGTGGTTTGAAAGACACCAGCCAACAACGGGTATATGCGTTTTTAGGTGACGGTGAAATGGATGAACCAGAAAGCCGTGGTTCGCTGTCATTTGCCGCTCGCGAAAAATTAGACAACTTGTGCTTCTTAGTGAACTGTAACTTACAGCGTTTAGACGGCCCTGTCATGGGTAACGGTAAAATCATTCAAGAACTTGAAGGTTTATTCCGTGGCGCAGGCTGGAACGTTATTAAAGTGGTCTGGGGTAGTGGTTGGGACAAATTACTGGCCAAAGACACTACCGGTAAATTGCTGCAGTTAATGAATGAAACTGTTGACGGCGATTACCAAACTTACAAAGCTAAAGATGGTGCATACGTACGCCAACACTTCTTCGGTCGTTACCCAGAAACTGCTGCATTAGTTGCAGATATGACTGACGAAGAAATCTTTTCCTTAAAGCGCGGTGGTCATGAGCCATCAAAACTCTATGCAGCCTTTAAAGCGGCGCAGGAAACCAAAGGCCGTCCGACTGTTATCCTCGCCAAAACCATCAAAGGTTACGGCATGGGCGAAGCTGCTGAAGGTAAAAATATTGCGCATCAAGTGAAAAAGATGGACATGACTCATGTGCTGCAAATTCGCAAGCGCCTGAATTTAGAAGACTTCATCACTGAAGAAGATGTGCAAAGCCTGCCATATATTCAGTTAAAAGAAGGCTCGCCAGAGCATCAATATTTACACGCACGTCGTGATGCTTTAAATGGTTACACGCCGGTACGTCTGCCAAACTTCACTAAGCCACTGACTCTTCCTGAATTGTCAGCCTTTGATGGTTTGTTAGAAGAACAGAAACGTGAAATTTCGACCACAATGGCGTTTGTTCGCGGCTTAAACATCTTATTAAAGGATGCCAATATCGGTCAGCAGATTGTGCCAATCATCGCCGACGAAGCCCGTACCTTTGGTATGGAAGGTCTGTTCCGCCAAATCGGTATTTATAACCCGCGCGGCCAAACCTACACCCCAGAAGATCGTGCAGTTGTTTCTTATTATAAAGAAGAAACATCAGGCCAAGTGTTACAAGAAGGTATCAACGAACTTGGCGCAATGGCGTCTTGGGTTGCCGCAGCAACTTCTTATAGCACCAACGATTTACCGATGATCCCGTTCTATATCTATTACTCGATGTTCGGTTTCCAACGAGTTGGTGATATGGCGTGGCTTGCAGGTGATCAACAAGCTCGTGGTTTCTTATTGGGCGCAACAGCAGGCCGTACGACCTTAAACGGTGAAGGCTTACAACATGAAGATGGTCATAGCCATATCCTGGCAGGAACAGTACCAAACTGTATTTCTTATGACCCAACATATGCCTATGAATTAGCTGTAATTGTTCAGGATGGTATTCGCCGGATGTATGGCAAAGACCAAGAAAACATTTACTACTACATCACTGTGATGAACGAAAACTATCATCACCCAGCGATGCCAGTTGGTGCTGAAGAAGGTATTCGTCGTGGTATCTACAAACTGGAAACTTTAGCCGGTAACAAAGGCAAAGTGCAGTTGTTAGGTTCAGGCACCATTTTGAATGAAGTACGCCGTGCTGCGGAAATTCTGAGTGAAGAATATGGTATTGCCTCTGACGTGTTCTCAGTGACTTCATTTAATGAATTGGCGCGTGATGGTCAGGATTGTGAACGCCACAACATGTTGCATCCAAACGAAGCTGAAAAAGTGCCATTTATTGCGCAAGCACTTGGCAATACACCAGTGATCGCTGCGACAGACTATGTGAAGAACTATGCAGAACAAGTGCGTGCCTTTGTCCCTGCTGTGTCTTACAAAGTGTTGGGTACAGACGGTTTTGGTCGTTCTGACAGCCGTGAAAACCTGCGTCGCCACTTCGAAGTGAATGCTGGTTACATTGTGCTGGCGTCGCTGCGTGAACTTGCTAAGCAAGGCAGCATTGATAAACAACTGGTTGCAGACGCTATCGTGCGTTTTGGCATTGACACCAACAAGCCGAACCCACTGTTCGCGTAAGAGGATTGGTCATGAGTATTGAAATTTTTGTGCCGGATATCGGTGCTGATGCTGTCGAAGTCACGGAAGTGTTGGTCAAAGCTGGCGACACTGTGAGCCTTGATCAATCGTTATTGAGTGTTGAAGGCGACAAAGCTGCGATGGAAGTTCCTGCTCCGCAAGCGGGCGTGGTGAAAGAAGTCAAAGTCAAAGCAGGCGATAAAGTTAAAACTGGCTCTCTGATTATGATTTTTGAAGCTGCAGCTACTGCTGCAGCGCCTGCTGTCGCTGCGCCAGTCGCAGCAGCACCAGTTGTCGCAGCGCCGGTTGCTGCAGCGGTCGCAACTTTACAAGAAGTGAAAGTACCTGATATCGGCGGCGATGCCGTTGAAGTTACGGAAATCATGGTGAAAGTTGGCGATGTGGTTAAAGCTGAGCAGTCATTATTAAACGTCGAAGGCGATAAAGCGGCGATGGAAGTTCCTGCGCCATTTGCTGGCACAGTAGCTGAAATTAAAGTTAAAGTCGGCGATAAAGTATCAACCGGCAGCTTAGTTTTTGTGTTCTCTACCGGTAGTGCGGCACCTGCTCCTACAGCCAGTGCACCTGCACCAAGCGCTCCAGCTGCACCGGTTGCTGCTGCACCAGTTGCGGCTGCAGCTTCAACTGCGCCTGCGGTTGTTGCTGAAGCCCCAGCAGGGACAGGTTTTGTCGAAAACCAAGCTTATGCGCATGCGTCGCCAGTTGTCCGCCGTTTAGCTCGTGAATTTGGCGTTGATTTATCAAAAGTTAGCGGCACTGCGCGTAAAGGTCGTGTGCAACGCGAAGACGTGCAAAATTATGTGAAAAACATCATTAAGCAAGTGACTTCTGGCAACGGTACTGCAACTCCAGCTGGTGCTGGCAATAACATGGGCTTTGATTTATTAGCATGGCCAAAAGTTGACTTCAGCAAGTTCGGTACTGTTGAAGAGAAACCATTGTCGCGTATTCAGAAAATCTCTGGCGCTAATTTGCATCGTAACTGGGTGCGCATTCCACATGTTACGCAATTTGACGAAGCCGACATTACTGGCCTAGAAGATTTCCGCAAAGAGCAAAATGCGCTTGCTGATAAGAAAAAGCTTGGCGTGAAATACACACCGCTGGTGTTTATTATGAAAGCTGTGGCCAAAGCGTTGGAAGAATTCCCAACCTTCAACAGCTCATTGTCAGAAGATGGCGCTAGCCTCATTTTGAAAAAATATGTGCATTTAGGTATCGCAGTCGATACACCAAATGGTTTGGTAGTGCCGGTGGTTCGTGATGTTAACAAAAAAGGCATCATTGAACTTTCACGCGAGCTACAAGACATTTCGCTAAAAGCACGCGAAGGCAAGCTAACTGCTGCCGATATGCAAGGCGGATGTTTTACCATTTCTAGCCTTGGTGGCATTGGCGGTACCGCCTTTACCCCGATTGTGAATGCGCCAGAAGTGGCTATTCTTGGTGTTTCTAAGTCGGATATTAAACCGAAGTGGAACGGCAAAGAATTTGAACCTCGGTTAATGGTGCCGCTGTCGGTATCTTACGATCACCGAGTGATCGATGGTGCTTTAGCTGCGCGGTTTACCGCAACTTTGGCGTCATACTTGGCTGACATTCGTCAAATTATTATGTAATTGGTATCGCCCTGGCTGAAATTGACTGCTTTTATTGTCGAAGTTGATGCTCATACTGAAAAGTTACGGGACATCTTTCAGACAGGGTGATAAAATTCGCGCACTTTAATTCCTAGCGATTAGCCCTTACTAATCGCTATCTTTCAAGAAGATAAAAAGGTAAAACGATGAGCAACGAGATCAAAACGCAAGTTGTAGTGCTAGGCGCAGGCCCTGGCGGATATTCTGCAGCCTTCCGTGCCGCTGACTTAGGTCTGGAAGTGACGTTAGTTGAAGCACGCAGCACTTTAGGTGGTGTATGTTTAAACGTTGGTTGTATCCCATCTAAAGCATTATTACACGTTGCCAAAGTGATTGACGACGCGAAAGAGATGGCCTCACATGGTGTCACTTTTGGTGCTCCAGAAATCGATTTAGACAAAATCCGTGCATGGAAAGACAAAGTTGTTGGTCAGCTGACTAACGGTTTATCTGGCATGGCGAAAATGCGTAAAGTGAAAGTCGTAAACGGTTTCGGTAAATTTACTGGCGCTAACACATTACAAGTTGGCGATACCACTATCACTTTCGACCAAGCCATCATCGCTGCGGGTTCAGAACCAGTTGCGCTGCCATTCATTCCTAAGAATGACCCACGCGTAATTGACTCAACTGGCGCATTGGAATTAAAAGACATTCCAGGCGAAATGTTAGTGTTAGGCGGCGGCATCATCGGTTTAGAAATGGGCACTGTTTACCGTGCTTTAGGTTCTAAAGTGTCGGTGGTTGAGTTTGCTGACCAATTAGTGCCAGCAGCTGATGCTGACATTGTTAAAGCCTATACCAAATACAACAAAGACAACTTCAACATTATGCTGTCAACCAAAGTGACTGCAGTTGAAGCCAAAGACGATGGTTTGTATGTGACTTTCGAAGGCAAAAACGCACCAGCAGCGCCAGTACGTTTTGACAAGATTTTAGTGGCAGTTGGTCGTCGTCCAAACGGCGCCTTGTTAGATGCAGCAAAAGCTGGTGTTAATGTTGATGAGCGTGGTTTTATCAACGTAGACAAGCAATTACGCACAAACGTTGCGCATATTTTTGCAATCGGTGATGTGATTGGTCAACCAATGTTGGCACACAAAGCAGTGCATGAAGGCCACGTTGCTGCCGAAGTTATTTCTGGCATGAAACACTTCTTCGACCCACGTTGCATTCCATCAGTAGCTTACACCGATCCAGAAATGGCTTGGGTTGGTATCACTGAAAAAGAAGCAAAAGAAAAAGGCGTAGCGATTGAAACTGCAGTGTTCCCATGGGCTGCTTCAGGTCGCGCTATTGCTTCTGCTCGTACTGAAGGCTTCACTAAGCTGATTTTCGACAAAGAAACGCACCGTATTTTAGGTGGCGCTATTGTTGGTATCAACGCTGGCGAAATGCTGGGTGAAATCTGTTTAGCAGTTGAAATGGGTGCTGATGCTGAAGATATCGCATTAACTATCCATGCTCACCCAACGTTAAATGAGTCAATTGGCTTAGCAGCTGAAGTGTTTGAAGGTTCAATCACGGACTTGCCAAACGCAAAAGCGAAAAAGAAGTAAGTTGAAATAGCGTCAATAAATGCCGGCATTCGCCGGCATTTTTGCATTTATCTGCGCTCAGGGTAAAATTCACTGCAGTGCAAAAAATAAAAATAAAACAATGGATTGGCGCAGATTTACAAATTGAACTGCTCTGACCATCACGAATATGAGTTGAAAGCCAGTCTGCGAGTTTCGGCGCTGGTCATTTCGCCAGTACAATAACACTAATAAACAAACAACCATGTATCTACAGCTTGACCCTCAACCGGAGGAACTATGCGTTCTAGCGCTTTCCTGAATCACCTGCAGCAACAAATCGAAGAAGTAAAAAGTGAAGGCTTATACAAAGCCGAGCGCGTGATTACTTCCCAACAGTTTTCCGATGTTACAGTGCAGGGCGAACAAGTTTTAAATTTCTGTGCCAATAACTACTTAGGTTTGGCCAATTCTGCCGAATTAATTAAAGCTGCCCAACAAGGCCTCGATAGCCATGGTTTTGGCGTGGCCTCGGTGCGTTTTATCTGTGGTACTCAGGATATTCACAAACAATTAGAAGCAAAAATCAGTGAGTTTTTAGGCACTGAGGATACGATTTTGTATTCAAGCTGCTTTGATGCCAATGGTGGTTTGTTTGAAACCATTTTAGGGGCTGAAGACGCTGTTATTTCTGATGCGTTAAACCATGCGTCTATTATTGACGGCGTGCGTTTATGTAAGGCGAAACGTTACCGTTATGCTAATAACAACATGGCGGAATTAGAAGCGCAATTGCAGCAAGCAGATGCCGATGGCGCGCGTTTTAAATTAATCGCAACTGACGGCGTGTTTTCAATGGATGGCGTAATTGCCGATCTGAAGTCGATTTGCGATTTAGCCGACAAATACAATGCAATGGTGATGGTCGACGATAGCCATGCTGTTGGTTTTGTTGGTAAAAAAGGTCGTGGTACTCATGAATATTGCGATGTAATGTCACGTGTTGACATCATTACCGGTACTTTAGGGAAAGCACTTGGCGGTGCGTCTGGTGGTTATACTTCGGGTAAAAAAGAAGTCATTGAGTGGCTGCGCCAACGTTCGCGCCCATATTTGTTCTCTAACAGCTTGGCGCCATCGATTGTTACTGCATCAATTCGAGTCTTAGAACTGCTGGCTGAAGGCGACGAACTTCGTGCCAAACTCTGGGATAACGCGAGTTACTTCCGCGAGAAAATGTCGGCGGCCGGCTTCACCTTAGCCGGTAAAGACCATGCCATCATTCCCGTTATGTTAGGTGATGCCAAAGTGGCTGCTGAAATGGCGCGTCGGATGTTGGAGCAGGGTATTTATGTGGTTGGCTTCTCTTTCCCAGTAGTACCAAAAGGTCAAGCGCGTATTCGCACACAGATATCTGCTGCACATAGCAAAGCACAGTTGGATAAAGCCATCGATGCTTTTATTCGCATCGGCAAAGACATGGGCGTGATTCAATAATCAGCCCCGTAATGAGGATTCGGCAATGAAAGCATTAGCAAAATTAAAAGCAGAACCAGGTATTTGGCAAACCGAAGTGCCAATGCCAGAAGTCGGCCCAAACGATGTGCTGATTAAAATCAAAAAGACCGCGATCTGTGGTACCGATGTCCACATCTTCAAGTGGGATGAGTGGGCACAAAAAACTATTCCACATGGCATGGTGGTAGGTCATGAATATGTTGGCGTAGTCGTAGGTATGGGTTCAGAAGTCCGTGGTTTTGCCATTGGCGATCGCGTGTCTGGTGAAGGTCACTTAGTTTGTGGTCATTGCCGTAACTGCCGTGCCGGTCGCGTGCATTTATGCCGCAACACCATTGGTGTTGGTGTGAATCGCCAAGGCTCATTTGCTGAGTATTTGGTGATCCCAGCGTTTAACGCTTTCAAAATTCCAGACAACATTCCAGACAACATCGCGGCAATTTTCGACCCGTTTGGTAATGCCGTTCACACGACTTTATCCTTCGATTTAGTTGGTGAAGACGTGTTAATTACCGGTGCAGGCCCAATTGGTATTATGGCAGTTGCAGTAGCTCGCCATGTTGGTGCTCGTCATATCGTCATTACCGATGTGAACCCGTACCGTTTAGAGCTTGCGAAAAAAATGGGCGCGACGCGCGCTGTCGACGTCAGTAAAGAGAATTTAAAAGACGTGATGGCAGAGCTTGGCATGACCGAAGGCTTTGACGTGGGTTTAGAGATGTCAGGCGTGCCGTCGGCGTTCCGTGCCATGTTAGACACCATTAACCATGGTGGCGTTGAAAAAAACATTGACGAGGCTTTAGAGCAAGAGCGATTTTCTGATGCCGCAAATAATCTGTACCAGTTTATTTGGAATGAATTCTGCGATTGGTACATTGAATTTTCTAAGCCTATTCTT
>JAFLDV010000038.1 GCA_017302255.1 Gammaproteobacteria bacterium | reverse complement strand
GAAAACTGCTTCGCAGTTTGACCTCGCTGCGGCCGCAGGCCGCAAAGGGACGCATTTTGTTAGCCATGTTTGCCAACATGCCGCGCCAGTTGTGCGAATTAAAACTTGCGACAGCGCTACTGAAAAACCACGCTACCGCCCTTTGCGTTGGTAGTTTTACCAACACATTAAATACTTTATATTGCCCAAACTGCCGGTTTTAACTTTACAAACGGCGGCAACCGAAACGAATTTGTGACTTAACGGCATAACCCTAAATGAGCATTTATACCGAACGCTGTTTACCTGCTAACGCTTGAGCGAGTAGTTAGGTGCTAACAACAATGTTGACCGTAGACCCGTCGGGTAGATCCTTAATCTGATCATGAGTTTGGCCAAGAAGGCTGTAGTTGACCTCAAGGTCGCCAACCTCAATGTTTTCGATGCTGTACTGTCCGCCGAAAACGGGGGCGAGCTTGAATGTGTAGCACTGATCGACGCTAAGGCTCATGCCTGCCTCAGCGCATTCGTCCACGAGCGAGATTAGAAACCAAATCCCGGCATTGTCATCAGCATCAACCTTTACGCAGAAATCCTCGCGAGTCTCGGCGATTTGCTTAAGGGTTCCGGCGCCAACATCAAGGAAGTGAACAGTGCCATCGTCGAGGACGAGAACGATGTCCCCGAAGCGGTTGACCATCCAAACGGTCAGGTCATTCGGTAGCAGCCAAGCCCAATCGGACAAGAGCTTTGCCCAGTCCTTGCCCTGTTGCTCGATCAGGTAGTCAGAAATGTCCATGTGCACCTAACACCACAATAAGAGGCTAAAAATTGTTGGCTAAAATAAGCGAGGCACGAGCAAAAGCCAACTGTTTTTAGTTCTGCTTAATTGGCTTGTTAGGTATATATTTACTCATATACCCACCGATTAGAATGCTCGGAATAAATAGGTATAAAGCAATTGATGTCGACAAACCGCTGTTAAAATTAAATACAGTAATTAAAGCTTGTGGAATTAAGCCAATGACACAAACTATTTTAATATTCATTGATTTAGTATCTTCAAAAGTACGGACAGATAAATAACCTGCCAGAGCAATAAATAGTATGCCTATTGGTCCGTGCAAAATGCTAAAGTTAGGATCTTGAAAAGTAACACCAATAAAACCTAGAAGGTATGAAACGTACCATAAATTATAAAAACAAACTAACTGCCCCAAAACTATAATACCTAATGATCTTCCAATGGCTGCTGGACTAGACGGTATTTTCCCAAAAATAGTTTCTCGTAAGGCTTTATATAAAAAATAGCAACTGAATAAAGCGATAACTAAAAATAAAACAAATTTTAAATCAATCGTAATCATGACACCTAAACTTCCTTATATACCTAACACTGAGCGCACACGCGGAAAACTACATCGCAGTTTGACGTCGATAAAACTTGCGACAGCGCTTCTGAAAAACCACGCTACCGTCCTTTGCGTTAGTAGTTTTACCAACACATTAAATACTTGATGTTGCTCAAAATGCCGGTTTTAACTTTGAAAACGGCGGCAACCGAAACGAAGTTGTGATCTAGCGGCATAACCCTAAATGAGCATTTATACCGATCGCTGTTTACCTGCTAACGTTTAGATGCGCACATTAGTCCTTCCAATGAAGGCCCTGTGGGCCGGAGCGAGCTGCATCGAAGGCATATATCACCCGAATTTACAGGTCACCCCTAGTAAAGAAATTAAGTCATTGAAGCTTAGCGCTACTACATTTGCATAGTTCAGATCGCTCGGTATAAGTGGAATGGAAATAATGTTACCTTTTCTACTTTGGCGATAATCTATATACAGTAACTCTCCTCCCTGATTTGAGCCTATAGCGAAACAATCAGGGAAATATTTGGCTACCTCGTAACCCTCATTATTTTCAGATACCTCATTTGCGGGCCACAACTCGTAACACCAGGGTTGCACGGGGAGTTCGCCGCTACCACCATTATGGGTGGCTAGAAAATCAATATATTCGGTGGGCAGCTCAAATTGAGTGCTAGCGATCAATGCCTCGATTTCTTCTTTAGGGGCGGGGGGCTCAAGATCATGATCCCTTTCGCCTTGCGCTAGCATACTTTTTATTCGTGCACTCATAAATTGCCCTGCTAACACCCCACTTAGGGGCTAAAACACATGGGCTAAAATGCGAGCGAAGCGAGACAGCCCATATGTTTTTGTCCCAGCGAACGCAGTGAGCGACTACAGTGGTTTGTTAGCCATGCGATGCCCTGTGTGCTATTTAAAACTTACGGCTGTGCAGAGAAAAAACCACGCTACCGCCCTTTGCGTTGGTAGTTTGACCAACACATTTACCCAATTAATTTGCCAAAACTGCCGTTTGCGCAACCACACCAGCAAACCGTAACTCGCTGGAAACTTACCACAAACTGCCACTTGCCAAGAAAACTTGAAAACCTTTACTTGCACAGCTTGGAAAACATAACCAACTTACTTTGGAAACCACGAACAACAAATGCGCATCGATGCCTTTTGTCCACTTTCCCCGCTAACTACTAGCTAAGCGGCGCGCGTTACGCGCGTGCGGTGGAGGCCGCAGGCCGGAACTTGCTTGAGACTATTTGTTAGAAGCATTTCTTCGCCACTGATCAATAAGGCTATTAGGAATTTTATCCACCGATCTTGGGAATGCACAGTAGTTAAAAGAGGCATTCCCAGGTTCTGACATAAATACTACATACTCAACCCCAACTACGTGCGGTACATAACAACCAGAACTTGGCGTCGACCCAGTAATTCTGATTTTTTTCCTTGGAGTACCCTTTAATGATTCCACAAGCTCTGCATAACCTCTAGTGAAGTACTCCGTTCTTTCCGCATCTTTGCCAGTTGAGGCGTCCGTGAAGTAAGACACTCTGGAGTCAAGTTTTACCTCAACAACTTTAACAATAGCCACTGTATTATGTGTGCTGTACCAACCCTCTAGCGAAGGCATTTCACCGCACGAGCAGGCAAGTGCAGGCGCAGACACAAGAGCTAGTAAAATAGAAAAAACAGGAGCTAGGTTTCGCATAATTCTTCTAACACTGAGCGCACGCGCGGAAAACTGCATCGCAGTTTGACGTCGCTGCGGCCGCAGGCCGCAAAGTGCCGCGTATTGTTAGCCATGTTTGCCAACATGCAGCGCCAGTTGTGCGAATTAAACCTTGCGACAGCGCTACTGAAAAACCACGCTACCGCCCTTTGCGTTGGTAGTTTTACCAACACATTAAATACTTGATGTTGCCCCAAATGCCGGTTTTAACGTTGAAAACCGCGGCAACCGAAACGAACTAGAGACTTAACGGCATAACCCTAAATGAGCATTTATACCGAACGCTGTTTACCTGCTAACTACCAAATTTAGCGCGGGAAAACGCGCACGCGTTTTGCCGTCGCAGCCCATGCGCAGCGTGGGCGATTAACATTTGCTTGTTATACAGTTTTAGCCACCATAAAAACAATAATATATAATTGAGATTGGAATCCCCAAACCGAATAGAACTGCAATAATCGATTCTAAGATGTGAATGCATTTAAAAAAAATATTGGCTCGCTCAAACTCCCATAGCCAAATTTCTCTATAGGTACGGCTGAAAACTACCAGCCAAAATCCACAAAAAATGCCTAAGACGTCCATCCGCACCACGCGTTTCAATTATTTCAATAAGCCGATTCTTGAACATCAGGTATAACACCGCAAGCAGCGGCGAGCGATAGCGAGTCCAGCACCGAAGGTGCGATGCCGCCTTGCCTTGTTAGTTTTTAGTGATTAACTCTATAAGCATTACTTTTTGTTTAGAAGCTTCAAACCAAAATCCGCCTGACACTAATGCCACACCAAAAACTAGCATCCCAAATGGTATTAACATCGGCATTGAAAATCTGTCGAGGTGGGTAAGGACTGCAATACAACCAACACTTACTCCTGAAAACCAAATAAACATAAAGCACATTACCGCAAAGTGCAGACGCATTGAGATTGTCACTCGAGTACCTGTACTTATTTGCTCAACTTTTCCTTCAATTACGGGTAGAAATGAATTCCGATAAGAAATATTTTTCGTAATCTCAAACTCTCGTTCGTTAACATGACCACTGAATGGATGAGAGGGACTGAAATTAAAAAACTCCTTTTTTCCTGTGCGCTGTTTAATCCGCCACAATACCTCAGCAACAGATAAATTTGACTCAATTTTGAATTTTTCGTATGGGATTATCTTCATCATGTCTCGGAAAACTAACTATAAGCGCACGCGCGCGAACCTTGGTGAGCGTCGCTGCGGCCGCAGGCCGCAAAGTGCCGCGCATTGTTAGGTTTATCTACCGCAATTGGTATGCCGCACCATTCACTACCTGCTTCACCGCTTTCGCTGAGAGTTCAGTGAACTTCTCTGCTATATAAATTTCGGCCTTATCGGCGGTTTTGCACAAATCGTCGCGTGTTACCCAAAGGTCTGCGCTCGTAGCCGCAGACCAGATAGTCTCAAACCTTTCAGAGTCAGCTACAGACACTGACTGAGTAACCGTTGGATAAAATGTCCATGGACGATTCCAGTCATCAAACGATTCAATTGCCTCCAATAATGACGACTGCATCTGAGATTCCCTACCTAACGACCCGCGCATGCGCGCGAACTTGTGAGCGTCGAAGCCGAAGGCTGCAAATGACGCGGCTTGTTATGATTCAATTTCTACTGAACCTATAGGATAAACTCCAGGCTGCCCAAATAGGTTTCCGCCATTCGCTAAATCTGAGTACGCACCTTTTAAAATTGGACGTTTAAATAATTTTGCTTTACACATCTGATTTTTAATATGCCGAAGAAGTTTATTAGAGAGGCTTCGATATTCAACCCAATTAACTTCTGCAATATCGGTATCTGAGAAATTCGCTCTTTGAAAAGCACCTTTCTCATTCCAATGAGTAAACTGACTTAAGTTCAAAGCATTAGCGGCCAAATCATGTGGTCGACCTTGGAGAATTTGAAAAGTACCGACACCCTCCAAAGATTCCCGAAACTTACCGACAGTAGGATTCAAAGCAAACCTTTCAACATATGGTTTAGAAGTTACTGTTTCCCACCAACCTCGAACAAAAATACCACCATGATTATCTTCAATGTGGCTAGACGCCAAAATATCCTTGCTGGATTTGAACTCTCTAATTTCTTGATCTTTAAGCGAGTATGCTTCAAATAACTTCATAGGAGCTAGCTCAAACATATAGTCAATTACATCGATAATATCTGAACCATTAGCGTAGAAATCTAACTGTGCCACTGGTGCCTCTTTGCATCATAACTACCAAATTTAGCGCGGGAAAACGCGCACGCGTTTTGCCGTCGCAGCCCATGCGCAGCATGGGCGATTAAGATTTGTTTGTTATGTGACACTGGTTATTGCGCCTCAACCGATACATTTGCTTTATCTCCAAGCGCCAATAACTGAACTGCATGCTCTTCAGATACATTTGTGAATGTAAGCTCTTTCGACTCAATCAGTTCATCAGTCAAGTCTTTTGCTTGCTTTAAACCGATGCCAAAAATTTGCTTGAAGCCCCGATCTAAAGCGACTTTATTGACACCCTCAAATCCTCTGAAAATTACTGTTCTCAAAGTTTACCGCCTGACACATAACAACTTATTCAACGGCGCAAAACCCGCGAGATGCGGCTCATTCTGCCCGTTTTCGTTAAAATTACTCGTAGTAAAATAACCTGTAGACCACATGAAATCAACAACTTCTGTTAATGGATCTTAAATTTTAAGAAAACAAAAACGACAAAAAGTGCAGTTTATGGTGGGAAAAAAACTCAAGAGAACTACTGTATATATAAACAGCTATCGAGTTCTATCATGACTTCGCCATTCCTACAATTTGTCGAGGAACGGATGCGTGTGCAGCGTTATGCCAAACGCACCATCGAAACTTATTTGCATTGGATAAAGTTTTATATCCTGTTTCATCACAAACAGCATCCGTCGGGGCTGGGTGAACATGAGGTGGAGCAGTTTTTATCCTATTTGGCTAATTCACGGCATGTGGCGGTGAAAACTCAAGCGACAGCCTTGAATGCCTTGGTGTTTTTGTACCGGCACATTTTAGATAGGCCGTTAACACTCAATTTAAATTTTCACCGCGCCAATGTGCCGCAAAAGTTGCCTGTGGTGTTAACTCGGCTAGAAACACAGCAATTACTCAGCGTGGTTGACCCACGCTACAAGCTGCTGGCGCAACTGATGTATGGCAGTGGTTTGCGAGTATTAGAGGCGCTTCGACTGCGGACTAAAGATATCGACTTTGATTATTTGTCGCTGATGGTTTGGCAGGGCAAGGGCAATAAAAATCGGCGGGTGACCTTGGCGCCAGAGCTGATCCCTGCCCTTCGTTTGCAAATCAATCACGTCGCCGCTTATTTGCAAGTCGATTTAGCCAATCCGGAATATGCCGGTGTTTGGTTGCCTAACGCCCTAGCCTTAAAGTATCCGGCAGCGCCAGCGCAGCTTGGTTGGCACTATCTATTTCCATCTACGCAATTAAGTTATGAACCAGGCACAAGAGCCCTTCGCCGTCATCATCTAGATGAAACCACTTTAAGACGTGCCATTCAAAATGCGGCACGCCAAGCAAATATCAAAAAGCATGTCAATTGCCATACCCTGCGCCATAGTTTTGCTACACATTTACTCGCCGCTGGAGTGGATATTCGCACTGTGCAAGAACAGCTCGGCCATAGCGATGTCAAAACCACGCAAATCTATACCCATGTGTTACAACGCGGCGCTAATGCGGTGCCAAGCCCACTGTCGAGTTTATTGCTGAGCGATCTGCAAAGTTAAGCGCAGCCATAGTTTCGGGCTCACTGTTTTCAGCGAAACTAACAGATGGGGCATGCCGTAATTCAAAGAAAACAGTGAAAGGACTGGAAGACATAAAGCTGATTACTAATTAACAACCCGGTATCGGCAAATGCATAAAGCTATTAGCGCAGCACTCTTAAACTAATAGCGCAGCAAGCTTAAAATCAGCAGCCTAAAAAGCAAAAGGCCAGTGCATGCACTGGCCTTCAAGCAATTTCGTCTAAAACGAATTACTTAGCGCGGCTGCGGTATTCGTCAGTGCGCGTGTCGATTTCGATCTTGTCGCCGATTTCTACGAAAGCAGGAACCATTAACTCGAAACCTGTGTCCAGCTTAGCTGGCTTCATTACTTTACCTGAAGTGTCGCCACGTGCAGCTGGTTCAGAGTAAACCACTTCACGAACAACGAATGGAGGTAAGTCAACAGAGATAGCACGTTCGCCGTAGAACACTACTGAACACTGCATATCTGGAACCAGATATTTCAGCGCGTCAGTCATGTTGTCTGCTTCGATTTCGTACTGGTTGTACTCAGCATCCATAAATACGTACATTGGGTCAGCGTAGTAAGAATAAGTTACTTCTTTAGTATCTAACATAACTTGTTCGAACTTGTCGTCAGCACGGTAAACAGTCTCAAGACCGCCACCAGTTAACAGACCTTTCATTTTCATTTTTACTACAGCGGCGTTACGGCCAGATTTGTTGAATTCAGCTTTCTGAACAACCATTGGCTCGTTATTGACCATGATTACCTGGCCAGCGCGTACTTCTTGAGCAGTCTTCATCATAATTGAAATATCTTCTTGTTAGGAAAAATTGCGGGGCATTATAAGTTTTTTTTCAACAAAACGCACGAGGTTGCTGGCAAGATCTTGCTGTTGCGTTAAAAATTGTTGCCAAACAATCGTATGATTTTGAATTTTATCGATATTTTTTAAGTATTCTGGCCATATTTCAGAGAAATCTAATTCCAGATCCCACAAATCGTGTGCCTTTTGCATCAGCGCTGCAAGTTCTGGTGTTGCCAAAGCCAGCTGCTTTGCTAGAAAATCGTTTAATTTCTGCCGATGGGCTTGTTGTTCTTGCCGATAGATCTGCCAAATAAAAGGCCGACCGGCCCAATGCGCACGGATCACTGAATCTTCACCGCGCACAAAATTGATATCACAGCAGGCTAATAACAAATCGTAATCTGGCTGGGCAATAAATGGCATCAACACTAGAGTTAACTGGCCAAGTTCCAGTCGCTTTTGCCCAGTTTGGCTATTAAGTTCTGGATATATCACACAAAGTTGCTGAGCCAGTACCCCAGATGGTACTAGCATTAAGGTCTTTGGCCCCTGCTGCGCTATGTTAGTTAACCAGCTCGCGATATTCGCCTGACCATAAGCAAACAGCGAAATTCGAAGCTGGTATTCATGCGCATCGTCAATCCCAAGTTGCTGCCAAAAATCGCGCTGCCCCTTGCTATCTTGTTGCAAATTCTGCGCTTGTCGCACAATTGACTGCTCACGCAACAAACCGCCGGTTGCACTAGTGAAACCCGGGAAGAAAAAATATTTGGTAAGCGGCACCACCGATTGTGGTGACGGCAGGCCATGACAGCCCTCCACCCAATCTTCAGCAGACAAGTATTCTAAATTTAGCCAAAGCGCTTGTGGATTTTGCCGCGCAACTTGTCGTAGATACCCTTCGGGAACGGTGCACGCTAGCGCTTCAATCACCAGATCTGGAGTCGCCAACTCTGGGAGCTCAGTATTCTGTGACTGCTGCGGCAGATCCCGTTGTGGTTGCTGCGGCGAACTATCTGCCTGCCAAGACGCCACCAACTCAGCATTCCAATGACTGACTTGGATGTCCAAAATCCTTTGGCGTGGCGCATCCACCTTAACTTGCGGACAAATTTTGGCAAACGACACTAAATCATCCACATATAACTGCACTTGCCACTGATGCTCATGCGCAAGCTGGCGCGCTAAACGCCAACAGATGCCAATATCGCCAAAGTTATCGACAACACTACAAAAAATCGCCACTGTGCGCATGTTGCCCACTACCCCCGAGCCAAATAAAACGTCAGCAATAAGCCGATTAAACGCAATGACACCACTACACAAACCGCAGCCATTGCCAGGACAAACAGCAGCACAAAGCTCTGCCAGAGCGAACGGCCAAGCCGCTTAAACCAACCGACAACGCCGGTCCGTAAAATCGGCTCGGGCATCGGGTAAAAGGTTAAGCGAAACGCCAGCGCAAACAACAACCAAATGGCCAACACACATGGCATCAGCAACAACTCAGTAGCGGCGTGCAGCAAAAAAATGCCAGCGCCAACTGCCAGTACCAGACTTAATAAACTCAATAATAACCAAGGCTTAAAAATACTGCGTGCGGCCAATTGATAACAATGCTTTAAAAGACGAGTGCGCATTAGTTGTCACCGAAGGTATTGCGCAGCGCTGTTGGATAAAGTGGCAAAATGCCGGAGTCGCCGTGCCAATCACCAACTAACCAAATTTGCTCAAACGGATGTACCGCCGGGATCTGCAGCGCTTCCCGATGCCGCTCGATATCGACACAGTTCCATCGTGGATTTGCATTGCGAATGACCAACCATACCCGCTCACTTTCGTAGCTTTTATTGGCTTTTTGGCTGATGATCCGGTGCAGCGCACTCATCATCCGCTCTTCTGCCGGCAATTCTGTTAATTGCTGCAGAGCTAATAGTGTTTGGTTGGAAAGAACGCGCCCTAAAATTGCCATGGCTTCAACTTCACTGCCATACAAATGGGCAATTTCTAAATCCAAGCGCACTTGATTAAGATAACAAGAAACATCTGGTTTGGCCGGTTGGTTATGCCAGATATGCTGCATTTTTTGGCCAAACCGCTGTTGATACAAGCGCATAAAAACCCGAGCAGCTTCATGCTCTAAGCGAAGTTTTTCGTCTTGTTGTGACATTTCCATGCAAATTCCGTCTCGAAATCTATGATTTTATGGGTATTACCGCGCAAAACCGCTGACAACTTAGCTTGTTGTACTTCAACAGCACTAAATAAACTAGCGCGCCATACAAGCGACTACGCTAAGCAAAATGCCGCCATTCTTCAACCAATAGTGGTACCACCGAACTTGCTAAAATCAGTGCCATCACAATGTTGAAGATCCGTTGGGCCCGCGCTGTTTTCAGTAAGTTTTGCAGTAAAGCGCCAAACACTAACCAAGTGCCGACACAGGGAAAGCTCATGACGAAAAATGCCAAGACAATCTGAGTCACATCCCAAAATACTGCGCCGCCTACCGTGGTAAATGCCGCGATTGCTCCAGTCGCCATCATCCAAGCTTTGACATTAACCCATTGAAAAGCTGCAGCTTGCCAAAAACTAAACGGCTTACCATTTCCACCTTCTAAGGCTCGCGGCGCACTACTGGCGATTTTCCAAGATAAATACAGCAAATAAGCGATGCCAAGCCATTTAATGATGCTGTGTAAGGCTGGAAATTGGCTGAAAACAGCGCCAAAACCGAGCCCAACCAACAATACCATCAGCGGAAAACCAAGGCAGATCCCGATGAGATGCGGCACACTCGCCTTCACCCCATAATTCACCCCGGAAGCTAACATCATCAAATTGTTCGGCCCTGGCGTGATAGTGCTGGAGAACGCAAACGACAGTACCGCAAAGAATACTTCCATGATGGCTCCATTAAATGGTTGAGGATCAGGATCTTGCCGCAAATTGACAGAAAAAAGCCAGTGAAATCACTGGCTTTTTTTCAACGCTTATTCGCGCTTGCACTAGCTGCTACTATGGCTGCAAGCGAAAACGCTGCTTACACGTCGTCGGCGAAGCTATCGCGTAAACCGACGGTGCGGTTAAACACTAACGCATCTGGGCGTGAATCGCGGTTGTCTGCACAATAATACCCTTCCCGCTCAAACTGATAGGCTTGTTCAGCTGGTGCAGTTTTCAAGCTTGGTTCAACAAAACCTTGCTTGACGGTTAAGGATGCTGGGTTGATCACTTGAATAAAGTCTTCTTCCGCAGCTGGGTTTGGGACTGTGAATAAACGATCGTAAACCCGGAATTCGGCAGTTAAAGCGTTAGACGCTTCAACCCAGTGAATAACACCACGCACTTTACGACCATCCGCTGGGTTTTTGCCCAAAGTTTCTGGATCGTAACTACAAATCAGCTCAACGATTTCGCCATCAGCATTTTTGATGACTTCATCCGCACGAATAACGTAAGCACCACGCAAACGCACTTCACCGCCGGTGACCATACGTTTGTACTTTTTGTTGGCTTCTTCTCTAAAATCCGCACGGTCAATGTATAAAACTTTGCCAAATGGCACTTTACGTGAACCCATAGTTTCATCTTTTGGATGATTATGCACATCAAGCCATTCAACATCAGCCGCTTGGTAGTTGCTGATCGTTACTTTTAACGGGTCAAGCACTGCCATAGCGCGTGGAGCATGCGCGTCTAAATCTTCACGAATACAAGATTCAAGAGCGCTCCACTCAATCATATTGTCTTGTTTGGTGATACCAATACGTTTGGCGAATTCACGCAATGACGCTGGGGTATAACCACGACGGCGTAAACCGGCAATAGTTGGCATCCGTGGGTCATCCCAACCAGACACATGCGCGCCTTCCACTAAAGTGTGCAGTTTGCGCTTGCTCATCACTTGGTATTCAAGATTTAACCGAGAAAACTCAATCTGTTGCGGGTGGCAAGCAATTGTAATGTTGTCCAAAATCCAATCGTATAAACGACGGTTGTCTTGGAACTCTAAAGTACATAAAGAATGGGTGATCCCTTCCAGCGCATCAGAAATACAGTGGGTGAAATCGTACATCGGGTAGATGCACCATTTGTCGCCAGTTTGGTGATGGTGGGCAAATTTCACCCGATAAATCACCGGATCACGCATACAAATAAATGGCGATGACATATCGATTTTAGCGCGTAACGAGCACTCGCCTTCTTTAAAACCACCAGCGCGCATTTTTTCAAATAACGCTAAGTTTTCGGCAGGACTAGTATCACGCGTTGGACTTGCCTTGCCGGCTTCAGTCAAAGAGCCGCGATATTGGCGCATTTCTTCAGCATTTAAGAAGCAAACGTAAGCCAAACCTTTATTAATTAATTCAACTGCATAGCCGTAAAGCGCGTCAAAATAATCCGAAGAATAACGCACAGCGCCATCCCATTGGAATCCAAGCCATTGCACGTCTTTCTGAATTGAATTCACAAAGTCGATATTTTCTTTCTCTGGGTTGGTGTCATCAAAACGCAGGTTACATTGGCCTTGATAATCTTGAGCAATGCCAAAGTTCAAACAAATAGATTTGGCATGACCAATGTGCAAATAGCCATTTGGTTCTGGCGGAAAACGAGTAACTGTACCGCTGTGTTTGCCAGACGCTAAATCGGCATCAATAATTTGCCGAATAAAATTGGTTGGGCGTGTTTCAATGTCCGCCATAAAAATCAATTCCTTGTATGCATAGACCCGAAGTCAGATGCCGCATTATAACAGCATCAGTCGCGCTGACCAGTAGGCAAATTGGCTTTAACCAAACGAATTACCTGCTGTTGTCTCAGTTGTTTAAGTACGCAGCAATTTGCTGATTGGAGCTGATGAAAAAAACTATTGTTGATGTTCCGCTGGGTTTGGACATTAACAAGCTGATTGCTTGAACCCAACCAAGCCGATTTTGCTTGGTTGGGCAGCGTTTGCGCGCAGGACGAGCTAACTTTGCGCTAGCTTAGCGGCTAGCTACTAAGAGCTTAGGCTGATCTTAGTAGTAGCTTAGTACTGGCCAAGTACTGGCTTAGTACTTGGCTGGTTGGTCGGCTTTTGGCAGCGTCGCTTTGATAAACTCGCGTAAGTCGCTATTGGACTTTTGCAGATCTTCCGCGCGTAAATACATCATATGTCCACTGCGGTAGCCTTTGAAACTTAGGCGATTTTGCATTTTTCCACTCGGATCCAGCTGCCACAGTGAGTACTTAGCATCAAAGTAATTGGTCGCGCCATCATAATAGCCCGACTGCACCATCACATGCAGGTACGGGTTTTGTGCCATGGCTTGCCGTAAGTTCTCGCCAGTTTGGTCGTTATCATTATCCCAAGGGTGCACAGAGCCAAACATGTTGTATTTCACGTCAGTTTTGTATTGCAACTCGGTGCGCAGGTAATGATTAATCGCCGGAGTGAACGAGTGCAGCCATGAAGTGAGCTCTGCATTAAAATCTGGCTCAACACCCGCTGTCTTACGGTCAATCCCCAAATAACGCGAATCTAAGCGCCCTACCGTATGGCCTTTGCCACGCAATAGCTCTTTCCAAAAGAAGTCGTTTGGAATATCCAAGTTATTCGCTTGCACCGCCGCGACCGATAATCCAGAAAAACGTGCAACTTGCTCGGTTATCCGTGTGCGCTCAGCTGCTGTCAACATCGCGCCTTTGGCCAGCGCTGGGAGGTATTCGTTTAAGGTAAATTGTTCAGCAAGTTCAAGCACTGCTGGCAAGTCTTGTTGCTGTAAATCTGCAGGCAATTGTTGGTGATACCAAGCTGTTGCAGTGAAATATGGCAAACGGTTCGCGGCCTCAACCGGCCCTTCACGCTTGATGCCAAGTTCAGTTGGCGACACCAGCACCACGCCATTTAGGTACATCCACTGCTGGTTTTGTAAGGCCAAAGCCAAGCCAGAGACGCGAGTAGTACCGTAACTTTCACCAATTAAATACTTCGGCGATGGCCAGCGCTCGTGACGAGTGACAAAGGTATTGATCCATTCAGCAAGATATTTAACGTCTTGGTTGACGCCAAAAAACATCTCCTGTTGCTGGTCTTTTGGCATCAACTTGCCGTCTTTGCCCGGCAGTACCCGCGAGTACGCGGTATTCACTGGGTTTACAAATACGATGTCAGCAGTGTCTAACACCGAAAATGGATTTTGCTTGGTGCCATAAGGCTGCAGAGGATAACCTTCACTATCGACGTTCAAAGCTTTAGGCCCGGTATAAGCAATCTGCATCCACACAGAAGCAGAGCCTGGCCCACCGTTAAAGGATATCAGCAAAGGTCTGGCACTTTTATCCTTAATATCACTGCGCTCGTAATAGGTGTAAAACAAAGTCGCGACTGGTTTGCCTTGCTCATCCCAAACCGGCTGCGTACCAGTCTCGGCGATATACGGAAAATCGACGTCATTGACCGTGGTTTTGTGTTTGGTGACAACCACTGAGTCGACATCAATTTGCCGCTCGACTGCAGGACGTTCCAAAGCTGGCGCAGCTTTTGAGTCATCCCCAAGCACTGCCGCTTGGGCAAAACAGCCAGAGAATATAACCGCAAGACCGAAAGTTGTAGTTGCAACAAGACCTGTTTGCCGCTTGCCAAAGGATTTGTTAGTGAGCTTTTGTGATGTCGTCATCATGTTCCAACCAAAAAGAGAGCTAATCTTCAGCATCGTTAGTAATACAAGCGAATTGACCTTTTTCGCTCATGCTAAGAGTTATAACATCTGTTGATTTAACAACCGCGTTGTTTTATTTAACCTAATTGGGCAAGAGACACAAAACGAATGCGATTAATGGCAACAAAATCAGATGGAAAACACCTGCCCAGCCATTTTGTTGCGAAATAAAGTCTTTTGATTGCCGACAGCTATCAACCTTTTCTATTTTGGGTTGCTGTATCGCCATTCCTTGACTAAGTTTTATCGGGTAATTCATTGAAACGCAGGGATTTGGCATGTTGATAAAAACGGCGTTAAATTGCGTTGCAGGCGCTACGCTTGCATTAGTCGTGGTATTAGTAGGTGGTTCGTTAAAACTCAGTAAAGACTTCCAGCAGATGCTGACCTTCATCACTGGTCCTGCTTGGGATTCCGCTGACGGCGCTATGGAAGGAACGATCGGCTTACAACAGCAAATCATTGCACTACAAATGCTTCAACATAACCCTGCCGAACAGACAAAAGCTAAAACCATCATGGACGAAGGCGTCGAAATGGCAGGCGAAGCGCTAGATCGGATGCTTAAAGCCGGTTTGATGTCATCAAGCGCGGTCAGCGAACTAAAACAACGCCAGCAAAGCTTTAACGCCAGTCGTGATGCCTATCTGTCGACGCCAAACGACGCTAATTTCGCAGCTTTTGGCAATGAAGCCGATGCACTGCTGAAATTTTTAGAAGTGATGGAAGAAGAAGGCGACAGTAAGGTTGAAAAGCAATTCACGGTCATTGCCGATTTAAATGCGTTTTCGTGGTGGTTTAACATGCTCGGACTGGCGCTTGGCGTTGGTGGCGCAGCATTGATGTTGTGGTTCTCTCGCACTGCAATTTTGGTCCCGCTGAAATCACTGAATCGAAATATGCGGGAATTAGCGAGAGGCGATGGCGATCTGACTGTGCGCATTCGCCAGCAAGAAAACAATGAATTTGGTGAATTGGCGAATTCTTTTAATGCTTTTGTCGGTAAGATCCACCAACTGGTCGAACACGTCAAAGGGTTAAGCTCGCAGGTAATTAATGCCAGTAGTGAGATCAGGCAGTCGGTCGGCGCCGTGGTTAAAGGCGCAGATGTGCAACAGCATGAAACGCTAGTGGTCGTGAGTGCTATCTCGCAAATGAGCCATGTCTTGGCTGATATGTCACAGCACGCGGTCGATGCCAATCAAAGCGCCCATGATTCCACGCAAGCCATGCATGAAGGCGTTAAAGCCGTGCGTAATGTCGAGCATTCAATGCATAAGGTGCATGATTTAGTGGCCAATGCCAATACCGGTATTGCCACAGTCCAAAACGATAGCCAAGGCATTGTGCAAATGCTGGAAATGATCCGCAGCATCGCCGACCAAACTAATTTGCTGGCGCTTAATGCCGCTATCGAAGCTGCTCGAGCTGGTGAATCGGGCCGCGGTTTTGCGGTTGTAGCAGAAGAAGTCCGTAACCTCGCCTCCCGCACTCAAGCTAGTACCGTCGAGATTGAACAAAATATCTCGAAATTGAGTTCAGGATTGCAGCAGACAGTGCAAGTCATGCAGTCCGTCAATCAAGAAACCGACGATGTGACCGAGCGAACTCAAACTGCGTTACAGATGATGGAACGTATCGCCGCACAAATTGAAAAGATGAACCAATTAAATCATCAAGTGGCTCAAGCCTCTACGGAACAAGGCACTGCAGTCAACGAGTTAAATCAAAGCATGCAACATATCCAACAGCAAAGCGATGTGACCGTCGATCAAGGTAATGCGACTCAGACTGCAATTACCCAACTGCTGAAACAGGTTGAGCATATTTCCGATGAATTGGATCAGTTTAAAACCTAGTAATAGTAGGCTGAACTATCGGCATAACCCTGTTAATGCTTGCCAGCAAGGCCTTATGAGTTGCAACTCTACTAAATACTAAACATAAAAAAACCCGTCATAAGACGGGTTTTTTACGCAACTTAACTGGTTAAAACTTACCAGCCAGTCAGTTCACGCAGTGCTTTACCGATGTCTGCCAGAGAACGCACAGTTTTAACACCTGCATCTTCCAGAGCACGGAATTTATCATCAGCAGTACCTTTACCGCCAGAGATGATTGCGCCAGCGTGGCCCATACGCTTACCAGCAGGTGCAGTAACACCAGCGATGTAAGACACTACAGGTTTAGTCACGTTAGCTTTGATATAAGCAGCAGCTTCTTCTTCAGCAGTACCACCGATTTCACCGATCATGATGATCGCTTCAGTTTGTGGATCTTCCTGGAATAATTTCAGGATGTCGATGAAGTTAGAACCTGGGATTGGGTCGCCACCGATACCAACACATGTTGATTGGCCGAAACCTTCGTCCGTAGTTTGCTTAACAGCTTCATAAGTCAGGGTGCCTGAACGAGACACGATACCAACTTTACCCGGCTTGTGAATGTGGCCTGGCATGATACCAATTTTACATTCGCCTGGAGTGATCACGCCTGGGCAGTTTGGACCAATCATACGCACGCCTTTACGGTCTACGTATTCTTTAGCAAACAGCATGTCGATAGTTGGGATACCTTCAGTGATACAAACGATCAGCTCAAGACCTGCATCAGCCGCTTCAATGATAGCGTCTTTACAGAATGGAGCTGGAACGTAAATCACAGTTGCAGTTGCGCCAGTAGCAGCAACAGCTTCTTTCACTGTGTTGAACACTGGTAAACCAATGTGCGTAGTACCGCCTTTACCTGGGCTTACACCACCAACCATTTTAGTGCCGTATTCCAGCGCTTGAGTTGAGTGGAAAGTACCTTGACTACCGGTGAAACCTTGGCAGATGACCTTAGTGTCTTTATTGATGATGATAGACATTATTTGCCCTCCGCGGCTTTCACAACAGCTTTTGCAGCTTCAGATAATGAGTTTGCAGCAATGATGTTCAGGCCAGAGTTTTGCAACTTCTGAGCGCCTAATTCAGCATTGTTACCTTCTAAACGAACCACTACTGGCACGCTTACACCCACTTCTTCAACTGCACCGATGATACCTTCAGCGATCATGTCGCAACGAACGATACCACCGAAGATGTTAACGAATACTGCTTTTACTGCAGAGTCAGACAGAATGATTTTGAATGCTTCTGTCACGCGCTCTTTAGTTGCACCACCGCCAACGTCTAAGAAGTTAGCTGGTTGGCCACCGCTTAACTTAACGATGTCCATAGTACCCATTGCTAAGCCAGCGCCGTTTACCATACAACCGATGTTACCTTCTAAGGCAACATAGTTCAGTTCCCACTGTGCAGCACGAGCTTCACGCTCATCTTCTTGAGATGGATCGTGGAATGCGCGCAGTTTAGGTTGACGGTATAACGCGTTGCTATCAGCAACCAATTTCGCATCTAAACAGTGCAGGTTGCCAGCAGAAGTAATAACCAGTGGGTTTACTTCAATCATAGCGATATCCAGATCAACGAACATCTTGGCGAGGCCTAAGTAGATGTTAGTGAACTGTTTGATTTGCGTGGCATTTAAGCCAAGTTGGAAAGCGATTTCACGAGCTTGGAATGGCTGTGCGCCAACCAATGGATCAATCGCCATCTTGATGATTTTTTCTGGGCTTTCTTCAGCAACTTTCTCGATGTCAACGCCACCTTCAGTCGACGCCATGAAAATGATGCGACGGCTTGAACGATCTACCACGGCACCTAAATACAGTTCTTTTTCGATATCTGTACAGGTTTCAACCAGGATCTTGCTGACAGGCTGACCTTTTTCGTCAGTTTGATATGTCACCAAATTTTTGCCCAGCCAGTTTTGGGCAAAGGTACGGATCTCTTCTTTAGAAGTGACTAATTTCACACCGCCCGCTTTACCGCGACCACCAGCGTGAACCTGAGCTTTAACTACCCACTTGTTTCCACCAATGCGATCTGCTGCTTCTGCTGCGGCTTGTGGAGTTTCTTCCGCATAACCTTCAGATACAGGTAAACCGTATTCGCGAAACAGCTGTTTTGCCTGATACTCGTGCAAATTCATGGCTTATTTCCGTTTTTCTTTTGATTGCAGCTGGCCGTAGGGCGCAGCCTGACCCATAGGATAAGTAACTTATCCTGATGATTTATATGGCTGTACTAGAGTACAGCCTTACCGCTCGCTTATATTAGATATCTAACAGGATACGTGTTGGATCTTCTAATAATTCTTTAACAGTCACTAGGAAACCTACTGACTCTTTACCGTCGATAATGCGGTGGTCGTATGACAACGCCAAATACATCATCGGCAGAATTTCCATTTTGCCGTCAACAACCATCACGCGATCTTGGATTTTGTGCATACCTAAGATTGCTGATTGTGGTGGGTTGATGATTGGAGTTGACATCAGAGAACCAAACACACCACCGTTGGTGATTGTGAAGTTACCGCCAGTTAAGTCTTCGATAGCTAACTTGCCATCGCGACCTTTCAGCGCCAGTTCTTTAATGCCTTTTTCGATTTCAGCTAAGTTCAGTTTGTCACTGTCACGCAGTACAGGAGTTACTAAACCACGTGGTGTAGACACCGCGATGCTAACGTCGAAGTAGTTGTGGTAAACGATATCGTCGCCGTCAATGCAAGCGTTTACTTCTGGGAAGCGTTTTAAAGCTTCAGTCACAGCTTTCACATAGAACGACATGAAACCTAAGCGGATACCATGACGCTTTTCAAATACGTCAGCATATTGCTTACGAAGGTCCATGATTGGCTTCATGTTTACTTCGTTGAAAGTAGTCAACATTGCAGTTGAGTTTTTCGCTTCAAGCAGACGGTTTGCGATAGTTTTACGCAGACGAGTCATTGGCACGCGTTTTTGTGAACGGTCACCGCTAACAGCCACTGGCGCTGATACCGGCGCTGGCGCTGCTTTAGCTGCTGGAGCAGCTGTTAAGAACTTATCAACGTCTTCTTTGGTGATGCGGCCGTTTTTACCTGAACCGACAATCTTAGATGCGTCTAAGCCTTTCTCAGCAATTAAACGGCGAACAGATGGTGTTAACACGTCATCTGATTCTGCTGCCGGTGCAGCGGCTGCAGGAGCTGCGGCTGCAGGAGCTGCGGCTGCAACTGGAGCTGCTGCGGCTGCGCCACCAGGTACTTCATGGCCAATCACTTGGCTAGCTAATACTGTTGCGCCTTCTGCATGGAGGATTTCCCCCATAACACCGTCAGATTGTGCACGAACTTCAAGCACAACTTTGTCAGTTTCGATATCAACCAATACTTGGTCGCGGCTGATGGCTTCACCTGTTTTTACATGCCAGGTGGCGATTGTTGCGTCTGCAACTGATTCTGGGAGTACCGGGACTTTAATTTCCACTTTGTCACCTTTTTACCGATTGGTTTGTTCTATCTTTCAAAGCCAAAGTCAGAGCAGTTGCCTGCTCTGACCATCAATTCATACCAAAGCACAGCTTCGGACTATCAAGCCACCGTCAGTGCAGCGTTAATTAATGCCTGTTGTTGCTTATTGTGCACAGACAGGTAACCAACAGCTGGTGAAGACGAAGCGTCACGACCGGCATAAGTCAACTTAGCGCCTGCTGGGATTGATGCCCAGAAGTTGTGTTGACTGCAGTACCATGCGCCTTGGTTTTGTGGCTCTTCTTGACACCAAACAAAATCAGTCACATGGGCATAAGCCGCTAACGCAGTTGCCATTTCATCTGAAGGGAATGGATACAGCTGCTCAATCCGGATGATGGCAATGTTGTTCAGGCCGCGTTTGCGACGCTCATCCAACAAGTCGTAATACACTTTACCGCTACACATCACCACGCGATTAACTTGCGCTGGGTCTAGTGCATCGATTTCGCCAATCACGTTTTGGAACTCACCTACTGCCAGCTCTTCTAAAGTCGAAGTTGCTAATGGGTGACGTAACAATGATTTTGGCGACATCACAATCAATGGACGACGCAATGGCCGCACGATTTGACGACGGATCATGTTAAATACTTGCGCAGGCGTCGTTGGCACTACAACTTGCATGTTGTGATCTGCACATAACTGCAGGAAGCGCTCTAAACGGGCTGACGAGTGCTCTGGACCTTGGCCTTCATAACCATGAGGTAATAACAGAGTCAGACCGCACAGACGGCCCCACTTCTGCTCACCAGAACTTAAGAATTGGTCGATTACCACTTGCGCGCCGTTTGCGAAGTCACCGAATTGGCCTTCCCAAATGACTAACGCACGTGGTTCAGCAGTGGCATAACCATACTCAAACGCTAATACCGCCTCTTCTGATAGTGCAGAATCGTATACTTGGAACACACCTTGGTCAGGCGTTAAATGTTCCAGCGGTGTATAGGTGCTCGCATCGTTTTGGTTGTGTAATACTGCATGGCGATGGAAGAAGGTACCGCGACCAGAATCTTGGCCAACGATACGGATCCGGGTGCCTTCGCCAACAATCGATGCATAAGCAAGGATTTCTGCAAAGCCCCAGTCAATTTTCTTCTCACCTTTTAACATCAGGGCACGGTCTTCATAAACCTTACCAACTTGACGTTGTAATGGGTGGTCTGCCGGGATACGGATCGCTTTTTCGCCCCAAGCGACTAAATCGCTAACAGGCATACTTGCATCGTAACCGACGTTCCATTGATGACCTAAGAAAGGTGTCCAGTCGACAGCCACTTCAGTCATTGGACGCCATTCATCAACAACACAATCGCCTTTATCTAAGGCGTTACGATAGTCTTCAACCAAAGTTTGCACTTCGGCGGCAGTGAACAGACCAGCATTGATCAGTTTCTCTGCGTACAGCTCGCGTGGTGTTGGGTGTTTTTTGATTTTTTGATACATCAGCGGTTGTGTTGCATTCGGCTCATCCGCTTCGTTATGACCGTTACGGCGATAACAAACCAAATCAATGACCACATCACGTTTGAAGGTGTTGCGATAATCAACTGCCAATTGTGCTACAAAAACTACTGCTTCAGGATCATCACCGTTAACATGGAAAATTGGTGCTTGGACCATTTTCGCGATGTCAGTACAGTATTCAGTAGAACGCGTATCTTCTGGGTTTGAAGTGGTAAAACCGACTTGGTTGTTGATAACCAAACGAATAGTACCGCCTACTTTAAAGGCACGAGTTTGCGAAATGTTGAAGGTTTCAGCAACCACACCTTGACCAGCAAATGCTGAGTCACCGTGAATGGTGATTGGCAACGCTTGTGAACCGTCGGTACAACCACGACGATCTAAACGTGCACGCACTGACCCCATAACCACTGGGTTAACGATTTCTAGGTGAGACGGGTTAAAGGCTAAGGCTAAATGCACTGCGCCACCTTTGGTCTCAAAATCAGAAGAGAAGCCCATGTGATATTTAACGTCACCGGCACCAACAACTTCATACTTGCCAGCGAATTCGTCAAATAACTTGCCTGGGTTTTTGCCTAGGACGTTAACTAAGGTGTTCAAACGACCACGGTGAGCCATACCGATCACGCAGTCTTTAGCGCCTTGTTCACCAGCACGGTGAATCATCGCTTTCAGCATTGGAACCATGGCATCGCCACCTTCCAAGCCAAAGCGTTTAGCGCCAGGGAATTTCACTGATAAATAGCGCTCTAAACCATCTGCAGCAACTAAGCCTTTGAGGATCTGAGTTTTGGTCGCTTTATCATAATTAGGTGTTGACCGACTTGCTTCCAAACGTTGTTGGATCCAACGCTTTTCGTCTGTCGATACAATGTGCATATATTCTGCACCGATAGAACCGCAATAAGTGGTTTCAAGTGCTTTGACTAAATCACCAAGTTTCATTTTCTCGGTGCCAGCCACGAAAGAGCCAACGTTGAATTCGCTGTCAAAATCGCTTGGGCTTAAGTCATGATAAGAAAGTTCTAAATCACGAACCCGTGCACGTTTCCATAAATCCAAAGGATCCAGTTTGGCGTGCTGGTGACCCCGGAAACGGAAAGCATTGATCAGTTGCAGAACCTTCACCTGACGGCTGTCGCCACCGGAATTTGCCACCACGACTTCGCGGTGTTTATTCTTGGCAAGTTCGGCAAACTGTTGACGGATGTCAGAATGAGGTGTTTCTAAATCGACGCCGTCGATTTTCGGTAACCGCGCGAAAAATTCACGCCATTCGTCACCAACACTGGTAGGTTCAGCTAAGTAGGATTCATAGAGTTCATCTACATAGGCCATGTTGCCACCGCCAAGATGAGAAGACTCTAACCACGCCTTCATTACACCTTCGTGCATTTACTTTCCCTTATCTCGAAGCACCTGGAAAAAAGTAGCAAAAAAATAACCACGTCACAGGTTTTATGGCTATTTTTCCTGTTTTCTGTGACATTTATTCCGCCACAGCTGTTCTTCAACACACTAATTCGGACTTTGCTTGCAACTAAGCCCGCAAAGCGGGCCGAATAATACGCTATTTTTCACACTGACACTGCAACAATTTAGCACTTATGCCTTCAGAACCAGCAGTTTGCGCAAAATTTCATCACAGCTAAGAAAGGGGCGCTTACAGCGCCCGGTTCAACAGCATTGATTTAATCTGACCGATTGCTTTGGTCGGATTTAATCCTTTTGGACATACGTTCACACAGTTCATGATGCCATGGCAGCGGAATACGCTGAATGCATCATCTAAGTCGTTTAACCGTTGTTCAGTGGCATTATCACGGCTATCCGCTAAGAAACGGTAAGCATGCAATAAACCTGCTGGACCGATGAACTTATCTGGGTTCCACCAGAACGACGGACAAGAAGTCGAGCAGCAAGCGCACAGAATACACTCGTACAGCCCGTCTAGTTTAGCCCGATCTTCAGGACTTTGCAGATATTCGCCAGCTGGTGGCAAACCATCGTTGATTAAATATGGTTTCACTTTTTCATACTGAGTATAAAATTGTGACATATCAATCACTAAGTCACGCACTACTGGTAAACCTGGTAATGGACGAATAACGATCTTACCGCCTTTACCTTTACCCAGTGCTGATAATGGAGTGATACAAGCAAGGCCGTTTTTGCCATTCATGTTCAAACCATCAGAACCGCAAACACCTTCACGGCAGCTGCGACGGAAAGACAAGGTTGGATCCTGTTCTTTCAGTTTCAGCAATGCGTCCAACACCATCATGTCACGGCCTTCAGGATTGTCTAAAACATATTCCTGCATTCTTGGCGCTTGATCGACATCTGGGTTATAGCGATAGACAGAGAATTCTAACTTCTTCATTCTGCATCCCTCTTAGTACGTACGTGCTTTAGGCGGGAAAGCGTCACGGAACTTAGGTTCCATATTCACTTTACGCTTAAACATTGATTCAGTATCTGGTGTGTAGACGCTATGGCATAACCAATTTTCGTCATCACGATCAGGGAAGTCAAAACGAGCATGGGCGCCACGACTTTCGGTACGGTAGTTTGCCGCAACCGCAGTAGAAAACGCAGTTTCCATCAGGTTATCAAGTTCCAAACATTCGATACGCATGGTGTTGAAGTCTGAGCTCTTATCATCCAAACGAGCATACTTCAGTCGTTCACGGATAACTTTTAACTCAGCTAAGCCTTCAGCCATCGCTGCACCTTCACGGAATACCGAGAAATTCAGCTGCATACATGATTGCAAATCCTTTTTGATTTGCACTGGATCTTCACCTTGACCTGGTTTGGTATCTTCCCAACGCTGAGTACGTGCTAATGCCGCTTGCAGATCGGAATCAGAGGCACTGCGATATTCAGATGTTGCAGCCAGGGCTTCACCCAGGTGTAAACCTGTAGCGCGACCAAACACCACTAAATCAAGCAATGAGTTACCACCTAAGCGGTTCGCACCATGTACAGACACACAAGCGATCTCACCACAAGCGAACAGACCAGCAACCACTTCTTCAGAGCCATCGGCTTTTGGATGGATAACTTGGCCATGCACGTTGGTTGGAATACCACCCATCATATAGTGACAGGTTGGGATTACTGGGATTGGTTCTTTTACTGGGTCAACGTGAGCGAATGTCTTCGACAGTTCACAGACACCTGGTAAACGACTTTCTAAAACTTCAGCACCTAAATGGTCAAGTTTCAGCTTGATATGCGGGCCCCATGGACCATCACAACCACGACCTTCACGGATTTCAGTCATCATTGAACGAGCAACAACGTCACGACCCGCCAAGTCTTTGGCATTTGGCGCATAACGTTCCATGAAACGCTCGCCATCTTTATTTAATAAGTAACCACCTTCACCACGACAACCCTCGGTAACTAATGTACCAGCACCAGCGATGCCTGTTGGGTGGAACTGCCACATTTCCATGTCCTGCAGCGGCACGCCAGCACGCAGAGCCATACCAACACCGTCACCAGTATTAATGTGAGCATTTGTAGTTGATGCATAAATGCGACCCGCACCGCCAGTTGCTAAAACAACAGCTCGCGATTTGAAGTACACAATCTCACCAGTTTCAATCTCAATCGCTGTACAACCAACGATGGCACCGTCTTGATTTTTAACTAAATCAAGCGCGTACCACTCAGAGAAAACTTGAGTTTTGTTTTTAACGTTTTGTTGGTACAACAGGTGCAATAAAGCGTGACCAGTACGGTCAGCAGCAGCTGCAGTACGAGCGGCTTGTTCGCCACCAAAGTTTTTCGACTGACCACCGAACGGACGTTGGTAAACGCGACCGTTTTCAAAACGAGAAAATGGTAAACCCATGTTTTCCAGTTCTGTAATTGCTTCAGGGCCAGTTTTGCACATGTATTCAATAGCGTCTTGGTCACCGATATAATCAGAACCTTTGACGGTATCAAACATGTGCCATTCCCAGTTATCTGGGTGAGAATTACCAAGTGCTACCGTAATACCACCCTGTGCTGACACAGTGTGTGAACGAGTAGGAAACACTTTAGACAATAAAGCACAGGTCAAACCTGATTCAGTGATTTGCAGAGCGGCGCGCATACCTGCGCCACCAGCGCCGATCACGACGGCATCAAATTCGCGTACTGGAATATTCACTTAACACCCCACAGAACAAACAGGCCAACAGCGACATAACCAAACGCCAGTGTGTATAACACAAATTGCAACACTGCGCGGACGGTTGAATTCTTCACGTAGTCAGTCAGAACTTGCCACAGACCAATTTTGGTGTGGACAGCGATACAAACTAACGCCAGTAAAGTGAACACTTTGACGAAGATGTTGGAGAATAAACCGCTCCAGACTTCATAAGTAACTTCAGGGGTTACCAGAAAAAAACCGAGGATAAACACGGTGTAAGCAGCGAGAATAATCGCTGTTGCACGCAGTGACACGTAATCTTGTACGCCATCACGTTTTAACGATGCTTGATTTAAAACCATAACCATACTCCCGCTAACACAGACAACACCAACGACAGAGCGATAGTAACTTTCGCGCTGAGGTTACCTGATGCCAATTCTTCCCAATGGCCCATATCCATAATCAAGTGGCGAATGCCGCCGATTAAGTGATAAAGCAACACAGAGATTGTTCCCCAGGCAATGAACTTAGCGATAAATGACGTCATGACATTTTTCACTACTTCAAACCCTTCGGCTGATGATAGAGAGACAGTCCAAGCCCAGATCACAAAAACTAGTGCGAAAAACATTGCAACACCAGTAACGCGATGAAGGATTGAGGCTTTAGCCGTTGCCGGCATTTGGATGGTACTTAGATCAAGATTAACAGGTCTTTGCTTTTTCACAGTTTCTTGCCTATCGACGCCCTTGATGAGCTTTGTTGTCATTATACGTTGCTGCATAAACAGTCAACACCCAATGGATATACAGGCTACAGCGCTGAGTGGTTCAGCCCAAACTTTTATCTATCGGTCGGTGAACTGATTTCGAACCCGCGACAGTATATATTTCAGAACAAGGGATTACAATTTATGTTTAATTTTGTTGATTAAAATCCATTGTTGATACGTTAACGCATTTACTAAGAAGAACAATACGACTAGAGTCGAATACTTATTAATCATTGAAGCATTAAAATTGACTTTTAGCCCCCATATACAGGTAGAATAAGTTATAGCTACCAGTTAAACCAATAACAACACAGGAGAAATCCAATGGCAGAAAAAAAAGCTGTCGTGCATATCGAAGGTCTGGCGCCGTTTGAGTTGCCGATTTATTCCGGCACAGCAGGGACAGACGTCATCGATGTACGCGCCTTAGGTCAGCAAGGCTACTTCACCTTTGACCCGGGTTTTATGTCGACTGGCTCTTGTGAATCAAAAATCACATACATCGATGGTGACAACGGTATTCTTTTACACCGTGGCTACCCAATTGAGCAGCTGGCTGTTGAATCTGACTATCTCGAAACTTGTTATTTGTTACTCGAAGGCGAATTGCCTACTGCGGAACAATATGACGAATTCACTCATGTCATCACGCGTCACACTATGGTGCATGAGAAATTAGCGTCATTCTTTCAAGGCTTCCGCGTTGATGCGCATCCAATGGCCATGTTATGTGGTGTAGTTGGTGCAATGTCTTCGTTCTACCACTCAGATTTAAACGTCAACGACCCAGAACAACGTAAACGTTCTGCACACCGTTTGATTGCCAAATTGCCAACTATCGCGGCGATGGCTTACAAATATACCGTTGGCCAACCATTCGTTTATCCACGTAACGAACTAAGCTACGCGGAAAACTTCCTCCACATGATGTTCTCTGTGCCAGCTGAAACTTACAACGTGAGTCCAACTGTTGCTAAGGCAATGGACCGGATCTTCATGTTGCACGCTGACCACGAACAAAATGCTTCAACTTCAACAGTGCGTTTAGCTGGTTCTTCAGGTGCAAACCCATACGCGTGTATCGCTGCTGGTATCGCATCATTGTGGGGCCCTGCTCACGGCGGTGCTAACGAAGCTTGTTTGAAAATGTTGCAAGAAATCGGTTCAGTTGAGCGTATTCCTGAATTCGTTCGTCGTGCCAAAGACAAAAATGATACTTTCCGCTTGATGGGCTTCGGTCACCGTGTTTATAAGAACTTTGACCCGCGCGCTAAAGTTATGCGTGAAACCTGCCATGACGTGTTAAAAGAGCTGAATATCCAAGATCCTCTGTTAGATGTAGCAATGGAACTTGAGCGCATCGCTCTGGAAGACCCGTATTTCATCGAGAAGAAGTTATATCCAAACGTCGATTTCTACTCAGGCATTATCTTAAAAGCAATCGGTATCCCAACCAGCATGTTCACGGTTATTTTCGCCATGAGCCGCACTGTTGGCTGGATTTCGCATTGGGATGAAATGCTGTCGGACAAAGGCCACAAAATCGGCCGTCCACGTCAGCTATACACTGGTTATACAGCCCGTGATTTCATCAATAAATCTGAGCGTAAAGCGTAATTTTCGCCAAACCGCTTACAGAAAAACCGGAGTTTACTCCGGTTTTTTTTTGGCTCTCATTGACTGCTACTCCACAGCTAGGTTCATTATTAACCCTCGGCTGCGCGCCGGCCGCTGATTTTCTAGCAAATAAGCAAGTACACCTTTAGCAGTTTCGCCTTGCTGCCGTTTTGAAAACAAGGCAAAATCCGCGTCTTATTCGCTAAGGTTCAGTAGTGCTGGCTTGGCAAGTTGAAACTAAGGTTGGTGTTATGTTTGATGTTGCGGCATTTCGCGCGGAATTTGCGTTTTTCCGACATAATCCAGAATGGGTTTATCTCGATAATGCAGCGAGTACGCAAAAACCAGCTGCAGTTCTTGCCAGCATGCAGCAGTTTTATGCCCAGGACTACAGCAACGTTCACCGTGGCGCACATGCACTAAGCCAGCGTGCAACTGCATTATTTGAGCAAGCTCGCACTGATGTCGCGGCATTTTTTAATGCCAAAAGCCCTGCTGAAATTATTTGGAGCGCGGGCGCCACCGGCGCATTAAATCAGCTCGCTTTTGGTTTAGTCGGCAGTGTCCTGCAATCTGGCGATTGTGTACTCATTACCACGCTAGAGCATCACGCCAATATAGTGCCTTGGCAGTTTCATACCGCAAGTGTAGGCGTGGAACTGGCAGTAGTTCCGCTGATGGCAAACCACCATTTGGATCTTGCTGCTTACGCAAAATTGTTGGCCGAGAAAAAACCAAAAGTTGTGAGTTTTACTCATGTTTCTAATGGTTTAGGGCATGTCACCCCTATTCATGATTTTATCGATTTAGCAAAAAAACACGGCGCTATTACCATTGTTGATGGTTCACAAGGGGCGAGTTATCAGGCTGTAGATGTGCAGGCGTTGGACTGTGATTTTTACGTATGCTCAGCGCACAAACTTTATGGACCAACTGGAATTGGGATCTTGTATGGTAAAACCGCAATGCTGGAGCAGCTAAGACCGCTTTGTTACGGCGGCGAAATGATTAAACAAGTGACTTTTGCCAAAACCACGCTCAATCAACTGCCCTATCGACTTGAAGCCGGCACACCAAATATCGCTGGCGCAATTGGCTTTGCTGCTGCGCTCAATTGGCTTTCACAATTTGATTTCACGGCAATGGCGCAATACAAACAGCATTTACTGTCACAGCTATGGCATGGCGCCAAGGCAATCCCTGGCGTACAACTGCTATCCACAGTCGAAAATAACGCCGGTATTGTCAGCCTCAATTTACAAAATGAGCATCCATCCGATCTGGCAGTTTTACTAGATCAGCAAAAAATCGCCGTGCGCGCTGGTACCCATTGTGCAATGCCACTGTTTCAAGCGATCCAGCAGCCAGGAGCCGTACGCTTTAGCCTTGCGCCTTATACGACGGTTGCTGAAATTGAGCAGACGATCGATGCTATAGCTGCAGCTGCCGACTTATTGGCGTAGATCGATGCTTTGCATCCCAAAGTTGCGCAGGCATTAATCCCCAAAATAATAAGAGCAAAAAATATGAGTGAGCACGCTGAGCAATTGGCACTAGGTCAAATGGCCTTTCGCCAAACCGAGCAGTTTATCCAAGACATAGCCATTTCTGAGTTGGCAAAATTGGGCAAAGCTACTGATTGGCAGAGCAAATATCGCATAATTATGCAGCTAGGCAAGCAGCTACCAGCGCTTGCCAATGAGGATAAAACCGAACAAACCTTGGTTCGCGGCTGCGAAAGTGCAGCATGGTTGCTGCTCAGCACCAAGCCACTGCGATTTGCTTTTGATAGTGAAGCGCGGGTAGTCAAAGGAATTATTAGCTTAGTGCTCGCTAGTTGGTACCAACAAGACAAAAACGCTGACTTTTTGCAGTTATGGCAACAGCTTGGCCTTGGCGCTGAACTATCGCCATCGCGAAATAACGGGGTATTTGCGGTGTTGAGTCTAATGCAACAAGCCCAGCAGTCGGCTTAAACCAGCAATAACTGTTAAGCGCCTCACTAAACTGGCGCTTTGTCTTCGCTTTGTAATTTCTCGGCTTTGTCGGCTTTATCAGCCAATTTCTTCAAGACTCGACTGACCGCGACAAAAGCAAAACTACCAGTCACCACTGTGACAGCGCCAAAACCGCCACTGCAATCTAATCTCATCGCACCATCGCTACTTTGCTTGGCATTACACACTGTGCCGTCGGGTTTTGGATAACGCAATTGCTCGGTCGAATAGACTGCGTCGATGCCAAAACTACGTTTCACATTGCGGCTGTAGTTATAATCTCGACGAAGGTTATTCCGCACTTTCGCCAATAGTGGGTCGTTGACCGTTTTCGCTAAATCAGTTAATTCGATTTGTGTCGGATCTAACTGCCCGCCAGCACCACCAATAGTGACTAACGGAATTTTGTTGCGTTTACAGTGAGCGATAAGCGCGGTTTTTGCTTTGATTGAATCAATACAATCAATCACATAACTAAATGGTGTGGCGAAAATTTCGAACAAATTTTCAACGGCAACAAAGTCGTCGATTTTGCTAACTTGGCAGGCCGGATTGATTTGCAAAATACGCTCAGCCATGACGTCAACTTTGTCTTGGCCGACGGTCGCCGTTAACGCATGGATTTGCCGATTGGTATTACTAATACAAATATCATCCAAATCGACCAAGGTAATGGCACCGATCCCAGAGCGCGCCAACGCCTCAGCAGCCCAGCTACCGACCCCACCGATCCCAATCACGCAAACATGCGCATTAGCAAAAGCTTGCAACGCTGCGGTGCCGTACAGGCGACCGATGCCGGCAAATCGCAATAAATAATCGTCGTTCATACTCATCCTATCGAAAAATTTTCACTCGCATCAGCACTGCGGCGAAACTCTGTAGTCGTTACTGCTTTGGACCCGGTAACGCTTTTGGCGCTTGATAAGTTGGAAGATCCAAAAGCCATGGGCTTGCCCATGGCGAATTTAGCAAGGCCTGTACCGCGGCAGCCTGAAACCATGAACCATGCTCGGGTGGCAGGACAAATTGATGCTGCTGGCCATGCCACATAAATTCAAGCGCATAGGCATGCAAATAAACCCTGTCTGCAGGGTTAGCTTGGTATAACTCATCGCCAGCAATTGCCGAGCCCATCGACTTCAAAGCAACCCGGATCTGATGGGTTTTGCCAGTAAATGGCTTGATCAAAAACGCACGGCAGCCAGCTGGTAGCTCAGGCGCATCTTGAAATCCGGCAGAGATAAAATAACTCACCGCAGGATTTTCCATGCTGCTCAATAACTTGTGAGCACCACGGCGCGCCGGCGCCATATCGCCTTTCACCCAACCTTGTTTTTGTTTGGGTTTATCAAGCGACAGTGCTAGATAATACTTTTGAATATGATGATGGCTAAATAACTCGGTAAATTCGGCAGCAGCTTCACTACTGCGCGCCAAAATCAGCAAACCAGAAGTCACTTTATCAAGGCGATGCACCGGATATAACTTCATTCCATGCGCTTGCTCTACCTGCACCACCACGCCTGCGCCGTCTTCAGAGTGAAAACTCACACCAGGCGCTTTAGCGATCACTAAAAAGTCAGCATGCTCAGCGACTAAACGAAAACTTTCGTAGTTGCTCACTCTGCATCCAAACTTGCAGACATCTGGCTAGATGTTAAAGCCGATGCAACTTGTCGCGCATGCTCAAGATCGGCAGGAGTATCAACACCCACTGGCGGCACTTCTTTAGCCAAAGCAACATGAATACGTTCGCCTTGCCACAACACTCGCAACTGCTCTAAGCATTCAATCCGCTCTAAGGTTGACGTCGGCCAACTCACATAATCCAAAATAAAACCGGCGCGGTAGGCATAAATACCAATATGACGCTGATAATGCGCGGAGCATTCATGTTGAAAAGCACCGTCACGGTCAAAGGGTACTACTGCACGACTAAAATACAGCGCATAGCCATTTTTATCGCACACTACTTTCACGATATTTGGATTGGCAATTTCTTTTGGTTCGGTCAAAGCGACCGCAAGGGTTGCCATCCGAGCTTGTTGCTGAGCAGCCAAATTAGCCGCTACTTGCTGAATAATCGCCGGCGGAACAAAAGGCTCATCGCCTTGTACGTTCACTACCACGGTATCCGCAGGCAAATCTAAACAGCGCACGACTTCGGCAAGCCGCTCAGTCCCGGAGTTATGCGCAGGATCTGTCATCAAGACTTCAGCACCAAATTCACGAGCGACTTGTTCAACTCGAACATCGTCAGTGGCAATCACCACTCGACTAGCCCCGCTTTGCATCGCTTGTTGCCAAACCCATTGCACCATAGGTTTACCACAGATATCAGCCAGCGGTTTACCTGGCAATCGGCTGCTGGCGTAGCGAGCAGGGATCACGACTACGAAAGCCATGGTTCAACCTCGGCTGCGCTTAATTCTTGGCTTTCTTGGCTGAGCAGTACTGGAATATCTTGCTTGATTGGATATGCAAGCCGGTCAAAGGTACAAATTAAGCGTTGTTGCTGTTTATCCAGCTTCAGCTTGCCTTTGCATAATGGGCAAGCAACGATATCTAATAAGGCGATATTAAAGGCCATAGCGGCTCCGGATCTGTTGTAGTTTTTGCTCAAGCACCTGTTGCGCGCTAGCGGGTACTTGTGCGGTTATCGGCAGATAATACCAATTTGACTGTGCGAACGGCTGACATTTTACCGCATCTTTCGCGGTCATCAGCACAGGTGTTTCGATCTGTTGAAAATCAGCCTGAGTAAAAGGATGATGATCGGGAAAGTAATGCTTAGAGCTTATTGCAAAGCCCGCCTGCAGCGCGGTCGTGGCAAAGCGCTCTGGATTGCCAATACCAGACACCAACGCCACTGCGGAATTGGCAGCTAGTGGCAAAGAGCTTGCAATTAAAGGCTTTGCGGGTGCGGCAATGACATCAAGTTGATGTGGAGTCCAGGAACTTGGTGCAGAATTACTCAGTACTAAGTCGACAGTAGCAAGACGCCACGCGCCCTCGCGCAGTGGCCCGGCCGGCAACAAGCAGCCATTACCCAAGCCCCGCTGGCCGTCGATCAGCACAATTTCAAGATCTCGTGCTAACGCATAGTGTTGCAATCCATCATCACAGATCACGATATTACAATCAGTGTTAGCTAATAGAAACTCAGCACCAGCCACTCTTTTTGGGCAAACCACCACGGGCACGCCCGTCAATTGGGCCAACAACAGCGGCTCATCGCCAATATCAGCGGCTGACATCGCGGCGGTGACCAATTGCGGTTGTTTAATGTTAGCGCCATAACCGCGACTTAAAATGCCGGGTTTTAATCCTTGTTGCTGCAGATACTGACAAAGCCACAAGGTAAAGGGAGTTTTACCAGTGCCACCAACACTGATATTGCCAACTACTATCACCGGGGCCGCAACTTGCGTTGCTTTTGCCAGCCCCAGTCGAAAACAGAGTCGACGACCGGCACTGATGACAGCAAATAGACCAGCAAACGGCACTAACAGCCAAGTCCACCAAGTTCTTTGGTACCAGCTTTGTTCAATCGCACTGCCAAATTGGCCAGACGCATGCGACTTACTGCCGTCACGCGCACTGCCAGTTTCGCTACTCATGCACCTTCCCCGAATTGCAGTTTATACAAGTTGGCATAAACGCCATGTTGGGCCAGCAACTCTTGGTGGCTGCCGCGTTCAACAATTTGACCTTCTGCCATTACCAGAATCACATCGGCCTTTTCTATGGTCGATAAACGATGAGCAATCACGATATTGGTCCGATTTTTCAGCAACTCATCAAAGGCACCCTGAATTTTACGCTCAGATTCAGTATCAAGTGCCGAAGTCGCTTCATCTAAAATTAAGACCGGAGATTGCCGCAACAAAGCACGGGCAATAGCAATACGCTGACGTTGACCACCGGATAGAGTCACGCCGTTTTCACCAATCTCGGTATCTAAACCCTGTTCCATACTCGCAGCGAATTCCATGACGTGGGCTTTTTCTGCGACGTCAATCAAGCGCTCGCGGGTCAACTCACCAGTGAAACCATAACTAATGTTGTTGGCGATGGTGTCATTAAATAACACCACATGCTGGGATACCACGGCGATTTGCTGACGTAAACTGGCTAAGGTGCAGTCTTTGGTATCATGACCATCCAGCAAAATCTGACCTTGCTCAATCTCATAAAATCGCGGTAATAAACTCGAAATTGTGGTTTTGCCGCTGCCGGACTTACCAACTAGTGCGATCGTTTGGCCCGCCTTGACCGTGAAATTCACGTTTTTCAGCACCAGCTTGTCATGGCCAGGGTATTGAAACGTCAAACCTTTCACTTCGATGTCGCCGCGCACATTGTTAAGTTCTAAGGTACCAGTGTCTTGCTCTGGCTTTTCATCAAGGACTTTGAACACTGCGGCCGCTGCAGCCATGCCTTTTTGGAAATCACTGTTAACCGTCGTCAATTGTTTCAATGGCTTTAACAACAGCAACATCGAGGTGAGGATGGTGGTGAATTTGCCGGGAGTAAGTGTTTCCAACATTTCAGGAAAACTAGCAAGATAAATCACGAAGGCTAACGAGCCTGAAGCAATCGTTTGGATCAACGAGACACTAATTGCTTTAGTAGATTCAAGCTTCACATCTAAGTGTCTGTTGCGGTTGTTGATTTCGCCAAAACGCTTATCTTCGATCGCTTGACCACCAAAAGATAAAATGACTTTATGACCAATCAGCATTTGCTCTGCGTTGGACGTCACGTTACCCATGGTACCTTGCATCCGATTACTGATATGGCGAAAGCGTTTAGAGACCACGGACACAATTAAGGCGATAATTGGCGCTATCAATAGAAATATTGCCGACAGCTGCCAGCTTTTACTGAACATAACGACCAAAAGGCCCAACACAAAGGCACCTTCGTGGATCAGCACCACCAAGGCTTTACTTGATGCTTGTTTGATTTGTTCAGCGTCATAAGTGATTTTCGAAATCAGCTCACCTGTGCTGTGTTGGTCGTGATAACTCACCGGCAGACGCATCATATGACGGAATAACTGCTGGCGCAGATCTTTTACAATGTGCGTGCCAGCCCAACTCAAACTGTAACTCGAAATGAAGTTAAAAACCCCACGGATAGCAAATAACAACACCACCACAATTGGCGCCCAGAAGAAATATTGTTGATCTTTTTGGGTAATACCACGGTCAATAAAAGTCTCAAATTCATTGATAAAATACACATCAATGAGGGCATAACCAATCATGCCCAAGATAGCCATGATAAAACCACCACGATAAGGCTTGGCATAGCTCATCAAGCGGCGGAAAGTAGAGACTGAACCTGGAGTTTGCGTAGTCAAAGTAATTACCTGAAAAATAAAATCCTATGCATTCTACCTTGTTAGATCAGGAGTTTCAGCATTGTCAGCGACATTTTCCACCCAAGCGAGCCAGGGCTGATGTCGCCATAACTGCAAACCGAGCTGTTTGTCACCAAATTCAATTGAAATCGCGCCAACGTCAGCGGTGGTATAGAGTGGAATTTGCAGCAATTCTAAACGCGCTTTTACGTCAACTGCCGGATGCCGATAAGGATTATCGTAGCCTGCACTATTGACTGCAATTTTCGGTTGAATTGTTTTTAAGAATGCTAAATCCGAACTAGTTTTGCTGCCATGATGCCCAAGCACCAGCACATCAGCGCGAAGATTAGGATACCTAGCGATGATTTGCCGTTCGGCGGCGATATCAGCATCCCCGGTCAACAACACCTGCCAGGGATGCCCTATGGCGCTACTGGTTATCAAAATGACGCAGGAATCATGATTCTTCGGTTGCTCGACAAGCGGCGCAGCAAGAGCATCCGACTCAGGCGGTAATTTTGCGCGATTCGCTAGTGGCATCGGCATTAATTGCTGCGACCATAAAACCTTGAGATTAAAATCCCCCCACTTTTCTGGCAATTGCCGACAGTTTAATTTGCTGCCGACGCCATTGATATCAGTGACAAGTGTTAGCTTCGGAAACGCTTGTTGCAGCAATTGCCAATGACCGGTATGGTCACTGTCGTTATGGCTTAATACCAGATAGTCTAACTGTGAAATACCAAGGTAACGCAAATACGGCAACAAGTGATTTTTGGTGGCACTGTAGTCACCATAACGCGGGCCAACGTCATAAACTAATGCGCGCTCGCCTTGTTGGAGCACCACTGCCGTCCCTTGGCCAACATCGACAAGATGTAAATGGTTGGGATTTGGCGATTGCCATTGCAACAAGATCGGCAGACTTAAGCTGCAGGCTAAAAAAACGCTATAGCGACTTTGACCAAGACAAGCCACCACAACAGCAACTAATAAAAAAGCCAGCGCCAAGTAGCTCAGCTCCGGTAGCGACCACCAATAATTCTGCACAGCCAACTGCTCGAATAACCAAATCAGCGGGCGAAATACCCAATCGACGAACCACCAAAGCGCATCCAATGGCGTCGGCCATAACAGCTGCAGCAAAAAAACCAGTAATAATGCCGGAATACCGAGCACGCTGATCCATGGCACAAACAATAGATTGCAAAAAAAGCCGAGTGGCGCGACGCCATGAAAAAATAACAGGCTAACTGGCAGTAACATCAGGGTAAAAAGCCACTGAAAAAACACAAATTGGCGGACTCTATCGAGCCAATTTGTGGGCTCGGCAAAGCGCCATTGCATAAAAAATATCAAAGCAACTGCACTTACTGATAACCAAAAACTAATACTCAGCATCAAGGTGGGCCAACACAATAATAAAACTGCGGTAAACACCAAACTAAAGCGCCAACCGCTGGTTCGGCGTAACATCATTTTGAGGATCGTGACGACAATAATGGCCAATAACGCTCGCCAGGTCGGAATTGCAAAGCCTGCTAACATGCAATAACCAAATGCCGCACTAAGTGCAATCGACCATAACCAGCGTTCTCGCCAGAGTTGTGATACCGGCAGATATTGCAAACTCGGTTTTAAGAGTAAAATCCAGCCAAACACCAGAGCAATGTGCATCCCTGAAATCGAAATCAAGTGACTTAGACCACTGCTTTGTAGCGCTAACCAGAGCTCGGGGGTAAACGGACGTTCGCCGACCGTCAAGGCTAACAAGATGGGATTACTCGGTAAGTCCTTGGTTGAATATTGCAATAAATCAAAAGCTTGCTGGCGAAAACTGCGATCATTATTCAGTAGCAAGGCGTGTTGTACAGTGCCTTGCGCTAGGATGC
>JAFLDV010000037.1 GCA_017302255.1 Gammaproteobacteria bacterium | reverse complement strand
TTCAGTTCGTGTCAAGCGTCTTTTTATCGACTATTTTCACTTTCTTCAAACTCACCCGGCGTTTCGCTTTCGCATCACCCCGTCGGCATGGCGCGCATTATAGGGAGTTTTCGCCGACGTGCAAGTGGGAATTTTAAGTTTTTAAACTGACTGCGGGTTTTATCGACAACTTGCACAAATAACCAGCGAATTATTCAAAATAGCTTTAATAAAAGCTCATTTTCGGCTTTTAAAGGGCCTCCAATCATTTCGTCGTACGCTGAACGATGAATCAACCAGGCTTCTAAAACAGCTAAACCCTCAAATTTATCTAATATTTCGCTGCGGCTACTAAATCGTGCAATTTGACCGGCACTATTCCTTATATAAGAGCGTGTTCCCGTGACTTGAACTTCTGCAAGGTATACGCACATATCTATAGCGTGGATATATAGCTTGTCTATCTTCTGAAAGCGTAAATTTTCGATGGTCAACATAAAGCACACTCGAGAATTAGAAACTAGTTAGACGAATGTGCTTGTTTACGTGAAAAGAGAGACCCTAGATCAAGTCCAGAGCCTCTCATTCTAGGCATCAGAAATCGTATTTCGCAGAAAACTGCAGACGATTTAAATCACCTTCTAAGTCAGATTCTAATGTCCGCGTTGCGTGTCTGAATTCAGCGCCGACAGATAACTTACTTGCCACTTGATATATTAAGTTGGCACTTAAGCTTGCTGTTGATTCTGTTTGTGCAAGACCTGTATAGGCAACAGGGTTATCGATTGTCTGGGCAGAATAGAAAATACTTGAACGCATTTTGTCATTCCACGCATGCTTGTAAGCAAGTGAATAACCAACGCTCTTAATGGCTTCAAGCTCATTACTGTTGGTCAATACCGCATCATTTGAGGTATTTAAACTTAAATAACGTCCGAGACCCTTGCCGTAATTCACCACAAATCGTAAATCGTCAGTTTTGGAAATGTTGTATTTGCCGCTAAATGACAACCCATAACCGTTGGTGGAATCATCGATTGCGCCGTTTTGATACGACAACTGACGAACTAAGCCTGATACCGTTAAACCACCCCAATCAGCGGTGTGATTATAGCGAGCAACGACATCTGGCAGTGAATTGTCATCAGTTACAATTCGAGTACCACCGTTAAATGGTGTGACCGTAGTTTCTGGATTCTCTAGAGATACCTGGAAACCACCTGATGTATATCGGACTTGCGCTTGACGCACGAAAATTGTGCCGTCGGTGGTCCCAACGAAATCGAGACTATCCGGCAGAGCATTCACATCCATGAAGGTTGTCCAGGTTTGACCTAAAGTCCAACCGTCGTAAGTCACAAAGGCATGACGAATTTCTGGAGCGAAGCCGTTACTCACACGCTGGTCGCCAATAGTTGTAGCCATCATGTCAAATTCAAAACGTCCGGTAATCTTTTTACCGTTTTCCAGCATTGTATCGCTGGTAAAGAAGAACCGTGATTGCCGAGCATGCATGTCCCATGTCGCTGATTCACTAACCCCACCAACTGGAGTTAATGATGGCACATAAAAATCGCGACCGATCCCAGTTGCGATTTGTCCATCGGAAGTGTCAGTCCACATGGCATCAAGTTTGACGTAGCCGCCAAAGCCAATTTCAGTATTGTCGCCCATTTTAAAACCTGCAGAAGCAGATTGAGAAAACAATACAGCCAATACAAGAACTGAGAGTTTGGTTAAACCTGTTTTTACTTGTTGCATAGTTGTGCTCCGTTCGCCTTGTCGATTATCGTTGTATGGTTATTTGCCAGATAGAATGTGGTACATCACAACGAATGCCTCAATTAGCCTTTAGTCGAAGCTCGACCAAGGTCTAGACTAATGTCTAATTTGCCGAACCTCGCTGATTCGGTAGAAAGGAGATAAAGAAATCAGTGCGCTTCGCGCGCCAACGGGGAAGACGATTTATGACTCAGCAACAATCTGTATATCCAGTACCGGCACAAGCAAAAGCTAGAACTTGGTTAACCAACGAAGCTTATTTGGCGATGTACCAACAATCCATCACTGAGCCTGAAACGTTTTGGGCTGAGCATGGCAAACGACTAAATTGGTTCAAGAGTTTTACCAAAGTGAAAGACACCAGTTTTGAACTTGGTAACGTCCATGTGAACTGGTTTAGCGATGGCACGCTTAACGCCAGCTACAACTGCCTCGACCGTCATTTACCTGAAAAGGCCGACCAAGTTGCTTATTATTGGGAAGGTGATGAGCCAGGAACGCAAAAAGCCGTTACATACCAAGCTTTGTACGACGAAGTTTGCCAATTAGCTAATGGCATGAAGTCACTCGGCATCGGTAAAGGCGATCGCGTTACTGTTTACTTGCCGATGATCCCGGAAGCGGCCGTTGCGCTATTGGCTTGCGCTCGAATTGGAGCCATTCACTCTGTCGTTTTCGCAGGTTTTTCACCAGATGCGTTAGGCAGCCGAATAGTTGACTGTGATTCGAAACTAGTTATTACCGCGGATCAAGCGCTGCGCGGTGCACGGATGACCGCCCTTAAAGACAATACCGACCAAGCGCTGGCTCATTTAGGCAAAGCAAACCCAGTAAAACACGTCATCGTTGTTAAACATGTCGGTCAAAATATCGATGAGCATGCAGGTCGCGATGTTTGGTATCACGAGTTATTGGCAACTCAGCCAAAAACTTGCGAACCAACAGAAATGAGTGCTGAAGACCCACTATTTATTCTTTATACCTCTGGTTCAACTGGCAAACCGAAAGGCGTGCTACATACCACTGGCGGCTATATGGTATGGGCATCAATGACCCATCAATTTGTCTTCGATTACCATCCAGGAGATATCTACTGGTGTGCTGCGGATGTCGGTTGGGTCACAGGTCATACATATATAGTGTATGGACCACTTGCCAACGGTGCGACCAGCGTGATGTTTGAAGGCGTACCGACCTATCCAAGTGTGAAACGCATCGCGCAAATCGTCGACAAATATAAAGTGAATATCCTTTATACTGCGCCAACCGCAATTCGCGCATTGATGGCCCATGGCACAGCGCCTGTTGAAGGCTCGGATCTCGGGTCATTGCAGGTGTTAGGTAGCGTTGGTGAACCAATCAACCCTGAAGCATGGCATTGGTACCACCAACAAGTTGGTAAAAACAACTGTCCAATCGTTGACACTTGGTGGCAAACCGAAACCGGTGGTGTGTTAATTACGCCACTGCCTGGCGCAACCGATTTAAAACCTGGTTCTGCAACTCGACCTTTCTTTGGCGTGCAGCCTGCAATCGTTGATAACGAAGGCAATCTGTTAAGTGGCACCTGCGAAGGCAACCTAGTACTTCTTGATAGCTGGCCAGGCCAAATGCGCTCGGTCTATGGCGATCACGACCGCTTTGAGCAGACTTACTTCTCCACTTATAAAGGCATGTATTTCACCGGCGATGGCGCCAAACGTGATGAAGATGGCTACTACTGGCTAACTGGTCGGGTTGACGATGTATTAAACGTGTCTGGGCATCGCTTAGGTACAGCCGAAATTGAAAGCTGTCTGGTCGCGCACGAAGCTATTGCTGAAGCCGCGGTAGTTGGTTATCCACATGACCTAAAAGGCCAAGGCATTTATGTCTTCATTGCACCTCGCGTTGGTGTTGAACCAAGCGAAGAATTAACCAAAGCGGTTCGTGATTGGGTTCGTCGTGAGATCTCCCCTATCGCATCGCCTGATTTGATTCAGTGGGCACCAGGTTTACCAAAAACTCGTTCAGGCAAGATTATGCGTCGGATTTTGCGCAAGATTGCCGCCAACGAACATGACTCCCTAGGCGATATCTCAACATTAGCTGATCCGTCAGTGGTTGAACATTTGATCAATCATCGCTTAAACAAGTAATAGATCTAACAGATCATAAGCTGTTCAACAGCTTATGATCTGTCTTCCATAGACATCCGCGCTAGTCATGCTTATGCTTAACCATAATAAAATGTCAGGCATGCCCACCTGACTGACAATTACAACCGGGAGCATCCTGATGGCAAAACTCATAGTTGCAGACGACCATCCGTTATTTCGAAATGCGTTAATCAACGCAATTAGTAATACCTTTATTACCAAAGCGACCATAGAGACCGATTGTTTTGAGGCGACTTGTCAGGCATTGGAACAACATCCTGACACTGATTTGCTGCTGCTTGATTTGCATATGCCGGGGAATTGCGGATTTCTTGGTCTTATTCAGCTGCGAAAAAACCATCCAACTTTGCCTATAGTGGTGATTTCAGCAAGTGATGATACTGATGTCATTCGCCGCGTAATGTCTTTCGGCGCTTCTGCATATGTGCCAAAGTCAGCACATCCAGTAGAGATTGGTAAAGCACTAAATGCTGTTATGGCTGGCGATATCTGGTTGCCGGAAAAGTATCACCATTTACTTAAACCAAGCCAAACCCACAATGCGGATTTAGATCTTGCTGAAAAGGTCGCCCAACTGACCAACCAACAGTATAAAGTTTTGTATTACTTAACCGAAGGTTGGCTTAATAAGCAAATTGCTTACGATTTAAATATCTCCGAAGCCACTGTTAAAGCGCATATGACCGCTATTTTCCGTAAGTTAGGTGTGACAAATCGAACCCAAGTGGTGATACAAGCACAACGCTTGCAATTGGAAACTCCAGCAGACCGCGATCTTGCCCGCAAAGGTGAAGATAGTAGCAGCGCAAGTTAACCACTTGGCGATGTAGCTCACTCATTTATATCCGGCAATGCGATTGCTTAACTACTTGCTAATGCAAATATTTTACTGATATCAACCTCATCAATTTGTTCAGCAGCCAAAAACTGCTGAGCAAATTCCAAGTACACGCCTTGTTCGACAAAAACCCGAAACAGATCAGCGTCAATATGCTGATCTCGGGCCATAAATGCCATGATGCGCAAACTCTCGGACAGTGTTTTTGCCTTTTTATAAGGTCGGTCGTTTGCCGTAAGGGCTTCAAATATATCAGCAATGGCCATAATTCTGGCCTGCACTGACATTTGTTCTCGTTTCAATTTTCGCGGGTAACCTGTGCCATCCATTTTTTCATGATGCCCACCCGCATATTCGGGGACATTTTTCAGATGTTTGGGGAAAGGTAAGGATTCCAGCATTTCAATGGTAATGTCGATGTGCCGATTTACGATGGTGCGCTCCGCTGAATTCAAAGTCCCACGCTCGACACAAAGATTAGTTACTTCTTGTTCAGTCAACACCGAATGTCTTCGACCATTCATTTCATACTGATATTTAGCTGCAATCTCACGAACACGTTTCTGCAGCTCCCATGACATAAACTCACCACCAAAGTTGGTGTGCTGCAAAAATCGTAAATCGAAATCAAGTTGTTGAGTAGCCTCTTGCCGTCCTTCATCACTCAAGGCTTTATCGAACTGGATATCCCGTCGAACAATTTCGAAGCGAGTTGCGACTAACTCGATGTTATCAAACAGCCCATGTAACTTAGTTGCTTTGTCCATAATATATTCAGGCGTGGCGATCTTGCCGCAATCGTGCATCCATGCGGCAACGGATAACTCATAAACATCAGCATCACTCATCTTAAAATCAGCCAGCGGTCCTGCATCAACATCGGCACAAGCTTTGGCTAGAAGCATAGTAATAGCCGGCACTCGTTTACAGTGTCCGCCCGTGTATGGCGATTTTTCATCAATGGCTTTTGCCATGAGTTTGGTTACAGCTTCAAACAACTGTTGCAAGTCATTGATTAATTGTCGATTGGTCATAACCATTGCCGCTATCGACGCCAACGATTGTACATACCGCTGAGCTGTTTCCGAAAATGGTTGAATGGTACCAGCTGGCGATAGCGAATTGACTAACTGTAAAACCCCGGTAACTTGTGATTCATGGTCCAGCAATGGCACTGTGAGTAGTGATTTGGTGAGATAGCCCGTTTTTAAATCGAACTCTTTTGCTTTTTGTTGATTAACTAAGGGACTTTGGTACACATCGTCAATGTGTAAAACTCGCTGTTCAATAGCGCAAATACTGACCACAGCCTGACGATTCGCAATCCCATTGATATATAGAGGAATATCTTGAAACCCTGATACCATACCGCTGCTGCCACCTTGATGTAATTGCAACGATTGATTGATCAGAGTCGAAAAGCGCAGTGAATCTTCATCAGTTACTTCATAAATAGTGCCACCATCCGCATTGGCCAATTGCATAGCGCTTTGCAAGATCCGCTCGAGTAACACACTTTTATTCTGTTCTCGTGCAAGGCCTAAACCGAGCTCAACAAAATGCTCTAATTCTCCAAGAGGTGACAATTGACTCATATGTTCCTGCTTTACCCTGCATTATGATCACAATGATGGCCATGTACGAACGGCAACAAAGTAAACATAGCCGACAAAATCAATTTTTGTCGGCTTCAAGAAGAAGTACAGGAAAGAGATGAGATGAAGTTTTTTAAGCCGTTCGCAAAAACGCTAACAAACGGCTTTGCTGGGCAAGAATATCAGCGTGGTTCTGAGTCTGCAGCTGCCGTGGATGAATCATGCTCCGATGCTTCATCAGCAGCGACTTCAACCTCTGGCGAATGATTGAATTCAGTCATAAAAATCTGCCAGAAGGCCAAAAACAGCGCTGCGATTAGTGGTCCCAGTACGAAGCCGTTTATCCCCAACAAACTAATGCCGCCCAGTGTCGAGAACAACACCAGATAATCCGGCAGTTTCGTATCTCGACCGACCAATATTGGACGCAAGACGTTATCAGCAAGACCAATTACCGTAGCTCCGTATACCAACAAGACTGTGGCGGGAACCGTTTGGCCTGTCGCATACAAATAAAGAGAAACAGGTGCCCACACCAGAGCAGCGCCAATCGCGGGTAACAAACTCAAGAAGGTCATAACGACGCCCCACAGCACTGGCGCAGGTAAATCGAGGAACCAGAAAATAAATCCACCTAAAGCGCCTTGAACCACTGCAACAACGAGGTTGCCTTTGACTGTTGCGCGTGTCACTTCAGCAAATTTTGCCAATAACATCCGTTCGCGTTCATCACCGAGCGGCAACGCTTTAATGAGTAAATCAACTAAACTTTGGCCATCGCGCAGTAAAAAGAACGCCAAATAAAGCATCATCACGATGTTCATAAACAAGCCAGCAAAATCTTGGCCTGCCGCTAAGGTCGACGTCGCAATAAATCGGGAGACAGTAACGGCACTATCCGCCAATTTTTGCTTCAAATTATCAGTGTCGATGCCAAGCGATTGCATCGATTGAATGATGCCGGGGAATGCTTCCTTGATAGCATCTATTGCTGAGGCTGGATTAATTTCACCCGATTGGATCCTTGCATAAAAGGCCACACCTTCTGCAACAAAGGAGGCGCCGATAGCAAGCAATGGCAGCACGACCATTAAAACTAAACAAATCAAAGTTAGCATTGATGCAGAGTTTTTCCGCGCCGGCATTTTGCTTACAAACCACTGATACAGCGGATAAAAAATAACTGACAAAGCGCATGCCCAAAAAATAGCACCGACAAACGGCTGCAGCACAAAGCCAAAACCTATGGTCACCACCGTGAGTAAAAACAGGAAAAATCGATGTTCCAACTGCGCTCGCATGCAAACTCCTTGTGAAAGCGAAATAGCCGCGCTATTGCTTGGCGACAATTTTTAAATAATTCAACGCTGCGCGAAGAGCGGCAGGTTTAATTGGCTTAGCTAAGAATAACATACCCGCGGCCTTGGCTCTCGCTGGCAGATCTGGTTCTGGCGCAGCCGACACCAAAACTCCAGGCACCGTCGGCCAAGACTCTAACATTTGTAGATACAATTGAATACCGTCAATGCCATGGCCTAACTGATAATCAATGATTACCAGGTCTGGCTGCACCTTTGTTTCTATGAATTCATGAACTTGTGCTTCGCCATTACACACTGTGACTGAACCAAGATGCCACTGCCCAAGTAATGTCGACAAAGCGGCAAGGTTGGTTTCATCGTCATCTACGCACAACATTTTATAGCCTGAGTGCTGATAACTAAGCGGTGTTTGTTCCATGATACTGGTTGCCGTTTGCCAAGTAGTCGACAACAATGGCACTGCAACACAAAAACAACTGCCCTTGCCGACAATTGAATGCACTTCTATCTGATGCCCCAAACTTTTTGCCATCCGTTCGACGACACCAAGGCCAAGGCCGACGCCTTGCTGACCTCTCGCCGTCGCGTCGACACGGAAAAAGTCATCGAATATACGTTCGAGCTCAGTTGCAGCGATGCCCGGACCAGTATCCCAGACCTCGATCCAAAGTTTCGAACCTTGGCGACGGCAGCCCATCAATACTTTTCCGGTTGGGGTATATTTGATGGCGTTTGATAGGATGTTTTGCAAAATCCGCCGTAAATAAGTGGCATGGCTTTGTACCTGAAAGTGCCCAGCCCTTAAACGCAGTTTTAAATGTTTGTTGGTCGCAACTAAGTTAAATTCCTCAAATAGCTGCTTAAGCATTGCGGATAAGTCTACCGGCTCAGTTGCAGGCTCGATTTTTCCTTCATCAAGCCGGGCGATATCAAGTAATGTCGCAATCAAATCTTCAGTAGCCTTCAGCGAGTTTTCCAACTGCCCAACCATCTGCGTACCCGCCTCGTTCAGCGGCTGATTAGCAAGCGCTGCGGTAAAAAGTCTTGCGGCATTTAATGGCTGCAAAATATCGTGACTGGCTAATGCCAAGAACCTAGTTTTAGAGGCGTTGGCATGTTCAGCTTCCGCCTTCGCTTTAAGTAAATCTTGCTCAGTACTGCGGCGAAGTTCGACTTCTGACAGCAATTCAGTATTCATTTGACTAATTTGCAAGGTCCGTTCTGAAACCCGTGCTTCCAAATGCTCTTTCGCCGCGGCGAGTTGCTGTACGGCACGCACATGCTCACTAATGTCAGTGAAACTTGTGACAAAACCACCACCAGGAATTGGGTTGCCGCGAATTTCAATGACCGAACCATCTTGGCGAACCCTTTGGAAGACGTGTGCGCGGCCATGTTGCAAATGCCAAATGCGCTTTTGTACATGTTCGTCAGGATCGCCAGGCCCGCAAAGCCCGCGCTCTGCATTAAAGCGGACAATTTCAGCGACATTGCGGCCAATTCGGATCATTCCCTCTGGGTAATCGAACATCTCCAGATACTTTTTGTTCCAAGCCACTAATTGCAAGTCTCTGTCGACTACACTGACACCCTGACTTAAGTTCTCTAACGTCGAAAATAGGATTTTTCTCGAGAATTGAATAGCTTGGCGGGTATCATCAAATAACGTAACCACGTCCTCAAAGGCAAGTTCGCGCCCATCAAGTACCGCATTGACCATTGCCGAAGCACTTGATGCCCCGATAACCCCGGCTAATTCCCGTTCGACGTGGCGAACTAAAGCAGATGTTGGAGCCTCATCAGCTTGAAATGGCTGGGCATCCCGACCACTAAATTCTCGAATTGATTCAATTGCTCTATTCGCACCTACAAAGCGCTCGAGCAAAATCTGTAAATCCCCGCCGGTAATATGACGACGTTTTAATAGCTTATCGTCATCTTGCAAGGGTAAATTCGGCTTAACGAAGGCGACTGCCTGTAACCGATCTTGCAACTTAGCCGGGGTCCACAGACTCATGACGACATAACTCACGACGTTTAAACCTAACGACCAAAACACACCATGACTGAGTGGATCTAACTCCACGCCAAACAACGCCGTTGGTCGTAACCAACTGATACCAAAAGCGCCCTGCTCCAAAATGGTTTGGCCTAACACGCCAGCACTAACCAACTGTGGCAACATCAAGCAATAGAACCAAAGCCCAAGACCAAGACCAACGCCGGCATAAACGCCAACAGCATGTCCCCGACGCCAATACAAACCACCAATGACCGCTGGAGCTAACTGTATTGCCAAGGCAAAAGCTAACAGTCCAGTTTCCGCCAAATCATAATTGCGGGCAAATAGCATGTAGTAGCCGTACGACAGCGCCATAACAACCACAATCATTAAGCGGCGAACTCGCAGGATCAGCGCACTATAATCAGCGGCTAATTCTTGCACCGGTTGACGACGTAAGATCGCGGGCATTACGACATCGTTACTAATCATGGTGCCTAGAGCGATGGTCGCAATAATAATCATAGAGGTCGCAGCAGAAAAACCGCCGATAAACACAAATGCACTGACGCCCTGCCACTGCTGGCTAGCGGGAATTAATAATACAAAACTATCGGCATTACGCGATTGCTCTGGAAAGAGCTGCATGCCAACCACAGCGATGGGAATGACAACTAGCGTTACCAATACCAAATAACCAACAAACCAACGGCGGGCAAGTTGCAGATGCGCTGCGCGCACATTCTCAACGAAGGTCACATGAAATTGACGAGGCAATAGAAACACCGCACACATCGCAAGCAAAGTTTTGGTCCAAAACTCCAACGTCAAAAAACCACTCTGCTGGTGTGAATTCACGTTATGTTGCTGGAATTGCTGCCACATAGTCGCAGGCTCATCCAAAACTAACCAAATCACCGCAAATGCCAACATCAGTAATGCGGTTAACTTCACAAGAGATTCGAAGGCAACGGCTAACATTACCCCCCGTTTTTGCTCGGTTAACATGAGTTTGCGCGTACCGAATAAAATGGCAAAAACCGACATGGCTAAGGCGCTCCACAGCGCAGTATCACGCCACCAATCCGTTGTTTCTTGCGCAGGAATATTAAGAAGCACCTCATAAGAACTCGTGACCGCCTTCAATTGCAAAGCAATGTAAGGAACCACCACAATCAGACAAAGCATTGCAGTTAACGCTGCTATCCATTGGCGTTTGCCATAACGCGCACTAATAAAGTCGGTAATTGAAGTGACGTTGTGCTTTTTTGCAACAAATAGCATTTTAAACAACAACTTATAACCGATGAGGTAAAGCAAAATTGGGCCAAGATATATGGGAACATAATCCCACCCACTATTAACCGCACTCCCCACCGCACCATAATAAGTCCAGGAAGTACAGTAGACAGCCAAGGCTAAACTATAAATAGCCCCCCCATACTTTTGTAGCATACGGTCACTAGCATGGCGTTCGCCCCAGTTGGCAATGCCAAATAAGCCGATGATATAAACCAAGGCTAAAACTACGATAAACCAAGCTGACACGGCATTCTCCGACCATAAAATTGTTTAAAATCAGCATGAAAGCGCAAAAAATGCCGACATGAGAAATTCCAGTCTTGAACAAACTCTACCTGAAGTCAACCAGATGCAGCGACGCAATTCAATTAGTAAGCATTAGCCTTCGACTAAAGTCGGGCTGGTCGATTGACCCAGAACAGCTATTGTAGAAACGCAGGGTCTTTGCAATATAACTTGATATCGACCAACAACAAAAATTAACGAGGAGAGTGACGATGGCATTTCAAAACAAAGAGCAGGCGCAAGCCTACTGGCGTGAAAACGTCAGTTTAATGCTCAAACTACTTGCCGTTTGGTTTCTGGTGTCTTTCGGCGCCGGCATCTTGTTTGTGCATCAACTAAACGACATTCAATTTTTCGGGTTCAAACTGGGTTTCTGGTTTGCACAACAAGGTTCAATTTACACTTTCGTTCTACTGATTTTCGTCTACGTATTCAAGATGAATCAGTTGGATCAAAAGTACAACGTGCAAGAAGACTGAGGAGTCAGCGATGGATTTACAAATGCTCACCTATATCATCGTTGGCCTGACCTTTGCCTTATATATCGGCATCGCCATCTGGGCTCGCGCTGGTTCAACACAAGAATTCTATGTTGCTGGCGGCGGTGTATCGCCACTTGCAAACGGTATGGCAACTGCAGCCGACTGGATGTCAGCAGCCTCGTTCATTTCGATGGCCGGCCTAATTTCATTTATGGGTTATGACGGTTCCGTTTACTTAATGGGCTGGACTGGTGGTTACGTGCTATTGGCGCTTTGCCTAGCACCGTACTTACGTAAATTCGGCAAGTTCACTGTGCCTGATTTTATCGGCGACCGTTATTACTCGCAAACAGCCCGTACTGTTGCGGTGATCTGCGCCATCCTGATCTCTTTCGTCTACGTCGCCGGTCAAATGCGCGGTGTTGGCGTGGTGTTTTCTCGCTTCTTGGAAGTTGATATTACCACTGGTGTTGTCGTCGGTATGGCTGTGGTGTTTTTCTACGCGGTGTTAGGCGGCATGAAAGGTATTACTTACACCCAAGTTGCACAATACTGCGTGTTAATTTTTGCATACTTAGTACCAGCTATTTTCATTTCGTTAATGGTGACCGGTAACCCAATTCCACAACTTGGCTTTGGTAGTACCATTGAAGGCACTGACGTAAGCTTACTCGATAAACTCGATGGCTTATCTAAAGAGCTTGGCTTTGCGGAATACACCAACGGCACTAAATCGATGGCAGATATCTTTGCAATTACTGCAGCATTGATGGTTGGTACTGCTGGTTTACCACACGTTATCGTGCGTTTCTTCACAGTTCCACGGGTTCGCGATGCGCGGATCTCTGCCGGTTGGGCACTGATTTTCATCATGTTCTTGTACACCACAGCGCCAGCTATCGCAGCGTTCGCTCGTTACAACATGGTCAACACCCTGAATGGTCCAGATCATCAAGGTACTTTGGTCAGCGAAGCACCAACTTGGGTGAAAAACTGGGAGAAAACTGGTCTTATCAAGCACGAAGATAAAAATGGCGACGGCCGTATGTTCTACTCAGGCGATGCACGCAATGAGATGACCATTGACCGCGACATTATGGTGCTGGCAAACCCAGAAATCGCTAAGTTACCGGATTGGGTCATTGCATTGGTTGCCGCAGGTGCTATCGCCGCAGCATTATCCACTGCAGCTGGTTTGTTGCTGGTTATCTCAACCTCAATCAGCCACGACTTACTAAAACGGAACTTAATGCCAAATATCAGCGATAAAGCCGAACTGCGTTACGCTCGTGGTGCAGCAGCGGTGGCAATTTGTGTGGCTGGTTATTTAGGCATCAATCCACCTGGCTTCGTGGCCGAGGTAGTGGCTTTTGCCTTCGGCTTGGCTGCAGCGAGCTTCTTCCCTGCCATCATCTTGGGGATCTTCTACAAGAAGATGAATAAAGAAGGTGCAATCGCCGGTATGTTAGCAGGTATGGTGTTCACCATCGGTTACATCATCTACTTCAAAGGCATCTTTATCACACCAATGGCTGCGAACATTCCAGCAAACTGGTGGTTAGGGATCTCTCCTGAAGGTATCGGTACCGTCGGTATGTTAGTTAACTTCGTCGTGGCCTTCTTAGTTAGCAAAGTCACCAAAGAAGTTCCACAAGACGTACAAGAAATCGTTGAAAGCATTCGTTATCCAAAAGGTTCTGGTGCAGCAACTCACCACTAGAATAAACCAGCAAAACAGGGCGTAGTGATACGCCCTTTTGCTTTGCCCAACACAGGTTTATACCCAAAATCATTGAAGATTCGGGTAGGCGCCGAGTGAGAGAGACCGCAGGAGCATAGTAGGCTATGTGACTGCGACGAACGAGTGAAGGTAACAACCCCGTATCTTCAATGAGTAAGGGTATATACCCAAAATCATTGAAGATTCGGGTATACGCCGAATGAGAGAGACCGCAGGAGCATAGTAGGCTATGTGACTGCGGCGAACGAGTGAAGGTAACAACCCCGTATCTTCAATGAGTAAGTGTATATACCCAAAATCATTGAAGATTCGGGTATACGCCGAGTGATAGAGACCGCTGGAGCATAGTAGCTATGTGACTGCGACGAACGAGTGAAGGTAACAACCCCGCAGCTTCAAGGAGTAAGGGTATATATGCATGTAACGGAAGTAGTGCAATTTCTTCAACATATTCCGCCTTTCTCACAGCTGCCCGCGTTTGAACAACAACAAGTTGCAGCAAAATTGACGGTCTATTATGCCAGTCATGACGAACAAATTGGGTTTGCCAATAATTTAGTGCTGGTGCGAACCGGTTTATTCTTTAGCGATGATCAACAGCAATTGCATCCGCTGCAAAGTGGTGATTTTTGGGGTTATGCGCAGATCCTCACTGCTGATGATTTAAAAGCTCGCTTGCGCTGCCAAGAAGATGGCTTAGTCTACAGTTTGGCTGATGCACATTTTCAAGAATTAAGACGGCAATATAAGAATTTTGATTTGTTTTTCCAGCGTTTACTGAGCCGCAGCCTGCATTTACATCAAACGAGCCAAACCACAGCACTGCGAGTAGAAGATCTCTGTAGTGGCCGCAAAGTCTCGATTCTGCCAAATGCCAGTATTCAACAAGCTGCGTTGTTAATGACTCAAGAGCGAGTCTCCAGCTTATTAGTCGAACAAGATGATGAATTGGTCGGCATTATCACCGACCGAGATCTACGCTGTCGCGTACTGGCAAAAGGCTTAGATCCGCAGTTGCCATTGAGTCAGGTGATGACGCCCCGTCCCTATCGGATTAGCCATGACCACTTCGCGTTTGAAGCTATGCAGTTGATGAGTCAACACAATATCCATCATTTGCCAGTTGAAATGCACAATAAAGTAGTTGGCATCATTAGTACCAGCGATTTGATCCGCAGTAGCCAAGAACATCCGTTGTTTGTGATAAGCCATATTCATCGTCAGCATAATCGTGACGGTTTAGCCGCTTGTCAGGAACCTATCCGCCAGCTGATTGCCCAATTACATAAGCAACATATGGCTGTTGCGGAAGTGAGCCGTATTTTATCAGGCATTTATGATGCGTTAGCGCAGAGTTGGATTAGGCTCGCCGAACAGGAACTGGGTCCAGCGCCTTGTATCTATACTTGGGTTTGTTTTGGCTCTCAAGCTAGACAAGATATGCTGCCGGGGGCAGATCAAGATAATGCGCTGCTCTTAGAAAAAGAACCTGTGGATGAAGTCGGTGAATATTTCAGTCAATTCGCAGCAATAGTCTGTGAAGGGTTGGCTAGTTCAGGCCAAACCTTATGCCCTGGCAATGTCATGGCAACAAACCCTCAGCTGCGCCTTAGCCTCAAAGGCTGGTCCCAACGCTTTGCCGGAATGTTAAACACGCCAGATCCGCAAGCCCTGCTCGACAGCTGCATTTATTTTGATTGTCGCTTGGTGGCTGGCAGTCAGGGACTTTTTAATGCCTTGCAACAAGACATCTTAGCGCGGACGCCAAATCAAGCGCTGTTTCTTTATCATCTAGCAAAAAACGCATTGTCACACCAACCGCCACTTGGCTTTTTCAAACATTTTTTGCTGGAACACGACGGACAACACCGACGTGGTCTCGACCTGAAAAAACGGGGCTCAAGTTTAATTAACGATTTAATGCGGGTTCATGCGTTAGCCCACGGCATCACTGCTGTAAGCACACGCGAAAGATTGGAAATGTTGAAGCAACAAAAAGTGTTAAGTACCTCGCAGGCACAAGATTTACTCGCCGCTTATGAAATCTTGGCAGAACTGCGTTGGCAAATCCAAGGCGAAGCCTTAACCCAACACGCGACAGTCTCAAATTTACTCGACCCGGCGGGACTTGACCTGATGCGACGTCATCAACTGAAAGATTCTTTTGCGGTAATTGGCCAAGAACAAAAAGTGCTGCAACTGCGTTATTGTCGGGAAGTTTAATATGTGGAAATGGTTCAGCCGCCCTACACCACTGCAACAACCGGTTGTTCGATACGAACAAGGCAAAAGGCCGTCACGCCAAACCGCCCTTGATGATTGTATATTCATGGTGGTGGACATTGAAACGACTGGCCTTGATCCGCAGCGCCATCAAATGATTAGTATTGGTTGGTTGTTGATGCAAAAACGCACCCTTGACCTTGGCAGCGCACATTATCAAGTGATCAGAGCGCCTATCGGCGATAGTGGTGTTGGCCAAAGTGCAACAATTCATGGCATTCACAATCAACAGTTAGCAGACGGCGGGGAACTTTCAGAGGTGCTAGTTGCCTTTTTGCAAGCTGCGGAAAACGCGGTTTTAGTCGCGCACCACAGTGTCATCGAACAGCAGTTTTTACGAAAAGCATGTCAAAACTGTTTTGGCCGCGCCCCAAATTTTCGCTTCTTAGATACGCTGAAAATCGAAGGACGGCAATTACAACGACGAAATATTACTGTCCGTCAGGACGAGTTTCGATTACCGGCTTGCCTGAAACGCCATCAGTTGCCAATGTTGCAAGAGCATAATGCACTGGAAGACGCCTTTGGATGCGCTTTGTTGTTACAAAAGCAAATGTCAACGCTTGGGGCCGATGCTGAACTTGGCGACTTATTAACCTAATTTGCCAAGGGAAATGCCGATAATTCTTGTCGGATATGCTGATATAGCTCTGCTCGCCAGCGCGGCGTATTGCCTGCAACTGCTAGCTCGTCAACAGCCTTTGTTCTAAAGTCGGTTGGACTTATGATAATTTTCAACGGATTATTGGCAGCAAGCGCGGCTAACACAAAGAGTTCTTCGGCAGCATCATTGCCCATCGCTAAACAGCCCACGGATGAGCTACTGCCATGGATCATAATATCGCCACCCAAGTTAATGCGACCATCTAACTGCGCCATTTGTCGGTCAAAGTCATTGGGATAATTCACCCGGATCGCCAAATGATAACGACTATTTGGATTTAATGACTCACTTTGGTAGATGCCCTCGGGGACTTGTTTATCCCCTTCTTGTAATTTTGGGCCAAGCACACCGCTGGCTTTGACGATTGGATAGGTTTTCACCAATTGCCAATTTTGCATATCGCTATTCTTGGCATACAACTGCAACATATTGGTGTCTTTAAACGCAAGGACCGCCACATGCTTTGGTGGATATGAAATCCCTTGTTGGCTAAACGCAGCGTTTAGCTGAGAACTCACCTTGTCAGCATATTGTTCTAAGCGATCCGCAACCGTATAACCGCCCACCAATTTTGTCAGCATAAATTGTCCATATGTGCGCACAGGTTCGATAGTCATTAGTAAAACAATGACAACTGCCAACAGCGCCAAATATCTCCAAATCCGCATGCGCACATCCTTGTTGAACTATTTAAGTAACAGCTGAAGCACCTATGCGTCTATATTTATTATTTGGTGCCGTTTAGTACTGATTCCAGTTTCTTTTCATCAATGAAATTAGCGTAACCTTCGACTGAAACCATTACATTTCTATTTGTCATTAACTCTTGCATCGCAACTTTCCCCAGCAATTCAAAAGCATTTTGGATCGCTAACTGGCCACCTTCCTTATAACCAGCTTGTAGCTGTGCTGCGCAAGTTTCTGTGAGCAGTCGAGTGACTAAAACACCAATTGTTCTATCGATGCTAGCCTGATCTTCAGCAGTAACATTGCCAAATTCTTTAATATCGGGGTGAGCTGCCATCGCGAAAAAAATCCAAGTCGCAAGCTGTTTTCTTTCTTTGCCGGTAATTGCATCAACCATACAAGAGCCCAGCTCTTCACCAGCAGTCTGCGCCTGTGCTATTGGGGATAAACATAAAGTCAGAGCCAACAGCGCACTTGATAAATATTTCATAAGTAATTACTTCCTTAGTTCGAATAATAAATTTCCAATACTTTCGCCCTGAAATTCTGCCACGAAAATTGTGAAAATCTATGATTAAATACCACCAAAAAGATGAAGCCAGTTAACTATTCGGCACTTCTAACAATTTCTGCAGCAACACTAATGAATCCTGCCATCCTAAATGGCACATCTCTAATGGAATTTGTTCAGGGATCCCCGCTTGCTCGATATGGAGTTCCGTGCCACATGAGACTGCTTTTAATCGAATGCTGACGGTAATTACCCCCGATAAATTCGGGTCATCAAATACATCGGTGTACTGAATAAATTCAAACGGGGTAAGGGCTAAATAGTTACCGCCGAAGCTATGTGATTCGCCGCTGGCAAAATTGCAAAACGACATTTTAAAGCTACCGCCGACAACTGCATCTAGATGCTCGACATTGCAAGTATAGCCATTTGGCGGCAACCACTTACAAAGCGCGGCAGGATCAAGAAAAGCTCGATAAACCAAATTAGGTGTCGCTTTAATCACGCGGAAAAGCTGCAGTGTATTGCCACTCATTAAAATTGCTCCAAAGAAGTTTACCAATCAGGTTGATATTAGACGACAATACTGCCAGAAACTATCTGTTTTAACTTTGAACTCTGCTCGGCTCGTAGCCATCATATCGCGGCAAATCAGCGTCCAAATCATCCCAATTCGCTTTTGACGAAACAAAGTTGTGCGAGATCGGTCGTTCGACAATATCGCCATCAAGCACGCCAAGCCGAATACGCAATCGAGTTGGGTCTTGCGCATTGCTGCTATAAATTGGTGTCGCACAGTGCTGACAGAAATGCCGTTTTTTCCCAGGAGCCGATTCAAAACAAGCAATTTGCTGCTCGCCGGTTTTTATCACTAAGCTCGACTTTGCGATAAAGCCGTTCGTTGCATATGCGCTACCGGTACTTTTGCGACAACGCGAACAATGACAATGGATGATAGAGTCAATGCCTCCATGTAATTCAAACGTCACTGCACCGCATAAACAACTCCCTTGATACATAAGCCTTCCTCGAAACGTTGCCACCTTGTCGGGGCAAACTAAAATCATTAATTCGCCAAAGTGAGCACTCTGGCGCGCACTCTGGCCCTTGCATGTCGCCAAAACTGACAACTGCCACGCCTACACAAAGAACAGCTTAGCCGTTTTTGATCCAGCCGAGACTCAACACATAACGACGCCCCGCCAGCACTTTTGTTACGGCATGTTCTGAGATATCTGAACGAAAGTATTTGATGCGCGCGTTGGCAAATATCGGCGAACTACAGACAAACTCACCGCCCATTTTCGCCGCTTTAAGCACTATATTAAGCCGATAATGCTCGCCCTTAGTCACCACATCAACATGAGGAGGGATCTCTGAACCTTCATTAAATCGCAGCAAATACAAATCAAACGGCACCGGCCAAAAACCGCCTGCGAGCAGCATTTTGTCATACCCCGTTTGTTGTCGACCTGATTGCCAACGAAAAAGCAAACGCCACAAAGATTTATCCGCCAAATTTATGCTCGCTTAAGTCAATGAATTATAAAAATACATTAGTTTTAGCAAAGTGACTGCAATGGTGAGCAAGAACACTGCTCACATTGAACTTTGACGCTAATACCAAAGCCCTCGAATAAATCGTGCAATCACTGTAATCGTATGTGCTTGGGTTCTAACGTAACTGAGCGCGTAATCGCGTTCTTCTTGCTGATAGATCCTGCCGTCAGCAACTACCAGCGTGATTTTTTCAGTATTACTAATATCCTGCAATGGGTTTGCCGCCAGCAATACCAGATCTGCAAGTTTGCCGGGTTCAATTGAACCAAGCTTAGCTGCTACGCCAAATGCTTGAGCTGGGGCTATAGTTGCGGAGTAAATTGCCTCAGCAGGTGAAAGGCCTGCTCGCACCAAGTATTGCAATTCTTTATGCAAAGAAAAACCATGCATAACTCCAGCATCTAAGGCATCAGTTCCAGCCAAGACAATGACTCCTGAGTCATGAGCCTGTTTGGTTAACGCCAAAGCAGCTTGATGGAAATCCGCGAGAATTGCTTGCTCCGCTGGGGCTTCACGCCCCGCGTTTTGCATCAATCGCCAAAGCCAGCGCTGTGGCGCGACCAGATAATTCTGCATCAACTGCTGATCTGCCTCGGGAAATGTCGCCTTGGCAAAATTTAGATCCTGACCAGTCGCGGCAATATGTGTTGGCACAAACAAGGTTTGTTGCTTGGCAAGTTGTTGCAGTAGTTCTTTACAACGTGCAGCGTTAATGCCCTTGAGCAGTGCTTGCTTAGTGCTATTTCGACCAGTAAATTCATACCTAGCGTCCGAGCATTGGGCAAGCAAACTGACGTCATGTTCAATACTAGTCATCGGATGCGTCAACAGGCGCAAATCGGCCGAAAATGGAATATGTCCGGCAACTGCTATGCCCTGTGACTCGGCTAGTTTGATGATTGTGGCAAACTCTGATTGCGGGATTTGCTCATTCAGCTGCAGTTTTAGAAAAGGCTCAGCTCGCTTTTTTAATAACGCGATACGGGCAGCCAAAGCGCGCTCATCAACATAGTCATCTTCGAGGTGAAAACTTACAGACTGTATGATCCTCGGCGCCACGATTTCACCAGTTACACGCTGCTTACGCCATTGCTCAACGTCAGGCTCACAGTCCATTTCAGCAGACCAAGAACAACTATCGCCCATGTCTCTGGCACTCGTTACGCCATTGGCAATCATCAAAGGAAAATGCAATTGTGGTGAAAGTCGCAAAGTATGAATATGTGAGTCGATAAGCCCTGCCATCAAAAACTGGCCGGTCGCTTGAATCACAGTTGCGCCAGCTGGATGCGCTTTACTGGCATTGTCGCCGACATAGGTAATGACATTTCCGTCGACAATCACCATCTGATTGCTAATAACTTTGCCAGACCCTCTCACATCCACCAGATTGACGTCGGCAATGACCAAGGTCTGCTGCGAAGGTGCTTGCAGTTTTGACGGCTCAGCTAACGCGAGCAAATTAATCAAGATAAATAAAACGACTGATCCACTGAAGATAATGAATGTAAGCCGCTTTAACGCTAAACCTAATATTCGGGTTATATGCAAAACTTCCACCCTATAAAATGCATTGCTCGACAGAGAAAATTCATGAATTTTTCGATATTTCTGCTAACAATTTAACTTCTGCTTTGACGGAACCACGACTTCAGTACTTCACTGAAGTGATTGATATACTCCGGTTTAATAAAAGCCGAAGCCACAGCCAGACAAGCTTCAGTACGATTTGTAGATACAATAGGACAATGGTTAACGACAAAATGCCAGTTGCGCCAATCCAGACTGCAAAATTTTGCTCATCAAAACGCAGCTGTAAATTACCAGCTAATAATATTGATGCAGGAAGCCATAGTATTGTGCACAAAAGCACGCTTTTGCTTAGCCAATTGCGCTGCCTTACAAAATACAAAAAACTCGGCACTATAAGGCAGAACGCAGCTAACAAGTTACCGAGCGGCAAACTAGAAACCAAATTTAGACTTAACCAAGCAGATCCGGAAAACAACAGATACCCACTACTTATCAAAATGCATAGACTTAGCAATAGACATAAACAACGCTTTAATTGTATCGACATCTGAAATTAACTCACCCACTTCGCGTAACTGGCTCTATCAATGTCAACAACTTCTACTGTTAACGAGCAATCCGCTATGTCGAGCAAACGCAGCTTTGCCAGCACGGTGGACGATAAATGTTGCTTCATCTCAAGCGTTCTGCCGGACAGTATTTTCAACTCAACATGGGCAAACGAACTCTTACTCGGTCCGGTGCAATAATGATGGTAAGCGACAGTGCGGACTTTAATATCAGCACCATCAATTTCAAATAAACCTGACTCGAAAGCTCCGGCGTAGACTCGATTTATCAAGGTTTCCGCATCAAGATCGGTGGAATGTTCGACTATACAATGTGGCATTGGTCTTCCCTAATCTAGCCAATAAGCTGGACATTTTTAACGCGACTGCAGATTAATAATTAAGCTAAGGTCTTGTTTTGTGATGAATTACACAGCCTATCATGCAAGGCAATTACGTTGTCTGCCGCAAAGTCCTGACCAATAGTTTTTACCAACTTCACCACACTAAATTGGTTGGACTTTTCTTGGTATTCATTTTCCCAGGATTGATAGTTTTCGGTCTCACAATCCAGCGGACTGCCAATTTTAATGGTGCGTGATTTAATCCGATATGGTTTGGGGGTCAGTCGAGCGCGGTAGCACTGTTGTTTTTGTGACAATTGAACATAGAGTAAATCGACGCCAAACAGTTGCAATAGCTTGGCTTGCCCCTTATTCGTCGGGTCAAAGTATTGCTTGCCAATTACCCGAACACCGTTTGCCGTCTCGTAAATACGAAAGTCTTGCCCAAGTTCTGGGTGTTTTTGTAAACGTTCTTCAAATTTATAAATAATTCGCAGCTTTTTTTCTAACTTACGAACTGCTTTAAACCTGTCAAAAAAATCGACTGGGTAACTATCAAAATCCAAAATCGTGTAATTGCAGGTATTGAGTACCTTAGCGCCGTAACGGCATACAGTGATGACATTCTGTTGGTCGATAAGCTGCGCAACATGTTCTTTAATCGCGACGTCGTAATCTTCGATCCCTGCTTTTTGCTCGATGCGAGTTTCAATGGCTTTAGCTCTTGCTACCGCGAGATTATAGGCATCAGCTTTAGATTGGTTGGATCCGACCAATAATGAAATCGGTTCAGCATTTTTGCCAATCATAATGTTAAAACGTTCTTTAACCCAAAACTGATAATGCTTCATACAACCTGTCCTCCGGCATGATCTAGAGCCCTGCTCAAATCTAGAATTTCATCAATGATTTAATTTACGCTTTCTGCAGTTTGCCTATTCGCAGGCTTTTTGGACACCTAAAAATTGTAAGATTTAGTTGATAGAAGTTTGGTAGTTATGAGGGGGCATCTAAGTTTTTCTGCCAATAACCCACATCGCGCCATTCGCCGAATTTAAATCCAACTTCATGAAAATGTGCCACTTTAGAAAAACCAAGCTGTTCATGCAGAGCTATACTGGCAACATTTGGTAGCGTGATACAGGCCAGCACAGCATGGCATTTCAGTAGTGCAAGCTTTTGGAGTAATGCCTGATACAGTGCTTTGCCATAACCATTACCCGCATGTCCATGTCGAATATAGACGGTGATTTCGGCAGTATGTTTGTAAGCACTTCGCTCTTTCCATTTGGTCGCATAGGCGTAACCAACTATTTGCCCGCCGATTTCAGCAACTAGCCAAGGGTACAACTGACGATAATTCGCGACTCGCCGCGCCATTTCATCTTCTTTGACCGGGAATTCTTCGAAGGTCACCGCAGTATGTTCGATGTAATAATTGTAGATCTGACAAAGCTGATGAGTATCTTGGTCAGCGCAATCTCGGATAATCATGCTTGCCCTATTCCTAACGTTTTGTGGTCTTTATTACTGCTCACCGCAAAATACCCCTAGTTATATCTCTGCTAAGCAGTCGAGTTTTGCCACCGCGGCTGCCTCGGTTGTTCATCACAGAAGTTTTAGCAACCAGCCGGTTTAACTATTCGTACAATAGATGCAGGATTCTTCGGTAACTTATCAGCAGGCCGGACCGGTCGTCGCACTAACTCTCCACCACAATTAGGACACTCATCATGCATTTTCTGCGCACAATCATGGCAAAATGTGCATTCGAATGAACAAATCATGGCAAGGCGAGACGCTGGCGGTAAATCGACAGCACAACACTCGCAACAAGGTCTAAGTTCTAGCATTTCAATTCCTTAGTAGCCATCCCGGTTATTTTCGCCACTCTATTCATCAGTTATGTAACGATACTTAAAAGAACAGACATAGCTAAACTTTCGGTATTCTTCGAGTGTATCGACTTGCTCATGTTGCTCATCAGCGAGCGAATTTTGCTGTTCTAAAATCGCCCTGATAAATGGCAGCCATTTCTCTTCTTTATCAATTATGATGCTTTTTTTAATACTGTCGCTGGTTCCATAATAAATTTCATTGCCAAATTTGCTTTGGAATTCAGCAGCCAGAGTACTCACCAATTGTCGCAGGAGTGTTTCATTGATATTTACGTGTCGATATTCATGTCTATGGATTGTGTTGTACTCACAGCTTTTTGGCATGTGCTCTTTGGCAATATACACTTTCTGCTCTTGGCTAATGACACGTAAATTGAAATGAGGTCGCACACAGATAATTTCTGAGGTTGCTGATACGACATTCGGAAAACTCAGCTCTAGCTCATACCCATAGTTAAAAAAGGTCAGACCTAAAACCTCACCTTCATCGACGTGCGTGTTGTTAAACTGTTTGGATAACTCACTCAATTCAACAATGTTGTACTGCTGGCTTTCCACAACAGTAGCTTCTTGCAACCCTACTTCGACCTTGGGCGCTGCGACCTGTTGTTCACAGCTTGCCGCAATGGTTGCTGGCACCTGCGACTTGGCTGCGCCTACCCCTAATTGGTTGTCAGTCTGCACGGCAAACCCTGACAACATCGGAAGCGCTATTAATAAACAACAGATCCTCAAAGCAACATCCTTTTGAAAACCACCAAACCAAATTTACTCTGCAATGTATTTTCCGCTTTGCCAAATATATCGTTGCTCGCTCCGTAGATCTTTCGCAGGCTTTGCGTTATTGGCATCTACCGAGGTGGTTGTCGTCGTCACCAAGATATCAAAATACTGCTGATGCTTCGTGGGTTGTAGGGCAAGTATTTGTTCTTTTGTGGTATTCTCGCCTTCGCATTTGATTTCACAATCAGCCCCATCATTCGAGCAAACTTCTGGGCAATTCCGGTATCTAAAATATTCTAAGTTCGACAGTGACAACACAGAACGCAACTTTGCTCCTCCAGTAGGAACAAGCAATTCAAATTGGCTATTATTTTGGCTATAAGTACCAGCCAAAAACTGCCAATCTAGCTTAATACCAAAAGCCATAACCTCAGGTTTTATTGAAAATTTGGTTGGAACTATGGCTATTTGCGGAGGATCCCATAATTGCAAATCGGAAATCGTCGAACGGTATTCAGCAATTTTATCGTAATTATCTTTCCGATAGGTCGCTACATAAATTTCGATGCTGTCAGTCTGATTGGGCCTTATCCAACTTGCTGCAACAATACATAGATCTGCATCAAGTGGGTGCTCTCGTGGGATTGCATAAAGAGTAGAATTCTTGATTGGTTCAGCATCACTGTGCACAAAAAATATTGGCTTGGTAAAGGGAGGCAAATAACAGGCATCGGCTGCATGACTGCTGATTGACAGAAAAAATGTCAACAAGATGCTTTTTCTCAACAAGTTTCTTCGACAAAACATTGATTGAACTCTCTCATCGTCGAAGTGATTTGGGCAATCGCTTAGGCTATTGCTCAATTCAACCTCGATAAGGCTTCGGATTAGATGTCAACGTAATAAATAAGGTGTCACTTTCTTTATCAGTATTTGCACCAGCTCTTCTTGCATAAAATCATATTCATCTCGGATGTTTAGGCAGATAATTCTCTTCCCGTTAAGCTGGGCACGAAACTTCTGCTGTAGCTTTTGCTTGTGGCATGACTCCATAACAAAAATCACGGAAGCCCAAGCAATTTGCTCAGTAGAAAGCTTAACATTGGCATCATTGCCAAGACCTGCAGAGTCTGTTTCCACCTCAGGGTAAGTTGCAAACACTTGCTCTGCTGTCGGACTTCGAAGTTTATTTTGTGTGCAAATAAATAGAGCTCTAATCATGGTTTCCTTATCGGGCTTCTCGCTGATAGCCACCGAACCTTGGTCAAGTATTAATGGCGGTAATTATCGAATAACGATACTCAAAGTGCTCTTATCCAACTTAAGTCTGGCGCAAGACGCTTGGCTGCTCCAACGCTCAATTGAGATCGCTGGAGAAGGATCTAAACCTTGTTATACGAAATAACCTTGCAGTTGTTACACAGTAAAATACTTGCTGTCGACTCTCCATATAAACAACCACCACAATTAAGGCATTGATAGGTCTGCGGCAGGGGTAAAACGTCGGACATAATCATTTTTCTATTTCGGGAATGATGTGAAAACAGCATAAAAATCGCATAAAGCAATGCTGCTGAAATAAGCACTTTGCATATCCAAAGCGTCGATTCAGCGAGTTGACCGCTTTTTAAGTTAAAAAACACCCAAAGGAAAAATACAAGGAACAAAATCAGCAATATGTTCACGCCGACCGAGATAGTTCGACGGGCTTGTTTTTTATAGCCACAAGCGCTGCAAACCCAAGCACTTTCCTTGCCCAATGGAAATACAGGGATAAAGAAAACCCGCAACCAATCAAACCATTTTGCTTCGAAATGAATGCTTTGCTTCCCACATTTCTCACAGCAGGCATTTTTTAGTGCGTGTGGTTTTTTACAAAGACTTTTAATATCAAAAAAGATGTACATCTAGAATTCCATCTATTGTGGTGACATCACTTCCTACCGAATATTAAGGAACGGTGCAAATTGGAGAGTGAACACCATAACCAATTGCTCTAAAAGGAATATTTATCCACTGCACCTGTCATCTCAGCAAACCTTTGGAACTGGCAAATTCACATAGAACATCCACGGCTCTTTTCATTACTTGATCTTCACCAGCTAGAGATCTCCATACTAACTTTGAGCCGTCACTTTTTATAAATTTAAAGTAATGACGTCGACCGCCGAAAAGCAATCGGACACCATATAGTCCAGCCACAAGCAAACCCCAAACCGGAATTGCAGCTCCCGATGACATTTGGGCGCCGAAGTTTATCAACATCAGTAGAATGAATAGCAAAAGTGCTGACAGCAACCCTCCATAAATAATGCGACTTAAAACAAGTTCTTTTTTATATTCAATCTCAACGAAATCCGACAGTGGTATAGCCTCTAACTCCCATCCGACCCTAGAAAAAAACTTTCGGCGCAAGTAGATAATATTTTTATTGGTTACTTTGGCAACACTATTAAGTTGGTACAAATAGTCATCTGGAAAGACAAGAGTGACAATGCTTTCTTCAAACGCGCTCATTAATAAATTTCCAAAATTATTTTGAAAGTAAAACCCTGCCAGGTGCGAGATATAGACAACCTTTGCAAAAATTGTCGTTATCAATAAACTCCAAACTTCATGGTGTTATCAAACGATAACGAAGTTAAACCAACAACAAACTAAAGCGCTGAACTATCGGCAGATTTATCACAAGATGCAGCTACCAACTTCGTCGTATCCGGCAGTGATTCATTTCTGCGATTTAACACATCACCAGCCATGTTAAATAATTCTTCGTAACCGTTGTTTGGCCAGAGCTTTTTCAAAAGCGCAGCTTGACGATAAGCAAGACTAATGTTGCCTTGGTAGTAATAAGCGAAGAACAGGCCACTCTGGGCACCCTCGTTTGGCGTTGGATCGGAATAACACTGGGCAGCCCGAAAAAGTAACTCGGCTTTCGGTGCCAGTTCAATACTTGAGTTAATGTACAAAGTAGCCAAGGCCAAAATCGCCTGAACTTGTGCAGGGTCCGTGTTTAGAATGGCGACGAAATCATTTTCCGCACCGTTCCAAGCTTTTTTGTAGTCCATATTGTGTCCCATCTGCTGCAGAGACCCACGCTTAAACAGCAGTGCCAAGTCATTTGGATTTTTGGCAATTAAGCTATCTAATTCAGACTTTACTTTTTCGTAAGAGGCAACCACGGTTGCAAGTTGTTCTTTCGATTCGATGGCTGGCGGATACCCGCCAATCACTGGTCTAAGTGATTCGATTTGTTCATCAATGCTCGAAGACCATGCCGGCATCGAGAGCAAAAAAATGGCGGCGACTAAAACGCGAAATATCATCTATCTATCCTTGAAATAACAGCTCAAATGAATTAATTGTGCTACGTTTGTTAAAAAACTGAATTTTCGCAAAATTTGAGGCTAAATACGAGTAAAGATTCAAATCACTAAGCTGCCATCACCGGTCGAAAAGCGATCCCAAGCAATCTTTGCTGTGTTTGCTACCCGCGAACTGCATCAACAATAAGCTTGGCGATCCTCCGACTTGACGGCAATACACTATGGATAAGTGGCAATTGGATATCTTCGGTAAACCAGTCTGCAGAAATTTCGGGCAACGAGACAAAACCATCATTAATTTGACCGCTGAAAAATGGCTTAGTGATAAAAATAGATTTAGTGCCACCGATGCAGGTCGTTGGAATACCAACAGCACCAATCGCATTCATCCGTTCAAATGAGCACAACAATTGACCGCAATCGCCAGTGATCAATTTATATAGAACATTCTTTGATAATCTTTGCGCCAAGATCGAAGGCGAAATTGGCGAACCCAATAAAAATAAATGCTTCGGTTGTGCTATGTCTTTCTCAATTGCATTTAACACTGCGCGCAATAGCACCCCGCCTAGTGAGTGCCCAACCAACACGTAGTCACCCTGCTTGGCCAATTCGACAATTTGCAGCTCTAAACGAGTTTGGATCTCAGCAAAAGTTTCTGCACAGACAAAATAACTGAAGCTATAGGTGTTCAAGCCATTGCGCCTAAGCTCTCGCAATAATGGCCATCCGGACAGCGGCGAGCGCCCCATACCATGGACAAAAAGTACATTCATTGGAAGACCTTAATATTGGTTGCCTTCAGCGTATTAAACGACTGTGAGCGCAAGGCAATTCACCGCCCCATCAATTAACGAAGACTAAATTCAAATTTCATCTTAGGAAGATTTGCTTACATACCGAACAAATTTATAAGCTCAGTAACATTCAATTTCGTGACTTAGTTAATCCAAAATAAAAACGAAAATTAACTACTACAAACAAACAAGCGACGGCTAAATAAAAGATCGCCCCTTTTGAACCGCCCGGAAGTAGACCTGAGTCAACACTGGGTAAAAGCGCCTGCATAACATTCGGATGCGTATTTGCGGCCCAATGCAATACAACAGCAGGCCAGACAGATCCGCCAGCCTTACTGACAAGAAAGACCATAAAAATCGACCAGGTCAACAGATAGGTTAAGAAATTTAAAGCGCCAGGAAGGGATGCAAACACTGAAGTGCGATACAACGCAAAATGCCACAACCACCAAACTATCCCAACAATTAGTGCAGTCCAAAATGGAGAAAAATTAACTAATAGTCGATATTGCAGATACCCGCGCCAACCAAACTCTTCTGCAATAGGGCCGGTCACCAATGCGCTGGCCAAGGAAAGTGTCAATATAGCGCTTGGCGACCCAAGCATTTGATGTATTGCTATACCATTCCCTGCCAAGTAACTAAGCCCAAGCATTAGCGGCAGCACTAAACCTAAAAGAGCAAAAGGCACAGCAGGAACAACAGCAAATACCCGGCGCGAGAATTCGAACAGCCCCGATTTGCCGCCCTCAGCAAACGCAGCGCCAAAACCCGCTAAACTGACGAACATGGGATACAGCCAAAGGCTCAATAAATCATCGTTAAATAAAAACCATCCTGTCCAAGGCATTGCGAATGCGATTAACAGAAAGGTGACACTTCCAACTATTGGCTTATGTGGCATTTTTACTCCGAAAAGCGTTAAAAGACCAGTTTACTGCGAATTCTAAATATTATCTGACCGCCATCACTGAAGCACAGGTGACCAATGTAAACACCACTCACAAAAACAACTCAAACAAGACGGTCAAACCCGCTTAAACAGATTACACGGACCAACAAAAAATGGCTTTTCAACCGAACCATCTTCTCCAGTTGCCTCAAAAGAAAACAGGTAATAAGTACCTAGTTTGATCGGCGGTTTTGGAAACCAATTATTCATCCCACCATCTGTCAAAAATTTTACATGAGCTGAATTTCTGGCTTCACCTTTTAGCATAGTCACTTCGGTAAATAATAAGATTGCGACCTTTTTTGCCCCAGCTAACTCATCTTTAGTGACGACATCCGTTACAGCTGAATGATTTTTCAATTCGACCCCAGTAAATTTGCCGATAAACACAACTGAATTAGCGGGCACTTTATCTAGGTACTCAGGATCGCCACATAAGATAGCGAATGCGTTAAAGCTAAGGCAAGTTAGCAAAATATAAATAACTTTCATCAAAACCTCTTTGGAAATCCATAACATCAGCAATATCGAGCACGGCAAGGGTAAATGGCTATCAATTGCCTTCATAAAGCTTTGCGGTTGCTTGCATAAGACCGGCATGCGGCAAAAACTGATCGGAAATGGTTAAAATGGCATGCAGGTTATTCTTTAGTTTTTCCAACTCAATGTCACCCGGCGCTAACGAAGTCTGAAGTAGATGGAGCGCCATATCTGCAAGCAAAATCCGCTGTTTTTCCAACCAACCGGCATCCCCTTTTGCCGCATTTAGCCTTAAATAGCTTTGTTCAACAATGCTATGAAGCTCCCAACTAGTACTTATTAATTCTTTTCGTTGAATATCGTTCATGACTAATTCTTTGTTTGACTGTTAGGCTGTGCAGTTTGAATCATCCTTAACCGGATCTCAATTGCTTGGTTTTAGCGAACTACTATAAGACATACTGACTTAAAACTTGCATTGATTGGCCTAGGCTACAATTCAGAATGTTCCACTGAGGTTTTCTCGGCAATACCTGAGTTTTGCTTGACCATTAGGAAAAACCATTAAATCGACGCAATTGCTTAGCTGCATAAGCAATTTCAATGCTAATAACTAACCAAGCTGGTTTGACAAAATAAAAATGCTCTTTATTCGCGCTGAGCAGCCTCTACCGCCGACAACAAATTTGTGCGGTGTAACCTCGCAACTTCTTGCCATGGAATGCCAGTAACAGCAGATTCAAGAGCCCAAAGCATGTTAAGGCTGGTTCTTGGCCAGTAGGCTTTCACTTTAAGGTAAGCAGCCACAGCACCAATTGCATACAGCTCATCCACAGTAGTAATTCCTGCGTCCGCTAAGAGCTGCTGCGATTTTGGCCCAAGACTTTTCAGATCAGCAATTTCTATCTTCACGATTTCTCAGTTCAAGTTGCAAAACTACTGATTTTTTAGATGATAAGCGACCAATGCGTTGGCATGCCCATGGCCTAGTTTATGTTCGGTCTTTAGCAGATTAACCAGCTCCATATGTTTGAGTGGGCCAGCCTTGTTTAAGATATCGAACCAATGCGTCACGGGATGTCCATAGGTTTTCTCAATGGACGGAAAATAGGACGCAGGTCCTTTCACTTTTAGTTCGTCTGCCATCTTTTCAACCTCAAAATGGTGCTCACTTAGCGAGAAACATAAGATGCAGACTCCAGACTTGCAGTAATAATGAACTCTTGCGCCCGCCATGCTTGTCGCGCTTCTACCTCAATATTTGTCTCAGGAAGACGCGTTTGTACGGTAAAACTAACTGCTGTTTTATTTCCAGTGGTACTTGTCCATGCTTTGAACTGCCAGCCCTTTTGCGCAGGAAGTTGATAAAGCGTGGGGACCTCTAGTATGTCCCCGCTTGAGACGGTAAAAAACAAACGAACGTCCGGACATGAAGCAACACTGCCATCGCACTCGGAGATTTGTTCCGGCGCAGCATATATCCGAACGATGAACGGTTGCTCGGAGTGTTGAGTCGCTGGCGTTAACTCTTCTAATAGACCCAGAACAGTCGCAAGCTCTGGTTTAGCCAAAGGCTGCAACTGTTCCGCTGAAACCGACAGTGGCAATAGCAATGCAAGATATAGCAATTTCATCACAGAATTCCTTTTCTAAATTCACTCAGGCAAGGCCACTTTGGAATAACCACTTTGGCAAAACCACAGTGCCAACTCATTCACCAGGCCTTACACACTTGTCACTTAATTGTTAACAACCCCAAAAGAGTATACCCGTCAATCCTAAAGATCAAATCTATAAACGCTGATTGTTATCCCCGCGCCAGCTAGTTGTGGCTTCGCTTACTTGAGTGCTTATAACTAAAGTCGATTGAGTTACTTCCGCTACTTCAAAGGGATGTTTTGGTGAACAAAGCATTGGTGCCGCCGTTACCTTGCTCAAAAAGATTGAGAGTTGTTAATTTTGCAGAACTAGCATTGATAGATCAATCAACAATTTCGCAGACAATTCAGTAACTATTGTGGCTGCATCAGCTTGCTGCAGCCACTAAGACAAAGATTTTCCGAACCGGTCGACATTGATACAAAGACGACTTTAGCTGACCTTAAACTGCCGTACCCGCATATTTAGATGCTCAGCGAGCTCTGCTAACGACTCACTGGATATCCTGGTTTCGTCAGCGCCGGTGGCGGTTTGCGCGGACAAATCGCGAATGTTGACTAGATTTCTATCGACTTCACGGGCAACCGTTGCTTGCTCTTCCGCAGCACTCGCAATAGTCATGTTTTGGTCACTTATTTGACTGATGGCACTGGTTATTTGCGCCAAAGCGCCACCGGCTTTACGCGCGAGTTCTAAGGTTACAGTCGCACGCTCGCTACTTTGTCCCATGGCGGCGACAGTTTGTGCGGTTTCTGCCGATAGAGTACGAATGGTTTGCTCAATAACTTTGGTGGATTCCTGAGTGCGATGCGCAAGAGCGCGCACTTCATCCGCCACCACCGCAAAGCCACGGCCGCTATCACCAGCCCGCGCCGCTTCAATTGCGGCATTAAGAGCAAGTAAATTAGTCTGTTCAGCTATGCCACGAATAACATCTAACACCGAACCAATTTCATTCACTCGCGTTGATAGTTGTTCGATACCACTGCGCGATACTTTGAGTTCTTGCTCCAAAGTTTGAATTGCCGCAATAGTTTGCTGCACTTGTTGCTGGCCATCTCGCGCAGTCGCATCAGCGTTAGCAGAGTTATTCGAAGTAGAAGCCGCACTTTGTGCCACTTCTTCAATAGCACTGGTTAATTCAGTAACAGCCGTAACTGCCAAATCCACTTCCAGGCTTTGTTGTTGCATAATTCTGGCGGACTGATCGGTCACAGCGTGTAGCTCTTCCGAAGTAACCCCCAATTGATTTGCCGACTGATTAATATCAGTAATTGTCTCGCGCAATTGCCCCTGCATTGTCGACATCGCACGGATAAGTGCGCCAGCCTCATCTGGAGACTCGTCTTTGAAGTGTTCGGCTAAATTGCCTTTGGCAATGGTTTCACTGACATAAACCGCATGATTCATTGGGCCAACGAGACTTCTGGTAATAAAAATAGCGAAACCAGTTCCCAAAATCGTCGCAACCAAAATACTGATCACGATGCTCACTTCTGCAGCCCGCATACTTTCCGCAGCTTGCGCTGCCTGTTTCTTGCCGGTTTCACGTTGGTATTCTGCGAGCGCTAATAATGACTGAGTCACATCATCAGAAGCCTTGGTAAAGTTGTCATCGCGCAGTGCAATCGCCGCTTCGGCTCTACCTGCACTCAGCTCTGCAATCAGCGTTTTGTGCAGTTGGTCATACTGCTTTTTTGCGGTCAATACTTTTTCAAAAGTTGCTCGACCAGCTGCAGTCTTATGAAAGTTTTCAGCGAGTTTCTGCGCCTCATCGTATGCACTTTGAGCTTGGCTAATTCTCGTTTGATAGCTTGTTGAATTGCTGCTGTTTGCATCAGACAGCCAGTTAACGGTCTCAATCCGACTGACTAAAAACTCTCTGTTCATTTCTCCGACTAATAACGCCGCTGGTAGCCGACGTTCTGCGATATTGTTTAAATTACCTTGGATTTCACTTAAACGATAAAAAGCGCTGAGTCCAACAACAATGCTTATCAGCACTAATGCAGCAAAACCAACACTTAAGCGCTTTCCGATCTTAATTTGACGAAGCATAACTACACTCCTATTTAGGCTATAGATTTGATTCTAGGCTAAAAATAGGAATTTGCTTTGAAGCTGGAGCGCAATGCGTTGGCTAAGTGGGCTTTCAGCAGAATATTTGTTGGTCGAATAAACGGTTCGAATTACTCTAAACCTGCGTTTCGACTTTGGAACTGTCACAACATTACGTCGTCGTGCTCCGGCACTGAAGCTAGCTCAGCTAAATCCACTTTGATCCATTGTTTCAGCGGTTTGGCAGCTTTGGTAGTTATTGTTCTGCATGCAGAACAATAATTTTAGCGCCGAATTCTGTTGGTAAAGCAACCTCTGCTTCTCAGCGACTGTGTTCGCCTTTTGGAAAAAGGGTTAACCAAGTGAAGTAATCATTCGCTAGTGCGACGAGCTGAGGGCAACGGCCATTTATGAAATAGTGCAAAAAGCCAAAGATTATCGCTAGAAGCGCTACAGTTAACAAGAAACTCAACTCAAGCGTTTGGTCATCACCGCCACATCTCTAACGCCAAAAGATTCAACTCGCTCAAGCACTTGCCAGCCTAACTTTAAGTAGAAATCGACTGCAGTGTCCGCAGATAGATATAAAGCCTTCACACCTAATTCTTTAGCTTTGGATTCAAGAGCCAATACTAGATCTCGGCCCAATCCCCGACCTCGGAAAGTAGATTTGACGTACAAGCCACCTATCCAAGGCGAAACGCCCTCTTTGGAGCCCGGCTCATCAAGTTTAAGACTGCCGGCACCAACCAACAGCCCGTTATCGACAGCGATAAGCGTAATGGGCAACTGTTCAGTGGACGTTCGCTGCAGCAGTATGTTGCGCAAGTCGTCTTCAGCAATACCTGCGGCGGCATATAGATCTGCCCACTCGTTATGCAAGAGCGCAGCTAATTCAGGGATAAATTCAGGCCAATTACCTAGAAAATCAATTTTCATATTATTTCCACTTACAATATGGCTAAGGCCGTGACTAATTTTAATAGCGCAGAACTCTGCTGCTAGCACTCGCAGTTAGAGAGATGCAACTGCTATCCCCATTCGACATCATCTGGCAATTGCCAATTACTAAATTCAACATGCAATATCCGTCGATCCGTAGGTAACACACTTTTACTCGAAGCATGCAGCAAATGCGGACGCATAATCAATGCTGAGTATTTGGCAGCTTCACAGAGAAAGTGATTTTCTGATGAGATCACCGCCGCAATTTGCGATGGATTTAGAATACCCAGTTTGTGACTATTTGGGATGACCTTTAAACAACCATTTTCTTTTGGCGTCGGGTCTAGATGGATCCTGACGGTGACCATTTCGTTGAGCAACGCAAGCGGTGGTTGAACATGGTGAACACCTTCTTTGCAGCTCCAAGCTCCCCAACCTTCTTCATTAAATTTGGCTGAAACTGCCACTGTTTTATCTTGATGCCAAGTAACAAACCAATTCGATTCGGCGGATTTGTTGAATAATATAGCGCGAACTAATTGCGCCCGTTTGGGCAAAAATCCACTTGCTGCTTGTAAAAAGTCAGCAGAGCAAAGGTATGCTTTTACAGATTTTAACTTGGCATCAACATGTCTAATGCCACTCACATCGGTTGATAATTCAGACATTTCAATGTCGTTGAGGATTTGTTGTTGCCATTCCTCAGAAATGAAATTATCGACCAATTCAAATCCATGGTTAAGAAACTGCACTTTTAAAGTCCTATTAATAAAATGTCAGTAGCTAAAAATCGTTGGTAGCATTGAGGCTGGTCGATTTGCCATAAACAAGCTGGGACTTGGAATTCCGTCGATACATCATTGACTTAGAGTTACCTGATTAATTGGCCTTGTTTTGTGCAATGTCAGATTTTCAGCACTCGGCGCGCTTTAATCTCAGTTCACTCCCCAAGCGCTTTACCTGCTTCGCCGCAAATATTGTCCAAAATCGTAATAACAACTTTAGTTAACTATCTCGCCTAATAAATTTGGCAATCTCACAATCTTCTGGCACTCGCTCTACCCGATCATCAAGATCGGTGGCTTCTGTCACCAATTCCGTGCGCAGCGGCAGCTGCTTTGGCAATCGGATATTTTTGACAATGCCTAAGTTATGCAGAGCATTCAGCACCCACCAACCCGGATCGGGCTCATCGGTGTACAGTCCAAGCATTGCCGAACCTGGATAAGCATGATGATTATTGTGCCAAGCCTCTCCCATGGAAAGCAGTCCTGCGAGGCGGATATTGTGACCTTGCACTGCAGCACCATCCACTCGCCAAGTCCGCTCACCACTATTATGCGCGAAATAGCCAATCAACCAGTGTCCGCCAACAGACACCACAATTCGTACCGAAACACCCCAGACCAACCAACTCAGACCACCGGCCAAATACAAAGGTATTGCCACAACCAATTGTTGCCACATCCAGGTTTTTTCAATAAATCGATAAAATCCATCTGACAACACCTGCTCTTCAATAGAAAAATGCGGGCCATTTTCTAGTTTTAGGTCGCAGTTTAATTGCCACCAGCCGTCTTTCATCATGCTGGAACCATGCAACAAGTAATCATGACAACGACTTTGGCGTTGCGCCCAGTCTCTTAGATCATGTTGCTTCATCATGCCGATAGGGCCTGCCATCCCCACCAGAGTGCCTAGGTAGACAAATAAATATTCCATCCACTTTGGACATTCGTATGATCTATGGATCAATAACCTGTGCATACCAAGCGAATGACCAAAACATAACGTGATACCGGTGAGAACAACAAAAACGCTCAGTGCAGAAACACTGAAGACAAATGGTGCCACTAACACCGCCGCGCAAAGATGGCCAAGAAACCATATTGATTTGCTCGGGCTCCAAACAACCTGCCCGGCATAGGCATCGGTGTGTGCTTCAGCTTTTACTCTTTCCGTATTTTTCATTACTCACCCAAAAATTAATAAACCATATTCAGCCTACTTTGGCTTGTCCGCTAACGGCGATTAGTGAATTAAGCAAAAGCCAAGCGGCGGCTTGGAAGCCATCTCATCAAAAGGCTATGAATTTATTAGCCAGCTATCGGCCTAATAATTAGAGAAACCACTTTAGTTTCACCTTTTATTTCCAAAAATATTATCGCAACATATGCCAAGCCATTTTCAAAACTGCAATCACCAACTATTGCTTTAGCCCCCTCGACCTCAAGCTCCGTTGGTGTGCCGACAGACAAGTCTGTACACTTTCTAAATGCCCCAAGATGCGCCGACCTTAATAACATTTTTTGGTAAAGCTCAGCGTTTTTACCAAATCCTATTGGGTCTATTTGTTCTTTTAAAGTTTCCAAGCGCCAATCACTTGAAACGGCATTTAATAGAGGTATTGCTCGGCTGCCGTAATCAAACGACTCATTAATGTCTCTGCCGGTGCTAAACACGAGGTAGCCCAAATATACTAAGCCTACTAGCAACGCTATTTTGATAAACCTCAAATTTAATCTCCTTGCATTTCAACGTTACCAAGGCAAACCTAAGCCCAGAGCTATTCCCGATAAATGCATTTGGAGTCGCACTTAAACTGAGCACTGTTTTGAATTTTAATTTGTGATGTCGACAATTTTGGTTGAATCCTAGCGACGCTTAAAAACCAAGCTACCGCCCTTTGCGTCGATAATTAAACCCACACATAAACTTTTGATATTTAACCAATGCAGTATCAAACGTTAAATAAAGTTTTTCACGGCAATCAATCGACATGTTCACTGAACGAGCAAGTCATAGATTTTAAAACAGATTTCAGTCATCGCTGAATTATAAAAACAGCAAACCAGCGGCCTGTAAAATTAAAGTTAAAGAAAAATCATCAAAACAGCTGCATTTAAACAACTATATTGTTAGGTCGGCTCTAGGATGCTCAGCGACAAACTTACGATACGCAATGCCGAACTTTACGCGAATTATTAGTAGACGATTTCAGCAGAATCAGCCGAAATTGAAACGCAAAATTTAAGGGCTTAAAGACTCACTAGTTCAATCATTTATAAAGTAATAAAAAGCCCCGATGAATACCGGGGCTCAAATGTTTGAACTGAGTAATGTCAATTACACTGTTTTCTTTCTTCTTGAGAAACCAACTAACGCTAAACCCAGTCCGAGCAAAGCAATACTTGCTGGAGCTGATACAGTTGAAGCATTTTGACCATCGATATAAAACGCAAAATCTACACCGCCCATTGAAGAACCATCAATCGAATCAGCAGTGACCCACCAAGCAGAAGAAGCTGAACCGGTTGCGCCCGTCAAACCTAACCAATAGGTTCCTGATGCTAATGACAAAGTTTGGACTAGATCAAACTTTACCAACCAAGCATTACCCCCACCACAACACCAAGCTAAACCTGAGTCTGTAGCTGTTAAGTTTTGGCCAGAACCAGATGCTAACAGCGATCCAACATTACCACCGTTATCTGCATAAAAATTGTAGATGATGTCTTTATTCCAACCGGTAATGCCGTTGTAGTTTTGGAAGTAAAACCCGACTGATTTCACATCAAAAAAACCAGTCAAATTAAAGTTATCATTAACTTGATTAGACCCTTTTACAGAATAACCGTTCTGGGTATTTGGGCCGCCATTATCATAAATAACAGAAGCTTGAACAGCTGCAGTGAACAAACAAATAATCAAACAAACAATTTTTTTCATTTTTATCCCCGGTGAGTGCTACTTTTAATTTCGAAAACATGCAAAAAAAGCGCCATTAGCATATGTCATTGTTTTTTATGCCAAAACTTGGAGATCCACCATAAAAATAAACATAGTTGTAAAGTTAGCTGACAAATCAACACAAATCGGTACATGATTTTGACAACTTATAGCTGCAACTCTTTACACATCAACGCCCTAGACGATTTACTAAAACTCCCAAGCTACCAGTTGTATGGTTGTTTTGTATCCCGGTCTTAAAATACAATTCAAACCAACAAAGCTAATAACTGTCATTTTTTGCTATTTATTTTTTGCTATTTCGAATGGTAATCCTCCCATTTTTAACCGAAGTTAAAAGTAGAGTTTATGCAGCCATCAATGGCGGCTTTCCGCCATTGGCTTTGTGCGGCCGTTCATGATTGTAAAACCATAACCATTTTGTGGCGTAGTCC
>JAFLDV010000036.1 GCA_017302255.1 Gammaproteobacteria bacterium | reverse complement strand
ATTTTTGATAACGTGCTGGCATCAACTCCGCCAAACGCGCATAACTTTGGCGCACGTATTCATCATAAATATCTTGTTTTACCAAGCTCGTATTCTTCTGGTAAATGCCAATCGCCTGCTCCTCAAACGGATAAGCCTGCTCTTCCAGCAACAAGTTATATTGCTCGAGCGAGAGTTCATCCAAGCCTTGCGGCCGTTCGGAAGTCAGTAAGTCTTTTGCCAAAATTCTATATAACTCAGCAATTTGATATTGGGCTTGGCTTAAAATCGGCGCGATGCCATAAGTCATACTTTGCTCGTAATAAGCAATCGCCTGTTTCATCCGTTGCCGCTTTAAGTTCAAGCTTTTCTTCAATGGGTGACTCAAACGCACCACTTTAAAGGCATCACTTTGCGCATTACCCAGCGCTAATAATGCTTGGGCGGTAATAAATTTACTGCGATCGGTCTGCACAGTGCTAAAGGCCGCACGTTCAGCTTTGACAATCTCTTCTTGCAGCTGAGTCCTGGCTTTGATACTGGCTGGCGTCGGTTGTAACAACAGCAACTGGTAACGCGCTTCTTGCGCTACGTCGTGTGGTTGACTGAATGCTTTTAAGTAAGCTTGGTAAGCTTTAATCGCTGCCCCATTTTGTCCTGAACGCTGATACAACTGCGCGGCACTCCAACGCGCCTCGCGCCGAGCATTAGGGTCGGTGGTTTCTTGCGCCAGCGTTTCTAACATCGCCGCTGCCGCATGGAAATTGCCACTTTTCTCGTAGCCATCAATCAGTTTGGCCTGCACCGCTTGGCGACGTTCAGACTTAGGATATTTCGCCAAAAACTGACCCATCATCAATTCAGCTTCCGCGCCTTCCATCAACTCAAGTTGTTGGTAGGCAGCAGCTTCGTGGTAAGCCGAATTAGGCTGCGCCAACAAGCGTTGCAGATGTTGTTGTTGGGCTTTTTTGTCTTGGGCCGGTTGTTGTGCCTGTTGGTAAATTGACGAAGCCAACTGATTTTTCAAACCGTCTTTATCGATACTGGCAATCAGCGGCATCGACAATAACGTAGTCAAGCTTTGCTCGGCATTGCCGTAATCTTCTTGCGCCAATTGGATTTGGCTCTGAATAAACCAAGCTTGTTGCTGCCATGCCAATTGATCTTTGCCGGTAACTGTCAGCGGCCATTCGATCATCAACCGAGCTTGTTGCAAGCCGCCCGGATAATCCTTAGCGTCGTATAACTGCTGCAATTGCTGCAGTGCGACTTGCATCGCAAATGGATGTTGCGGATGTTCTTTGACAAAGCGGCTTTGTGCTTGCCATAAAGCAGTCTGCTGCACGGCTGCGCCCGGCTCGCTCGGCACTTTTGCTTGCAATAACAAAGCTCGATATGCCGCATCTTGCGGTTTGAACAAGCTACTAGTTTTGTTATCTGTCGGATAGCCTAAAGGTTCGTATGCCGCCAGCGCAGCATCGCGTTGGCCAGATTCAGCCAAAGCCTCTGCCAACAAATATTGAATATCTAAGGAAGCATAGCCTTCGGCTGTGGTCGCCGGATCCGCAAGGACGGTTAGCATTGCTTGAAAATCTGGAACGGCCTTAGCAAATGCTTGACTACGCATCGGCGCTTGGCTCTTTAAGCCGTCGCTATACTGTTGACGAGCAAAGTAATTCAGGTATTCCAATAATGGCGCACTTACCAAAGCCCGTTGCGCTGGTCGACCATTTTGCCAATATTCGCTCGCTGGGCCAAAGTGGTCGATAAAAAACCGCTGCTCAGCTAATGCTTGCTCCGCTTGCGCAGTACTTAACAGGCGAGCTATCAACACTAACTGGAAATCGGCAGCTTGGGTTTCGCGTGGCCATGCTTTGATAAAAGTGCGATAGGTATCTAGGCTCGCAGCTTCGAGCTTTTTCTGCGCTAAAAAATCCGCCAGCGCTTGGTACAAACTTGCTTGCACTGCCAATGGTCGCTGCGAAGCATCACCTTGTCGGTACGGCGTCTGCTCAAGCAAGGTCAATAAACTTGCCGACTGTTGCTGGTAACTCAATGAAACGCTGAGGATTTGAGTTAATTCATCGCGTAAACGTTGTTGCTGCGGATCAGCAGTTTCATTGGCTTGCGCCATCTTAGGATCTATTAAATCCAGAGCCTGTAAAAACATCGCATCCGCTTTGGCATATTCGGCCATTTTAAATAACGACCAACCCGCCATGTAATTGGCATGCTGATGTAACTGCGGAACTTTTTTCGTCAGGACTTGTTGGTAAGCCGCAAGTGCTTGCTCGTATTGGCCGCGACTGTAATGAATATCTGCTTTGCGAAACCAGACTTCGCCAGAAAAATTAGAATCAGGATAATCGCTAATCAACCGATTTAACTGATCTAAGGTTTGATCTTGGCCGCCCAGTAAATCGTAACTGCGCGCTAATTGATAACGGATTAATTCGTTATTTAAATCAGTTGGATAATCTCGCAGTAACTGTTCGTATTGTGTGACCAAACCACGAAGTGCTGCTTGCTCTTCCGGCACCGCTAAGTCTTGTGAGCTTACCGCTTCAGTATTCATTTGCGATAAGCGGTAGCGGATTTTCTGCGTCATTTCGCCATCGGGCTGCATAGTCAGAATTTGCTGATAGAGGGTATGCAACGCATTTGGCGTGACTACTGGTTTTTTACCGAGCGCCGATTGGTCAAATTGCGGCAGATCCGCCAAAGTTGGCACAGTGCTGTCTTTGCTGCGCTCATCATCAAATAAACTACAGCTCACCAGCGTCAGAATGCTCAGGCTAACTAAACAATGTCTGACTAACACAGCGCAGCGACTTAATGGCAGCGACGGTTTGGTGCTGTTCAAAACGACGAACTTCGGCGAAGTCATGATTTTGGCTCCGCTTGTAGTAACTGATCTTCCATCATCCGTGCCATCGCTTGTTTGTTAATGCGTGCCAATTCAGTCAACTGCAGATACTGTTCATCGGCACGTTGCTGCAACTGTTGGTTGAATTCAGCCAATAAGCGTTGTTGTTGCTGATTCACCGCCGCTAAGCCTTGTTGTTGCTGTTGCGATAATGCCAGCAACTGTTGCTGCTGAGCTTTCAGTCGCGGCGTTGCGTCACCCGCGGCGGTTAATGCGCGTAATTGTTCGCTAATTTTTGGCAGCAGCTGATTGATTTGATTGAGTTCTTTTTTGATTTGCCATTCACGATCAGCTTTAGCGAAGGCATATTGCCACTGCGAAATCCCAGTCAATAACTGTAAGCGGCGAGTTTGCTTGGTGATATCCACTTGCACCGTTGCGCCTTGCGCTTTGGCTTGGCTTAAATTGCTGAGCAGACGCTGGGCTTTTTCGATGCGTTGTTGTTGTTTAAAAGCATCGCCAGTTAATAACGCCGGGGCAAAAGGCAGCTGTAATTGTGTGACAAGCTCGTTGTTTAAGCGTTGTTGCTCACTCGACAATTGCTGGTAGCTCGCTTGCAGTCTAGGCAATTGGCTTTCCAGCAATTGCTGTTGTTGGTCGAGTTTAATTTGCACCACTTTTTGCAAGTGCTGCAGGCGTTTTTGCTGGCTTGGGCTTAAGCCGGCAAGTTGTTGTAACTGACTTAAATCTTGCTGCAATTGGAACAGTTGTGGCTCTTGCCCAACTTGATACAGTTGCCACTGGCTCAATTCTGCTTTCGCCAATTGCACCAAAGTTAACGGCTGCAAGGCTCTATTAGCCGAAAGTTGTTGCTGATAATAATCGTCGGCCCATTGATAAGCCGCCAGTGCTGACGCGGCATCACCAGATAATTCCAACTGCCGACCAATATTATTGGCCGCTTGCCAGCTATCAAACGAGTATGGGTGTTTGCGGATCCGTTGCTGATAGACCGCGAGTAATGGCGAGACTTGTCGTAACTCATCAAGCACTTGCGCATAAAGCCCGAGCGCCATTTCACTAAAGGCACTTTGTTGTGGGAACTCGCTCAACACTGTCTGAGCAGACGCAAAATCTTGTTGTTGAATAAAAAGCTGTGCTTTGAGTACTTGCAGATAATCGCGAACGCCTTGTTGCTCAGCAGTATCAGTAGCAAGCCATGGCGGGGTAAAACCAAACCAACGCCGCCAAAACATCGGTTCAATCGTGGTCTCAACCTGGGCAATCAATGCATCTAACCACTGCATAGCTCGCGCCGGATCGCCGTTTTTGGCGATTTGTAGCAACTGATTGCTAATAATGTACGGCATTTCTGGGTGCGTCGATAGCCCATCAAAATCCGGTTCTGCTGGCACTTGAATATTTGGCCAATCGACCAACTGTTGTAACTGCTGTTGCTGCCCTGCCACCAAATTGCTGTTATTCACTTTCGCTAAGTAATTCCGAGCAGCGGCCACATCACCACGTTGATACAGATAACGACTGTATTGCAGCATGGCTAGTTGTCGAAGTTCGGTCGGCAATTCAGCACCTTGCTTGTCGCCTAGTACCTTTTCAAGCACGTCAGCCGCTTGTTGTGGCATGCCGATTTGCAATAGCAAACCAGCTTTGAGCAACAAGGAGCGAGCATCTTGCTCTGGTGCTAAGTCTAAGTGCTGTACCGCTTGATACGGATCTTCGGTATAAAACGCATATGCAGCCTGCCGATACTGTTTCTCCAGCATCGATACCGGCGCATCCTCTTGCGCTAGGGTCACGCCACTAACAGCAGCGATGACTAAAGTGACCAGCAGTTGCAATCGCATTATCGAGCCTGTTCCCAGGGTTGAATAACAAATTCTGGTTGATAGTTGCTGCTGCGGTCATTGACCTGCAATTCCAGCAGTACCGACTCGGCTTTCTTCTCAAAGCTGTAATTCACCGCGCGACGGTAATCGCGATTATCTGGACCTTTGCCAACGAAAACCGCGGTAAGTTGATGCTGACCGGCATCAATATTGAGCTGTAACAAAGGTTGGATAGCGCCGCGTTTTAACGCTTCTAACTGCGTAGGCGTATACAAATGGCCGCCGACTGGTTCATCGTCGAGCAATAACTCGACGCTGTCGATTTGCATAAACTGACCAGTGTCGATGGACAAGAATAAACTGAGCTGCGTTTCTGGTGGGAATAACAAGGATTGTTCCAACAAAAACAACTCTCGATTCAATTGGATAACTTGTTGCTTAAGCTGCGCCATATCTTGCTGTAACGGCTGGGCAGTTTCTTGTTGCATCGCTTGCGCCGACATGGTCGTGCCGCACAACGCTAACAACAGTACAACACCTGAACTTTTCATAGATTATCCTATCGGTTTAAACCGTTAAAAATAAAGGCTGACAAAGGCACGCACCACATTGGCATCCAATTGGTACAATGGCTCAGCACCCGCAGCACTTGTTCTATCCGTGACATTGCGGAAGTTATTGTAATTAAAAATAATATGGTCCCATTGCACCGTCATTTCTGGCTGCAACTGCCTTGAAAAAATGCCATAACTTGGCAACTTATAACTGACGCCAAGGCCGGCTGTGACGTTACTGAAGTCGCTTAATTCTTTATCCCGAGCCATAAAATTCAGCTCATTGGCATATTCAAACAAATCTTTGTAGAAGCTCGCTTCGGTTTGCTGGTAGTAACGGACTTTGCCTTCAAAGGTCCAGTCTTTGCCCAGTGGATGCACGTACTCCAGTTCGACATCGTTAGCGCTAATGTCCCAGCTATCTTGATAATGGCGGACACTCAAACCGATAGCGGCGCGGTACGGCAGGTAGTATTTGTTAACTAACGACACAGCAGAAGAATTGCGAGTGCGCGGGTAAATCTCCGCTTGATAGCTATACCCGAGTGCCGCTGTTGGGTCCTTAAATCTGACTTGCCGATAAGGATTATTCAAAAAACCTTCGTCTAAATCGAATTGGATATTTAGCGCGGCAATCCAATTAGTGGTTAGGATCTGCGTCAAACCCAATTTGTAGTTGTAACGCCGCACTTGTTCTTTGAAATTAATGTCGCCATTCTTACCGACTTCGTCATCGCCAAGACCGGTTTGTAAATTCAGGGTAGTTAACCCACCAAAAGTGTCATGGGAAATGCCAAAAGTGATGGTCTTCGCGTGATAATCGTTTTCGTCACTGGTACTGAAGTTGGTACTAATCAAACTATTCCCAGCAAGGTAATCAACGCCTAAATGTTTTTCGGTTCGCTCTTCGCTATAGGCTGATGCGGTTGCAACCACATCGATAGAGGCTCCAGACACAGTATCAATGTAGTAATAACCAGCAACTGAAAAGTCTTGCGCCACTTTGCTGCGCAACATCACCGCCGGGCCATCAATCGACACGCCGCCACCGGAGTAGGAGTGGTACATGACATCGGCGCGGTCTGACGGCAACACTGAGGCTATGCAGGAAAATGTGCACAGTAATAGCGCGCCAAGGGCCGCTTTCAACAGTCTAGTTACAGCCACAACCACCTCCGCCAGCACCACTAGCACCTTTGGCCGCTTCCCGAGAGTCACGAACGTGCGTGACATGCTGTAACGCCGCAGGATGACGACCAAATCCCATGATCGGATCTGCTAATTTATCGCGCTCGTAAGGCTTTACCCAAGGCTCGATATTGGCGCAGCCACTTAGCGTCGCTATGGCAAACGCCAACAGCAGCAACTTGCGCTTATTCTGCAAGTAAGCCATTGATATCGTCCTCATATTTTTTCTCATAGCCCGGTTGGTAGCTGCGATGCATTGCGCGAACTCGACCGTCTTTATCAATAATCACGGTCGTTGGCATGGCCTTCACGTCATAAGCCTTTGATGCAATGTTTTCCAAATCCAGCAGGATTGGAAAACTTACTGGGACTTCCGACAGGTAATTTTGCACACCATCAGTTTCAGTTTCGACATTAATGCCAACCACCTGCACACCTAAATCAGCATACTTCTTTGCCATCGCATCTAAAATCGGCATTTCCTGACGACATGGACCACACCAGGTCGCCCAGAAGTTGACTAAAATCACTGAGCCACGCTGTTCTGTTAGTCGATAGTTGCCGCCGCCATGCGTTTTTAGGGTGAAATCTGGCGCCATCGGGCTATTAGCCACTGCCAACAGTTCAGCATTTGCATGCAGTGACGTCATCGCCAACACGGCGAAGCAAAAACCAGCAACTTTTTGAGCAATCTTCATGCGCATCCCCTTAAAAATAAACCGCAAAACCAAGCGCAAGGCTCAGGCTATGCTGGCTTTTTTGCTCGGCTAATACAGAAGTTTCAAATACATAATCCGACAACACCAAATCTGCAGCGATCCAATCGGTTAGATAGACTCGAAATTGACTACCCGCTTGGATGGCGAACACGTTGTCACCGGCAAAATCGACATTACCACCACCGACAAAGATCGATAACGCACTATTCATCGCATAATTGCGAGTTAAAAAAACTTCGCCAGGGAACAACACATAACCAAGTTGGGCGCCATAGTACTGCCACTGCCGCTGTTCATCAGTCAGCAAAGGCGCTGCGCCGCTTAATTTTTCAAATGAGGTCAAACCCGCTTTGGCTTTGGCATAGTCAAACGCCACATAGAAGTCTTCATTGATGTGGTAACCAAGCTGAGCGGCAGCGAGACCGCTACTACCAAAGTCATTTAAACTCAGCAAGCCACCGCGCACCGCAAACACAAAACTTTCATCATCAAGTTTGTCTTGTGTGACTGGATCCCGCTCAATTTGCGGTTCAATTTTTAAGCTTTGTTCCTGAGCGGCAATAGGTGCAGCCAGACCAAATAACAGACTAGTTCCTAAACAAGCGCTTAGAAAAAGACGCTGAAGCCGAGTTTCCATGTGATGCTCTCATCGTTTTCGTTTCGGGAAGTGCTAATCACGCCATGCCGGTAGGCTGCGCGGGCGACAAAATTGCGGCTTAAATAATACTTCACGCCTATTTCAGCACTGGTGATCAGATCGCTGCGATCCTCGGTTTGCACCAAAATCGTTTTAGGATTGGTGCGCACCATCCCGCCGCCAACGCCAAAATATGGACTAATCTGCCAATGGTCAAACGGGGACAAATAAAAACTCAGTTCCACTATTTGGTGGTCTGCTTGCAGACCACTCGCCTGACCAACACTCAATTCACTGCTGACAATAGGACTAAAGACATACCCTGCACTGACTTGATAATAACTGGCACCGTTGAAATCGCCGTACATAAAACTGGCTTCCCAGTCACGTTGACGATACTGATCAAATGAATCGCCCGCTTGCTGAAATGGCGTTTTATCCGCATTCAATAAAAAGGCCAAATTGACTTCATCAAGCCAGAGCTTTTCTCCACGAAACAACACCTGCACCCAGTTGCCACGGGTGATTAACAGCTGCAGTTGTTCGCCTTTAATAGCCGAGGTTTTAATCGGATAACCGCTACCAGGCCCCATGTGTAAATCGACATAAGCACTATCAACCCACACCCTGATGCCTTGCGTTTCAGCTTGTGCTTGCGCAGTTTCTTCAGCACTCGCCGAGCTAAGGACAGCGCAAAAACTCAACAGCAGTGCCAGCGCGCAAGATGCAGTATTTTTACCAAATTTCATCATTCCGGCACCGCAAATGGAGAGTTGTAATATTGCGCACCAATATCGAGCCAATCGGCCACTAGTCGCAGTTCAGCGTCACTCAAATAACCTTGGTGGGTTGCGCCGTTATTAAATTTATTGAAAAAGCGGGCACTGCCGCGAGCGCTGCCAACAGACATAGCCGGATTGACATTCACTCGGGTCAAAATTGGAATTGGATTGCCTTCATCATCAAGCACTAAATCGCCATTTGCATCACGCACAAACAATGGATTGCCATTGCCGTCCACGACTTGCACTTGTTTATCGATCAGTACGCCTTCGACTAACTCCAATTCAAAGTCATTACTGACTAATTCACGATAGCTAGTTTGATGACGAGCTTGCAGATCTGAAGGCTGTGCAGTTAATTCCAGCTGTCCGTCAGGGACGACGGATTCGCCAGCGGCATCAGTTCGAGTGTGACAGCTAGTACAAGTGTGGTCGGTTAAGACTTCACCGGTATCTTCGTCACGCGTTACTCGCTCCAATGACCACAGTGGGGCGATATGTGTTGGATAATCAATGCGAATGCGGCAATGCGCCTGCCACTGTTCAAAGCAAGGCGTACCGACAGGTTGCTCTGTTGCTAGGCTGGTATAACTATTACTGGTTGCGGCTTCAGGTGCACGTCGTGCTGGGTCAGTCCACAAATCCTGATAGACCAAACCCTCACTTAGTGGTTTTACCCCCAATAAGCGGGCTGCGGCTTGCGCCATAGTTTCACCGACTTGTGCAGGCATTGCAGGGTTCGCATTGGTAAATGGTTGACTACTCTGGGTCGCACCAACATTGACTGATGGCCACTCGCCTTCGCCGTTATAACGCCCGTGCGGCCGAGTATTGTTTGCTTGATGGCAACCGTTACAGCTTAGTGTTTCGCCAGGGCGTAAAGTGATCCATTGTTGATGCTGTGCAGAAACAGCTTTACCAGTGGCATCCAGTAAACTCAGTGCCAGCGGCACATTTGCCGGGACTTTGACTTTCACTGAACCATCGGGCTCTACTGGCGCAAAGCCAAGAATATCGCGCATGCCTTGACGTTGACTAACGCCAAAAGCAAATCCAGGGATCTGTTGTACTTCGTTTGATGGCAGCGGTACACCACGAATAAACCGCACATAACGTACAGGACGGTCGGTGCTGCGGGTTTGCATCGGATCACTTAATCGACCAATGCCAGCGATGTCAGTGCCTGCGAGATCGTAGACACTGCGGATATTTAAAATGGCGACATTTTCTTCAGCGAGCAACGGGTCTATGGTTGGATCTGATGGCAAATACACGTTTTTATTGCGAGCTTGCAACACCATAGGTTCGCTTTGAATTTTGCCTTCAACCCCTAAACGCACTGGCACCTGGGTATTTTTTTCATTATCAAATAACCATAAACCGTACAAAGGTGCGGCGAGTGGTGCTGTGCTATCTGCAGGTAATTGAGCACAAGAAACCGTTTGTTCGTTCAGCGTAGCGCGACATGGTGACCAACTCACTAAATAGCGGTTGGTGCCATCGTGTAAGCCAAAAAAGCTATGCACTGCGCCGGCGCGCTCTGCCCTTTGGGTATTATCAAATGCCCACGGAAACAATGGCGTTTGCGCGGTTGCGGCAATCGTTTTGTTGTACAGTGCTTGGGTATTATCGCTGGCATCATTAATCGCAATCTGCTGCGGCCAAGTGTTGTAATAAGGTGCGTTATTAGTGCTTAGCAATACTGATAAACTGCCATCTGCCAGCACTTGCGGTTTTACAAACTCGACTCGATTTTGGTCGGCGCCTGTAGTGTGCGAATGCCATCCGTACAATAATTCGTTGCGGCTACCATCTGGACGCATCCGATACAAATTCAACATGTTGCGATCGGACTGGTTGTCCCAGCGCACGTAGACGATATGGCCATCAGGCAGCACTGTCGGTGATAAATCATGGCTCAAGTTAAAGCTGATTTGTTCAATATTACCGCCTTGTGCATCCATCACATGCAGGTTAAACGTTGGCCCGTCGCGGTCTTCGTCTTGTGCGGTGTATTGCGGTTTGAATTCATCAAGCAGAATTTGCCGGGAAGTCACTTGCCGAGTGGAGCTAAACACAATGCGGCCATCGGGTAAAAATGCTGGGCTGACATCATGACCTAGCTCACGTTCGGTCTCAGTCGCCATCAGTGGGCTAACCACTTTAGTTTTTACGTCGTATTTATACAGACTCCAAGTCGGCTGATCTTCATCGTCGACGTTTGGCAACATTGGTGGATGTAGAGCAAATAGCAGGGTGTTGCCATCAGGTGAAACCACTAAATCTTTCACGTCATAAAGCGCGTCGGCAGCAAACATGCCGGCTAACAAATCAGTTTCTTCAGATTGGGCAAAGGCATTTTTCTTCAGAATTAACTTTGCACCGCCGTTAAACCACGACGGTTCAAATAATTCGGTTTGCAGAGCCTCTTCATCGCCGTTGTCATCAATATTGACTAACGGACGCTCGATGAAAACGAGGGGAAATTCTTGAACAACTGGGTCTATTGGTTCTTCTTGGACGCTGATATCGGCCTTACAGCCAACCAACATCGCAGTAAGCAGCATAAGCACACTTGCTGCACGCCAATAAGTGTGGTCGCATTTCTGAGAGAAGCTTTTCATACTTGACCGATCCCTGGCACAGTTTGGAAACCCGCACTGTGTGTGCCGACAACTTTGGACAGTGGGGTTAAGTGTACATGTTGTTTTTGCAAATGGGCAAATCGGACCTGATCTCAGCACAACGTCGAGCTAATTAAGTCATTCTTTAAATAAACATTTTTTCGCGAAAAAGTCTAAAAGTTTTTTTACATAAGCACTGTGAATTCCAACATATGGGCGAAATTCACACAACTTGACGTCATTTTCGCCATACGGTTGAACTTAATCCATCATTTGCACCGTAGATAGTATCGACCATAAAACGGTAACTAGCGAATCTGAATGCATTGAGATTGGCCGTTGCAAGGTTAAGAAAAAGTCGGCAATATGCTGTTGTCGATTAGTATTTTGAGGTGTTCGGTGATTTGGCGTGTCCTGTCAAACTTATTAATCGCTGGTATTCTCAGCAGTTATAGCCCGTTGCTGCATGCTCAGCAGTTAACGTGGCTTATTCGCGATTGGCCGCCGGCCTATATCAGTCAGGGCCCGTTGCAAGGCCAAGGCACCTTTGACTTACTTACCCAAGATTTACAACGCGAATTGCCGCAGTTTAGCCATAAAATTCAATTCACGAGCCTATCTGCCCGCGAACAAAAAATGCAGTTGGAAAAGCCCTACTGCTTTTTTGGTGCTATTAAAACCCCTGAGCGGGAAAAGTTTCTGTATTACTCTGACATCGCCTTTCTAACTCATGGCGTGAAATTATTTATGCGTGCCGACAGTCCGCTAAACTTGCGTTTGCCGGAAGACCAGCCGGTAGATTTAATCGCACTGATGCAACAAAAAGACATTCTTGGCATTACCGAGAAAAAACGCACCTATCCTTCAGCGGTCCAGCAATTAATCGACGAACATCGGTTGTCGTTGGTTGATGTCAACGAAAACTCGACCAATATCCTGCAGATGCTAGTGCAAAAACGCGCAGATTATCTCATCGAATTCCAAGATAGAATTGAATATCTCAGCCAGAAAATGGCCAGCAAAACACTTGTCAGCCATCGAGAAATTCGCGGCGAAGCAGACATTGAAGCTGTGTATGTTGCATGTCGCAAAACACCAGGCGCAGAACACACTATTGCCGCCATTAATACTGCGTTAGCCAAACTGCGGCCAACCCCATTGTATCAACAACATATGGTGCGCTGGACTAGTGAATCAATGAAAGCGCATATGCAACAAACTATCGCCGCGCATCCAGAGTTTAAAGCGGCAGAATCCGCGACGGCGCAACAAGCCAACTGACTTCCGGGTTGCACTAGCGGTCAGTTTCGAGCGACCTGACAAACCAACTAAAATTGGTAACGTAGTTTAACGCGCAGCGCCCTAGGTTCTAGCGGATGAAAGTGTTGGTCAAGTACCCCATCTTGCGGCTCGGCGGTAAGCCTTGAGCGATAATAATAATCAATGTCGTGATCGGCGCTATTTAGCGCGTTTAATAACTCAGCAACTAGCAACCAGTCTTGCCACACGTATTGTACATTCGCATTCACCGTCGTACTTCCGGCAGATTTAGCCTCGCCGGTCGCCGACAATTGCCGAGCGCCAAAATGCCGAAGGCGTGCACTTAGACTCCAATTTTGCTGCGGATGCCAACTAACGCCAAGACTAAACACTTGCGGTAGCGCGCCCTCGACATATTTTTCCGCTGTTGCATCATCTAATAAGTCAGCTGGCTCTGCGCGATATCGCGCGCGGGTAAATGCGAGTTCGGCATCGAGCTCAAGCTGTTCATCAAGCCAGTAATAACCAGCAAATTCAATCCCTTGCCGAAAACTGGCTCGACTAGGTTCATTCGTTCCGGCATCACCGACGTACACCAATTCGGAGTCAGAATCGAGTTGCCAGAGGGTCATTGATAGATTAAATGCCGTCGCATCAAAATACCGAAGACCAAGTTCGGAACCAAAAGACCGCGCCAGAAAATCAACGGGTTCGACGGCAGCGCCAGTCAATGGATCTTGGGTTGTTAGCACCCCACGCGCATCATTAGAGTGAAAGGCTTGCCCCGCCGCAGCAAATAGCGCCCACTGCTCGGTCAGTGCGTAACTCAAACTGGATTTAAACGATGGTAGCTGAGCCGATGCTTTGCCAGAATTGCGGCCATCTGACGCCAGCTGATTGTGCACCCGCGCACGCATTTGATCGCTGCGACCACCGAACTGCCACAACAGCGCATCATTGACTTGCCAGTCGAGGTTAGCAAAAACGCCAAGAGATTGTTGGCGGATACTGTCTAAGCGCACAGCAGAAAGTCGCTGCCGCGCTTTGGTGTTAAACAAGCCAACAGCGGCAATATCATCAACTCGAGTTTGCACACCGACTTGCCACTGCCAAGCTGTTCCGAATTCGCCCGTCCGACTCAGCGCTCCGCCGAACAAGCTGCGGTCATCTAACTGCTCAAACTGATCACCGTTCACCGGATCGGCAAGAAAATAAGTGAAGTTCGACCATAGCTGCAAATCACTGCGGATCCAGTACAGATTGCCGCGCCAATCGTCGCTGCGATATTGAGTCGATAGGCTACTGCGCAGACTGTCACCACCGGTATCAGGGTCGATAGATCCCAGAGTTGACAGTTGGCCAAGATCGACAAGTCGCTTTGGGATTTGATCGGCTGAGTGCCAGTTATTTTGGTAATGCATGGCCGTTACCGACCAACTAGCAGCGCCAATTGGTTGGCTATAACGCAGCAATACATTGGTTTTATGCAGATTTTCTGTTGTATCGGTCCAGGGACCGTCATAACCTAACCATTCCGCTGCCGCCAGCAAGTTACCGGCACCAACTCTGGTATCCCCTTTAGCCAAAACGCGTTGATACTGCCAAGCGCCGCTTTCAAGCTGAATGGCATCGCGAGTGAGGTTTTGCAGGGAAAAATCCGCACCACCCGCCCCAGAGAAGTCCATGGCCTCTGTCGAATAAGGGCCTTTTTGATAATTAAGCTGCTGCACTAGCTCTGGCACCAGCATATTTAAGTCAGCATAACCTTGGCCGTGACCGTGGCTACGCATATTTAGCGGCATACCATCGAGGGTTAGTTGGAAGTCAGTGCCATGGTCTAAGTTAAAACCACGTAAGAAATATTGATTGGCTTTGCCATTACCGCTGTGTTGGGTGACGACCATACCTGGCACGGTTTCTAACACTTCGCCGGGACGCACTAAAGCCAAGGCTGCTAATTCACTGTTGCCAATCACACCTGCCGATGCCGTGCTGCTTTCACCACGCCAATCTAAGCGCCGGCCTTTCACTTCAATTTGTTCAAGGCTATGCATTGCGGATGGATCGGCAAGCAGCGGAAAAGATGTGACTAAGACCACTGCGAATAAACTGCGTTGCAATAGCTGCAGCGCTTGAAGTGAATGTGACATAAAAAACCAATAAAATATGAATTAACAAGGTCGAGCAGCAGATTAGCCTCAGAGCTTAACGTCGCAACAGGGCTTAAGGTCGCAAAAGAGCTTAACTTCAGGGCGCTAGCCTCGGTATTTAACCGAGTGCTTAGTTTTGGCTGCTTATCTAAACATATCGCCAGCATCTACCCAAGCTGGACAAGCTGGAGCGTCTACTTTTAACGCCAAGTTGCGATATCAGGATCAATCATCAAGAAAGGCGCGCCGGAACTCCAAAATCTGGCCGTAGCGTCGCTGTAAGTACTCAGCACGCTCATCGCTACTGTTAAATGCCAGAGTGTTGCCGAATGCCTGAACATCGTCAGTTGCATCTAGCAAATCAGCCATGGCAGCCTCGTTCACCAGCACTAAATATTTCCCTTCAGCTTCTGCGGTATAGACGGTGCCACCTTCAAAACGGGCAAATACCTGCTGATTTTCAACGATTGACATATAAACTCCCACTTTGCTGCTCTTCGGTTTTGACGAACTCTCACCAAGCTGCGCTTAACAATAGCAGCTTAAACCGCGGTTTATTTAACTACTTAGCCTGAGATTAAGTAAAAAACAACGTGATTTTCACATATACAATCAATCACTTACAATTCTATAAATCATTAATTGTTCTGTTGTTTTTTTTCGCAAAACTCGGCTAATCTGCATGTAGACGCATTTTGCTTGAGTCAACCGATGGCGACCGAACAACTCAAAGAACATCGCAAATACCGATTGCTGCAGGTGTTTTATCTGACGGAAGCGGTGTTAGTTATCGAGTTATTCCATCGCCTGATAGCCAAAGGTGAAGCCGCAATTCCTTTAGCTATCGCCATCCTGTTCACTATGCTCGTCTTATCACCGGTGTACTTTTTAGCAACACGTCTGCGTTTAGAGCTCGCAACACAATGGTTTTTAATCGCACTGACTTTATTTGTCAGCGCTTTGTTATGGTCATTCAACGGACTCACTGACGAGGCGTTGTTTGGCTACCCCTGCATTTTAGTTTTTTCTGCGTTAATGGGGCTGCGCCGAACCTTTGTCGCGCTTATGGTGTTTATGATTCTAAACATCTTATTGTTGGGGTTAGCGAATGACTTGCAATGGCTACAGCATCCCTCGACTACGACATCGCTGAATTCTGGGATTTTGTTTTGCATTATCTTGGCGCTACTTGGCGTTAGTATTTGGCTGCAACTTGGTGATTTAAATCAGCTGCTGCAAGCCTTGCAAAGTGAAAACAATAGGGTTATGCAATCACAGCAGCAAATTGAGCAGCTGATTAATCATGATGCGCTGACCCATTTGCCCAATCGCATTGTCGCGCGCCAACGCTTTGCTGAGGCCTGTCGCAATGCCTCGGTAAGCAAGCGGATGGTCGCGGTGATGTTTATCGACTTGGATAACTTTAAGCATGTCAACGATAGCCTAGGCCACCATATCGGCGACGCCTTGTTAATGGCAATAGCCAAACAATTGCAGCTGAATCTGCGCAGTCGAGATACCGTTTGCCGGATCAGTGGTGATGAATTTTTGGTACTTGCCGAAGGTTTTCAAACGCAACTCGAAGTAAAACAGCTCGCCGAAAAACTGTTAGAAGCGGTTGCGGCGCCGGTACAAATCGCCAATACCGAAATCAGTTCTACCTGCTCCATTGGTATCGCTTTATGCCCGCATGATGGTGACAACTTCGACACTTTATGCCAAAAGGCAGATATGGCGATGTATCAAGTGAAGGATAGTGGCAGAAACAGCTGTAGCTTCTTCGATATTGCGCTGAGCAAACAAACAGAACAAACCTTTAACTTATTGAATGACCTGAAAAAAGCCCTTCCCGAGCAGCAGTTCGAATTGTATTACCAGCCACAATATGACTTACAAACTGGCCAGATCTTTGGCGCCGAGGCACTATTACGTTGGCATCATCCGACACGAGGCATGATTTCACCGGCCGTATTTATTCCGCTCGCCGAGCAATCCGGCATGATGGCGGATATTGGCTTTTGGGTGCTACAGCAGGCTTGCCATGACTGCGCCTTGTGGAATCAAGGGCTTAAATGGCCAATTCGGGTGGCAGTGAACGTCTCGCAATCACAGTTAAGTCGACGCCATCTGGAACTTGATGTGCAAACTGCGTTGCAAGAGAGCGAGCTCTCCGGCGACTTACTAGAGCTTGAATTGACCGAAACTATGTTGGTCGAAAATGCGGGGTTATTGCAGCGCGCAATTAAAGTGCTCAAAGCCAAAGGCGTACATTTCTCGCTGGACGACTTTGGAACTGGCTATTCGAACTTGGCATATTTGCAAGATTTTGAGCTCGGCTTATTAAAAATCGACCAGTCTTTTACCCAGAAATTATTGACTGATGACCGCAGCAAAGCGGTCGTTCGTGCCATCATCCAGCTCGCTGCAAGCTTGGAACTTCAATGTATTGCTGAAGGTATCGAAAACGAGCAAACCCTAGTGCTATTAACACGATTAGGCTGCTTTAAAGGCCAAGGCTATTATTGGGCGAAACCTGAGCCGCTTAGTGAATTTCAGGCGCGGCTTAATGGCAATCCTTGTCGCTAACCCCATCTAATTGCATCTTCAAATCGAAAAGTTATTCAGCAGTGTCAGCGGATACTGACACTAGTGCCCAGCCACTTCGCAGCGTCTAGATCGGTGGAAAAGTTGACAACTGGCAAATTCGTGCGATCATAACTGTATATATATACAGTTATCTGGTGATTATGTCGGTATCGTTTTTAGCCCAATCAGCAATTGTCAGTGCGTTGCAATTGCCATTATTTGTTAGCAAAGTGTCCGCTGGCTTCCCTTCGCCTGCGCAAGATTATGTGGAACAAACCCTTGATTTAAATGAACTTTGCATCAAAAGACCAGCAGCTACTTTTTTTGTGCGTGTCGAAGGCGAATCGATGATTGACGCAGGGATCTTTCATAACGACATCCTGGTGGTCGACCGCTCGGTAAAACCTCAACATGGCGACATCGTGGTGGCTCAAGTCGATAGCGAATTTACGGTAAAAGAGTTATGTCTGCGGCCACAGCTGATGTTAGTGCCACGAAACTGTGCTTATCAGCCGATCTGTTTAGCCAACGATAACGAGCTACAAATCTTCGGTGTGGTGACTAATGTGGTTCGGCAAATGAGCAGAGCGCATAAGAGTCCATAACCATGAATAAAGTATTCGCTTTGGTTGATTGCAACAACTTTTACGCCTCCTGCGAAAAGTTGTTCCGCCCAGACTTGGCAAGCAAAGCCGTCGTCGTGCTGTCGAACAATGATGGCTGCGTGATTGCGCGTTCACGTGAGGCAAAGGCTCTTGGCATCAGCATGGGTGTGCCCTACTTTCAAATTAAAGAGCAAATCGCCGCGCACGATATCGTGGTGTTTTCGTCCAACTATGCCTTGTACGCCGATATTTCTGCGCGAGTGATGTCAACTCTTGAGCAACTGGCGCCGAAAGTTGAAGTCTATTCGATTGATGAAGCGTTCTTGGATATTTCTGGGGTTTCTGCTTGCAGCAACTTAACTGAATTTGGCTTAAGCGTGCGAAAAACCATTAGCGACTGGATCGGCATGACTGTGTGCGTTGGCATAGCGCCAAGCAAAACATTGGCAAAGCTCGCCAATCATGCCGCCAAAAAATGGCACAAAACAGCCGGAGTGGTTGACCTCACTGACAGGAATCGCCAACGTAAATTGATGGCATTATTGCCCGTCAGTGAAGTCTGGGGGATCGGCGGTCAGCTGACTAAACGCTTGAATAAAATTGGTATTTATTCTGCCCTACAGCTCGCAGACGCCCCCGCCAAGATGCTACGTCGTCAATTCTCGGTCGTGTTAGAGCGCACCGTGGCTGAGCTTAACGGTGAGTCGTGTTTAGCTCTAGAAGCCATTGCGGCGAATAAAAAGGAAATCGTCAGCTCACGCGCATTTAGTGAACGCATTACCGAACTGCATTTGATGCAGCAAGCAGTCGCCGAATATGTGCACCGTGCCTGCGAGAAATTGCGTGCACAGCAATCTCGCGCCAAGCAGCTGACTGTATTCGTTCGTACCAGCCCGTTCAGTGATGCCGGTCGAGATCCGTTTTACAGTAACTCTGCCACCGCAGCGTTAGTGCTGCCAAGTGATGACACTCGTGATTTCCTACATTTGGCCGAGTGTCTGCTGCGCAAAATTTGGAAAGACGGCTACAGATACGCCAAATCAGGCGTGATGCTTGCCGATTTTTATGACGGGAATACTGAACAATTCCAGTTATTTAGCGATTCGACTAACCCAAGAGCTTTGCCTGCGATCGCGCCCGAACTAGTGCCCGCACTATCGGTGCACGAAGCATCAATCAGCTATAATGCGCCGCAGTGTAAACTGCCGCTGCTTAGCGACGATCACTCAACCCAAAATCGGCGGCCACAAGCACTCATGTCGGTCATCGATGCGATTAACCAATTAAGTCAAGCGAAAGTGTTTTTTGCCGCGAAAGGCATCAACCAACATTGGGCCATGAAACGGCAACTGCTGTCACCTGCTTATACCACCAAATGGGCAGAGATCCCGAAAGTTGGGTCTGGTAGCGAGCGCTAGAATGAACATTCAAATTGCGCTGATTAAGTCCGCCAAGCCAACCAACCAGCAATCGCCATCAGCAGCAACATCACGAGACCATACCACTTAAACCGTTGATTTTGCTCATCAAGTGCTTGCCAGTATTGCACCAGTGATAGATCATTTGCTTTGACTGATACTGGACTCACCGTCGGTGATTCTACCGCACTAGAGCGTGCAGGATGAACTTCGATAGTACTTTGCTGCGGCCTAGTGACATGTGAACTTGTCGCCTGTGCGGTTTGCCACTGTTGCTCAAACTTGGCACGTTGCTCGGATTTATGTTCGGCGCAGCCGATGAAATCAGACTCACTCAACTGCTTCTTTCGACAACGGCTCGGCACCTGATAAAAATCTGCCCAAGCTGTCGCCTTCTCACCTTGGAATATCGCGTTGTTGGCTGAGAAACTAGGCATATCTTGGATTGCAGTATCGGCAAACTCAGCCGCTTGGGACTCCTGAACTGCACCTCGGATCACTCGGACTGTATCAACAGGATTAAGGCAATGTAAGTTGTACTCTCGAAGCAGGGCGAGGTCTTTGTCGGTTGCTGAGCCAGTCAGTTCGTTGGCGTAACCCAAACTTGCGCGCTTTTTAATAAATTCCACGCGGTCTTTTAAATTATCACAGTCAAATTTCGAATATTGCTCGGCTGCAAGTAGTGGCAATTTGTAACCTAGGCAGAGCAGAAAGAACATCCATTTCATAACAAACAACGACTTCCGTGTAAAACGCTTATGGTAACGAAATGAGGGAGTTAGTTCAATTGAAGGCGATTAAGGTTGATCGAGCCCATATTCAGCTAACAGTTGTTGATACCGTTGCTGCGACCTTAATCGTGCTAAGCCCGATTCAAGAGCCAGCAACAACGCATCACTGTCGGATTTCGCTCGAGTCACGGCAAAAGTTAACGGGAGTTCAGCAAAAGCTGGCTCGGCCCAGCTTACTTTTGCTTTGAGTTTGAGCTGCTTAGGCTGGGACAATAGGTACTCGCCAACCGCTTTTTCCAACGCAACATAGTCACATCGACCAATCGCCACGCGCTGTAAATTCACTTCATCGCTAAGCGCTTCGTCAAAAATCACCTCTGCGTCAGCTAATTCAAGCGGGTAGCCATAACCACGAACTGTGCACACGCGCTTTTTGTGCATCGCAAACAATCGTACTTCACGACTACGTTGTTCATCACTTCGAATATAAAAACCTAACCGACTCAAAAAAATTGGCGAGGTCGTTAACACGTCGACTTTTTTGAGCTCTTCTGGCCAAAATAACAGCGCCCCATCAGCGCGGCCTTCGGCAATTTCGTAGAGTAAACGGGACCAGGGCATAAATTTGATCTTAGGCTCAAACCCGGAGCCTTCGAGCATCAAATGCAGAAGCTCAACAGCAGCCCCCTTTTTGGGCATTGCTTCCGATGAATAAGGAGGGTAATCAAGCGTAAGGAACAGCACTTCACGTGAGGGGACCACGCAACTCCACAAGGCAGCAGCTAAACATAGCAGACGGGCTAGATACACGACTCATTCCTTGTAGCGACGCTTCGGCACCGATCTCGCCTAAAGCTTGATACTGTGGATAGTATTGTCAACCGTACCTAAAAAGGCAAATGACGTCCTCATGTAGACAAGACGCCGCTATAAAGTTTCGGATAATCGACAATGCAATTTTCGGTTGGCTTGCAATAAGCGGCAGATTATCCATCTGCCGCTTTATTACTTAGGTCCAACTATTTACAGCACTATTTAATAAGGTGCTGTTGGGATGTAAAAGCTGGTGCTACGACCATCGATACTCAACCGAGTCGGGGTGATGCTTGTGCTATTAGTCGACAGATTATAACTATCGCCCGGCAGCAATTTGTAACGCAACAAATCAGTGATGCGCACCGGTTGACCGCAGACCGTCTGAGTGTACTGGGTTTGCGCATCCGCACGCAAAATGTACGCTTCGTTTGTCCCGTCGACCACTCCGACGCCATTAGCTGTCACAAACAATGAGGTCGCTTCCGAGACCGCGATGACTCTGCCGCTACTGCCTAATTTGGCTTGGAACACCGCTGAACGGCCCATCCGATCACGTTGGCGGAAGTGAGTATCGGTAATAGTATTTGCCAACAGTGGGAAGTTGAGGAAATTGGTACTGATATTGACCGTGCTATGGCAATAATCTTTCACCACTTCATTGCTGACCGCGCCTGCAACACCATCTGGATCGTAGACATATTGACCGAGCACGTGATTACCGGCCGAGGTACCTCCGACAACACCACCTTTGCTGTACACATATTGCAGCGCGGTTGACACTTTAGTGCCTTGCCAAGCGTTGAGATAGGCAGACTGATCACCACCCGCGATAAACACCGCTTCAGCGGCTTTGATAGCCCACTCGACATAAGCTGAATTGGCTTTGGTCACGGTGTCGACAATGATAGTTTCCACCGATGCAGCATTGGTTAAACCTTGCAGATAACTATTGTAAGCATTAGTGCCAGTGGTTCGCAGTACGACAATATTACCGCCTTTAATTTGTGGACCAACCCGCAAGCTAAATGCCGCGTCAACATCGGTACCCCCGCCCATCAGTAATAACGAGCCTTGGCCAGAAGTTAACGCCGGGCAGCTATCAGTGCTAGCCCCAAGTAGATAAGTAGTTAATCCCGAAGGTAACGCTGGGCGACTGCCTAAGGTGCAGCCACTGGTTGGTGGCGGCTCGGTACCACCTCCACCTGTAGCACCTTGGAAGGTGACGGTTAGCTTATAGCTGCCGGTGCCACGATAACTCGTCACTTTGACAAAGTGTTTGCCCGCAGGCGACGCGTTATAAGTGCCAGTCTCAGGGTTGCTGCTACTTTGCCCCGACATAATGTAACTGCCGGTCGCGCGGTATAAATAAAAATCAAAATCAGCGGTGCTGCCATGACTCAGTGAAACCGAGATATTGCCAGTACTGGTGGTGTCAAAACTATACCAATCAACATCACTGTTACTGCCAATTGCACCAGCGACTTGTTGATTGCTGCAGAGCGGACTATCAGCAGTATTTTGTGTGTTGTTACTTTCAGATTCTTGTTGCAAACAGGCCTGCGCATTGCTTGAGAGCAATAACGCAACAGCGCCAAAGAGGACGTGTGCTTTCATTTTTGCGATCCTACCTATTTTTATTGTGATGTCGGCGTTTAGATCGTCAATGTTGGTTGTGAGCTTCGCCGAACAGCTATCCTCGAACAACTTGCAGATCCGGCGGTGTGTTTTTGCGATCCCACCTGTTACTCGGCTCTTCAGCGATGTTGGATATAACTCATTCGACCGCGTGCTGCGGATAAGGAAATAGTCTTATCTCAGTAGCACTTGCTGCATCTTTGAACATTGAAATTAACGCCAGTAAGGTCACATCCAAGTGAATTACCCTAAAAAAGGGCCAGCTGTTGGGCTGATTAAAAATGCATCCTGCAAGCATTCTGCAAGCCAAGCGCGCAAACACTAGACTCACAAAAATTTGGGATTATGGGGGAGATATCTACTCGTCAAACCACTCAGAAAGGTGGTAATCAGCGGAAACAGCATGCAGATTGGCCGGCTTGGGTGCCAGCGCAAATGAAGTGTCGATGTGCTGATTGCTCAGTATCGCCATGTCAAACCTGCATAAAGTTGCTAAAGACTGAGAATTAATATGCGACTGGATCTATTAAACTGTCAAGTCAATAAAAGCGGGGATTTGAAAAAAATCCCCGCTTAAATAAACAACAAAACGGTGGTTAAAAAGTTTTCATTAACTTCCAACAACTTGTCCATCTTTGCGATTAATCACCACCACTGCAGGTCGTGCTGGCATTGTTTCGACAAAGTCCGGCCAACGAGTCGACGGTTGTTCAAAACTGCTGCCTTCGGCTGGATGCTGCACTGAACAAAATAAATGGCGATCATCTGGGGTAAAAAACGGCCCGCAAATTTCTGAACCAAATGGCGCCCGCAAAAACCGCTTCACCAAAGCCCGAGAAATCCCAGCGACATCGGCAGCCCAGATCCCTTCGGCAATGCCAAAATCTTCGGCGCCATCAGACGTCACCCAAATCCGCCCCTTTGAATCAAAAGCACAGTTATCTGGGCAGGCCAGCCAGCTGTTGACGCCGGTTGCCGGATGATAAGTGGTAGTTGGGTCGTCACGTCGTCCTGCGAGCAAAAACATATCCCAAGCGAATACAGTGGCGGTGTGATCACCTTTTGGCGCAATTAATTCGACTATTTGCCCCGCTTTATTCTGCGCTCGTGGGTTGGCAGGTGAACGCTGCGCAGGTGTTCTATCCGCGTTCTTGGTCAGCATGACATAAACTGCAGCATTGGCAGGGTTTACCTCCACGTCCTCGGGTCGGTCCATTGGCGTCGCCCCCAATAAATCCGCAGCTTTACGCACATCAATTAATACGTCGGCTTGACTGCGAAAGCCGTTCGCAACAGTCAGCGGCCCCAGACCAAACACCAGCGGCAACCAACTCACTGTGCCATCGGCATCAAATCGGGCACAGAACAGCGTGCCCTCGTCTAATAGCTGTAAGTTGGCCGCGCGATTGTCAGGCTGGTAAGTGCTTTTCGAGACAAATTTGTATAAATATTCGAACTTCTGATCGTCGCCCATATAAGCGACTACGCGTTGGTCAGCGTTGATATACACATTTGCGCCTTCATGCTTAAAGCGGCCCAGCGCAGTGCGTTTTTTCGGGATAGAAACCGGGTCATACGGGTCAATTTCGACAATCCAACCCATGTGGAAACTTTCATTCGGCTCTTTGCTGAGATCCCAACGTGGATAGTGTGCGGCCCAGCTTTTACTGGGTTTAGCCGACATGCCAAAACGTTTTAAGCTGGCAGCCTCTGGGCTTTTACTGAAATCACCGGCAAACATCATGTCGACATTCTCTTCGCCGGTTAACACTGTCCCCCAAGGAGTTACCCCGCCAGCACAATTGCCATAAGTCCCCAAAGTATGAACGCCATCTTGAGAAATAGCGGTTTTCAGACGAGCACTACCCGCGGCAGGACCACTAATGTGCATCGGCGTGAATGGCGTGATCCGGCGGGTATAAGCGGAATTTTTACGCTGATGCCACACACCATCGACGAGTTCAATCTCCACTACTGACAAACCATGGGCGACGATGTCGGTGTCGGTTTGTGCTTTGTTTAAACTCATATCATTGGGTGAACCAGGCCACATAATTTGCGGCACTGTATATTCATGATTAATCACCAAAAGACCATGCGTTGAAATGGCTGAGCCCAAAGGGAGCGACAAAAATCCAATAAAATCGTTGTTATAACCGAATTGCTGTTGCTGCTTTTCCGCAGATTGTTTGAGCGGATCAAAAGCAGGACCACCGGCGAATAGCGGCTCGCCCCATTTCAGCAAAACTTGGGATTGATAGCCGCTAGGGACTTCAAGTTGCGGCGTAAGCTCATGACTGGTTTCAGTAAAAGTCAGGCTCGATTGAATACCAGTGGCCGGCGCAGCGCCACTGAACATCGGTAAGCCAGCACCAAGTGCCAAGACTCCACTACCCTGCAAAAAGCGACGTCTCGTCAATCGCTTATGCAATATTTCACGGAATTTTTCAGTCATGCAAATATTGTCCTAGAAAAATTAAACCTGCGTTTTTCCAACCGGCCGTTGCCGCGGGAGCTAAACGGCGGTCACAACCACAATGCTGAGTATATTTTAATGCGGAAACTCCAACACTACTGCCCCAAAGCTAGCACAGACAAATGACACTTTAGTCGGCAATTGCCATTCATTGCATAAAAAAGTGCGCTTTTTCGCTCGGGTAAACGTATCACCTTATAAGCGAGCCAAATTGAGGACCTGATCTGTGAAACTATTATCGATAATGAGTGCAATATTGTTAACGGGGTGCTCTGTGTTTGGAAAAAGTGACGTCGAAACCGCACCGTATACGCTGTTAAAAGCCGACGAAACACTGAAGATTGAAATTCGTAACTATGGATCTATGGTGCTGGTTTCAACGGATATGTCGGGTGACGGCCGAAATAGTGCATTTAGAAAACTGTTTCGCTATATCAGCGGTGACAATCAGGTTGCTCGGGAAATTTCAATGACAGCTCCGGTCTTTATGAACGGGCAAGCCACTGCAAAGCAAGGTAATGACGAGCAAGGCACTGAAATCGCCATGACTGCGCCAGTATTGATGAATAATCAAGATGGCAAGGCAATGATGTCATTTGTGATGCCAAAAGACTTTACCCTGCAAAACACGCCCAAGCCCAATGATCCATCAGTACAAGTCAGCGAAGTGAAAAACTATAAAGTAGCGACCATTCAATTTAGTGGCACTTTAAGCAAAAGTAATGTGGCTGAACATTCGAAGATCTTAAAAGATTGGCTGAAGGCTCAAGGTTATGTGGCGACCAGTGCGCCAATTGAGGCGGGCTATAATGGCCCGATGACACTGCCAATGCTAAGACGCAATGAGCTACTGATTGAAATTAACTAATGATTGCGATTAATTTTTGATTGAAATTAGCTGGCGAGCCAAGGCAAACATCCCCTGCCTTCGGGCAAGAGATGTCGCTTGGGATATTGCTGGCAAGCGCTATTGGCGAACACTGACTGCAAACACTGATAGCAAACACTAAAAGTGAGCTGCGTTCGCAAACATAGCTCACTACCAGCTTAAAACTGCAACTGATTCAATATTTCGTCGTCAACGCGGTTGGCTAGCGTCACTTGCAGTTTTGGCGTGCGCGCCATTTCACGACGGATCGCGAAATCGGCCTCATTGTTACGCGCCCAGCTGCGACGGGCGATGCCATTGTTGACGTCAAAAAACAGCATTGATTTCAGCCGACGTTCGGCCTCAAGCGAGCCATCCAATAGCATGCCAAACCCACCGTTCATCACCTCCCCCCAACCAACACCACCGCCGTTATGGATAGAAACCCAAGTGGCGCCGCGGAAGCTGTCACCAATCACGTTATGAATGGCCATGTCCGCAGTAAAACGGCTGCCGTCATAAATATTAGAGGTTTCGCGGAATGGCGAATCGGTACCACTGACATCGTGATGGTCGCGGCCAAGCACCACAGGACCAATCTCACCGCGTTTAATCGCGTCGTTAAATGCCGCAGCAATTTCAGCGCGACCTTGTGCATCCGCATACAAAATCCGCGCTTGTGAACCCACCACAAGTTTGTTTTGCTTCGCGTCTAAAATCCAGGTGATGTTGTCTTGCATCTGCTGCTGAATTTCTTCCGGCGCTTCCGCCATCAGACGTTTTAACACCTCGGCTGCAATGGCATCCGTTTTGTCCAAGTCTTCTGCTTTACCTGAAGTACAAACCCAGCGGAACGGACCAAAGCCATAGTCAAAACACATAGGCCCCAAAATATCCTGCACATAAGATGGATATTTAAAGTCGATGCCGTTTTGCGCCATAACATCACCGCCAGCCCGCGAAGCTTCTAGCAAAAACGCATTACCGTAGTCAAAGAAATAGGTGCCTTTGGCAGTATGTTTATTCACAATGGCAGCGTGGCGCTTTAACGTATCCTGCACCTTGGCTCTGAATAATTCCGGCTCTTCGCGAATTAAGCGGTTAGCCTCGTCGTAACTAATACCTACTGGGTAATAACCACCCGACCATGGGTTGTGTAAAGACGTTTGGTCTGAGCCCAAATGCACGAAAATATCGTGCTCGGCAAAGGCTTCCCATACTTCGACCACGTTGCCGATGTAGGCAATTGAGACCACTTCTTCACCGGCCTGCGCTTGTTTCACCCGCGCAATTAGGCTTGGCATGTTGTCGATGAGCTCATCGACCCAGCCTTGTTGATGACGTTTGGTAGCGGCTTTTGGATTCACTTCCGCACACACCGTAATACAGTTAGCAATGTTACCGGCTTTTGGCTGCGCACCACTCATACCGCCAAGACCTGCGGTTAAGAAGATTTTACCTTTTGGACTTTGGCCTTTTGGCAGCACTTTACGAAACGCATTCATCACCGTAATGGTGGTGCCATGCACAATGCCTTGTGGGCCAATGTACATAAAAGATCCCGCGGTCATTTGACCGTATTGGGTGACGCCTAAAGCATTAAAACGTTCCCAATCATCCGGTTTAGAGTAATTCGGGATCATCATGCCGTTGGTTACCACCACCCGTGGCGCTTCGAGCGATGATGGGAATAATCCCATCGGATGACCAGAATACATGTGCAGCGTTTGGTCTTCAGCCATTTCACTTAGGTACTGCATAGTTAAGCGATATTGCGCCCAGTTTTGAAATACCGCGCCATTGCCACCATAAGTAATTAATTCTTCTGGATGCTGGGCAACCGCTGGATCTAAGTTGTTATCAATCATCAACATTATTGCCGCAGCTTGTTGGCACTTGGCTGGATAATCGGCGATTGGCCGTGCCTTGATTGCATACTCTGGCTTAAAGCGATACATGTAAATACGGCCAAAGTCATTGAGCTCGCGGGCGAACTCAACCGCAAGTTCGCCATGCCATGCTGCCGGGAAATAACGCAGCGCGTTACGCACCGCCAGCTGCTTTTCCGCTTTACTTAAAATGTCTTTACGCTTTGGCGCCCGATTCGCATCCGCCGGATACGGCTTAGCCGCTGGCAATGTTGCTGGAATGCCTTGCTGAATTTGTTGTTGGAAAGTCATCAAACACACTCCTTATGCTTCAATAGAAAATTCGACTTTTAACGCCTGCGTTTTCACCAGATTAATCATCGCGTCGATATCCGGTTTTAACAGCCGATCTTCTTCCAGCATGGCCACTTTGCTACGAATAATCGCGTGGTTCGCTTCAACTAAATCAGAGCAGGTATTTGGCCGGCGGAAATCAATAGCTTGCGCGGCATACATCAATTCGATGGCCAAAATTTTCTCTAAATTGCCAAGGATTTGATTGAGTTTACGCCCAGAAATACTGCCCATCGATACGTGATCTTCTTGGCCCATTGAGGTCGGTACACTGTCAGCTGACGGTGGGAAACACAGCGATTTGTTTTCGGTGACTAAAGCCGCAGTGGTGTATTGCGGGATCATCATGCCCGAGTTTAAGCCACCTGAACGGGTCAGCAAACGCGGTAAACCATGCAGACCTTCGAGCAACAAATAACAACGACGGTCAGAGATATTACCAAGCTCAGCGGCAGCAATTGAGTTGTAATCCAACACCATCGCCAGTGGTTGGCCGTGGAAGCCGCCACCCGATAACGCTTCTTCCGCGCTAATCACAATTGGGTTATCGGTGACCGAGTTCATCTCGATTTCCACCAATTCTTTTAAATGGTAAAAGGCATTTCGCGAGGCACCGTGTACTTGCGGAATGCAGCGCAGTGAATATGGGTCTTGTACCCGAGCACAGCCGGTATGCGATGACATATTTTGCGAATCTTTAAATAACCGGCGCATCCGCGCTGCCACTTCGATATTGCCAACAAATGGCCGAATTGCGTGCAGTTCAGGGCGAAACGGCGAGCCGCTGCCTTGCATGCCTTCGATACTCATGGCGCCAACGACATCGGCCAAATTCAGCAGATAACGCATTTTGATAAGCGCGGTAATGCCGTGCGACAAAATAAACTGGGTGCCGTTAATCAGCGCCAAACCTTCTTTGGCTTGCAACTCTAACGGCTGCAAACCATGTTCGCGCAGCGCATCAATCGCAGGCACCGAGGTTTGCGCTTTGCCTTCGCCTTGCCAGAACTCACCTTCACCGATTAATGGCAGGAATAAATGCGACAGCGGTGCTAAATCGCCTGATGCGCCAACCGAACCCTGTTCTGGCACCACCGGAATTAAATCTAACTCGATAAACTTCAGCATCCGCTCGACGACTACCAAGCGAATACCAGAAAAGCCTTGGCTCAGCGCATGCACTTTGGTGATCAGCATTAACTTAGAAATTGCTTTAGCAATAGGCTCACCAACACCGACAGCGTGAGTGATCAGCAAGTTTTTTTGTAATAACGCGGTTTCCGCTGGCGAGATTTGCGTATCGCATAACGGACCAAAGCCAGTATTGATGCCATAAATTGCTTTATCAGACGCCGCCATCACCGCAACATTGCTGCTGCTTTGATTAATTTTGGCAATGGCATCAGCACAAAGCTCTGCCTTAATGCTGCCGTTGGCGATACCGTTTACGGTGTCCAAATCTAAGTGGTCAATACCGTATTTAAATGTCATTTCGCTATTCCTCAACCTGTTGTCGTAGTGATCTTGCGGCAGTTGTTATCGCGACCCGAGCTTTATCAACTCTAGAGAGACCTTAGTTTGCCGCTAAGACTATTGATGAGGCCATGCTAGCTTGCAACTGAAGTTTTATAAATACATAATAATCGTATCTTATTCCGGATTTATCGAACTAAAGTCGCACACAAAGCGGTTTCCCGGATCAGCAGGTTCGTTCGCTCGCAAAACAAACTCCGGCGGATAGCACTTATCCCAGCAAACAAAGCAGAAAAGGCAAAATCTGATGCAGGTTCAAGACGTTGATTTACGCTTATTGCGCATTTTTGTCACCATTGTTGAATGCGGCGGCTTATCTGCGGCCGAGTCACGACTCAATATTGGCCGCTCGACTATCAGCACCCATTTGTCGGACTTGGAAATTCGTTTGGGCCTCACGCTTTGTAAACGTGGCCGCAGCGGCTTTGAACTAACCGATGCCGGACGCATTACCTATCAAGCGTCGCTTGAGTTATTGCAGCAGTGTGAAACCTTTGCCAGCACAGTCGCTGGTTCAAAACAACAACTGTCAGGCCGCGTGACCATCGCCATTATTGATACTTTAGTCAGCGATCCGCGCTGCGGAGTCGCGCAAGCCATAGCAACGCTCAAAGCCAAAAGCGACAATCTGCAATTTGATATCTATGTTTGCGAAGCGCGCGAAGTGGAAACATCTGTCGCCAACGGCCGTTCTTTGGTTGGCATCGGGGTTAGTCGCCATCACATTCGCGGCTTGGATTATTTGCCGCTACATAATGAAACTAACTACCTCTACTGCGGCAAAGACCACCCACTATTTGCTAGCGATAGCAAAGAAATCAATCGGTTACTGCCACAAGCAGAAGTGGTCACTAGTAATTACCTGCGCGATAAAGAAAGCCGCAATGACGACCTAAACTACCAAAATAGTGCCAGTGCTTATCACGACGAAGGCATTGCCCACTTGATTTTGTCCGGAAAATTCATCGGTTACCTGCCTGAACATTTCGCCAGCCACTGGGTCGACAAAGGCCTATTTCGCGCCATCCTGCCAGAGCGCTACCACTATCAAATACCGGTGATGTTAATCACCGCCAAGAGCAACAGCGCCTCACCACTAGCACTCGCGACCATTGCCGCGATTCGACAGAGCCATACCGGCTGATATGTCGTAACAAGCACGCGACTTCACAATACAAAACGCAGTCAGAGCAAACTCTGACTGCGTTTTCATGACAGCTTGTTCGGCGTTATTTATGAAAACTTAAGTCTGGTGTGCCTTTAAAGCAGCTCAGAATGTATGGAAAGCCATCAGTGATGTAATAGCCATAAGAACCGTTGTAAGTCATGCCGTTACATTCATCTAAGTCACCAAGACCCGCCACATACTCATAGTCATCGCGAAATTGACCATCATAACTGCCACCAGGACCAGCGGCGCCCGTCGGGCGAGTCCCGGATTTCAGACGATAGCTCGATGTGACTTTTTTAATCACATCATTCACCGCAACATAGGGCCCGTAGATCGGATAGCCATCCGCAGCAAACCCCACCACTGGTGACGATTGCACACCAGCTTCAGCGGCATAAAAGGCGTTGGGAGTACCATGGTAGTGATAAGTGCCATCAGGTTGTGAATGGGCATTATGACTATCGACTTCAAAGCCATTCGCTTTATGCATTGGGTCATAACGCCAAGGTGTCGCCATATCGTTGCAGCCAACTTTGCCATTACCGACGTTGTAGCAACCGGCCGCCAGAATATCGACCTTTACGCCGTTTAATAAAATCGCATTATCAACCTGCAAACTTAGCGGCGTCACCGCTGCGGCAGCTGCTGGTTGTCTTGGTATTTCATAATGGTCATCCTGAGCACTAACTTTGTTCGGGAAGCTATTGCCGCCATCATTAAAGTGATGGTTCGGAATTGCGTTGGTATGGAACTGGCACTTAGTGTCAGTGACTTCAATGGACAGCGAACCACTGAAATCAGTATTGTTATGCACATCTTTGACCTGCGATTTATAACTCGCCGCATAATCCCCACAGTTAATACTGCGATTTACAAAAATCTTCCCAGTGATATCTGTGGGTTGGGTGGTGACACTGCGAATAGACTCGCCTGCGGCTTTTAAGCGACTGACCACTTGACTGTAGTCAGTCGATGATTGCAACAAATCAGTTTGCTCATTGATATCTTTTGATATATCAAAAAGTTGCTGACTACCATTTAGGTTCTGATGCAATTTATATTGCTGATCTCGAACTACCCACCCTTGCACGTCGGCACTTTCAAATTCGGAATAGTTTACTGTTCTTGCCGCTTGGCCATTTGGTTTTAACAAGGACACAAAGCTATAACTGTCGTTGATCTGGCTCTGAGTGGCTCCTGTTAAAGTTGCGATGGTGGCAAACAAATCCGTGGTATTAATCAAAGCAGATTCGGTGGCGCCGGTGCGACTAACGCCACTGCCTGCAACGATCATTGGGACGCGGATCCCGCCCTCGTATAAAGAGTTTTTCACATGATTGCTGCTAAACACTGAACTGTCGACGGCTTGAACTGGCGTGCCATTGTCGCCAATGAAGATGATCAGGGTATTTTCTCTAGTTTTTGCATCCATCGCATTGAGTAACCGTCCAATCTCGGTATCCATAGCTTCTACCGAGGCAAGGTAATAATCGCGAGGCCGTGCCGCGATGTCCTCAGCGGTGCCGCTTAAATCATCGCGTGCATGCAAATCTGTTGGTGGCAAGTGAAAGGGGGTATGCGGCGCTGCATAAGCCAACCATAAAAACCATGGCGCATTTTGCTGTTTGTTGATCCACTCAAGAGCCAGATTGGTGACCTTAGTGGTGTGGTATTCGGTGCTGTTACTGCTGATCCCTTGCGTGATCAACGTCCAGTTTGTATATGAAGGTAAAACACCAGTGATGTTACCGGCATAATAATCAACGCCGCTGTCATTCGGATGCGTGTTTGCTGGCGCTGTCCCGCCTAAGTGCCATTTGCCAATCACTGCATTTTGATAATCAGCACTGGCTGTCTGGTTTCGTAAATATCGTTGCAGCGTCATTGCTGAGCTATCCAACACTGCAGGCACAAAACTTATTCCACTATGCACACCATGTTTACCGGTAATTATGCTGCCGCGAGTGGTGGTGCATGCAGGGGTTGCCCAAAGGTTGTCAAACACAATTCCGCTACTGGCCAGTTTCTCCAGTTGTGGCGTTGACGCCTTGCGGGCTTTGTCGCCGTAAGCAGATAAACTAAAGGAATCTAAACCAAAATCGTCGGCAATTATCAGCAGAATATTGGGTTTGCTACTGACCACAGGTATCGCAATTACCACGCTGGTTGCTGCACTTTGAACTTGCTCTTGATTATTTTTGCCATCGATATAGTTCACACGTACATAGAGACTGGCGCCGACATCAGCAGCAGTGACGGTATAACTAGCGCCAACCGCATTGGCAATGGCTGTCGAATTACGAAACCATTGGTACTGAAAAACCCCTAAACCATCAGCATCTGCAAGGGTCGAATTGACACTCAATATCGAACCCTCTTGCGCCGCACCTTGGATCTGCACTGTTCCTGTCGGTGCAGCATTGACGCTTACCGGAGGTGTCGAAACTTCCTCAGTTTCTCCGCCGCCGCATGCACAAAGCGTCCACCCTAAAATTAGCGTAATCACGTATTTCATCATCCACCTCTTGTTCTTGTTCAAAGTTAGAAAAGTATAAAGATGGCTGTGTCAGGTTTCAGATGGGGCAAAGTAAAGGGCTGGTAAATTCCTAAATTGAATACATTCAGAGTGATTACGCTATTTAACACAAAATGGCAGGGTTAACCGGGCAGATTGCATTTTCATGACGCGACAATTAAGCGCATCTGTACTCGATGGTGGAGCACTCCCACAGAACTTAAGTCTATAGGGTTACCGCTAAGTGCAGGCATGTATGGGCAGAATCTGAGTTCAGATAGCGATGTATTGTCGAGTTCATCTGACAACATAAAACCCTAGGTGATTTGCTCGGCGAAAAGTGGAGTAAGGAGTGTACCTGTTGATTCTTGCAATATTGACACTGATCAGCTTGACCAGTGTCAATTGATGAAAAAACGAGGATTAACCGCGTTTATGACCTCTGCGCACCGCCAAACCCAACAACCCTAGTGCAAAAATTGCAACAGTTGAAGGAGCTGGGACCGATGGTGCACGGCCAATATTAATAGTTAAAAAATCTTCCATTTGGTTAGTACTGAAATTGTATAGAGATTTTGTTGTATATGTACCTTGATTCAATGAAGCAAAAGCAACTGAAGTAGTAAAATTACCTGTCCAAGAGACAATGTCGCCAATAGCAAAAGTAATAGAGCCAACACGAGCTGATAATAAATCAAAAGAACTGCCGTAATCTGCCACAGAGCAAACATCAAAAATGTTCACAGTACCTGACGTTGTCGAAAACATGCTGCCACTACCAGACGATAAGCCAACACAAAGTCCTGAAACGCTAGTATTTACCATGTTGCTAATATTCCATGCCCAAATACTATTTTGGCTATAAGTCGAGCTCGCAATGGTGCTGCCTGACAACTGCCACCGGGTACCACCAAAACCATCATCAGTGATATTTAAAATTAATCCGGCATTGGCCATCCCACTGACGGACAAAATAAAACTAGCAAGCAAGCCCTTTAAAAATCTGTTTTTCATTTTATTTCCTTTATTATTTTTATAACACATTGACGGCTAAGTACTTTTTAACACTTCACCTGAAAGCGATTCGGGGAATGCAAAACACAAGCCAAAAAAAACAATCCTTTTAAAAACAAAGACTTAACCATATAAAAACATTTACCACATACAAATATGTAAAGAAAGGTGACACAACATAGAAAAGCTTTACAGTCTGGATTTGGTTAGCTAAGGAAAATAATGCCTGCTATGGATAGCTAATTGGCGAATAACTACGTCGTTCGCATTTGTTGGCGTTTAAGTAAAGTTCGCGCTAACCAATACAGGGTTGTTATTAACACCAGCAGCACCGGAATAACCAAGATTGGCAGACCCAGTAACGTCGCTTTTCGCACAATCGCTGGGAAGACTTGCATTTGGCCAGTGAAAAATGAGCCTGTGGCGATGAGCATGGCAAAACACATCCGCCACAAGTGACGAACAATCCGCTGCGCGCCGACAATCTGCCCGGCGTGAATGAGTCGCAAGTCTAACGCGGCGCAGATTAAGCTAATGCTACCGAATACCAATAAGGTCTGCGGTGGGCTATTTTTGGTGATTAAGCTGTGCGGATCTGCCAAAAAATTGAACCAAAGGCTAAGCGCGTAAAACCCAAGCACCACAGCCGCCAGCGCAATGCCAACTAATAGCGCATAACTCTGCTGCACACTGCGCCTCACCACCAACCACGAGGTCACCACCAAATATGCGGTAAACAACGCGGCCACACCGGTAACATGGTCAATACGCAAAAACAACGAAACGATGGCGGCACTGCCGGTCATGATTAACATCGAGATAGTAAACACTGTCCCGGATTTGCGGTGCAATGGGGAGCCTTTCCCTGCAATCATCGCGATTGCGCCAGAGCAAATGGCCAATAAGCCGGCAATAATATGGATCCAAGTCATAAGTCCTCTGCGCAAATTGCGAGTTGTTGTGTACTGATGGCGGACAGCATAAAGTAAATGGGCAATTTTGCGTTGATGCGATGGCTGAATGACGGATTGGCTAAACTTGATGACGATATGCGCGGATAAACGGCGGAGTTTATGTTTGGGGTCCGGTATTTGGGGTCAGCCATACTATTTCGAAAGTGCCAACGACTAGGGTTATCATTCCCTAGTCATAATTTGGCGCATTTACGTGTTTGGTCTTCTTATAACGTGATTGGCACCTATCACGGCGTCAATCATCACTGACGGCACTGCCAGCGCCGCAATAACGGTGTAAGCTATTGGCATGCCATGAGAAATGTTCTCGATAAAATTCAGTATCTAATGTAGAGCGACTTAACCTATGCGCCATCGCGAGCCGCCCGTTTTATTTTTCACAACACCAGCAATATTTAGCTGGCCTCGCCTACGGGTTGTGCTCCTAGCAAGCACAATATTAAGCCTGTTGTGGTTACCGATTTTTCAATCCAGCTGGTTCTTACCGCCGACCCGAGTGTTATTTGTTGGGCTTGTGCAATTACTGGCGTTTGGCATCCTCGAACGCTGGCCACGAAGATTGCCGAGCTGGATGGCGCGGTGGGTACTTCAAGTGGCCGCAGTCGCGATAGTAACGCCTTTTGCCGCGGTGCTTATTTATTCAATCACCACCTGGTCTCATCCCGAAGTGTGGACAACCGATGCGAAAAAAATGTTTGGGTTTGCGACCTTGCTGGCAGCGGGATTATTAGTGTCGCCGTGGATTGCTATGTCGGCGTTGTATCGTCATATCAACGGCCAAGCCCAGCGTCAGGCGTTATCCTTCGAGCTTGAGCGCAGCGAATTTGCCAGAGACGCATTGGATTCGCGATTGCGTTTATTGCAAGCTCAGGTGGAACCGCATTTTTTATTCAACACCTTGGCCAACGTGCGTGAGTTGGTCGATTCTGGTTCCTCACAAGCATCGACAGTACTGAATAGTTTGATCACCTATTTACGCGCCGCCGTGCCAAATTTGCACAACAATGTCACCACCCTTGGTCAGGAGCTAGACTTGGTTCGGGCTTATCTTGAATTAATGCATATGCGCATGCCCGACCGGCTGCAGTTTACTATTGCAGCAGAAGATGCAGCATTAGCCGTGCATTGCCCGCCGATGACCCTATTGACGCTGGTCGAAAACGCCATCCGCCATGGCATAGACCCTAGCGAAGAAGGCGGTCAAATTGCCGTGACCGTGCGCATTCAAGATGGTCGCTGTCTCGCCCAAGTCAAAGACACCGGCGTTGGGCTGAGCGCACAGCAAGCAAGTGCTGGTTTAGGTACCGGTTTAGCCAATCTGCGCGAACGGTTACAGCTGATTTTTGCTGAGCAAGCCCAACTGAGTTTGCAGGCGCTGGAACCCCATGGCTTTTGTGTAAACATCAGTATTCCAGCGCAGTGGCCAGATAAAACCTCTAGCAAGCATTTCGGAGATTAACATGACTTCAAGCCAACCGACTGCCTTAATCGCCGACGATGAACCCCTGCTGCGCAGTGCTTTAACGCGACTGCTGACCGCCGCATGGCCAGAATTAAATATTGTTGCCGAAGCGCGTAATGGCCGTGAAGCGCTGGAACTGTTTCAAACTTTTAAACCCACAGTATGTTTTTTAGACATTCATATGCCAGGGATGACCGGCATTGAAGTTGCGCGCCAAATTGGTCGCCAAGCGCACTTTGTATTTGTCACCGCCTATAGCGAATATGCGGTAGAAGCTTTTGCCCAAGGCGCTTTGGATTATTTAGTTAAACCGGTAGTTCCGGAGCGTCTTGCTGAAACCGTATCGCGGCTGCGTGAGCGCTTAGGCGCGAAGCAAGAAACCCCCGACATCGAGACTTTATTGGATAAACTGGAAGCGCGCTTACAAAAAAAAGCCGCGCCAGAGCCTTTACGCTGGATCAAAGCATCCATTGGCCAGTCAGTACGGATGATTTCGGTAGAAGACATTGATTTCTTGCGCTCAGACGAGAAATACACGCTGGTCGGTTGGCGCGACCACGAAGGTAAAGCCGCTGAAGCACTCATCCGCACGCCATTAAAAGAGTTATTAGCCCAGCTCGACGACAACCTCTTTGTGCAAATCCACCGCTCGGTCGTGGTCAATCTGGACAGGATAAGTCACGTCATCCGCGGCGACAACGAAACTGCCACCGTCTTTTTAAAAGGCCGCAGCGATAACCTGCCAGTAAGCCGCAGTTACTTGCACCACTTTAAGCAGATGTGAGGAAAGCGGGTTTGTTAAGACTCAGCACATTGTTGAGTTCGAAAAATTCGAAGAATTCGCGTATTGCCCGAAGGTTTAAAACGCGGGCATTATCGTTTTAACTTGCTCACAGTTACACGGTTAAAACGATGTGGTCAAAACTATATGACGGCTAGAACCCAAGACGACGGCAAACGTTCTGTAATGTCTACATCGAACAAGGAGCGATTAAACATCGGACTATGAATAATGCACTTAATCTGACACAGCAGGCGGTAATCGAGTTATTCCGAGATAATACTCTGCACCAGGACTGCCTTCACGCACTGGAAATAACCATAAACTTCCACCCTGATAGGCTGACTGCTGACGGGCAAGAAGTTTTAAGAGCGCTCGCAAAAGACGGATTTATTCGTTCCCAGTTTGAGACGGGTACCAGTAATGGCGGTCTGAGCGCTTACGTTGGCGGTGATCGTTGGAAATGGGAAAGTACTGCATTTTCTGGACTCTATGACAATGCTCGGCCAAGCGATAGGCCCAAGTACGGAGCCTTGAATTATCAGCAACTCGGGGCTGGCGCATCGCCACGATTTGGTTCTTCCTTTTTCAAACTAAAATCCGCTGTTTTAGACAGGACAACGTTCTGTTATCCGGAAAGCTGGATCGGGCCAAAAGAATTTGCCTATGCGGGTTATGTCCAACATTTAATTGAGCTAGCGAATTCTGATAATTTGGACGTGTTAGATAGTTACATCGAGGCTCACGTGCATGGGGATATCTTTGTCAGCGCTGATGTTGAGAGCATAGTGTTGGATCCCTGCTACCGAGGCACAGCAATCGAAGATGCAGCTTGGGAACTTGGTTGCAAAGTTGAGTGGCACAATGGCTTTATGGTGCAAGTGTCAAAGCTATTGGACTACCCTGAGTATCGCGGCGAGAAATATGTTCAACTCGCTCACGCAATTGCCAGAGATGGAATCATTAAACCTGACACAATTGACGCCGCAGTGAATGGCAATCTGTACAGCGACCAAGATTTAAAAAAGGTTTGGCACTACTTGGCAAGATTTGGAAATCAGAATTAACAGCTTAAAAAGGCAACAACTAAAAAGGCCACCCACAATTTAAAAAGTAGATGGCCGTGGTTAGGTAGATGGTGCTTATGTCGATTGCAAAGTAGTCCACATTTCTCGCTGCCTCTTCGCGGCGCCATTTTTTTTAGTTTGCAGCAACGCCGCTTAGCCGCGTTTTTTCGTCACTCATGACAAGCAAACCGTCAGTCGTCCCTTACCGATTGCTGCCGTTTTTCCAAACAGCGACACTGCTCGCATCGAACATCGTCAGAGAATGATTTCACTAAATGAATTCTTTGAAATTTACCAATAACCTTTTGGAAAAAACGCCATGCGCCATTTTAGTTTCCGCCGCCCGAAGCTTACACAATCAATCAAAGTTGCACTGTTGCTAACCGCCAGCATCGGCATTTCGACGGTGAAGGCACATGAATACTCTGCGCTAATCGACGCAAAAAAGTATGCCGAAGTTGAAAGTGCGGTCGCGGCTAAACTCGCCAGCGAACCAAATAATGCCGATGCATTGCTCGCCAACATTGATTTAATTTTGCTCGAGGGCAACATTAAGCGTTTTGACGGCGCTAGCAAATTGGCAGAGCAGTGTATTCAGCACCATCCAAAAAATTCTGAATGCCATGAGTCGCTTGGTAATGTGCTAGGCGCAACTGCAGAACAAGGCGACATGATGGCAGTGGTTGGTTCTCTTGGCACCATTCGCGATTCTTTTAAGACAGCAATTGAATTAGACCCGACCAACTATGACGCTGCAGTTTCGTTGCTGTCATTTTATCTGGAAGTCCCTGGGTTAATGGGCGGCAGCACGTCCAGCGCGAAAAAACTTATTCGCGCAACGGAAAAAACAAACCCGGAAGTTGCAAAATTGCTGCAGGCCAAATTTGATTTGTATGACGAAGACTATGAGAAAGCTAGCTTAGGTGCTTTGGCCGTTAACGCGAATAACAGTAAAGTTATCAACAAACTACAACGCGACTTGCTCGTTGAGATTGGCTTGAATTTGAATAAAGAAAAGCAGTTTGTCGAAGCCGAAAAAGTCTTTTTGGCTGTTATCCAGCGCAACCCTGATGCTGCACCAGCCTATCTTGGACTTGGCCGCTCATTGCTGGAACAAGGCAAACCACAAGAGGCACTGTTATCCTTAGAAAATTCCTTGCGGATCAATGCCACTGCTGGAGTCAATTACCGGTTAGGCCAAACCTGGCAGGCATTGGGAGACGAAAAAAAGGCGGTGGCTTTCTATGAACAAGCACTAGCATTTAAACCAGCCTTATCCGCGAAAGCGCGTGACGATGCCGATGCCCAACTGAAAACGCTAAAACCCTCAGGTTTCGGCACTAAGTAACCGGTTTTCTTAATATTTTTAGCTATTGTTTGGGGTAACAACATGAACGAAGTTTCGATATATCGGATTTATGCGCTGCGAGCTATGTATTTACTGGTGGTGGTTGGGCTTGCGCTAACTATGTGGCCAGATGTATTTACCGCAGAAAAGCCTTTTGCTAACTGGGGCAGTGCCCAGACCGTGCAAACATCGATGATGGGCGCGTTTTGGTTATTGTGCGCTTTAGGTATTCGTTATCCATTACAAATGTTGCCAATCTTAATGTGGGAACTTGTCTGGAAAACGATTTGGCTGTTAGCAGTGCCGCTACCGCTCTACCTAAACGGTAGCTTCGATGACAAACTCATACCGAATGTGATTGCGATTGGCATGGTCGTGTTAGTTTATCTGGTGATGCCTTGGTCTTATGTTTGGCAACACTTTGTGAAAAAGCCGGGCACAGCTTGGAGCAACACCAAAGATAGCGCCGAGCAAACCACCGAAGTTGCCGCCAAATAGCGACAAAGCGGGACCTGTTCCCCCCTGTCCTATTAATTTAATCAACCCCCTTAGCAACCATAAGCAACCATTAGCAACAAAGGCGAGCGACGGATATCATGAAAAAAGCACTACGGTTTATGTTGCTCAGTCTGACCTTATTTATCGCGCTCTGCGTTGGGTTATTCGGCTACTTTGTGTATACGCCAGATCCTGTGGAGCCTGTGCTCACCGGAACACTGACCAAAGCCACCATCGATGTGAACGGCACAAGCTACACCTACCGTTTATATCAACCTAAAGACTTAGCCAAAGGCGCTCCGCTGGTAATGGTGTTGCATGGTTCTGGGCAAAATGGTGCGCAAATTCGCATGGAAACTGGCTATGGCTTCGAACGACTCGCCGACCAGCACCATTTTGCGGTCGTTTACCCAAGCGGCAAGTCTTTTGATTGGAATGACTGCAGCAGAACGGGCGACTTTTTAGTGGATGGTCGTGAGTTAGATGATGTGAATTATCTCAATAACTTAGTCGACAAACTGGTTGCTGAGCACGGGTTTGACCAAGCTCAGATCTTTGCAACTGGCGTCTCCTCTGGTGGTTTTATGTCGCTGCGCTTAGCGCTCGAATCCCCCACTCGCTTTCGCGCGGTTGCTGCGGTATCTGCCAATCTTCCAGCTGCGGAAAATTTCAAATGCACGCCAGAGCTCGCTGGAACTTCAGTGATGTTCATGGACGGCACAGCAGACCCGTTAGTGCCTTACACTGGTGGTGATGCCTCGCTGTTTGGTCTGTTTTTTAACAGTGGCAAGGTGTTATCTGCAGAAGCATCAGCGACATTTTTTGCTGATAAATACAATTTACTAAGCTCTCCAAACCCAGTAAATCCGCTTACAACAAGCAGTGCGACCACTGCAAATAGCTCCGACCTGAACACGGCAAGTAACTTACCCAATGATCCAAGCTTTAGTCATGTGCAAAGGCAAAATTGGCGTGGTGAAGGTCGCGTCGAAGTTGAACTGATTAGCATCATCGGCGGCGGCCATGGCATGCCACAACCCTACTGGCAACGACCACGAATTTTAGGCCCATCGCCGATGGCACCAAACGGTCCGGAATTGATTTGGCAATTCTTTGCGCGCCAAAAGCCATAACCAGAAAACTATATTCAAAACGCTATAACCCGTATGGCCACTGTCATCACAGCTGAGCTTTCTGGCACGCTGCGCCTGCCAGAAAGCTACCGCAGTTTCTTTTTATCATCCCGGAATTTTTCATGCACTTCACACCGATTAAAATCTTCAGCCGCGCGCCAACCAGTGGCGCGGTTCACCAACACAGATTTTTTGCTGGTGGCAAACGTTTTTCCTGTCTGCTGGCATTGTGGATAAGCACCATCTCTTGCTCCAGTGACTTAGATCCCTCGCTACAACACGCACAGGCCCATTCAGACACGCAGGCCCAGCCAGCGATTATTGCACCGGCGCCGCTGTTACAAACAAAAATCACCGACATTACCGGCGAAAAAATTGAATATGCCGACCTTCGAGTTAGCAAACCTCGCGCTACGCTCGTCTTTGAAAACGGCTTAATGCTTGATCTCAAAACTTGGCAAGGCGTGGTCAAGGACTTAAACAATTGTTGTGATGTACTGTTCTACAATCGACCTGGCGTGGGTCAAAGTGAGTCCGAAATTGAAGAACTCAGTCCCGAGTTGGCTGCAGCGCGGTTACAAGGATTGCTCCAACAACAGAAATTATTGCCGCCTTATGTGCTGATTGGCCATTCCCTCGGCGGGCAGTATGCGCAGGTATTTACCAGACGTTATCCAGAACAAGTCACAGCCTTACTTTTGGTTGATGCGCTGCCGCTCGGCTTAGTGAAGCCGGCAGCTGAATTTCCATGGTACACCCAAGCTGGCTTATGGGGGCTGGCCTCAACAGCGACACGCCAGGAAATCGCTAACATCAGCAGCATGGGCACATATGTTCTGCAACATCCGACGCCGTTCACTAAGCCGATGATTCGAATCGTGACCCAAACCGCTGCCCCGCAACCAAAATCAGCAGGCTTAATTAAAAACCTTTTTAATGGAGTCATCTATGCCGAAGATTTTGGCGTGTGGGCACTAGATCCGGACGCTGCAGAGGATCGGATGAGCACTGTCTATCCACAGGCGGAAATTCGCACAATCGTAGCGAATCACCGGGTACAAGAACAAATTCCAGGCGCAGTGGTCGATGCAATTTTTAGCCTGATCCAGCGTCTTTAGTGAGCTAAAGGTAGCTCGCGGCTGGTCAATTGCATTGAACTTAAATGCCTCATTGCAACCGTTCCTTCCTAAGTGTTGCAAATTAATCGCACCACCACTTTCACGGAAAGTACCACTTCGCCGGATTGTGGCTTTGTGCCAATTGCAGACATTTCACTTTATAGACACTAAAGACCGCTTTTAGGTGTTAGCAGAACGCCCGGCTCACCGAGCAAATTTTTGATGGCGGCTTTTTTGCCA
>JAFLDV010000035.1 GCA_017302255.1 Gammaproteobacteria bacterium | reverse complement strand
TGTATCAAGTAACCAATGTTGCAGCAAAAAAATACCCTCATGACCGGACGGTGATGAGGGTATTCTGAAGCAACCAGAGGATCGGTCAACCGATCAGCTAAAAAAGTTGCTTAACTGATCGGTGTTAGCCCAAAGGCGGTTTTTTTCATGCGTTAAGCTTACTTACCGACACCACACATTGGCGCATTCGATTTAACGTATGGTTGTAAAACTGGAGCCATTCCTTTTAATACCTGCAATGGCAAAGCAGAAGTAAAGCTGAAATCTTCAGCACCTTTGCCCGGAACGAAGGCTGTCAATGTACCGAAGTAGTTGTCGCCCAAATAGAACACAAAGGTAGCGGTTCGGTTCACTGCCGTCGAGGCAACAGCTTTGCCACGCACTACTTGTGTCGCTATCCGGTTATCACCGGTACCCGTCTTCCCACCAATTTTAAGCGGTGAGCCATCACTCTTAGTAAAACTGCCATTTAGACGACGCGCCGAACCGCCTTCAACCACTTGGCTTAAGGCCTTTTTCAGTGCTCTAGCAACTTCTGGGCGCATCACGCGTTCGCCTGCGCTTGCGTTGTATTGCAGTGCAACTTCATATGGCGTTTTGGCGGCAAAATGTAAGCTGTCGATACGAATTGTCGGAAGACGCATCCCGTCGTTTTGGATAATACCCATAAGTTCAGCTAAGGCCGCAGGGCGGTCGCCTGAGCTACCTAATGCAGTCCCGAGTGATGGCACTAAGTGATCAACGGGATAGCCCAACTTGACCCAACGTTGATGAATGTCCAAGAAGGCTTCAACTTCCAGCATGATCCGGATCCGGGCATCGCGGGCGCCGCGGTTACTGGTTCGGAATAACCAACGATACACCTGTTGACGTTGCTCGCCGCTTGCGCCCACGGCATCTTTAAAGCTGGCTGTAGGGTTTTGATTCATATAACTCAGCACCCAGAGTTCTAATGGGTGAACTTTTGCTATATATCCCTGATCTGGAAGACTGAATTTGCCCGGTCCATACTGAGCGTATAACGCTTGCAGCTTTTTCGGCGTCAGTTCTTTATCTTCCGGAAGTTTAGTTTTGAGGAACGTAGAGAACTGTTCCAGCGTTGCTTCTGGCAATAAATAGCGATGCACGGCGGCCAGTCGATCAGAAGTCTGCTTTAAGCCATCAAAGAAAACTTCTAAGCGCTCTTCTGCTGGTTTTTGTTGATACTTTTTCCAGAATTTACGTAAAAATTCGGTGCCTTCTTTATCAACAAACCGACGTAATACTTCTTCACGTTTTGGATCAGAATCGCTAAGTTGCAACAAACTAGCACTGCCGCTGGTTTGATAGCTACTGGCGTAAGTCACCACATCGCGGAACAACCGAACGAATGATAGGTTGGTTGAGTTTTGCAGCGATTCACGGATGGTCGGGACTTTACTGTCTTCTTTAGAATCGAAGTTATTAAACACCTGCAAGCCGCCACCGGTGAAAAAGCGTTCAGTCGGGGAGGCGGAGTATGTGCGTTCCAAGGCAGCTTCGAGCATAGTTGGCAAACTACGGTCGGTTGTCGTAGCCATGTAGTTTGCTGCCCAGCGGGTTAAGTTATCTCCCGGCGCAATGTCCATGCTTAGTAAGTTATCCGGCAACTCATCAGCAAAGTTCTGATGTAATTCGGCGATAATTTCGAGGTAGGTCGTCAGCACTCGCAATTTTGCCGTTGAACCCAACTCCAGTTTACTGTGTTCGTTTAAATCAAACGGCTGATCGGTACTATCAGTTTGTACCCGAACGCGGTTGCCGTCCGGCGTTTTCTCAAACAAGGTAAAACTGTAAAGCACATCATCGGTGCCACTTGCTGACAGTAATCGCTCGCCGAGTAAGCCATATTTACCTGCCACAGTTGGATCCGCCAAACTGCGTAAGTAGGCAGAAACCTTCTGCTGTACGTCACTATGCAGGGTGCTGTGAGCATTTAAATCCAACCGGTCTAAATCATACATTGGTTGATTTAATAAATTGCCAAGTCGTAAACGCGCTGCATTGATCCCTTTGCGGCTTTCTAATTCAGTTTTCTGAGTATTCGGCTTTTGCGTGCGGAAGGTCAGCTTCTGGTTTAGCGCTTCATCGCGAAGTCCTGCATCGATAATGCCCGAACGAGCCAAAAGGCGAATGTGGCTGTTGGTCAGTTCCTCTAGGTCATCGTGACCTTGAATTAAATAATAAGATGGACGGCGCTGCGCGATCATCAACGACAGGAATTGTCGGAAGTATTGCGCACGTTCAGTGCTGTTTTCGGCTGTGGCTTCAGCGCTAAGTAGGGCATTGGCACGTGCGAAATCAGAACCAAACCAAGCCCACATCGCGTCACCAACGCCATGGACTTCACCATGACCTGGCGCAGAGGATAATGGCACTGTATTTAAGTAATCTTGAACAATTCGCGTGCGCATCGCCATGGTATTAGTGCCATGTTGGTAAACACGGACTGTTCCCGAGACAATTTGAATCGCTTTGTCTTTAAAGTTTTGGGTCAGGCCTTGTGGCGAGTGGCGAAACTTTTCGATTTGAGTCGCCAGTGTACTGCCGCCCGCGGATTGACCTCCAACCGACAGTACTTTACCAACTTGGCTCAATGCGGCCATGACAAAACGCGGCCAGTCCATTACAGGGTTTGCCTGCGCTGGGATCTTTAACAGATTACGGTTTTCAATAAATAACAAACTTTGCGCAACCAGGTGCGGGATGGTGCGAGGGTCTGTGTAGACTCGTTGCGGATAGTTAAAATCGAAAATAGTTTCGTTGCGGCAGTCGGCAAGAAATAAACCTGATTGCACTTTTTCCCGATAAGGTGGGAAAAATCCCTGCAGCGCATATTGATTCAGTGCTGGCGAGAATTCAGCTTGCGCAGTGACCTTAAAGCCACGTTCTAATAACCTTGGCAGCAATACCGGTAGTTTTGTATAACCATGTCGCTCATCAAAGGGGCCAGCTTCAGGGTAAACCACTTGCTGCGCAGGTGCTGCTTGCAGTTGATAAGTTAAGGTTTTTGCATATTCAGTAATGTGTTTCGCGCTGTAATGTGCAGTATGCATTTCATACGCAACTAATACGCCACCGGCAGCAACGACCAACAATAATAATGCTGGGATCAGACTACGTCTTGGCGCACGGTCGGGTTTAGCTTCAACAACGGCGCTCGGCTGCGGCTCGCGGACATTATCAAAGTGCATATTTTCTAACGGTGAGGGCGCTGACAACTGAAATTCCATTTGAATGACTGAACAGATGAGGCGCCAATTTTAACTGGATTATGCTGGTTTTGCAGCTGAATTTTACCGAGTTAAGGTGATTCTGGTGCATTCCGGCCAGTGGCGAGCTCAGATTGATAGGCTGGCAAGTCCGAACCCTGCCAAAAACGAAGATTTTCCAATAGTTGCGGGTCTTCTCTAAGTTTTTCAACCACTTTATTGATTCGGAAAATAGCAAGTTGCCCCCAGTTGGTATCTGGGCAACTAATAGCTCCAGCAAGTAACTGCGGTTGCCCAGCTATCGGTAGAAAGATTAATTGATGTTGTTCGCTGCGATTGTAATAAGTCAGAGCGCTTTGATAATCAATACTAAAATCGAGGGCGGATTGGTCGACGAGGCGGAAAATATCTTGGCTGTTTTTAGCATCAGGAATTGCGTGGTAATTCTTTAAGTATTGGTCAATTAATGGCTGTAAATCACCAAAACGCCGTGCTGCCGGAAACGAATATCGATAATCACTTTGCAGCAATTTTACTAAATCGATAGGTGACCCAAATTTCTCAATAAAGCTTTTGGCTGCAGCTTTTCGCACAACGACGCCGTGCGGCCGGTAAAAGTGCGTTGGTTCACTATAAATTCTAGCTTGAGCAGTCGCCGTTTCCGGTTTGAATAGGGTGCAAGGGAAGCAGACTTGTTGATGTTGCTGCATGCGCAGTCGAATGTTCGCATGACTGTCTAACAGTCGTTCTTGACGGACATCAGGCAAATATACTGCAAGTCGTTGCAGCAATACGTCGCAAAAGCCATTGCCTTGATCGGGACCTTGCGCAATATGGAAAGGTGCTTCTGGGGTGACACCCCATTGGATTTTCAACAGTTGGTTTCGGCCAAGTTGACTTGCAACAATGGTCTCATCAGGGGTAACTGCAGGGATTGCTGTTGATGAATTGGTGGATGCATTAGCTGATGCATTAATCGCAGGTTGACTAGCCGAACCGCTGGTAATCAGCCATGTGCCAATGCCGAGCAGAACAAAGACGGCGATCAAGAGGTAGAATTTCATCAGATGACACACGAAAATTGCTGGTGATCAAATCCTAGCAGCAAATATCCTATTGCGTCATCTGTTGTAATTAGGCCGACATAAAAGTCGGCCTTTTCGCAATTAATGGTGATGATGGCCGCCGACACCATGAGCATGGCCGTGGGCAATTTCTTCGCTGGTGGCAGCGCGGACATCAACTACTTTCAGATTAAAAGTCAGAGTTTTACCAGCCAGTGGGTGATTAACATCCACATCTGCTTTAAACATGCCGACTTTTACAATTTTCACTTGGCGTGGGCCTTGTTCCGTTTCGATAACCGCAGTCATTCCCGGAGCCCATTTTTTTGCGCCTTTTAAGTGTTTTACTTGCACGCTGTGAACCGCATTTTCGTCGCGCTCGCCGTATCCATCTTTTGGTGCAACCACAAGTTCGATTTCGTCACCGACGGTTTTGCCGGTGAGTGCAGCTTCAATCGCTGGCAGCATATTTTGATGACCGTGCAGATACAACAATGGTTCACCATTGTTTGAGTCTTCGATCAAACCGTTTTCGTCACTCAAACGGTAGTGGAGTTGTACAACGCTGTCGTTGGCAATAATCATTTGAAGCAGCCCTTCATTATTTAAAAGGGCTGCATTATACAAAAAGAATCGAGCAGTTGCTTGGTCAATTAATGGTGATCGTGTCGACTACGACCGTGGCCATGATGACGGCCGTGATGATGTCTGTGTTCACGCCGATATTCGCGGTATTCAACTGGTCTAGGATCGACAAAATAGACTCTTTGCTGACAAGCTCTATAGCTATGACAATGTTTGCGCCAATTTCTGCGATGTGAGTGTGGCACTTCGATATAAACCACTGGCACAGACTCGACATAATACCGTCCTGCTCTTTCGTAGCGTTCGACTGGCTCAACGATTTGCACTTGTCCGTAAATTCCAGGGAGGATTTGGCCATGAATTTGCACGCTTACATCCGCCGAATTAGCAGTTGAACTAAGACCTAAACTCACACCTAAACCAATGCCTAGTTTCAGGGTTACCGAGAATATTGTGCTGGCTAAAAATTTAAAGTTCATTTGGAACCTCACTGGATTGCGTTATCGCATCTACAGAGTGGTCAATTTCAGCTGAATCAATTCTGAACTGAAAAAATGGTTTTTAGTGCTGTTGCCAAGTAATTGGGTCCAACTGATAAAAGGTTCGCATTAAAGGATATAAATTCGGATAAACCTTCTGGAAATCTTCAGGTTGTTCAAAGAATGCTTCGGTTGCGACGGCAAAAAACTCTGCAGGGTTAGTTGCAGCATAGGGGTCTAAAAAGGTCGAATGCTGCTGATTTATTTGTTGTTGCAGCAGAGCAAAAGCTTGCGAGAAATGTTGGCTCCATTGTTGATATCGCGCTGCACTGCCGAGATCGGGAGCGCCGTTGGCTTGGCCGGTCTGCTGATCAAGTTGATGCGCAAACTCGTGCAACACTAAATTGTGGCCATCTTCTGCATTGGCAGCGCCAGCTTTGGAATGCGGCCAGGACAAAACTACCTGACCATGCTGCCAGGATTCTCCCAAGCGAACTTGCGTTTGTTCGGTAACCACCCCGGAATCCTGCAGTTTAGTATCGACATTAAAGGCCTGTGGATACAGCAAAATGGTCCCAAGATCTGGATAATGTGGTGTTGGCCTTTGCAGTGTTAATAGGCAAGCTTGTGCTGCGACTAGCACTCGCATTTCATCGCTCACCACTAAGCCATCACAACCAATAAATTGTTTTTCTAGCAGAAAAAGCTGAATGTGCTTTTTCAGTCTTAACTGCAGATCGGCCGGTAGGCGACGATAGATTGGCCAATGCTCACGCAGGATCTTTCGCCAAGTTGCCGGGAAGGGCATATCTTGCAGCTGTTTTTGCCGGATTTTTTTTCGGATCTGTGGCCAAAACACCATCGCAATACAGAGTGTTGCAATGAGGAAAATCAACAAGGTAGAGCTGTGTTGTTTGAAGAAATCAGCTAGCATGTATCGGTTGCCGGATAATAACAGTGACTGCTGTTATTTGGTCCGTTTGAAGTATTTTCAAGTTGCCGGTGTCGGCAACATCGGAGAGTTACATGGCTATTTTTGAGTTGAAGCAAGAATTATCAGTCGCTCAGGGCATTTTGGCGCAATTGCGTGACCCTGATATTCAATTAGATAGATTCCGGTTTCGGCATAATTTGCAGAGACTTGGCCAGTTATTGGCTTATGAATTATCCAAGTCACTGACCTACGTCAGTTTCCCTTTGCAAACGGGTTTAGGTCAAGCCAAGGTCGCAGATCTTGAACAGCAACCGGTACTAGTATGCGTAATGCGCGCTGGCTTACCCTTTTATCAAGGTTTTTCCGATATGTTCGAGCAGGCCGATAGTGGCTTTATCGGTGCTTATCGCCAAGAACTTACCCCATCTGGGACCCAAGATATTTTCTTGGGCTATAGCGCAACACCCGACATCGCTGGGCGAGATGTGATTTTAATAGATCCGATGCTCGCCACCGGCTCGTCGCTAGTTAAAGTTTGGCGTTTATTGGAACAACAAGGTGCCGTGCGCAGTTTACATATTGCTGCTGCTATCGCTGCACCTGAAGGCGTTCGGTTTATCCAACAGCAACTCGGGGAAGATGTAAATCTTTGGATTGGTGCAATAGACGATCATTTAAATGCTGATGATTATATTGTGCCGGGCCTTGGGGATGCTGGTGACTTAAGTTTTGGCGACAAACGCTAAGTTTGCCTTGCGCCAATCAGGTGTTAGAAAGCACATGGAGTTCCTGCACCATGTGCTTTTTTAAAGCCGAAATTATTATGACTTCTAAAGATAATCAGTGTTGCTGATGCGCCCGGCGCAGTCGGTACAACAACCATGCAACCAGCAGAATAACTGCAGGCAAACTGAGCGTTTGCATCAGTTGTAGCGGAAATTTTTCAAACCAGCCATGGATTGAATACAACGCTTTATCAGCAAGTTGCACCGCATAATAGCTAAGCGCAACCACCGATAATCGCTCCACCGCGGTTTGCAGACTTAATTGCAATCGAGCTCGTTGTTCCATTGACGCGAGTAACTCGGTGTTTTGACGTTCGAGCTGCAAGTTAATACGCGTTCTTAGTAGTTCAGTTGAACGTCCCAAGCGATTTGATAAGCTAAGTTGGCGACTCAATACCGATTGCGCAGTGCGAAAGGCTGGCGTTAACCGTCGCTCAGAAAAATCCTGCAAGGACATCATGCCGTCGACCGATGTCTCTCTCAGGCTTTTTAGGCGGTCCAGCGTTAGTTGATAATACGCCGCACTTGCTTCAATTCGCGCGCTATTATTGGCAATCAAATGCTCGGTCTGCGCCGTCATCTGACTAATTTCGCGAAGCAGTTGCTCGTCGGAACCTTGTTGCTGTTCAATCCGTTGAGTGACATCTGAAAGCTGCTGCTCCAATTGATGCAAGCGCGATAAACTTTGCCGAACAAGTGGCCAGCTCAATAAGCTCAGTTTGCGATAATTACCTAAATCAAATAGTTGTTGCACTAATCGAGCTAAGGCGCTTGGACTTAAACCAAAATCAAGCAACAGCATTCGGCCACCACCTTCTGGGTGTTTACGGAAATCCGTCCAAACTTGTGCCTGTTTGTTTGCAACTTGGCTCGAAATGCAGTGTTCGCTGGCGAAAAATCGCTGCCATAAGTTATCGATTTCTTGATTTGGTTTCAGTAACGAAGCCGTTAAAATGTTGAGCTGCACAACCCGAAATAATTGTCCTGGTAGCTGTTGGAAAAAGTCGTTAAAAGGCAGGAAGTGCTGTGGCTCACTAAATTCAGTAGCAATGCCTTGGCGAATAAAGCTGTAGGTTGAAAATTCTGAATGTCGCTCATAGCGCAGCAATATCGCATCAAAACTCAAAGTTAAATCGGTATCGGTCTCCTGAAAAGGTCGACCTTGAGCACTCGCTAGTCGAGATAAGGAGGCAAACTCGGCATCTCGGGAGGCTGCGTTAACGGTCAGCATGAAATGGCAGATCGAGCAGGGGGCTGCTAGCGCGGGAAAAAAGCGCTGTTGTAATTCCTTTTCTGCCATGTCGCGTTGTGGATGGTTTCTCAGCATCAGTTCTAACATAAAACGACTCCTTCGCTTGGACCTCGAATTAATCGAAGCAAGCAATGTTCCAGCTATAAACCATTGCTAAGCTATTGATTTAAAACAGTAGAAAATGAACTGGGAATCACGGGTTACTGTTTTGGTGCAGTCTAGAGCCTTTGACGTGCAGCTAAGGTGCAATAGCCATGAAATTTTTACGGAATTTTTGTGGCAGATTTGTTAGAGTAAAAACTTGAAAACCCCAAAAATAATCAGAACAACGAGGTGTTTTATGATCCCTGCTGAGTATGTGTTGATAATACTTAGTCCGATTTTCTTTGCTTTTGTCGCGTTTGAATGGTGGCAAACTCGCAAACAAAAGCCTGCGGTTTATCAATGGCGGGATAGTGTCGCTAATTTTGTGTTATCGGCCATGCATCAGTTTGGCGAAGCAGTGTCTTTGTTGTTGTTAATGCCGCTATTTCTTTGGTTGAGCCAATACGCAATTTGGAAAATTGAATTTAATTATCTGAATTTATTGTTGTTATTTGTTCTGCAAGATTTTTTATATTACTGGTTCCATCGTGCGTCACACCGCGTTCGTTGGTTGTGGGCGTCGCATGTTACTCACCATAGCTCGCGATTAATGAATTTCAGTACGGCGTTTCGCCAAAGCTTAACCTACCCAATCTCTGGGATGTGGTTGTTTTGGACCCCGCTGATCATGCTGGGATTTGAGGTAAAGCTAGTGATTTCGGTTGTCGCAATTAATTTGGGCTTCCAATTTTTCGTGCATACCCGTTGGTGGCAGCATTGGGGGGTTGCCGGATATCTATTTAATACGCCAAGCTGGCATCGGGTGCATCATGCCTGCAATCCTCGATATATCGACAAAAACTTCGCGGGTGTTTTAGTGATTTGGGATCGAATGTTCGGCACTTTTGAGCCTGAAGATGCAGCTGAACCCTGTCGTTTTGGCATTACAGATGAGTTTGAATCGGTGCATCCTTGGACTATCACGTTTTATGAATGGCGGCGGATGATCGCTCAGTGGCCGCAAACCACTGGATTTTCAGCGAAATTGCGCTTGTTGTTTGGACCGCCACAGCCTAAAGTTGCAAAAGAATAGCGTGGACTCGAGAGCTGCATGATTAACTTGGCTTTGATGTCGGCTTTTGTGCCGACATTTTTATTTGTATCTATCACCCCTGGGCTTTGCATGACCTTGGCCATGACGCTTGGCATCAGTCTTGGTGTACGTCGAACACTGTGGATGATGTGGGGCGAATTACTCGGCGTCGGTTTGGTTGCGGCTTCAGCGGTGCTTGGTGTCGCCGCGCTGGTTACTAGCATGCCGTGGTTATTGGTCGGTCTAAAGTGGCTTGGCGGTGCATATTTGGTGTATGTTGGCCTGCAAATGTGGCAGTCCAAAGGCAAGTTAGCCATTCCCGAAGCTGGTGAAGTACGGCAGATCTCGGCAGTGCAGTTGTTTAGCCAAGGTTTTATTACTGCAGTGTCAAATCCAAAAGGTTGGGCTTTTCATATGGCGTTATTACCGCCATTTATTGATAGTAAACTGGCATTTTGGCCCCAACTTTTAGTGTTGCTCAGCATTATTCTCCTGCTGGAATTTGCCTCTATGTTGTTGTATGCAAGCGGCGGGAAAGCATTACGAATGTTGTTTTCTGAAGAGAAAAACGTGCGTTTACTTAACCGCATTGCCGGCAGTCTGATGCTGGGTGTTGGCGTGTGGCTTGCCTTAAGTGGTCAATAGGTTATTCCGGCAAGCGCCAGACCAGTAACAAACTGCTTTGACCAAACTTACGATCTATAGGCCAATGCTGCCATTGGCCTCTGGATTGTTGCGATGTATCAATCAATAGCCATTCAAGTTGCACGCTGATTTCTGGGGTCCATTGATACTGGACGCTCGCGGTTAAGCCTTCACCATTGCCGTTATTGTCGTCCAGTGGGGTCAGATCTCGGTCCATTTGCTGCCAATGATCGAGGCGTGCACTAAATTGCCAGTCATCGAGCTGATAATTGGCCAATAGAAACCACAAGTTAAAATCCACGTTGACAACCCCAGGACCCATTTCTGTATTGCCGTTCATCCACTGTGCCACGAGCTGCCAGCGGTCATTGAGCTGTTGATGCCATGCTAAATGGGAGAATTGGGTATGCCAAGCATATTGCTCCATGGCAAAAGCGGAAGGGTCTGCGTTGTTATCGTAAAAATAGAATCTAAGCTCAGTTTGCTGCTGCCATTGCCAATGTAGGCCAAGGTAATAACCTAAACGATCGTCAATTTCGACAAAGGGTTTAACCCAGTTCGGCTGCCAGTTTAGCGGCGGCACCTCTAAACTTGGGTAATAGGCAAAATCAATATCTTGATTAAGATTGGTTTGATTGGAATGAATGGCGAAGCCACGCCAACTAATCAAAGTGCCAATCGGATCGTTGCCCCGAAAGCCTCCAGCGACAGCCGTGAAATTATGCGCAGAATTAAAAGCGTTACCGGGGCGACTTAAACTCAACTCAACCCCTTGACTACGAAGTTCCTCGCCAATCCAGCTATTAATCGCCGAAAAACTGCTGCTGTAAGGTGAACTCCATGCGACATCGCTATTTTCTAATGACATTGCTGGATAAAACCAGCCCGCGCGAGCTCGTAGACGATAACCTGAGATAGGGAGCGGCGCGTAATTTATCCAATATTCGGTAAGTCCAAGCGCTTTGTCCGGAATTTGTTGCCACTGGCCATTGATAGTCGCTGAGAAATCACTGTCAGGGGTTATATGAATACTTGCCAATTGAGGGCCTAACATCCAATCAGAACGGGCAGCGGCGAGCTGGCCGGTGCCTTCTTGCCACCAAGGCCGCAGGCTTTTGGGTTGTTGACGTACCGAGGTGTAACCAGCTTCACCTTTGGCTGAGATTTGCAGCCATGGGGCAATCTCAACTGCTCCCAACTGGAAAGTCGCTAGACAAAGCCCCAAACAGGCCCAAGCTTTCATTTCGACTCCTTGAATATTTGGCTAACGTTGTGGTTGGCTATGTAGTAATCTAGTTGATAATTACTCACAGGAACACTGTTGATGTTAAAAGAATCTTCGCACTTATGGGCATGGTTATGTTTTTTGTTTGCATCTTCAGCGCAAGCAATTGAAATAAAGATCCAAGCACAGGATGGCTTACCGCTTGAAGACGCTGTGGTGGAGCTTGTTAGCGCCAGTCCGCAGACTGAACGTTTGACCACGCTCAGTGTTGCACAAAAAGATTTAACCTTTGTGCCTTTTGTCACTGCCGTACAAAAAGGCAGTGCTATCGAATTCCCCAACCAAGATAAAACTCGCCACCACGTGTACTCGTTTTCCCCAGCGAAAGTTTTTGAATTGAAGTTATATGCTGGCAAACCCGAAGCGCCAGTTCGCTTTGAAAAGTCTGGCATTGTCGCGCTGGGCTGTAATATACACGATTATATGCAAGCTTATGTTTATGTTGGTGATAGTCCATTTTTGGCCGTCACTAATAGCCAAGGAGTAGCAAATTTACTTGATATTCCGGACGGGCAATATCAGGTAAAGCTTTGGCATCCTTGGCAGCAAAGTGATCCGGCTATTGGCCAAGTCTCTATACCTTTAAGCGGCGAAGTAGTGTTTAAAATTGATGTGCTACGCCAGCAAAAACCGACGAAACCGAAAAAAGGTTTTGGTAACAGTTATTGAAAACTGATTAATCGTAACCATATCCAGCAGGCAGCATTTCTCTGCAGGCCGGGATTGAGATCCCCACACGACTTATCGAACTCAAAGGAGTATTTACATGGCAACAGTGACGCTTAAAGGCAATCCATTTCAAACTGTCGGCGAATTGCCAGCAATTGGTAGCCAAGCCCCAGATTTTACCGTGACCGGCGCTGGTTTAGCCGATGTAAAATTAGCGGATTTTGCAGGTAGTCGTTTGGTTTTAAACATTTTTCCAAGCGTAGATACCCCAACTTGTGCGACTTCTGTGCGCAAATTCAATCAAGCATTGAGCAGCTTAGAAAATACTAAAGTGCTGTGTGTTTCTGCTGATTTGCCATTTGCGCAGGCGCGTTTCTGCGGTGCTGAAGGTTTAGAATCAGTGTTAAATGGTTCAACTTTTAGAAGTTCATTCGGTGCTGACTATGGCGTTAGTTTTGCAAATGGCCCACTAGCTGGTTTGTTATCACGCGCAGTGGTTGTTATCGGTACTGATGGCAAAGTGTTATTCACAGAGCAAGTCGCTGAAACTGCTGACGAACCATCATACGAGCAAGCGATTGCCGCACTGAATTAATAACCAGCCTTCTTGTTCGGCATGTTTTAACAACATCCAACATCAATTATCCAGCAACTGACTAGCATCAGTCAGTTGCTGGACTGCTAAACCAATCTAAGTTCATCTGCTTTGCCATCTTAATCCCACTGCTATTTGCAGCTTCATCCAGTTGCTGCGCCATAAAGTTTCACAACCTTGTAAATTGTCGTGCTGCAACTTTAGCGAAAGCTCGGCTTAGGGCCTAGATTTAAGCGTTTGGCTATTCTGTAATTAGTTATTGCGCACAGTTGTACGCTGTAAAAATGGACGTGTGTACCATTTTTATGTTTGTCTGTCATTTTAAATGTTCATTAAAATCAGTTGTTTGATTTAATTTAAAATTGAGAGTATAGACTCTAATTTAATTATAGAGTACAAATGTGCGCTGAAATCAATGCTTAGAGTGTGCTAATGAAGTCTGTTCTTACCCGCCACATCACCGAAAGTATGTTGGTGCAATCTTCGGTTCGAAGTTATTTTGAACCTCTGGTCCGATTATTGGTGCCGCATTACCGAGCTGGCGCAATTGCGGCAAAAGTTCTGAAAATAAAAAAGCAAGCGGGATACGTTTGGCTAACGCTTAAGCCAAGCTCTGGTTTTAATGGTTTTTTACCAGGTCAACACATTGATTTATCGTGTGAAATTAATGGGTCTCGAGTGCAGCGGACTTTTAGTATCTGCTCTTCGCTGCAGGAGTTTCAGCAAAATGGCACTATTGATTTAGCAATTAAATTAGTCGCAAACGGCCAGTTAAGTCGTTGGTTAGAACGATCTGTGCTCTTAGGCTCTTGGCTCTATATGTCAAAGGCTCAGGGCGAATTTGTACTTAAACAACAAAAGCCGTTATGTTTAATTGCTGCAGGCTCTGGTATCACGCCAATTCGTGCCATGCTGTTATCCATTTCCAGAATGACTCAGCCGATTACCTTGATTTATAGCTATCGTGGTGATGGCGTTTTTAATGATGATTTCCGCGCCTTAGCTGCTGAGTTTCCACTGTTTAACTTTATTGCTCACGACACAGAAAATTCACCCCGATTATCGGTCGATAGCATAATGCAGCACATATCGGATCCGGCAGCGACTGATTTTTATCTTTGCGGCCCAACCCCGATGATCCAGCAATTAAAACCAGCACTGCAACAGCTTGGACATCGTGTCAGTTCCGAGTCTTTTGGTGGCGTTAGCAGCGACGCTTTAGTGCAGGCTGTTACTTTTCACCGAGAAAGTGCGCAACAACAAGTTTCTGGCCAAGGTACGCTGCTGCAGTTGGCTGAACAAGCTGGTTTAAATCCACGATACGGTTGTCGGCGAGGGATCTGTCAACAATGCCAATGCCAGAAACTTCAAGGTCAGGTCAAGAATTTGCTGACTGGCGAGCTGTCTGGCGCGGGCGCAGAACCTATCCAGTTGTGCATTAGTGAAGCAGTCACTTCTGTCGATATTCGGTTATAACTCAGGTCTACTATGAAAACTATCACAACAACTACGCCATTATTACCGGAAGCAACTGCTCAGCAACTCGCTGCCGAATTGACGGAACTTGCACAGCAAGAGAGAACAACTTTAGGCGTTGCCGACGCCAACTACCTACTTAAACTTGTGCAATGGCAGAGAATTTTTGCCATTACTGGTAGGGTGTTGATGCTTGGTTGCTTTTGGTCGGCTTGGTTTTTACTGCCAGCAGTCTTGCTATTGGCTTTGGCAAAAATAATCGACAATATGGAAATTGGTCATAACGTGTTGCACGGCCAGTATGATTTTCTGCAGCATCGCTACCTTAATTCTAAGCATTTTGAGTGGGATATCGCCTGTGATGCGAAGTCTTGGCAGCGCACTCATAACTTTGAGCATCATACGTTCACCAATATTATTGGTAAGGACCGCGATTTTGGCTATGGCTTATTACGTTTAAGTAACGATTTCCGTTGGCGTTTGCGTAACCTTTGGCAAGTCTTCACCTATTTTATGTTGAGCACATTGTTTCAATGGGGTGTGTCCTACCATGAGCTAGCTGCGCAACGGGTGTTTTTCGGTAAGAAAAAAGCGGATAGGCATACCCAAGTGAGTGATCACGAATTAAAACGCGCTTTTTTTGGTAAAGGCTTCAAGCAGTTAGCCAAGGATTATGTTTTTTTCCCACTTTTATGCTGGCCAGTCTTTGGTTGGGTGCTGCTTGGAAATTTCCTAGCCAATTTGATCCGGAATTGGTGGACCGCAACGGTGATTTTTTGCGGTCATTTCACCGAGCAAGTTTATACATTTAAAGAAGAGGATTGCCACAATGAAAGCCGTGGCCAATGGTTCTATCGACAAATGCTGGGCTCGTCAAATTTTACCGGGCCGCGTTGGTTGCACATATTAACCGGGCATCTGAGCTGTCAAATTGAGCACCATTTATTTCCAGATTTACCAGCTTGGCGCTACCCAGCGTTGGCGAAAAAAGTGCAACAGATCGCTAAACGTCATGGGATCCCCTACAATACAGGCTCTTTCGCAGGGCAGTATTTAACAGTACTGCGTCGGATCTTACGTTATTCGCTGCCGGGCTAAGCGATTGATTGACAGTTTAATGATTGGAGTTTGCCATGGAGTTTCAACAGGTATTAGCACCACTGAATGTCGAAAGCGGTGAGCAGTGTGTTTTTGAAATCCCCGCAGATTGGGGGCAGGGTAGAGCATTGTTTGGCGGAATGGCGGCGGCAATCGCTTTTCGGTATTTGCGCGCTCTGCTTGGCGATGCGGCGAAAGTGCGTTCACTTGCGGTATCTTTTATTGCGCCTATTGCCCCAGGCCCAGCGCTACTTAAGCGTGAGATTTTAAGAGTTGGTAAATCGGTGCAACATGCCGAAGTGCGAATTTATCAGCAAGATCAGCTCGCACTGGTCATGCTAGCAAGCTTTGGCGCGGCAAGACCGTCCAGCGTCGAGCATCAACCTGAATTGATGGACCTCTCTGCACCAGTTTTAGCAAAATTGCCAAAACAAGGGCCAGTGCCTGAGTTCACCCGTCATTTTGATTACGAACTGACCGAGGGCGGTTTTCCATTTTCGGCGACTGCATCGGTGCACATGCACGGTCGCAATAGGTTTAGTGGACCTGCGATATCAGGCCCTTGCAGTGTTGAAGCAGTTATTGCACTAATTGATGCGTGGCCGCCAGCGACCTTAAGTTGGTTACAAGCGCCTGCACCGGCAAGTTCGCTGACTTGGAGTCTTGAATTTTTAACGACAGACTTTGATTATGCGGCAACAGATTGGTGGTATTACCGCGCAGAAATTGATGCAGCCCATGAAGGTTATAGCCATATTGAAGCCAAATTCATCGATGCTGCAGGCAAATTAGTGGCAATTAGTCGACAAACTGTGACGGTGTTTGCATAAAAACTGTCGGCATAACGACGTTAATTTAATTCACTTAAACTCGTTGTGTTAACAAAATAGGGAAGTTCACTTGCGGTTCGGCAAAGGTTGTTTTTTGCACTAAGCTTGGCTTGGATAGACAACCTTACCGAGGCCGCTGATGAAAACAACAATCTTATGGTTCTTGACAATTTTTTGCCTGACCGCCTGTAACCCTAATAACGAACAAGCTAATACCAAACCCACGGCAACCCCGCCTGCGAGCACATCGGGAGCGCCGGCAACAACACCTCCTGCAACCGAACCTCAAGCCAACACGGCACCAGATGCAAATTGTCTGTTGCGACTTGGTTTTGAAGCTTGGGAGCCGTACCAGTTTATGGGGCTCGATAACAAAGCCAGTGGCCTTGATGTGGAACTGATGCAAGCTGTTGCCCATGAAATGAACTGTCAACTCGAGATGAAACAAGGAACTTGGGTGGATTTAATGACCCAACTTAAATCGGGTGACGTTGATCTATTACTTGGCGCTTCAGTAACTCCAGCTCGCGAAGAATTTGCTTACTTTTCAAAACCGTATCGCAAAGAACAATTTGTGATGTTTGTGCGAAGTGCTGCATCAGCGTCACTGCCACAAACCACACTTGATGAGTTCTTAGCCGCAGGCAAAAAAGTAGGGATCGTTAGCGAGTATTATTACGGTGCTGAGTTTGCGACGCTATTGTCTGATGAGAAATTTAAAGCACAGTTTGTTGAAGCTTCACTGAGCGAATTGAATGTAGCCCGTTTGTTAGACGAAGAAATTGACGGGATGATTGAAGATAGCTTTGTCGCTCGCTCGATGTTAAGACGAAAAGGCTTGGAGCAACAAATTGGTCGACATTCAATTGAACTCAGTAGTGGTGATGTGTTTGTAATGTTTAGTAAAAAATCAGTGACGTCGCAGCAAGTCGGGGCATTTAACGACGCCCTTACCGCTATTGCAAAAAATGGCAAGTATCAGGAAATTCTTGATAAATACCAACAATAGCGAATTAGGCTAAGTTGAATTGCGCAGCCAATACCGCGCTGGTAAAGCTGGTCTTTAAATAAAAACCGCGTGGTAAGGTTTGTACCGCTTCGCCCTGACTACCAATCCCTGTGGTCAGGGCCTTACTGTTTGCAGCTTTAGGTCTGAGTTGCAGGTATTTGCCGTTCGCTCCTCGGATTTGATCCAACCCGCCTAGACTGATCTGTTCCATTAATTCCTCCCAGTCTTGCTGCAAAGCTTGATATTGCATCACGGAGGGCTGCCATAAAAAACCATTGCCAATGATGCGTTCAGCAAGCGGGATCTCCCGCTCGGCAAATATGGGTACCCAAAGCACTCGCTGCAATTTCCGACAAACCCAAGATTCGGCAAATTGTTCCAGCACAGTGCCGGTTAGTGGCGCTACACAGACGTAAGTACTTTCTAGCGGTTTGCCATAGCGGTCAATGGGTAAAGTTTTGAGTTCAACCCCAAGGTGAGGGAAATCTGGTTCGGCTTTTGAGCCCGCACAAGCACCAAGCGCAGCTTCAATTAGCTGACCAACAGTCCCTTTATCTCGCTTTAGATCAACGGGCAGCTTTACTTCCAATTGTCCAGCTAACTCGGCCAAGGTTAGGCCGGCGATGGCTTGGGTTCGGGCCAACAACTGCTCAATGCTATCAGGTGGTAACAAAGCTAAGATCCAAGTTGAAGATGACCAGAGCAAATTAGCATTTTTACGCTGATTTTGCTGGTCATTTTCTCGCCACTGAGAGTTATGCACAGTAAGTTTTGCTAAATACACCCTGGTATCGTTGCTTAACTTAATGATTTTAATCAAAAAATAATGTAATGTTGTTCAGGTGGATGTTTGAAATTCAGAGTTATTCAAGGATAAAACCATAGATACACACAGATATATCCACTGCATCTGTGCAGAAGTTCACAAAGCGCTACTGTTTAAATAGTGAGTTGTGGATAACTATTGATTTGTAACTAGTAAATACCCGTTGCCGTCATCGCGAGATTATGAAAGAATCGCTTAAACGCTGTTGTAAACAAGCCAGAGGTTTGTGTGATCGATGCCGAAGGCTTTCGGGCCAATGTCGGTATAGTGATATGTAACCACCAAGGACAGGTGTTTTGGGCACGGAGATACGGCCAGCATTCTTGGCAATACCCACAGGGTGGCATTGACGATGGCGAAACGCCAGAGCAAGCCATGTATCGCGAATTAAATGAAGAAGTCGGCTTATTGCCTGCGGATGTCGAAATCGTTGCGACGACAAAACATTGGTTGCGCTATAAACTTCCCAAACGACTGATCAGACGCGACTCCAATCCAGTGTGTATTGGACAAAAGCAAAAGTGGTTTTTACTGCGATTGACTTGTAAGGATGAGGACGTAAATCTGCTAAAGACTTCGCATCCGGAGTTTGATGATTGGCGATGGGTCAGTTATTGGTATCCGGTGCGTCAAGTTGTTGCTTTCAAACGGGAAGTTTACCGGAAAGTGATGAAAGAATTTGCCCCTATCGCTCTACCATTTGTTCGACGGGACATTAAGAAAAAATAAAAATCGCCAGCAATGTGCTGGCGCATTTTTGTGCTGACAAGGGGAACCCTATGCTGAGCCAACTGCGGCGAATCGTACAGGATGTTGCACAGGAACCGACGCTTGCTAGCGCGCTTTCTGGGCTTGTCAGCAACGTCAAAGCTGCACTCAAAACCGAGTGCTGTTCAGTTTATCTCGCGGATTATCAACAACAACATTTTATGCTTATGGCGACTGATGGTTTAAACCCAGATGCCATCGGCAATGTCTCTATTGGTTTTTCTGAAGGTTTAATCGGCTGGGTAGGGCAACGTGAAGAGCCAATCAACTTGGCGCAAGCACATCTGCATCCGCGGTTTAAAGTTACGCCGGAAGTATCGGAAGACTGTTTTTCCGCATTTTTAGGCTGTCCGATTATTCATCATCGAAAAGTTTTGGGTGTCCTGACCATTCAGCAATCTGCCTCACGCGTGTTCAATGAAGACGAAGAGTCATTTTTAGTTACGCTAGGCGTGCAATTAGCTTCGGTATTAGTTAATGCTGAAATGCGGCAAGTTGCGGCGGCTGGCTCGCAGCAACAAATCCAAAAATCGCAGCTAACAGGGCTCATTGGTTCTTCAGGCATCGCCTTTGGTGAAGGTTTTGTTTTACAACCAGCCAGTGATTTTGATGCGATTTCTCTACAAAAAAGTGATGATCCTGAAAAGGAACTGAGTCGCTTTTATCGAGCAGTAAAAGTCACCAAAGCCGAATTTAATCGGCTTGCTGAGCGCATGAGCGGCCACTTGCCAACCGACGCATTAGCAATCTTTGATGTTTACCATCAGCTGTTGGACGCCGCGAGTCTTGGCAGTGAAATCGAAGCGCAAATCGCCGAAGGTTGGTGTGCAAAAAGTGCATTAAAGCGAGTGGTTGAACGTTTCGCTCGGCAATTTGATGATATGGATGACCCATACCTGCGCGAGCGTGGAACTGATATTCGCGATTTAGGTCAGCGGGTCCTTAATCACTTATTAGAAACCGAACAACGTCAGTACAAGCTGCCAGAGCAGGTGGTATTGGTTGCGGAAAATGTGACTGCCTCTATGCTTGCGGAAATTCCGCGAGCGCAGTTGGTGGCAATTGTCTCGCTAAAAGGTTCGGTGAACTCACACGCAGCGATCATGGCGCGTGCTTTAGGTATTCCTGCTGTGATGGGGGTTGACGATTTACCTCTCATGCAGTGGCACGGTCAGCGGCTGATCGTCGATGGTTATCAAGGCAATATTTTGGTATCACCAGCCGATGCCATTTGTAATGAATACCAACTGCTGATGAACAAGGATGCTGAGCTTAGTGCTCGGTATCAATCAGAATTACATCTGCCGGCACAAAGTGCTTGTCAGGCGCCTTTTAGCTTGATGGTAAACTCAGGGCTGGCCATTGAACTTGAGACCACCCAAAGCGAATTCACCAACGGCGTTGGTCTTTATCGTACCGAGTTCCCCTTTATCATGCGCAGTCGTTTCCCAACGGAACAGGAACAAGTCGAGCTTTATCACAAAATTTTGCAAGGGTACCCGGGCAAGCCTGTGGTGATGCGGACACTGGATGTTGGCGGCGATAAGCCACTGCCATATTTCCCAATTTCAGAAGAAAACCCATTTTTGGGCTGGCGTGGTATTCGTTTAACTCTAGATCATCCTGAGATTTTCTTGGTGCAGATCCGCGCCATGCTTAAGGCGAATATCGGCTATAACAATCTGCATATTTTGCTGCCAATGATTTCCGATCTGTCGGAAGTTGACGAATCTCTGCGCTTAATCCGTCAAGCTTGGTTTGAAGTTGATGACGAGTTTAATGGCGAGGGGATAGTTGCCAAGCCAAAAGTCGGTGTCATGATTGAAGTTCCATCAATCATGTATCAATTGCCTGAGTTGGCTCGAAAAGTTGATTTTTGCTCTGTCGGTACCAATGACTTAACGCAGTATTTGCTCGCGGTTGATCGTAACAACCCGCGTGTTGGTAATTTGTATGATGCAATGCATCCAGCAGTGCTGCGAGCGCTAAATCAGTTGGGTCAACAAGCCCATGGTTTGCAATTCCCCATCAGTATTTGTGGTGAGCTCGCGGGCGAACCTATGGGCGTGCTAATTCTAGCGGCCATGGGCTTTAATAGCTTTTCGATGAACCACAGTAATTTAGCTAAAATCAAATGGTTACTGAGACGGGTTGAGCTTTCGGAGCTTCAATTATTACTGCCTGAGATTTTGGCTTGCCAATCGCCAAAACAAGTACGATTGCAAGTACAGCGTTTCCTCGATCAGAAACAGTTATTAAACCAGCTCAGAGCCTAATTAACGCTAGTGTCGTCACAAGTCACTCTGTACAATAGCCCACCGTTAAAGGCGCTCCAGTAAATCCGCGTCGCAGCAGTAAGGGTTGTCGTGCTGACTTTTGTATTCATCTGTATGGGACTTGGAGCCATTGCTGGATTGATGGCTGGTTTATTGGGAATTGGTGGTGGTCTAATAATAGTGCCAGCACTGGTTTTTCTGTTGCCGATATTTCAAGATTTGCCGCCTGAACTGGTTATGGTAGTTGCTGTGGCAACGTCATTGAGTTCAATTATTTTTACCTGCGCATCCTCTGCGTGGGCTCATCAGAAATTACATCACATTTCTTGGGATTACACGCCAACCTTGTTAATTGGTGCAGCTATTGGCGCTGCTTCGACTGGTTACTTGGCACATTTTATTGATGCCAATGTTCTCAAAAAGTTCTTCGGTTGTGCGGTGCTATTTTTGGGCGTGCGCATGCTTATCAATAAAGTGAATTTAAGCAGACGAAAATTACCTTCCCATGGCATGCTCGGTACAATTTCGGTGTCACTTGCCAGCATATCCAGTTTATTAGGGATAGGAGGAGGGGCACTGTACGTGCCGATGCTTACTCACTTTTCCGTGGGAGTTCGGCATGCTATTGGCGCGGCAGCAATCATTGGATTTGTGATTGCCTGTTTTGCCACTACTGGGTATGTTATGGCGGGTTGGGAGCAGACTGCTAATCATGCTGGTTATATCGGTTATGTTTATTGGCCAGGAGTCGCCGGGATAGTTGCAACTTCACTTGTCGCGGCGCAGTTTGGCGCGAGGCTAACAAGTTGGATCCCAGTCGAGAAAATTAAAAAAATATTCGGCGTTTTTCTTTTAATCGTTAGTGTCAGAATGTTGTTCAGTTAAGGGTATGAAATGGATTCAGGTTATTTAGTATTTCCGCAAATTGATCCGGTGATGGTCAAAGTTTTTGGACTGAGCATTCATTGGTACGGCATGATGTATTTGTTGGCATTTGTTATGGCGCATCTATTGGCCAATCGCGCAGCAGCTAAACCAGATTCTGGATGGACGAAAGATCAAGTCAGTGATTTACTGTTTTATGGTTTTATTGGGGTGGTGGTTGGTGGCCGACTTGGTTATGTATTCTTCTATAACTTCCAAAAATTAATCGCAGACCCAATGTATCTTTTCCGCACTTGGGAAGGCGGCATGTCCTTCCACGGTGGCGTGATTGGCGTGTTGTTGGCGATGGCCTATTTTGCGCGGCGATACCAGAAAAACTACTTAGCTTTAGGTGATTTTGTTGTGGTGCTATTGCCATTAGGCCTTGGTGCTGGCCGCATTGGTAATTTCATTAACGGCGAGTTATGGGGGCGCGTAACTGATGTCCCTTGGGCCATGTTATTCCCTACAGGTGGAACCTTACCGCGCCACCCGTCGCAGCTATATGAGTTCTTTTTCGAAGGCATTGTATTGTTTATTATGTTGGTAATGTACCGTCGGCTATCGCCACCTGCAGGTGCTGTTGGTGGTTTATTCCTGCTTGGCTACGGCGTTTTCCGTTTTGGTATTGAATTCTTCCGCGAACCGGATAAACATTTGGGAATTCTTAATTTAGGCATGACAATGGGGCAGTGGCTTTGTGTGCCAATGATCCTGTCAGGGCTGTTTTTTATTAGCTGGGGCTATTGGCGTCGGCAACAAGGAGCCGCGTACTAATGAAACAATACTTAGATTTAATGCGTCATGTTTTAGAGCATGGCCACACCAAGACTGACCGCACAGGTACCGGCACCATTAGTGTATTTGGCTATCAAATGCGCTTTGATTTAAGCCAAGGTTTTCCTTTGGTTACCACCAAAAAGTGCCATATGAAATCGATTATTCATGAGCTTTTATGGTTTTTAAAAGGCGAAACCAATATTGCTTATTTGCAACAACATGGTGTGTCGATTTGGAATGAATGGGCGACTGCCGATGGCGAACTAGGTCCGGTTTATGGCGCACAATGGCGTAGTTGGCAGGCTCCGGATGGTCAGGTCATTGATCAAATAAGTCAGTTAATTGCTGACATTAAACGCACACCAGATTCGCGCCGATTGATTGTTAGCGCATGGAACCCGGCTGTATTGCCTGATACCAGCATGTCGCCGCGTGATAATGCAGCTCTTGGCAAACAAGCATTGCCGCCTTGCCATACCCTGTTTCAGTTTTACGTGAATGACGGCAAGTTATCCTGTCAACTGTATCAACGCAGTGCTGATATTTTACTTGGCGTACCGTTTAATATCGCCAGTTATGCTTTATTGACCTTAATGGTTGCGCAGGTCTGTGGTTTAAAACCGGGTGACTTTGTGCATACCTTTGGTGATGCTCATTTGTATTCAAATCACTTAGAACAAGTGAAGTTGCAATTGAGTCGAGAGCCATATCCATTGCCGACAATGCAGATCAACCCTGCGGTCAGTGATATTTTTGGCTTTGAGTTTGCCGATTTTGAGTTACAAGGTTACCAAGCGCATCCGCATATTAAAGCGCCTGTGGCGGTTTAATCTTCCATAACCCGCCGAAGTTGCTAAAATTTCGGCGGTTATAATTGCTTTTTCGACTCTGCTTTACCCGCATAATCATTTGCAAAAGTTTTTATTTTTCATTAATTTACCTAATTAAATTTGGCTTCTAGGCAGGAACGCTCGCCGAAATTTCCTGTTTAAAGAAAATTATTTAATTATTTTTAAAATGTATTTAAACCCTTCGAAGCGCCATCTCGACTAACTAATCAAATTAACAACAGTGGATACAGGCAGCAAATGCAGGAGCAGGTGAACAGCTGGGTAGCACAAGCGCAAAAGGGCGATCAGAATGCCTTTTTTCAGCTATATCAGCAGTTTAAGGGGCGTGTCTATGCAGTATGTTGGCGATTGCTCGCTGAACAGACGCAAGCCGAAGATGCCTGTCAAGAAGCCTTTGTCCGCGCATGGCAACAACTGCCAAGCTTTCGCGGTGATAGTAGCTTTTCGACCTGGTTACATACGATTAGTAGCCGTGCGGCGGTCGATATTTGGCGAAAAAACAAAGTGTTGCGTTTAGTGACCTCAGATGACGTCGAGCAGTCGTTTGAGCAAGTAGAACCAGTATGTAAAAGTATCGAACAAGCGATTGCGAGATTACCAGCGCAAGCCAGAGCTGTTTTTGTTTTGTTTGCCATCGAAGGTTATCAGCACGATGAAATCGCTGAATTGTTAGGTATTGCCGAGGGCAGTAGTAAAGCGCAGTACCATCGCGCTCGGCAATTATTAAAAGGATGGATTGATGAAAACTGATCAGCAACTTGAACAACAACTCGAGCAGGCACTGCAAGAATTGCCACTTGAGATCCAGCCAAGCCGCGACCTATGGCCTGAGTTGTCTGCTCGTCTAGCCGTCACTGAACAGCAAACCGATCAGCCGCTGCCAGAGCAGCCAAAACGTCGTTATTGGCCAGCCATTGCTGCTGCCGTCATGCTTGGACTGATGTGGCCGCTGTGGCAGGGGATTAACAATAACGAGGACATGCTCGCAAGTGCTTCACAATCTGCCGAGCCACAGGTCAGCCTGTCAGCTATGAATTCGAAAAATTTAAGTCCGGTGGCATCAACGCTTTTGACCGAGTTTGAGCGCGAAAAATCCAGGCAGTTGGCACAGGTTACAGTAGTGCCTAGCGAGTTTGCTGATTTTCAGCGCCAGTTAGATATTTGGCATCAGGCGACAGCTCAAGTTGCATTTGCTTTGGAGTTTCAGCCTGACGATCCAAAATTATTAAAACAATTAACGCGTTTACAGCAACAACAAATTCAATACATCAGCCGTTTAGTCCGTGTCGGGCAGATGAGCTAATAACCCAGTTAATTTGGAGTAATACCATGAAAGTTAAATTAAATTTTGTTCAATCTGCATTATTGGTTGCCGGATTTGTTTGTAGTGCTCAGGTTTTTGCCGCAGGAGCCGCCATCAATGAAAAACGCGCGGTAAGTAGCAATGAAAAAATCCAAATCAATAATATGCGCGGTGTCGTCAATATTGTTGCCGTAGATAAAGCCGAGTTTAGCGTGCAAGGTACCTTGGATGAAAAAGCGAAAGGTTTTGACCTGACCAGCAAGAATGGCATTACAAAGTTTGAAGTAAAAATGCCGAGTCGAGTGTATTCAGATTACAACGAAGATGAGCAAGAAGTGGGTTCTCGTTTAGAGATCCGGGTGCCGGTTGGCAGCCAAGTTGAGTTTACTGGGGTGAATGCCGACGTTACTGCGAGCGGGATCCAAGGTGGCACAACCTTAACCTCAGTCAACGGCACTGTTGTTGGTGAAAAGCTTGGAAGTGATGTGTCGTTAGAAACAGTGAATGGCACAATCAACAGTAAAAACAACAGTGGCCGAGTCACCCTACAAACCGTAAATGGTGAAATTACTGATGAAGGCTCGCAAGGCCGCTTGACCTTAGAATCAGTGAATGGCGAAATCAAATCAACATCACAAGCAAAAGAAGTCGAATTGTCTGTAGTCAATGGTGAAGGACGTTTACAACTGGATGGCACTGAACGCTTAGAGTTCGATTCAGTTAATGGCGAAATCACTGTGGATTTGAAAAATAGTCAAACACCGAAAATCGAAGCGAGCACCGTGAGTGGTTCTATTCGTTTGACCTTAGACGCAAACGTGAAAGCACGTTTCGAGCTTTCTGGCAGTGCTGGTGGTGATATCGACAATGGCTTGACCGACGATAAAGTTGAACATGCTAAATACGGCCCTAGTCGCGATTTAGAATTTAGCACTGGCTCTGGCGGTGATGTTGAGATCTCAACTGTTTCAGGTGAGATTGAACTGAAAAAACGTTAATTATCTTGTGCTTAAGCAGGTCTGACTGAATGTCGGGCCTGCCTTATTTCTCTAAACAGTGCTCTGCTACTGTCGACTAAAACACACATTCCACCTTTTATGGTTTACCACTCGTGCCTATGCACTCAAAAGCAATCAACAACCTTCACTTCCATCTTTACTTCGCGTTTTATGCTTTTACAAAAAATTGTTCCAAATTTTACCGCTGCTTGCAGGGTAAGCGCAGATCGCGGCACAGTAAAAAGCTAAATCGGTACAACATAGCAAAGAGTCTGGCAAAGGCAAAAATCACTCTCAGTCTTTATTGCTTAGTTTGGACATGTGCGATATAACAGCATTGGTTTATTTTATGTAACTTTTGTTTTTATAGCGTAAATGAGGTGTGGTTTTGTTCAAGCTTATTCTCGTGTCAGCTTTGTTTGCTGCATCGGCCAATGCCGGTGAAATATATCGCTGGGTTGATGAAAAAGGCCAAGTCAATTTTAGTACTACGCCGCCACCGGCTGAACTGAAAAAGGCCGAGGCCGTGAATGTGAATTTTAAAGAACAGGCAAAAGCAGATGGTGCCTCGACTGTGACTTCTGCAGATGGCCGCGCGAGTTTGTCTTCACTGCTTGACCCTCAGGTCGAGTGGCGGGATAAGTGTCAAACCGCAGTAGACAATGCCCATCGTGAATATGAAATCGGCCAAGATACAGTGAAGAAAAATCATAGTGGCGGTTACATTACTCGTGATGAAATGAAGCAACAACTCAGTGCGCTGACGACTGCGCTTAGAACTGTTTCAATTCAAGATTGTGTGGTCGCAGTGGACAAACGTAAAGCAAAATATCAATGCCTATCTCAGTTTAAAGGTATGCAGAATTGCGGCTTTGGAAAATCAGCCTAATCAGCTGTGGCAGCGTGCCGCCAGCCGAATTATCGACTGCAAGATTTTAAAACAGTGTATTTTTGCAGTATCTAGTTTTTAGACGACTAGTTTTACAGCAACCAAGCGGAAATGCGGATATGGATGTCGCTTCCCACCATCGCAATTATAAAAATTCCAAACTCAAATCCCCATCAACAACGTAATCCCCGAGCTAGTTTTCGCTTATTTAAACCATATGCCAAAGGTCGAGCTAACAGCTCATTCGAAATTTAGGTATTTTTCATAACGCGCACGTCGCGGCAATTAGATCTCGACTTCGCGCAAGCCATTACTTTGACATCTCAAAAATCTGTATATACTAGGTTAGGCTCTTATCTGAATTTGTGTATTTATGCTGGCTCGCCATTATTTGCTCACCAACATCTCCTGCCGTTTTCTGTTTTTATGTCGATTGGCTGCGTTATTTACGTTAGTTTTCAGCGCTTTGGTAAGTGCCAATCAAGAAAAATCGTCGAAGCCGCAGAAAATCTTTTACCCAGGTCATGAGCGGAAAGAGTATTACATTGACCTTTTGCAGCTAGCGCTTAGTTATCCCTGCCAACAACAATACCAATTGCTGCCCTCAAAATTGGAAATGCCGAAAAAGCGTGCCTTTGATTTGATGAATGAACACAATGGCATAGATGTGATGTACGGCAGTGCAACTAACGAAAGGATCGCTGAATATCGGGCTGTACCATTTCCTATAATGCGCGGGTTAATGGGCTTACGCGTTGCTTTGGTAAGCAAAGATGGTAAACATAAACTTAAAAATATTCATAGTTTATCCACGCTAGCAAAACTCAGAGTCGGCCAGTTTTCAACTTGGAGCGATACTGAAATTTTACAGGCAAACGGTTTTAACGTTGAAGCAGGAAGTGATTTAGGTGGGCTATATCAAATGCTTGCTCGAGGACGTATCGATTATTTTCCACGCTCGGTGTTGGAGGTTCAATTCAACCAGCAAGAACATTCGTCGTTACAGCTAGAAATTGATCCATATGTTTTAATGTATTACCCGACCGCTGTGTATTTCTATGTGGCAAAAGATAATGCTGAGCTTGCAGCTGCCATCCAATGTGGTTTGGAGCATGCGCAAAAAGATGGAAAGCTGACTAAGCTTTTTGACCAATATTATTCCGGCGTCTTGCAGCAATTAAATCTGGAAAATCGTCGGGTTATCAAGTTGAAAAATCCGCTATTACCGGCCAATGTCCCGCTAGAGCGCACTGAGCTTTGGCATCCGCTGCCGTCAAATAATTAGTGGTAAAGTTAATTTAGTTGATTGTCGCTAGCTCAATGCTTACTAGCGACAATTTTTAAGGCCAATAATCAGACTTTAAAATAGATAGTTAAACTGCACTCCAGCAAGGATTGCATGGTTGCTGTAGGTGGCTTGCAGATTGGCTCGGTTGATGCGCACGTCCTGCACGTTGTACTCAGCCTCGTTGCTTGTTAAATCAGACATCCAAAGATAGCCAAGCGCTAAATCCATATTCCATTTAGTGTTTAATTGTTCATGCCAGCCTAACGTTCCCCAAATCCGGTCTTTGGTTGGAACTCGGGCTGTACGGTGTGTTGAACTAATTGGACTTTCATCATAGGCCAAACCAGCTTTTAATTGACGATGTGTGGTTAATTGCCAAGTTGCGCCTACGGCACCGGAAATCGTATCGTGCCAGTACTCTGGAATATAGCCAATATAGCCCGGCTTATTCAGATTTTGCGGCTGTTGTGTCGACAACGACATACTTGGATTTGCGTCGCGGCTCACAATATCAATGCTTTGGAATTTACTCCAGCCAGTCCAACTGATACTACCTTGCAATGACCAATCCTTAGCAATCTCTTGATCAAGGCTAAAAGTCAAATCAGCCGGTGTAGTAAGTGCTACAGCGCTTTTCTCGACAGCTAACGGATTATGCGCCAATTTACCGGTGGCTTTGTTGATAGCCGGCAGATTTGGTGCGATCACAATAAAGTTTGGTGAGCCAACAACGTTAGCTCCGGTAATTGGTGTGTTGGTAATTTCCGAGTTACCGTGCAAAACAAAATCAATTTTTGAATGGTAAATAAGACCAAGCTTAGTACCGGTATCAAAGCGACCATGAATTGCCAGATTGTAACCAAGTTTTACATCATCCCCGGCAACCTGGTAGTGGCTGTGGCAATAAGCATCATTATAAACATCTGCACCAAACATCGCGTTGATGTTGCTGCCGGTTTCACAGAGGCCACTGTGGTCTTTAAATTTTGATAATTCGCCACTGACTCGATTGACACTGATGCCGCCGCCTAATGACCATTGCTCGTTCAGTCGGTATCCTGCAGAAGCTTGTAATGCAACAACTTCGATTGCAGTTTTATCTGCAAAATATCGACCCGCCCAATCATCAGCATAATCACTGGATAAGCCGAATGGCACGTAAAATCCTAAGCCATAACTCCATTGGCTAGACAATTTGTCTGCATAAAATAAAAAAGGGACTAATTCATTTAAACTATTTTGACCCGACTCACGACCCATAACTGATTGGCCTGCAGCGCTTTTTGCTAAATCAACCTGGTAATCGGTTCTGGCATGAATGAATGTGGCTCCGCTGCTCAGCTGGGCTTGGTTTAGTTCCGTAAGTGCTGCTGGGTTAGAGTAAACCAGACTGGCATCACTGATTTGGGCTCCGCGCCCCGCATAGCCGTTACCCATTGCAGAGACGGATTGCTCATATAATTTGAAGCCTTCAGCATGTAGGTTTTGGCAAATGCAAAGCGCGGTAAGTGTCAGCACAAATGACGAGATTTTCATAAAAGGGCCCTGATTTTTTTAGTTTTTGAAGATAAAAGCTGGACAGACCAGCGAGGGCCGGCAGTATACGGACAGAAATACTTAGAGTACAGACTCTAAATCGGCGTTAAGTTGTATTTCGTCGCATCTGCAAATTTGACGTAAATGACTAATTTGTGGTGAAAAAAACTATTCTCGCCGAAACATCTTGTTGCAATCAAAGCGGGACAAAAGGTTTTATCTTAATGATTTTCAAGCATAATTGAATGTAATAACTGATTGGCACGGCAAGTGCAGAACGAAACTAATCCGAACACGAATTTGTGATAGCAGTGACCAGCACCACTGAGATATCAAAATTAATATTAAGTTTAAAGTAAAGGAATCAACTATGAACAAGCCATCAACCTTAGCCGCCGCCATCAGCGTTGCTTTATTGTCTTCGATGCTGTTGTTAACTGGCTGCGGATCCGCGAACAGCAGCCCTGATACTGAAAAAAATGAACCAGTTGTTGCTATTCCAGTTGAGGCTATCAAGGTAGGCCGCGGCGAAATTAGCAGCACATACCGCACAACTTCAACTTTAGAATCTAAGGCCGATGCCGAAGTTAACTCCAAGTCTACCGGCATAGTGCAAACCGTTTTAGTTGAAGAAGGTGATTTAGTTGAAGCGGGTCAAGTCCTTGCAACATTGGATACCGAACGCCAAGTGATTCAATTGGCTAAAGGCCGTGCGGATTTGGGGCAGCTGAAAAGCGAATTAGAACGTGTTGAAAAAATGTATGCTCGTAAACTGGTTAGTGCTGATGTTTACGATAAATTGAAATGGCAAGTTGAATCCTTGTCTGCATCGGTTTCCATGCAAGAATTAGCTCTGCGTGATACTAAAATCATTGCGCCAATCAGTGGTGTTATTGCTCGCCGTTATGTAAAAGTCGGCCAATTGATGACTGAGTTCTCGTCAAAATCTTTGTTTACTGTAGTTTCACAGCAACGTTTAGAAGCCGTGATTAATTTGCCTGAACACCAATTAAGCCGGGCGAAAGTTGGGCAAACAGCCTTTTTGAACTTTGCTGGCATGCCACAACGTCAGGCCAAGATTGTCAGGATTTCGCCAGTAGTTGATGCAACATCTGGCACAGCTCGGGTAACTATCGGTATCGATAACGATGACTTAGTGTTAAAAGCGGGGATGTTCACCCAAGTTGAACTGCAATATGACAACAAAACCGACGCGTTATTAGTACCTAAACGTGCGGTTATGGCCATGGATAATGCAACTAGCGTCTTTGTTGTTGGTGCAGACAATACCGTGGTACGCAAAGCCATCAAGCTTGGCTATGAAAGTGATGAGTTTATGGAAGTCGTGGAGGGCTTGGCCGAAGGCGAGCAAGTAGTGACAGCCGGTCAAGCCGGTCTGAAAGATAAAACAACGGTAAATGTTGTCAAAGGCAACAGTTAATCCAGCCCTGTCGGGCAGCGTCCGCTGCCCGCTTCTCATAATGACAATACAGGAAATTAACGATGAAACTGGTTAATTTAGCAGTTGCCCGGCCGGTAACTATATGGATGTTTACTCTCGGTATTTTACTTTTTGGTTTAGTGGCGATGTCTCGCCTCGCGGTAAATTTATTACCCGATTTATCTTATCCGACTCTCACCATCCGCAGCGAATATCCAGGTGCTGCGCCCGCTGAAGTTGAACAGCTGGTCAGTAAACCTATCGAAGAAAGCGTAGGTATTGTCAAAGGCATTCGTAAAGTTGAATCAGTGTCTCGGGCAGGACGTTCTGATGTCATTATGGAATTCGAATGGGGCACCAACATGGACCTCGCTGGTCTGGAAGTCCGGGAAAAGCTGGATGTGTTGTTTTTACCCCTTGATGTAAAAAAGCCACTGTTATTGCGCTTTAATCCAAACCTCGATCCTATAGTCCGGTTAGCTCTAAGTCGCACCGACGCGCCAAATGGCTTAACTAGCGCTCAGCAAGTTGGTTTAAGAACATTTGCCGATGAAGAATTACGTCGTAAATTAGAAGCTATCACAGGCGTTGCGGCTGTCCGTCCTGATGGTGGTTTAACTCAAGAAATTCAAATTCTGGTTGATAATGAAAAGCTGAGCCAACTTAAGTTGGATATCAGCACTGTGAATACCCGTCTGAAAGAGCAAAATTTAAATCAAGCGGGTGGTCGTTTAGAAACAGCTGCCCATGATTATTTAGTCCGGACCATCAACCAATTTGCATCTTTGGACGAGATCCGCAACTTATACATCGCTAACGTCAATGGAACTCAGGTGCGTTTGTCCGATATCGCGGAAGTCCGGGATGGTTATGTCGACCGTCAAAGTATTACCTATGTAAATGGCAAAGAAGCGATAGAAATTGCCGTTTATAAAGAAGGTGATGCTAATACGGTGCAAGTGGCCAAAACTCTGGTAAAGCGCCTTGAAGATTTGCAGAAAAACTTGCCACAAGGTTTTGAATTAACCTTGGTTTATGATCAATCTACCTTCATCAGCGACGCCATAACCGAAGTGAAATCAGCGGCGTTAGCTGGCGGTTTATTGGCGATGTTGGTCATCTATTTATTCCTGCGTAATGTGTGGACTACGCTGGTTATTTCAATTTCAATTCCGGTCTCGGTCATTGCAACCTTTAACTTAATGCATAGCCAAGATATCAGTTTAAATATCATGAGTTTGGGCGGTATTGCTCTTGCAATTGGTATGCTCGTTGACAACGCCATTGTGGTACTCGAAAACATATCCCGATACCGTGAACAAGGCTATAGCCCAATGGAAGCGGCGAAAAAAGGCGCTAGCGAAGTATCAATGGCAATTACCGCGTCGACTTTAACCACAGTAGCAGTTTTCTTCCCGCTGGTGTTTGTAGAAGGTGTTGCCGGTCAACTCTTTAAAGACCAAGCACTGACAGTAACCTATGCCTTGCTCGCTTCATTATTGGTGGCGCTGACACTGATCCCTGCAATGGCGGCGCGTGAACGTAATTTCATCGAAGTTAATGTGACAAATGACGAGATTGATACTACGCCAAAAGTACAAACTAAATTCCGTAAAGTTTTAGGTTACATCGGATTATTCTTCAAGATGATTTGGCGTGGTCTTGCTTGGGTTATCAGCATAATCCTTACCGCATTTACCCTGATTTGGCGCGGTATTGCCAAGATCTTATCGGTACTTCTGAATCCATTGCTAAATTTAGTGCAAGCGATGTTACGAGGACTCGAGGGAATTTATAAATCAGCGCTTACCTTTGCACTGAACGCCCGTGGCACGGTAGTTATGACAACATTAGCTGCAACTGTGCTGTGTTACAGCTTAATTCCAAAATTAGGCTTTGACGTGATCCCAAGCATGAGTCAGGGCGAGTTCTATGTCGAAATTCATCTTCCGGTTGGCACCGCGATTGAAAATACCGACCGAGTGTTAAAGCAATTAGCACAAGTTGCTAAAGATTTACCACAAGTTGAGCGGACCTATGCCCAAGCCGGCACTGGCCAACAAATGAGTGTTGATCCTTCCGTGGGTGGCAGTCATTGGGGAAGACTCAATGTGGTGTTAAAAGCTGGCTCTACCGGTAGTGACGAGCAGCAGGTCATGCAAGCATTTCGTGATGCTGTGGCAAAAACGCCTGATTTGGTAGGAAAAATTGATACTCCAGAATTGTTTACATTCAGCACGCCGATGGAAATCGAAGTTGCAGGTCATGATTTGCCGACACTTAAAGCGGCGACTGATCAACTAGTGCAAAAGATGGAAGCAAATGGCCGCTTTAGCGATATCAAATCAAGCCTGCGTGCAGGGCAGCCAGAAATTACCTTACATTTTGACCATGGTCGTCTAGCTCAGTTAGGTTTCCAAGCCTCTGATGTGGCGAAGCGTGTCGCAAACTATGTGGGCGGTGAAGTGGCTGGACAGTACAGTATTCAAGATCGCAAAGTAGATATTCGTGTGCGTCTTGCTGAACAATTCCGCGATTCAGAACAAGAACTTGCTCAGATTATCATTAACCCAAGTAGCCCATCGCCATTGCCACTTTCTGCAGTTGCAACAATTAGCCGCGAAATTGGCCCTAGTGAAATTACTCGGATTGGTCAACAACGTGTTGCCGTGATCAGCGCTAACTTAGCGTACGGGGACGTCGAACAGGCAGGTCAAGCCGTCAAACAAATACTGGCTGCACAGCAATGGCCGTATGGTGTTTCAGCGACCATAGTTGGGCAAAGTGAAGAGCTTGAGCGGTCTTATAACTCATTGGTTATCGCGCTATTGCTTGCCGTATTCCTAGTTTATCTGGTGATGGCGTCACAATTTGAAAACTTGCTGCAGCCGATGTTAATCCTATTTACCGTACCTCTGGCTGGTGCTGGTGCAATTTTGGGCTTGTGGCTCACCGACACCCGCATCTCAGTGATTGTGTTTATCGGTTTTATCATGCTGGCGGGTATTGTGGTTAACAACGCCATCGTCTTGATTGACCGCATTAATCAACTGCGTGCTGAAGGGATGACCAAGGCGGCAGCCATTATCGAGTCTGGTACTACGCGCTTGCGTCCTGTATTGATGACGACGCTGACAACTGTTTTAGGTTTATTGCCAATGGTGTTTGGTGGCGAAGGGGCGGAGTTACGTGCGCCGATGGCGATTACCGTGATATTCGGCTTGTCCTTTGCGACCTTACTCACCTTGTTGTTCATTCCGGTGATTTATCACCTAACAAGCCGTGAGTCAGCCTCAGTTGCCAAGGAGTAACTATGAGTAAGTTCAAATCGGAAGATAAGAAAGCTACTGAGCATAGCCAAGACTATAAATCCAACATGTTCACACGCTTTGCGCTGAGTCGGCCTGTGACCTTATGTATGGCATTTTTATCGATGCTAGTTTTTGGGATCTTTGCCAGCCGTATGCTGCCATTGGAAAATTTCCCAGGTATCGATATTCCAGAAATTTATGTCAATGTGCCATACCCGAATGCCACTCCAGCCGAAATAGAACGGCTGATCACACGACCACTGGAAGAAGCGCTTTCAACGGTCACTGGTATTAAAAAAATGAAATCATTCTCCAAGGAAGATTCAGCCGAGCTCGGTCTTGAATTCAATTGGGAAGAAAACATTAATACCAAAAGCATCGAAGTGCGTGAGCGGATCGACAGCGTGCGTCATCTGCTGCCAGCGGATGTGGAACGGGTATTAGTATTCCAATTTAACACCAATGATATGCCAATTTTTCAGCTGCGTATTTCAAGCGAACGCGATTTATCAATGGCATACGATTTACTGGAACGAGTCATCAAACGTCCGCTAGAGCGGGTACCTGGTGTATCGAAAGTCGATCTGTATGGTGTGGACAAACGCCAGGTGACCATTCGCTTGTTGCCTGACCGATTACGCAGTTTGCAAATTGAGCCGGTTCAATTATTAGCGGATTTGCAAAAGCAAAATTTCGCGATGACGGCTGGTGAAATTCGTAATAAAGACGAAAGTATTCTAGTTAAACCTGTTGGCGAGTTTACCAGTATTGATGACATCAAACGCTTACCGATAGGCCGTGGTTTGCAGTTGGCTGATATCGCTGAAATCCATTTGGAGCTACCAAAACGGGTTGAAGGTCGACGTTTGGATCAACGTTATGCGGTTGGGATCCAAGTGTTTAAAGAATCTGGTGCCAATCTAGTGGATGTCGCTGCTGCGGCGATGGCGGTTGTGGATAACGCGGGTAAAGATCCAGCATTAAACGGCATTAATATCTTTGTGATGGATAATACCGCAAAGGGTGTTACCGACAGTTTATCCAATTTGCTGGAATCCGGCGGAATTGGGGCGGCACTTTCATTTATTGTGTTGTTTTTGTTCTTAAGACATACCCCAACGACCTTGCTGGTGGTGCTGTCAGTGCCGGTGTCGTTATCCATTACTCTGGGCATGATGTATTTCCTTGGTTACAGCTTAAACGTGCTGTCAATGATGGGCTTAATGCTTGCCGTCGGGATGTTGGTTGATAACTCAGTCGTTGTGGTCGAAAGTATCTTCCGCGAGCGGGCGCGGGGCGGGAATGTGCGCGAAGCTACCGAACGTGGTGTCTATCGAGTCGCTTTAGCGGTACTGGCTGGAACCGCGACCACAGCCATTGTGTTCTTGCCAAATATTGTCGGTAGCAAAATTGATGTCACGGTATTTTTGGAACATGTGGCTATCGCAATTACTATTTCACTTGCTGTTTCGCTGATGGTGGCAATCACCTTAATCCCTTGGTTGTCGACTAAAATAGACATCAAAAAGGGCGAGGAAAACGCAGCACCTTCCAAGATTGATAAGTTCTACGGCCGCAGCCTGCATTGGACTATGGCGAATCCAGGTAAGTCGACAGTCATTGCACTTATGCTCTTGGGCAGTATTGCTATTCCGATGAATTTTGTTTCTGGCGGCGATGAAGGCGGCGGGGATAATAAAAGGTTGTGGCTTAATTACAATATTCAAACCAACTATGCACTGGCAGAAGTCGAGCAAGAAGTGACTAAGATGGAAGCTTATTTGTATAGCCGCAAAGATGAGTTTCACATTTCTTCCGTCTATAGCTACTACCAACCGGGTTTTGCGGTTTCAACAATTATGTTAGCCGATGATTTACCAATCTCGGTTGAGGAACTTAAAGAGAAAATCCGTAAAGATTGGCCGGTATTGGTGCGGGCAAAACCGCAGTTTGGTTGGGGCGACGCCGGTGGTGGTATGCAAATCCATTTGCTTGGACCATCGACTCAAGTACTCTCTGAGCTTTCGGAAAGTTTGGTACCAATTTTAAGTCAAATCAAAGGGCTGAGTGATGTTCGTTCTGAGGTCCAAGGCGGCCAGAAAGAGTTACAGATCCACTTAAATCACGACGAATTGCAGCGCCAAGGCCTTTCTGCACAGGCTGTTGCTCGCTCAGTAAGTTTGGCATTACGCGGTACAAATTTGCGGACCTTGAGAACTGTTGATCAGGGTGAAGTGCCATTGCGAGTTTTGTATGACGAAAAGGTCAGTCATTCTCAGCAAGAGCTAGAGGCCATTCCTGTGGGTGGATCTGGAGAACAAGTGGTTCGCTTAGGCCAAGTTGCCAAGCTGCAAGTGAAAGAGCGATTAGGCGAGATCCGTCGTTTTAATCGCCAGACAGGTCTTGCGGTTGGGATGAACTTGGATAAAGACATGAAAATGGATGATGCCATGGAGCAAATCACCAAAGTGATGGACCAATTGCAGTTACCTGCAGGCTACACCTGGTCATTTGAAGGCAGCTTTCAGTATCAGGATGATGCTGAGAATGTCATGGTGTTTAACATGTTGCTGGCAGTTGCCATGATTTATTTAGTGATGGCGGCCCTGTTTGAATCCTTGTTGTTGCCAACGGCAGTCATTGGTTCGTTATTGTTCTCTTTTGTCGGGGTATTCTGGGCATTAGCTATTACTCAAACCAGTATGGGCGTTATGGTCTTGATTGGGATGCTGATCTTGATGGGGATCGTGGTGAACAATGGTATCGTGCTAGTTGACCGGGTGAACCAGTTACGACATGAATGTCCAGAAGCTCCGCTAGTTCCACTTATTGTTGAAGCTTGCGAAGTTCGTTTACGGCCAATCCTAATGACAGTGTCGACTACAGTGCTCGGCTTGTTACCACTGGCATTTGGCGATGCGAACATCGGCGGTGGCGGTCCAGGTTATGCGCCTATGGCTGTGGCAATTATCGGTGGCTTGGTGTTTTCTACCCTGACTAGTTTGTTGCTGGTGCCATTAACATACTGGGGACTAGTTCGTCTTGGCCTGCGGTTTAGCAGATTTATCACCAGTGCACGAGCTCGCGCAGATCGTTGGTTGGTTGAGCAATAAGTTAAAAGCCTAAGATTTTCAGATTGCGAGTAGGGGCATTTTTCCGTAGAATGCCCCTTCCTTCTTAGGGGAGTAATCGCTGACGTCAGTCAGGTTATTGTCAACATACTTGCACCTCATTGTGCATGGCAATAACAGGGTACCTTGGTATTCTGATGAGACCTGAGACAATAACGTAACCCAAAGCGGGAGTTACGCTATTGTCTTTGGTTAATTATTCCCGCTGAGATACATTATGGACGCCTTACTCTATTCATTCACCGGTGTTGCTATCGCCGAAATCGGTGATAAAACTCAACTTCTCTCATTATTTCTGGCTGCGCGGTTTCGTTCGAAACTCGGTATTTGCGCTGGTATCTTAGTGGCAACTCTACTCAATCATGCGGCATCCGCGTGGCTTGGTGCTTGGGTTACCCAATTTATTCCTGTGACTTGGCAGGCACCATTGTTAGGCGGCTCTTTTATCGCGGTTGCTCTGTGGTTACTCATCCCAGATAAAGACGATAGTGAAGAAAGTAGTTGGCTAAAATACGGCGCATTTGCGGCAAGTTGCTTGCTCTTCTTCGTCGCTGAAATCGGTGATAAAACTCAAATTGCTACTGTGTTATTGGCTGCGACCTATGATGCTACTTGGCTGGTGATCCTTGGAACTACATTAGGCATGCTCGCGGCCAATGTGCCAGTGGTATATTTTGGGGCATTGCTGATGGCAAAGATCCCATTAGATCTAGCAAGAAAAGCGGCCTGTGCAGTATTCTTTGCAATTGGGATCCTCACAATTGCATCTGGCTTTCTTAAGTAATCAATGTAAAACAAATAGTTAGCGAGACTGCTTAGCAATACCGTTAAGACAGTCTCGCGCTCGCGCTTATTAAAAATTTACATATGATTTGTTAACTTTATGATGGCTATCTATCCAGATCCTGTTTAGAATGAAAGATGTGGCTGTTCGAATAATAAATGCTTGGTAGTACATTTTTTCATCGTTTTAGCATTGATCTTGATCCTATAAATAATGCAAAATGGAGAAGTTCGCCATGCAGTGTGAGCAGTCGATCATAATAATAAAAAGCGCTAACGATTAGATCCATACTTGTTACTTGACGAAAGATTTACTTACCCCCCGGCAGTGTATCTTGATCTGGTGAAGTAGGTTGTTATCCGGTGTTGTGCTTTCCGTGTCCAGCTGAATCAGGAGTAGTTCGATGAAACATTTGCAGCCAGTTAATTTAACTGTGGTGCCCGATAGTCAATCGGAACCTGAATTTCAATTCAGCCATGAATTTGTTGCTGCGTTTAAAAACCAGGCTAGTGCCATTGCGCAACAAATGACGGCGCAAATTAGTCAACAATTGCAATCAGCCCAAGAATTGAATTATCAGTTCGAACGTCAATTTGCTGCGCAAATGTTGAATGAGCAATCGCTGCAGGAAACAATTATGGCGCAAGACGAGTTGTTATCGTCACAGCGTCAACAAGCTGAATTCATGGCCGAAGAGCACAAAATGTTGCTTGAAGCGGCTCATGTGCAGTACCAACAGCAAGTTCAAGAAATGCAAAGTGCCTTGCACCAGCAACTGGCTGATGCAGAAGCCGAACGCGACCAAGCCATTGCTTTAACTAAAGCCACGGCACAAGAAGTTGTCGTGCTTGAACAACAACACGAACGCCACATTGCCCAGTTGCAGCAAAGCATTGATGATCTGCAGCAAAAAGAACTTGCTTATAGCGCACGTTTATCTGAATTAGATGCTGAGTTGCCTCAGCTGCGTGACGACTTACAACAGAGCCGTCAGCAATATCTGCAGTTGCAAGATGCTTATCGGACCACTGAAAGTAATGTCCAAGCCCTGTCACAAGAAAACACGGCACTGAAAAACCGTGTTGCTGATTTAAGTGATTTATCTGAAACCTTAACTGCTTCCGTTGCACGTACAGCCAATGAACGTACCGAGTTGCAGGAACAGTTAAAAGAGAAATTACAAGCACTTGCCCGAATTGAAGCGCAATTGGCTGACTCAGGTCAGCAATATGCACAAACCAATGAATTAACCGCGCAACTGCAACAACAGTTGGCTGATGCTGAGCAGCAAAGCCTGCAATGGCAGCAAGAAGTAGAGCAACTGCAGACCCAAGTGCAAGCCTACGCTGCAAAAGCCGAGCAGGTATATGCAGAGAATCTGCATCAGCAGCAAGTATTACAAGCTGATCTTGCTGAGCAAACGGCAATCACCAATAAATATCAGCAACAGCTTGCGGATTTACAGGCGCAGACTGCGGATCAAAACCGTAATGATTCGAATGTTCAAGCGCAATTTGCTGAAGTCAGCGCGCAAAACCAACAATTGACTGCACAGATTGAATCGTTGCAAGCGAAGCTTGAGAGCAGCCTGCAGCAACAGCAATTATTGCAACAAGAACGCGATAACGTTGGCAAGAATCAGCAATCTCAACAGAAATCGGTTGAGTTGCTTGAGCTGACTATTTCTCAGCAAAAACAAGAGATTGCGCGACTAACTCAATACTTGCCTGAATTGGAACAAAATTTTGCGCAGCTTAAAGAAGCGAACCAAATGTTCCGCGAGCAACATGCTAGTGTGTCTGAGCATCAAACAGTACAACGCGAAACTATTAAGTCGTTGCGTGAAGAGTTGATGATGTTAAAAGATCAAACTCAACAGTTGAGCGAAGAACGTCAACAAATTCGTGCGCAGAACTCACAGTTGTCAGAGCAATTATCGTTCGTGAAGTCTTCGACTTCAGCCACCATCGAACGGTTAACTGTGAACTGGGAAAAAGCCCAAGCTCGTTTAAAACAATTTGAGCAGGCGACTGGTACCTAGTCCAGTAGATAAATCTTTTTAGGATGCAATTAAAAAACGGCTCATGATGAGCCGTTTTTTATTTAGATGTTTTGGTTTTTTGCAGAAGATTGTTATCTAAGTAAGCATGACTAGGGTAGTTAGGTATTGTTGGCGGCGCATGCGCACCGCCAACGAAATCTAACTACTGTGCTTCAAAATAGAATTTCTGCCGTTGTTGCTGCTTGCCATTCAGTTCTTGCATAGTCTCAGCATCAAACAAGCGGCCATTCACCATGCTGTATTGCACCTTGTCGGTTTGGCGAATATCAGTTAACGGATCACCGTCAATGACGATTAAATCAGCAAGTTTGCCGACTTTAACCGATCCCAATTGCTGGTCTAGACCAAAGGTTTTGGCAGGGTTAATTGTCGCTGTTTTTAATGCCTGAAGTGGACTCATGCCACCTTGAGCAAACATCCAAATTTCCCAATGCGCGCCTAAGCTTTCACGTTGACCATGGGCTCCTATGTTAGTTAGAACACCTAAATCATTGAGCTCTTTAGCACTTTTTGCAATGTGGAAGTGGTTGTAATGATGGTCAGGCGCTTTTGGTCGGCGCATAGCTCTAGGGCGTAATAATGACATTGGCACGTACTTAGACAACCGAGGGTGCTTCCACACATCAGTTTTATCATACCAATAGTTTTCACCCCAGATCCCGCCGTACGCAACCACTAAAGTTGGTGTATAGGCGGTTGCGCCTGCTTGCCACAATTGTTTTACGTCGTCATACAAACTTGCCGCAGGTAGCGAGTGCTCAAGTGTGGTGTGACCGTCGACCACCATGCTGAGATTGTGCTGGAGCAACGAACCACCTTCCGGTACCACCATCATGTTAAGTTCACGCGCAGCCTGAATGATCTGTTGGCGTTGATTTCGACGTGGCTGGTTGTAACTCTTCACGGTAAAGGCACCGACCTTTTTCAACCGTTCCAAATGGAATTTTGCATCTGCGACGTTATCAACGTGCGAGGTATAACCCGCGCCGTATGCGCCATACAAAATAGTACCGGTCGAGAAAATTCGCGGTCCAACAATTTGTCCGGTTTTTTGCAGTTCGCTGGCGCTAAACACTTCTTGAGTATCGTTAGAAGGATCGTGGATGCTAGTCACACCCAAAGCTAAACTCGCATAGTTCACATAGTTTTGCTGTGGGATCAGTTGGTTAACGCCTTGGCTGCCGTGAGCATGTGCATCGAATAAACCTGGCATTAGTGTTTTGCCACGAATATCTATTTGTTTTGCATTGGCCGGGATTTTGACGTCAGCACGCGAACCAACAGCAGTAATCTTATTGTTTTCGACAATAACTACGCCATCTTTAATAACACTTTCGCCTTCCATAGTAATGATTTGGCCGCCAACAAAAGCGACAGTTTCATTTGGAATGTAGGCTTTGGTGTTAAAGCTGATGTTGGTGCCGTTTGCGACTTTGAAATCGCGAGGTTTACCTACCGCAAATACGTCACGTAAATCGGCGTGATAGAGTTCAGGACCAAGGCTCCAATAAAGTTGCTGACTATTTGTCGTCCAACTAATGTTTTCGCCAGCTCTTACTGAGAGCTGTTTCACTGGGAATTGTTCGTCATCGCCACTCACGTCGATGGCAGTGCCTCGTTCGGCAAAAGGCGTAATGTAAACTTTAAATCTATCGGCAAATGCAACGAACTGACCATCTGGCGAAACTTTAAATTCAGTACCATATTTTGCTGAATATAAAGTGCGTTGCTGTTTAGTGGCTAAATCAATACTCAACAGCGTCGGTTGTTCAGAGTAGTCCATCGCAAAAATACGGTCTGAACGCTCCGCAAAATGTGCATTGTAACCATTGCGGCTGATTAATTTCGGTTCGCCGCCTTGAGCTGGCATCAGGTAGATCCCAGTATTTAATGACCACTTTTTATCAAGAAGATCACCAGCGCCGCCTTTTCTAAATACAATTTGCGAACCATCTGGGCTAAAGGTCGGTTCTAGGTATTTACCCGGCGCAGCGAGTACTTCAGTAATATTGCCACTTTTCAGGTCGATAACTTTAATACGCCCTTGCCGTTGATCATGCCAGCTGACATACACCAACTTTTTGCCATCTCGCGAGAACTGCGGGTATGACTCAAACTCGTCGTTGCTACTGGTTAAACGTTTTGGTTTACCACCTTTTGCCGGCACTTGATACAAATGACCTAACGCCGAATACACCACCGAATTACCGTCTGGTGAAGTTTGCACAAAACGCAGCATCTTCACATCGACATCAGCTTGGTCGATATCTTGTTGCACGCGCACTGCATTTTGAATTTGTTTATCAGTTTTAACGCTAAACGGAATATCCTTCACAGACTTGTCTTTTAACGAGAGTGATTTGATGCCGCCACCAGCCCAGAACACAATTTGTTGGCTGTCAGGGGTAAAACTCATCGCTGGATAGACACCGTGGATCGCCCAAGTCTCTTGCATATCGCGGTCTAAGCCACGGTATAACTCGGTATGTTCGCCTGAGGTCAAGTCATACAGGAATAGGGTAGTTTGGTAGTCAACGCGACGAATATAGGCAAGGTACTTGCCATCTGGTGATGGCGTTGGTCGAATTGCACCACCTGCGCCTTCCAATAAGACTTCAATTTCGCCAGTTTCCTGCTCGAATCGTTTTATCGCGTAGATCCCTTGCTCAGAGTCTTTGCTGTAATGGAAAGTTTTACCTGGCGTGTCATCTTGAGAGAAATACACATACTTCCCATCTGGAGAAAACGCTGGCTCACCTAAATCTTTTTCATCGTTGGCTTTGGCGGTTAGCATCACGCCGTTGCCACCGCTTTTGTGATACATCCAGAC
>JAFLDV010000034.1 GCA_017302255.1 Gammaproteobacteria bacterium | reverse complement strand
AACATTCTTTGCCAAATCAATAGAGATAGTGCTAATTTTCATATCGGACGCTCCTGTGTAACTGAATGGTATCAACATCAGTTTGGCGCATTGACGCCGTATCGGGAGCGTCCATCTCATCAGCCACCTTTTTAATTGTCGACGTCCAGGTTTAATTCTAGTGAGGTTGTTATTGTTGGGTCATATTCAAATTAGCAATTGTCAACAATTTCGAAAGCTTTGCATCTAATTCATTTTTATCTTTAAAATTCGAAAAGCTCATGTATATTTTCCCATTAGATTTTATTCTAAAATCCAAAAAATATGGACCATCTTTTCGCTCAACTATCATATAGAAAAAATTTTTCTGCTCTCCTCTAACCAGTGAAATTATCTTATCAGAACTGCTCGGGAATACATCTATAAATGGTTCCGTAAAGATTAATGCCCCCAGAAGAGTTTTTTCATCTTCAACTTTACAATCAAATTTCTCCACTTGATCGAAACGATCAAAAGTATAATTTATCCTTTCCCAGCGCGTTAATGGGAAATCACCATCAAAAACGTTCATCATAATAGCGATTGTCACCTTAAGATCATCAATTGATTCAGAATCATCGACAATCCAATTAATATCATTCATAGATTTCGGATAAATAAGCCCTCCGTCATTGACCACATCTCCTACCGATTGATAAGATATTTCAGAGAGTTCCTTCAAACTTAAATTTGATATCGCTTTAGGTCGAGCTGTAAATTGTAAATCCATCATATACGCAAACTGCCTACAACCTTGGTCATAAAAATATTGATGCAGATAACGCATATTTGCGAAAAAGGCCAAAATGGCCAAAATTAAAATACAAAAAATAACTTTCCACTTCATGATTAAACTACCTTATTAACTTCCATTAATTACATGCACTTTCTCGGATATGGCTGTAATTATGCGGGTTATTCTGATCACGACTAGGCTAATTTTAAATTATTGACGGCTGAGTTTATTCTGTTTACGGACACCCGCTGTAAAATTATAGCTAGCCTAGTTGAGTTCAACAGGCCATTCAGTAAAATCAAAATTACTTGCATAATCTTCCCATTCCTCAGACATACCGATTATTTTATGATTTCTCATTTCAATTCGCATATAATCTAAATTTTCTTCTTCATTGCGAGAATATTGTATAATCAAAGTAGCATTCGCATCATCACACCTAAAACTATATCTAAAAACGCGTGCAATTTTAGACGTAATAAAATCTCTACTTTGCATAAACCTAGCAATCTGGGTTATTGCTTCTTCTTGCGTAACAGTCCTCCGAGAGACACTATCTTCAAGATGTTTATAAAGATAAACTACATCAAAATAATCAAAGGTATCACGCCCATCACGTGTCGCCTTTCTGTAACCAGAATATTTTGCAAGGATTCTATTTTCACAATTTGAATACAAGCCTTCTCCATCTGAAATTGCTGAAGAGTTACTTGCAAATAGTAAAATAGAAAGAAATGCAGCAATTTTCAAAACATCCATAATTCAAGCTCCGGCTAGTTAATACTTGCAACTTTCAATGCTTACTTATGTCTTTCAAATCAGTTTCATCATAGTTAGCTGATTATTTAAATGCATCAGCTTGCAAAATATAATTTCTAGAATTAACAGGAATTATTCCGCCACACACTGTAAAATACTGACCAAGAACATAGCGAAAACATTCTAAACCGATAGTATATTTTCAATTGAGAACATCCACTTTTTAAATTGTTGGCAGCAGCGTTTAGTCGGTTATTAGTAGTAGCTAGCCTAGCTATCTTTACCAGCACCGGCACAATCACCTACTTGCCTACTAAAAAATTTCACACCTTCAATAAAATATTTATCTGAAATAAGTATTCTCTCTAAATAACAATCACGTCCAACGTTTATTGATCTGAACTCTCCCCATAATTCAACTTCAACGTTCTCAGAGTTTACGTATCTTGCATTCTTAAAATTGTATACTTTTGAGCCATCTTTATCTTGTTGGATATCATAATTCCCTTGAGCGACAAATTCGGGATCCTCTGGATAAAATTCGTTGCGCCAAGCAATTACGAAGCTACCGCCATCAAATTTTACCGTAGCGGAACCCTTTTCAACTCTGGGGGTATCAGAAATATATGTCTGATGAGTACCTACTTGATCATATGTAGTCAAAAAATTATATTTCCACAAATTTTCTGAATAACACAATGGTGAAAAAATCACAGAAGCAATAAAAAATAGACTAGCAGCTTTCATAGATATATCTCCATTTAAAAGTAAGGCCCTTCATCTCAATCCCCTTATGCCGATATGATTTACCTGAGTTGAATAATTTCGCATGCCATTCATTTAGTTTACGGCTTGTTGGGAACTAATCTTGGACACCACGGCTTTGGCCTAACTTTAACATTTCTGCAACCGCAGTTAAAGATCATAGAAAATTTGTCAGCCCGTCCCTAACCACGGCCATCCACTTTTAAAACCGCGGCAGCCCCAGTTAGTTGGCCTAATTCAATGTATTCGTAGGTCCTCCCGACATACCAAGTTGAGGTGATGCTAAAACTTCGGGTATCTTCACGATAAATACGACTGTTGCAAGCGGCACTATCAAACGTCGTTGAGTCAACGCCCTTAGCAATCGATGACACCATTGCAGCTTGGTTGGTCATAAATTGTGCGCAGTATTATCAATAATGCAGACCCTAAGCCTCAGGGATAGCGGCTTAGGAGCCTACATGGAGGTATTCACGGCGTGTCTGCGTGTTGATACTACAGCGTGCGGCCTGCTAGATTCACCGAGGCTACTTTATTTACTTGAGGAGCTTAAGTTACTACCGAAGCGCGATTGAATGCCGCAGCGTGCTTGACTGCCGCAGCGTTCTAGCATGCTGCGGCATATTTGCATAAGAAGAAGGACTAAAATACAAAGGCTTACTAAAGCCAAACGCGATTACTTGCTCGCCGGAAACATCGCGGCCATATTGGCTAAGGTGTCACCCGTTACGCGGTTGATCCGCCAATCGTGCAGCATCACAGCGCCCAGCGAATGATAAAAATCAATCGCCGGCTGATTCCAATCAAGTACTGACCATTCCAACCGACCGCATTCGCGCTCTGTCGCAAGCTTGGCTAAATAGGTAATTAATGCCTTGCCGATGCCTTTGCCGCGAAGTACTGGGTCGACAAACAAATCTTCCAAATACATGCCTGGACGCGCTAAAAACGTTGAGTAGTTATGGAAAAATAGCGCAAAACCAGCAGGTTGTTGCTCATATTCAGCGATAACCACTTCAGCAAAGGCTTTGTCGGAAAAAAGCGTGTCTTTAAGTTTCTGTTCGGTCGCGACCACTTGGTCTGACAGTTTTTCATACTCAGCAAGCGCTTGAATAAACGCCAGAATTTGTGGCACATCGTCGACTGTGGCCATGCGTAACGTCAGGCCAGCAATTGCAGTATTAATCATAAAAATCCTAAAACAACTGTGGATGAGACTTAAGCCCGTTCAACAATACCAGCAGAGCTTGCACTGTTATTGGCAAGTTCCACAGCCTTTAAGCGCGCTGCAAGTTCAACTGCCGCCAAATAACGCGGGCTTTGTGCCAATTGCTGCTCAGTAACATTTGAACGATGTTTGAGTTTGCCAAGGCGCTCGCTGCTATGTTGCCAGTATTGTTCTGGCAAGGTGTCCAACACTTCAATAGCGCCAGCGCGGTCGTTACAAACCAAAATCATGTCACAACCGGCCGATAATGCTGCTTCAGCGCGCTGCTGATAACTGCCCGCTTGATGCGCGCCTTTCATGCCTAAATCGTCAGAGAAAATGACGCCATCAAACGACATCTCTTTGCGCAGCACCTGTTGTAACCAGTACTTAGAAAACCCTGCGGCTTTATCGCAAAACGCTGGGTACACCACATGCGCAGGCATGACGGCATCAAGGGCAGCTAATTTTTGTAAATCACGGAACACTTTTAAATCAAGTTGTTCAATCTCTTCGCGACTGCGACGATCAACCGGTAACTCTAAATGCGAATCTTCTTTCACGCTGCCGTGACCTGGGAAATGTTTACCGGTCGTTTTCATACCAGCATCATGCATGCCTTTGGCAAAGGCTTGCACTAAAGTCACCACTTTTGCCGGATCTGAATGAAATGCGCGGTTACGAATCACATCACATACGCCCCAAATATCAGCAACTGGCGCAAACGAGATATCAATATCTTGTGCCAATACTTCAACTGCCATTAACCAAGCGATTTCAGTGGCATAACTAGATGCAAGCGCTAAATCTTGGTTGGCACCTGGCCAAATTTGGCCCATCGCTGGCAACAAAGTAAATTCCGAACGAAAGCGTTGCACGCGACCACCTTCGTGATCGACGGCCAACAATAATGGTGATTTTGAAGCGAGCCGAGTTTGGCGAACTAATTCTTTTAACTGAGCTTTATCATGATAATTGCGGCTAAAATAAATCACGCCACCCACCGCAGGGTGCGCCAATAATTCTTTTTCTTCTTGGCTAATTTCTGGACCAACAAGGTCCAACATCACAGAACCGATCATGAGTTAAATATTCTCTTGGGCTAATCTAAGTTAAAAAGCTGCTAATAAGTTGGCTAGCTTACCGCAAGCGCACTGACAAAAGAATAAAAAAAGCCAGCGACTGCTGGCTTTTTTCGGGCATTTTATCGGAACTGTAAAACAATTCCCGGCAAAACAATCAAAGCGGTTTCGACTTAGCCTTTTAACGCCATCGATTCTAACTCGCCTGGCTTATAGCTATCGACGCTAATAGCACTGAAACGCAATTCATTCATCCGAGTTAATTGCGCAACTTCGTCCGCAGTTAACACACCAACTTCCGCCGCTTTGGCGATAGTGGCTTGTAATGGCAGTTTGCGAGGTACTTTACCTTCTTTTTGCGCTTGGTAGATTTTCTTCATAGTCGGCTGAGCGTCATGCACTGCGTTAAATGCCAGTTCCATCAAACCTGTTGGGTCTTGCTCGCCTTCACCGATGTAGCACAAGTGCGTTAAACGGTCGCGGATCACGCTCGGTTTTAACAATGCATCAGAGATTTGCATTGAAATGTCGTCCGACGGCATTGGGAAGTTCAAACCAAATGGGAACAACATGCCTTTCAGAATAGAACCGACTACACCATTCGGGAAGTTACTGAAGAAGCCAGAGAAAGCACGGCCAATTTCATGCAAGTTGCGTTGTACTGAGTAATGCACGAATGGTAAGTCAGCAACTTGACGACCATTATCTTCGTAGAATTTCAGTACCGCAGATGCAATGTACAAATGGCTCAGCACATCACCTAAACGCGCTGATAACATCTCTTTGCGTTTTAAGTCACCGCCTAACATCAGCATCGAAATATCCGCTGACATAGCCAGTGCGTTACTCATACGCGTCAGTTGTTGGTAGTACTTCGCAGTCTCGCCGCCAACTGGTGAGCTATTAAATTTACCGGCAGTAAAACCTTGGAATAAACCGCCAAAAGCGTTCCCCATGGCAAAACCAACGTGCTTAATCAGTAAACCATCAAACTGTTTTAAACCTTCTTCTGCATCAGGATTCGCCGCAGCTTCCAGCTCTTTTAATACGTACGGGTGGCAACGAGTTGCACCTTGACCGAAAATCATCAAGTTACGCGTCAGAATGTTCGCACCTTCTACGGTAATAGAAATTGGTACGCCCATATAACCATGCGCTAAATAGTTCTTCGGACCACATTGAATTGCACGACCAGCATGAATGTCAAAGGCATCATTTAACAAAGTGCGCGACATTTCTGTCATGTGGTATTTGGCAATTGCCGTGACAACGCTTGGGCTTAACTTCAGGTCAATTGCACCTGCAGTCATTACGCGCATCGCTTCTAAGCTATAGGTTAAACCACCGATACGACCTAAAGATTCTTGCACACCTTCAAACTTACCAATCGACATGCCGAATTGCTGACGGATATAAGCATAAGCACCGGTCATGCGAGTTGCTAAGTGACCTGTTGCAGTGCCAAGGGCTGGCAGAGAAATACCACGACCTGCAGACAGACACTCAACCAGCATACGCCAGCCGCGACCTGCGTAAGATGGACCACCGATGATCCATTCCAGTGGAATGAACACGTCTTTGCCATAAGTAGTACCGTTCATAAACGCCATATTCATTGGGAAATGACGGTCACCGATTTCAACACCAGGATGTGACGTTGGAATCAGCGCACAAGTAATACCAAGCTCTTCTTTGTCACCCATTAAACGCTCTGGGTCAGACAATTTAAACGCCAGACCTAACACAGTCGCAACTGGTGCTAGGGTGATGTAACGTTTGTCCCAGTTCAGGCGAATACCAACCACTTCTTGGCCTTCGAACTGACCTTTACAAACCACACCAGTATCTGGAATACCACCAGCATCAGAACCTGCTTCTGGGCCAGTTAAAGCGAAACATGGCACTTCAGAACCTTTGGCAAGACCTGGTAACCAACGGTCTTTTTGCTCTTGGGTACCGTAATGCATTAATAATTCGCCTGGGCCTAACGAGTTAGGCACCATCACAGTCACCGCACAAGTTAAGCTGCGGGTCGCGATGCGAGAAACGATAGTTGAGTTGGCAATTGCCGAAAACTCACGGCCACCGAAGCTCTTAGGAATAATCATTGCGAAGAAGCCATTGGCTTTCACGTAATCCCACACTTCTTTTGGCAGGTCACGTTGTTCTTGCACGATTTTGTAGTCATCAAGCATTTTTAACAAAGTTTCGACTTCGTTATCCATAAACGCTTGTTCGTCAGCAGACAGCTGTGGTTTTGGGATCGCGTGCAGCTTCGCCCAATCCGGCTTGCCTTTAAATAACTCACCGTCCCACCAAACATCGCCCGCTTCCATCGCTTCACGTTCAGTATCAGACAGTGGCGGTAGGATTTTCTTAAAAATGCCAAAAATTGGTTTAGTGATTAGGTTGCGACGGATGTCCGTCACGCCTAACACCACTGCAAGCACAACAAGCAGTACAAATAAAATAAACATAGGGCGGTTCCTTGGTACTTAGGGTTAATCGGTACTTTCTAAAATTGGTATTTCACGGTTAAACAAAACTTCGAGTCATCATTATTTAAAGCGGTGCAGCAATTCCGGCTGCCAGATAAGGGATTAAACGTTTAATCACCCCGTCAATTTCCACAACTTCATTAAAATCAGCAGCCGCAATGTCTTTTAACGCGACATTCGACGCCATGGTAAATACGATGGTGCCGAGCGAAAAATGCAGGCGCCAGAAAATTTCGCTAGCAGGCAGTTGCGGACAACTTTGCTGCACTAGCAATACGAACTTGTCTAAAGTACGGCCGTAATGATGGTTGAAGAACCAACGCAAGTGCCCCTGCACATCGGTATAACCACGACCTAACAACTGCAAAAACATCGTAGTGCCGTTGTGCTGTACTTTATTAAGTTCCAGTAATGGCTCGATAAACACCGCTAGCACTGTCGGCAATTGATTGGGTTGTTGCGATGCCAGCAAGCGACTGAACTCACCATCTAAGCGTGGCATTAACACTGCCAAATACCGCTGTAACACCGATTGAATCAGCTCTTTCTTCGAACCAAAGTGATAATTCACCGAGGCCAAATTCACTTCCGCCATACTGGTAATTTGGCGCAGTGAAGTCGCCGAAAAGCCGGTTTCGGAAAATAACTGCTCAGCGGCATCTAAAATTTTTTGCTGGGTATTTTGCTTACTGGTCATATCAGTCACAAATTTAAACGAGTGTTTGAAATGTACGTTTGAATATTGCTGAAGTCAATACAGCCGCGAAAAATTGATCGCAGTTGAGCAACCAGCTTTAGCAAGCATAGTTGAAAAAAATTGCTTCAAACGTTCAATTGAAATGAGTGTTTAAGCAATTTTTCACGGCGGTGTATGGAATGGCGGTTTTATTGCTAGCTCCTCGCTAGCCTTTCGTTTAAAATACGCGCCCATTTTAAGCAAGGTGTTTAACCCGATGTCACAACCTAAAGTTGGTTTCGTCAGCCTCGGCTGCCCAAAGAATTTAGTTGATTCCGAGCGCATCCTGACGCAATTAAAAATTGAAGGCTACAACATTGTGCCGAATTACGACGATGCAGAATTAGTCATCGTGAATACCTGTGGTTTTATCGACAGCGCAGTGCAAGAGTCGTTAGATACCATCGGCGAAGCTTTAGCTGAGAATGGCAAGGTTATTGTCACCGGCTGTTTAGGTGCTCGTGAAGACGAAATTCGCCAAGTGCATCCAAATGTTTTGGGCATCACCGGTCCTCACGCTTATGAAAACGTGTTGGAGCAAGTGCATCAATTTGTACCAAAACCAAAATACGACCCATTTTTACAGCTTATTCCAGACACTGGCGTGAAATTAACGCCAAAGCATTACGCTTACCTGAAAATATCTGAAGGCTGTAACCATCGTTGTACCTTCTGTATCATCCCATCAATGCGTGGTGATTTAGTCAGCCGGCCAATCGGTGAAGTGTTAGATGAAGCTGCGCGCTTGAAAAACGCTGGCGTTAAAGAGTTGCTGGTCATTTCGCAAGACACTAGCGCTTACGGCGTTGATGTTAAACACCGCACTGGTTTTTGGAACGGTCAACCGGTCAAAACTTCAATGCAGTCATTATGTGAGGCCCTTGCCGATTTAGGTATTTGGGTGCGTTTGCATTATGTCTACCCATACCCGCATGTGGACGATGTGATCCCACTGATGGCCGCAGGCAAGTTATTACCTTATTTGGACATTCCATTTCAGCATGCGAGTCCACGCATCCTGAAATTGATGAAACGTCCAGGTCAAGCTGAGCGCACTTTAGAGCGCATCAAAAAATGGCGCGAGATCTGCCCTGAATTGACCATTCGTTCGACCTTCATCGTTGGTTTCCCTGGCGAAACCGAAGAAGAGTTTCAAGAATTGCTGAACTTCTTAGAAGAAGCGCAATTGGATCGCGTTGGCTGCTTTAAATACAGTCCAGTCGTTGGCGCCAAAGCAAACGAACTGCCAGATCCAGTGCCAGAAGAAATCAAAGAAGAGCGTTACCACCGCTTTATGGAAACACAACAACGCATCAGTGCTGCGCGCCTGCAAGGCAAAATCGGTAAAACTATCCAAGTACTGATTGATGAAGTTGACGACGAAGGCGCAATCGGCCGCAGTTTCGCTGACGCACCAGAAATCGACGGCGCAGTTTACTTAAATGGCGAAACTGGCTTAAAAGCGGGTGATGTAGTCACGGCAGTAGTTGAAGAAGCCGACGAATATGACTTATGGGCTTCGTTGGTTTAATAGCTATCATATTGATATAAATAAAAAAGCCGCTTATGCGGCTTTTTTTATCTCAAATTTAGCCCCACAAAATTGTATTAAGGTTCGAGATTGCTACGGGGGCTTTTTTGCTCCCAGAAATAACATAAATTCGGTCTTGGTTGACCAGTCCAGTGATTTCGGGGTAATCCGAGGTGTCAAACCAACAGCCACGTCCAACAACAGCTATTAATTGTTCGTTCTCAATGGTTGACTCTGTGACCGCTCTATCGGGCTTATCGTAGATGTCCGATGTTCGAATTCCTTGTTGTTCAAGGAATTCTTTCAGCCCACTCCAATATTCATCAAATTGAGAGTCATTCCTAAAATCGCCACTTCGGGTGTCAATAGTAGTTTTTACAAGAGTTTCCAAGTGTTGAGTTAACACCAACACAAAATTGGAGTTTATCTCTAACAAAAAATTGCAATGTGCAGATCTTTTCTTAAGCACCGACCAATTATTTTTGTTGGATAGTGAGTTATTTTGTCCATCTTTTAACAGTTCAAAAGCAGTGCAATCATAAAAACAACAGTTCAGCTTTGAAATCGGCGCGATGAATTCATGGACTAATCTTACGCGACCGTAAAGATGCACAACTTTTTGATCAATGAGATTTGAATACTCAGTTCGGCCTAATTTAAAGCGCCTTTTAATGAGTCTTGCTTTTGAAAAAAGATAAAAATATAAACATAAAGCGCAGGTGAAAAATGCGAGAAAAAAGAGATTATCCAAAATAAACCCCAAATAGCAATATCTTATATGGCAGTAACTTAGTTAACTTAGGCCTATTCGCGTCTCCCCACAAACCGAGGACTAAACACTTCATAGGTATCATCAGCCGCCCGATAACCCGGGATCTTATGCGAATGCCAACCAACACCAGCTGTCGCGATCACGGGCGCACCAGTTGGCGCTAAGGCTGGGTCCATCGAGTCATGCTGGTAGGCTTTTAATGCCAATTGTACCAGCAGTTTGTTGTAAGCTCCGGCTGTCGGGTCTTGTAGAAATGCCATTGGCTCAAACCAACGGGCTTCGGCAATTTCGCGCTCATCAATGGCAATTTGTGCAGAGGTTGCCTGCAACAGTGCGACAAAATAGATATTACTGGCGCCAAATTGGCCATGGTGGTGATGACGAAGTGCCAACATTTGCGAAAATGTCGCAGTGACACCTGTTTCCTCGAAGACTTCTCGCACTACCGCGTCGGTAAAATTTTCAAAGGGTTCGACCATGCCGCCAGGCAATTTCCAGTGCGTTGGCACTGCAGTAGTTGCGGCGGCAAGCTGACTTGGCAAAGGTCGCTCGCGAATAAGTAATATTTCACCGCGCTCATTAAAGGTAGCGCCGCCGATCCCTATCGAATGAGTGGCAGCAAATGGCAAATAGGCTGCGGGCTGAAGCTTCTTTACCATCATCAACTGCCGAGTTTGGCAATGATAAAAAGTAAAACCCGCGGCCAGAGCCGCTGGTATGAGTGGCATCAGCGCTTCAGTTAGCTCCAACCAACAGAGCGGGTAATTCAGACCGTCGAGCTCTTGCTGACACCAAAGTGCGAAATACTCAGGTGAACAGTCTTGTAGCTCGCTAGGTCCTAAATAACAACCCCCGTAGGGGTTGATCTGTAGCCACAACTTGCCTGCTTGCACGCTGTGTTTTGTGAACTGCTGACTCAACGAAACAGCACCTTCTCTTGCTGGAACCAACGCACACAAAATGCAATCATCGCCCCTGCAATCACAATCGTAGAGCCAACAACTGCCGCCAGAATTTGATAATCCATGGTGCCTTTGACCAGCTCTTTAATACAAAGTGCCACGTTCATCACTGGGATCATCGCCAGTGACCATGACAGCTCTATGCCTGGCAATAACCCAACCATCAATGGCAGGAAAATAATCATGCTCAGCGGGCCCATATAATTTTGCGCTTCCTTGAAGCTTCTCGCATAAATCGACAATGACAGCAAAAGCGCGGCGAAAATCGCTGTCAATGGAATAAGCAGTGCCAAAATAAGGGTAAGGTCAACAAAACCCAGCGCTTGCATGGTTTTAGCGACCACGTCTACGCCCATCATCGAACCGATAACATAACCCCATCCGCCAAAACTGATGACCGTTATCATCGCGGAAATTAGGCCAGTGGTTAACACAGTTAAAAACTTACCTAAGACAATAGATGTTCTGCTGATTGGACAAATTAACAAGGTTTCCAAAGTGCGACGCTCTTTTTCGCCAGCGCCAATATCGATGGCTGGATAAGAAGCGCCCATCAAACATAGCGGCACTAGGATATAGGCAATAAAACCGCCGATTTTCTCACCAATATCTTCACGCGATTCTGCTGTGTTAACCTTTTTCACCTTCACCGGCTCTAATACCGCAGGCACTTGTTCGGCCACAACGCCAAGCGACGCTAGACGATCTTGCTGCAGCTTTTTGGTGTAGGTTTTAAATAACTCATTGAAATAATTACCAACCATATCAAGTTGCGATGACGAGTTGTAAACCAGTTGCCACTGATGCTGATGCAATTGTGCAGGATCTTGCGAAAAATCCGCTGGAATGATGATAGCAACATCAAATTTGTCGTCACGGATCGCTTGTTTGAGTGCTTCAGGATCTTTTAAGTCGGATTCAACTTTTTTGAAATTCTTATGATAAAACAGCGCATTAGCAAATTCCGGCGCTAGCTCAGGATTCACAATCACGTAGCGATGTTCTTCAGCTTCAGCTTGGCGACTGACGTTAGCCATCACTAAGCCCATGACGCCAAATAACAGCGGAAATACGATGATTGGTAATGCAATCACAAACATCAGTGTTTTCCGATCACGGGAGAGTTCGAGTAATTCCTTAAAATATACTTGCCACATTACACAGCATCCTTTTTCAAAACAGCCATAAAGGCCTGACGTAAATCTTGACCAGTCGCGAGATCACTAAACTCAGCAAGGCTGCCGTTGAATGCGCTGATCCCTTGATTAATCACCACTACTCGATCGCAAAGCGCTGCGACTTCATCCAAATGGTGTGTGGAGAAAATCACCGGGGTTCCCTGCTCTTTCAACGAGCGGATGAAATCAAGCACTGTTTGTGTGGTCATAATATCAAGGCCGGTAGTAGGTTCATCCAGCACTACCAATTCAGGGGAATGCACCACCGCCCTTGCGATTGCCGTTTTTTGCTTCATACCGGTCGACATGTTATCTGCCCGACGATTGGCAAATTCGTGCATCGACAATAAGGTAAATAGCTCTTCGACTCGGGCACTGATGGCAACTTCGCTCATGCCATGCAAGCGCGCAAAGTACTCGATGTTTTCTTTGGCGGTCAAACGACCATAGAGCCCAGTGTCGGCTGACAAAAACCCTATGCGCTTACGCACTTCTAGCGGATTGTGAATCACATCGTGACCATCAATTAAAATGCTACCGGCATCTGGTTTGAGCGCCGTCGACAACATCCTTAATGTTGTGGTTTTACCTGCACCATTTGGTCCTAGCAACCCCACCACTTGGCCCTTGGCGCAGTCAAAACTAACATCACGCACGGAATGGAATAGTTCTCCACCATATCGAACGTCATTCTTTTCACTATCGGATAATTTCTTTTGCTTGCCGACAGCAAAAGCCTTGGCTAGGTGTTTGATTTCAATCATTTACTTTCCCTGATGTCGCGCTTTGGCCGAAAATAATTAGTATTCAGATAAAACGCTTGCTGGCAATTTTCAGCATACCAACCTGGCACCCCAAGTAAGGGTAACGGAGTCAATTGCTGCTGAAATTCTGCAAGTGAATTGTTAGATATTTGTACACTAAGTTGTTCATCGATAAAAGCAATTCTTTGTAACAAAGACCATTCATGGAATTGTTCAGGCACCAACATTGGCCACAACTTTGCAGTCAGGCCAAGATAAGGTCGCGTTGCCATTTCATAAATGGCATGACCAAAAATCATCGGTTCAAGCCGTGGCCCTGACAGTGATGGTCCCGATGTCGACGACAGCCAACTGTCACGCTCGGTAAACATCGCTTGTTGCCATTGATGGTTTCTCAGCTGCTCGATAATTGGCGCAGCGTCAGCGCTGTAGCAGAGCAATACACCGCACTCATCGAGCAAGGTTAAGCGATGGCGCACTGGCGAGCGCTGCGTCTTGCCATGCAAGGCAATTTCTTGTTGATGACGCCGATTAAGCGCCATCTTACTGTTTGGATATAAGCACCAAATCAAAGCGCCAAAGAGATCATGCCAATTGTCAGTGCGAGTCGGCACTTTGCCAGTCGCGAAGATAAACTCTTCGTAATACCGACCATCATTGGTTAATTCTGTATTGTCGACAAAACTAATTGCTAGGCTCGGCTGATACTCACGGACCCATTGGTTCAGCAAGCTCAACGGCGGAAACTCGCTACATTGTGCTAATGGAAACAAAGCAGCTAAACCGGCAAAAATTGGATTTTGCTCAAAGATTTGCGCCTCCCAACTAATTGGTGCAACAAAACGTTGATTTTCAGTGGTTATCATCATGCTGTCTCCCATCTTGTAAGGCTCCAGAGCAACTTACTTTGCAAAAAGCGTAAAAAACCGCTTGCATTTTTTCGATGAAGTGGCACAGTCAAAGAAGTACGTCTAAACGTACATACTGCCAAATGAAGTGATTTTCTTTGTATTAATCTGAATGGAGTTTTTATCATGTGTTCGATATTCGGGGTGCTTGACATCAAGACTGATGTTAAAGCCTTGCGCCAACAGGCGCTACAGTTATCTAAATTATTACGCCACCGTGGACCTGATTGGTCTGGTATTTGGAATGATGACAATGCAATCCTGGTGCATGAGCGCCTGGCTATCGTAGATACTGAAAATGGCGCACAGCCTCTGATTAATCCGAATCGAAATCACATTCTGGCAGTGAATGGCGAGATCTATAATCACAAGAATTTAGAGAAAAATCTTACAGTAGACTATCAATTCCAAACCAAGTCGGACTGTGAGGTTATTCTGCCGCTCTATTTAGAGCACGGTGCTGACTTTATTGATCAGCTGCAAGGTATGTTTGCGTTCATCCTTTACGACGCAGAACAACAACGTTATTTAATTGCACGTGATCACATCGGTATTATCCCGTTGTACTACGGCTACGACGAGCATGGTCAACTGTATGTCGCTTCTGAATTAAAAGCTTTAGCGCCAGTGTGTAAACAAATGCAAGAATTCCCACCGGGTCACTACTTTGACAGCAAAGTAGGCAAGCTGGTGAAGTACTATCAACGCGATTGGCAAAGTTATGCTGCGGTAAAAGATAACGCCGCGGATCTAGGCGAGTTGCGCGCAGCTCTTGAGCACAGCGTAAAAAGCCATCTGATGTCTGACGTGCCATACGGCGTGCTGTTATCAGGCGGTTTAGATTCAAGCTTAATCTCGGCAATTACCCAGCAGTTTGCGCGTAATCGCGTGGAAGATGATGGTAAGTCTGAAGCTTGGTGGCCGCGTCTGCACTCATTTGCTGTGGGTCTTGCTGGCTCACCGGATTTAAAAGCAGCACGCAAGGTCGCTGATTCGATTGGCACAGTGCACCACGAAGTATTATTCACGGTGCAAGAAGGTATCGACGCACTGCGCGATGTCGTGTACTTCTTAGAAACTTATGATGTCACGACTATCCGTGCGTCAACGCCAATGTATTTAATGGCTCGAAAAATCAAAGCCATGGGCATCAAAATGGTGCTGTCTGGTGAAGGTTCTGACGAATTGTTCGGCGGCTACCTGTATTTCCATAAGGCACCAAATGCGCAAGAATTCCATGAGGAAACCTTGCGTAAACTCGACCGTCTGCACATGTTTGACTGTAACCGTGCCAACAAGGCCATGTCAGCATGGGGTATCGAAGCGCGCGTGCCATTCTTAGACAAACATTTTATGGATGTGGCAATGCGCCTGAACCCACAAGCAAAAATGTGTGGCGGCGGCAAAATGGAAAAACATATTCTGCGTGAAGCCTTCACTGGCCTGCTACCGGATGAAATCTTGTGGCGGCAAAAAGAGCAGTTCTCTGATGGCGTCGGCTATAGCTGGATCGATAGCTTAAAAGCTTTTGCTGAAAAAGAAGTGACGGACCAACAAATGGCAACCGCTTCGTTTAGATTCCCTGTAAATACACCGGACACCAAAGAAGGTTATTTATACCGGACTATTTTCGAAGAACATTTCCCGCACCCAGGCGCAATCGCTTGTGTACCTGGCGGCAAATCAGTGGCATGTTCAACTCCTGAAGCCTTGGCTTGGGATGCAAAAATGGCACAAATGACCGACCCTTCTGGCCGTGCAGTGCGTGACGTCCATGAGAAAGGTTATTGATTGATATTGAATTGATTCATCTTTTAAAGAGCAAGTTTTACTTGCTCTTTTTTTTGCCTGTACGCTGTTGCCTTTCGTTTTCCGACAAAAATTTTGTCATAAAAAGCACACATGCTCTGAGATTTGTCCCGCCCAGTATAATAACGAGTGAATTTCTGTTAAATTAGCCGCTGTTTTGCCAGCATATCTGGTTTTCGTCGCGATTACGGTTTGCAAAGAGAGAATAATGAAACTGACTGCATCTTTGTCATGGCTATGCATCGGATTGCTTTTTACGCCGCTTACGTTTGCTCAACAAGCACTTTCTGGCCAATGGGTTCGCGATGAACAAGGCCAAACCATGCTCGATCCACAACCTTCCGGCTTAACCTGGTGGCATGACGAATTACTGATGTTAGGTGACCAAAGCGCTGAACCTAGCATGCGCATGAAGTTGTTTCGCTTAGATCCAAATACGTCAGCCTATAAAACTGCACCAGTCAATATTGAAGTTTCAGCCGAAGTTCGTGCTGGCTGTTTTGGCGATTATTTAATTAACTCTCCAGATCTTGAAGCACTGACTTGGGATCGGATTGACGATACCACCTTAATTACCGTGACTGAGGACGCAAGTCGAGCACAGCTGAGTCCTACTTGTAGTAAAAAATTCGCCCAAACGAATTCAACAGCCTACCCGACTTTGCTGCTGAAAATTAGTACTGATAAATCACTGTCGAAAGCGATAATCACGGCAGTACGTCCGGTGCAATTTCCGATAGAGGCTCAAGTTGGTAATCTGCCAAATGACGGTATCGAAGGTCTTGCCATCGACGATCATCAGAACTTATACCTCGCACTTGAAAAAAACATGGCGGCAGATCCGGCCATTTTTAAAACTCGGTTAACTCCGGATTTTTGGGCTAAAGACAATTTTGTAAAAGTCATTGATGCTAATTTGACGTTGCCGCCAATTGATAAAAATGGGCATCCAATCAATGATTTAGAATTTATGCCAAGCACGGTGCCGGGTCATCCGGGATATCTTATTGCGGTCGCTCGTAATGATGATCAACTGTGGATTTTTGACTTAACCAATCGCGTTCAGCCTTATGTTGAGCAATTGAGCTTTTACGTCCCCACCGATAACTCAGGATTATGTCCGGTATATGAGCGGATGGTGCAGACAGCTCTTGAAGGCGTCACTATTCACAACGGCAAGATTTTCTTGATTAACGATCCATGGAAACAACATTATTTAGATAATATTCAATGTGATACCAACGCTGAGAATTTCCGCCGCAATTCACCATTGATGTTTAACATGAATGTCGATCCACGATGGTTTGATTTAGCACGTCCAAAAAAGCAAACTTCGCTGCCGGGTATCAGCGCGATGCTGCAGATCGAACCTAATCGTTATTTGATTGTGCAGGATAAGAAGATATCTAATGCTGGCGACCGTCTAGGTCTTTTGCATGTTAAAGAAAACACTTCCCCTGTGTATCAGTCGGTGTTCACAGCGAACTGGCCAGATAATCAAGCCGCCAACGATCTGGAAGCTGCTTGCGCAATTCCCGGTCGTCCCAATGAATATTTGTTGGCCGAAAGTGGTACTTGGCATGGTGAATTTGGACGGTTAATCCATATCAGACTGATGGCCAATTACGCCACAGTGCTAGCGCACTATCCAATGCCGGTTGAAAACGATAATACCGAACAACAAGTCGGTGATAATTTTGAAGGTCTGGTCTGCGTAAATAGTGCGCCAAATCGCTATTTGTTAGTGCTCGCAGAACGCGGTGGTGAGGGTAAAGCTGGAACACTGCAAACCGGTGAACTTGATTTAGCGGCTGCTGAAGTACGTTGGCACGCTGACAAAACGCCAGTGAACGCGCCAAAAATGCGCTTAGCGCCAGCCAACCAACGCGATATCGCCGATCTGTATCTGCAAGACCAAACATTGTGGGCAGTTGCAGTACAAGAATCTGGAGAATTAGGCCCATTCGCATCAGTGATTTATCCAGTTGCAACTCTTGATTTAACTAAAGCAACTCCGTTAGAAATCCTCGCTGCGCCGCTAGCGCATTGGGTTTTAGATGGCGAAAAAGTCGAAGCATTGGCGAGCGCACCGCCGGTAATGCCAAGCTCTGCTTTGGCTGTCGGCAGTGAAAATGAGTTACTCAATGGATCTTGGCATGTATTAGCAAGCCCATTGCAGCAAGCGACAACTTCGCCAGTTGAAGCGGCAAACTCTGTGGAAGCTTCTGCGGTCGATACAGCGCCGGTAACAACATCAGTTAAAACAGACATCGCAAAACCGCTTGAGGCAACACAGCAAGCAACAGCTGTAGCGAAACCGGCAATGACTCCGGCAACAACACCAGCGAGCACACCATTAACCGCGACGGCGCAAACAACGGAAGTACCAGCAGGGACAGAACCGTCAGGGATAAAACCGTCAGGGACAGAACCGTCAGGAACTGCGGTCCAGCAACCTGCTGTTGATTCTGCAAAGCCGATTGAATAATGTTTAACAGCCAGCAAGGAATCTTTTTATGAGCGACGTCAAAACGCCATCTCAGCCGAAAAACCCGCTCCACGGTTTAACTTTGCAGGTTATTTTAGAAGCCTTACTTGCGCATTATGGTAACTTTGCTGAACTTGCGAAAGTTGTACCCTACCGCTGCTTTGTAAATGATCCAACTGTTAAATCTAGCCTTAAATTTCTGCGCCAAACCCCGTGGGCACGCACGGAAATTGAGCAACTCTATTTGAAAAATATCAAACAGAAAGCCTAATCTGTAACAGTCATTTAGCCGTAAACAAAAGCCGTTATAAGCAAAATTAGCAGACATGTGGTGCGCGCTTTCTGAAAGTTAACCGTCAAATACGTCGGGACTTTTACCGATGAGTTTGTCGACGAAACCACGCCGCTAGATCTGCATTCAAAGACCAGACCATCAGGAACACATAATGAACATGATCAAAACCCGTGCAGCGGTCGCTTGGGGCCCAGGCCAACCATTGTCAATTGAAGAAATCGATTTAATGCCTCCGCAAAAAGGCGAAGTGTTGGTGCGGTTAGTCGCTACTGGTGTTTGCCATACTGACGCCTACACACTTTCTGGTGCCGATGCTGAAGGTAAATTCCCTTGTGTACTCGGCCACGAAGGTGCCGGTATCGTTGAAGCCATCGGCGAAGGCGTAACTAGTGTTGCAGTTGGCGACCACGTTATTCCGCTCTACACGCCAGAATGTGGCAAATGTAAATTCTGTTTAAGTGGCAAAACTAACCTTTGCCAGGCCATTCGTGCAACTCAAGGCCAAGGTTTGATGCCAGACGGCACTACTCGTTTTTCCAAAGATGGCCAACCAATTTATCACTACATGGGCACGTCGACGTTTAGCGAATACACGGTCCTGCCAGAAATTTCTTTAGCGAAAATCAATAAAGCAGCCCCACTTGAGAAAGTGTGTTTGTTGGGTTGCGGTGTTACCACCGGTATGGGTGCAGTAATGAACACTGCCAAAGTAAAAGCTGGCGATACTGTTGCGGTGTTTGGTCTCGGTGGTATCGGCCTTTCTGCCGTCATTGGTGCGGTGATGGCTGGTGCTAGCCGAATTATTGCCATTGATATCAATGAAGACAAATTTGATATCGCACTGAAACTAGGCGCAACTGACGTCATTAACCCACAAAAATTCGACAAGCCTATTCAAGAAGTGATTGTTGAAATGACTGATGGTGGCGTCGATTTCTCGTTCGAATGTATCGGCAATGTCAATGTGATGCGCTCGGCACTTGAGTGCTGCCATAAAGGTTGGGGCGAATCGGTGATTATTGGTGTTGCACCAAGTGGTGCCGAAATTTCGACACGGCCATTTCAATTGGTTACAGGCCGCGTCTGGCGTGGTACCGCTTTTGGCGGTGTAAAAGGTCGTAGCGAATTACCTGAATACGTTGAGCGTTATTTAAAAGGTGAATTTGAACTTGATACTTTTATCACGCATACCATGGCGCTTGAGCAAATCAACGACGCCTTTGATTTAATGCATCATGGCAAATCTATCCGTACTGTGATCCACTTCTAATCGAGTTGGGCTTGGTGTCATCGGTAAAGCGATTCAGGGTAATACTGTTTCGCCAACCACACTAAGCCCAATTTTTGGAGACCTTATGTCACTGACACGCCTATCTTCACAACATTGTTTTGGTGGCTTACAACAGCGTTTTAGCCACCACTCCAGTACCTTAAATTGCCAGATGCAATTTTCGATATATCTGCCACCACAAACCTACAGCGGCAAAGTTCCGGCATTATTTTGGCTGTCTGGCTTAACCTGCACAGATGAAAACTTTTCGACCAAAGCTGGTGCGCAGCGTTATGCTGCTGAACTAGGCTTAGCACTGATTATTCCAGATACCAGCCCACGCGGTTCTGAGGTGGCGGTAGCTGCCGATGGCGCTTGGGATCTCGGGCTTGGCGCTGGTTTTTATCTAAATGCCACCGAACAACCATGGGCATCACACTATCAAATGGCGAGTTACATTAGCCAAGAGTTAGTAACGCTTATTGCCGAACATTTTCCGGTGTCGAACAAACGCGGCATTTCAGGCCATTCGATGGGCGGCCATGGCGCCTTGACACTCGCCCTGCAAAGCCCGGATTTGTTTCATTCGGTTTCAGCATTTTCGCCAATATGTGCACCGAGCCAGTGCCCATGGGGCGACAAAGCCTTTCGCAATTATCTGGGCGAGGATACAAGCGCTTGGCAGCAATATGATGCGTCAGTGCTTTTAGCAAAAGCCAAAGCGCCTTGGCCGCTCTTAGTAGATATTGGTGATGCCGATCCGTTTTTGGCCAATCAACTAAAACCTGAGTTATTGCAAGCCGCCGCCAAACAGCATGACAGTGGCCTGACACTGCGTCTGCAACCCGGTTATGACCATAGCTACTATTTTATTGCGTCCTTTATCGGTGAACACTTGGCATTTCATGCCAAGCAATTAGCGCAATAACTTTCGAGCTTAAGCCAAGTCTTACTGACTTGGCTTTCTTTCAAATCTGATAGATCAACAACTCAACTAGTTAGGCCCAGTAAACGTGCCAAACAAAGTTACTTAGTGACTGGTGCTATCACTCGTTTGGCCTTTGGCAGGCTTAATTGCACCAACCGCCAACTGTTTTCAATTTGGCGTTGCAGTTCGCCCATAGGCACTGAGTTATCAAGCACTATGGTATTCCAGTGTTGCTTATTCATATGATAACCAGGGGTGATAGCACTAAACATTTGCCGTAACATCAGCGCTTCAGTCGGATCGGACTTTAGATTTACCCGAGCAATTCCATCTTGTTCAGCCAAAATAGCAAAGATTTTGTCGCCAGTTTTATAGACGTAAGTGTCTGGGCCAAATGGAAAATCTTCACGACTTGCCAGCTGCGCTAAACAATACTGCCGACACTCTTCAAATCCAAACATCAATAGCCTCAAATCAAGCTGCAATTCTTTAGGTGTTGTGGGTATTGTGCCCAAAAGCAAGAAAAATGCCTAGCTGCGCAAGGAACTCGCAACTAGACATTCAACTAACAGCGAGGCACTCAACTAGCAGCTAAGCGCATCACGGGTGCTTAGCGCTAAAGCTTAAACTGACTAAAGCTTAAACTGACTAAACCTTAAATTGACCAACAGTAGCGCCAAGATCTGTCGCTAGCCCAAGTAAATTACGAGTGCTGGCAGCAACTTCGCTAATCGCTGTGCTATTTTCCTCGGCGGCAGCACTTAAACAAGAAATACTCTGGGCCAAAGTCGCACTTACTGAAGTTTGTTCTTCCGCAGCTGTCGCCGTTTGTACCATCAAGGATTTAAGCTCATTTAAACGCTCGTCAATCGTCTGGACCTGACTAAGCATTTGCTGGGCTTCTTGCTGTGTGGTCGTTGCTAAGGTTTCGCAATTTTCACTGCTGCCCGAAAGCGAGGCTGATACCTGTAAAATACCTTGGATAACTTTGGCAATATCGGAAGTGGCGAGTTGTACTTTGCCAGCAAGTTGGCGAACTTCGTCAGCGACCACCGCAAAACCACGACCTTGTTCGCCTGCCCTTGCCGCCTCAATCGCTGCGTTAAGTGCCAGCAAATTGGTTTGCTCGGCAATCGCAGTAATAACGGCAACCACTTGCGCAATTTGTTGGCTGTCTTGGTCAAGCCTGACCACCCCAGTTCTAATGTGACTAAAGGCAGCCAACGTCTGCGTCAGGTTCGCGCCGACTAAATGAATGGTTTGATGTAATTCTGTCGTAGCTTGTTTGCAATGCGCCACTTCGTCTGAGGCTTTGACTGTATTACTGCCAATTTCGGCAGCGGCATAACTCATTTCTTCGACAGCGGTTGCCAGCATCTCAGTTTCGCGCGCTTGTAACTGCAAACTACCATCCGCTTGCAACATGGCCGCTGAGTTTTGTGCTGCGGCCATTTCTAAGGCGTGGCCGACTCCAACTAACTTACTGATTAACAAGCGCAACTGCGCCTGCATTTTATTCAGCCAGCCCATCAAGCTACTTTGTTGTTTGGCTTGCAGGCTTAAGGTCAAGTCACCTTGGGCAATGACGCTGGTGAGATGCACCATCTCAGCTGGCTCGCCACCCAGTGGATTAATCACAAAACCAGTGACTGCTCTTGATACCAACAAGGCAACCACTAAGGCAACGATGATAATCACCACGCCAGTTAGCAACATTTGCTGCGCTGGTGCCGAAACTTCCGCAACATCAACTTCCGCTAGTAGCGCCCATTGCAAGCCAAATGCTGTGACCGGCGCGTAGGCTGACACCACTGGATTGTGATTGTAATCATCTATGTACTGAAGCCCCGCCTCACCTTTTAGCGCGGCAAGACTTGCCGTGGTTTCAACACCATTGTTGCCAATAGTGCCAGCAAACGATGCTTTGACGTTTCGATGACGGCTATCCAAAAATGAGTCCGAGCGCATGCGACCATCCGGGCCGACTAAATAACTCTCACCCGTTTGCCCCATGCCTTCGCGCACTTGCATTACGGCATTAATTTTATCGATGGAGAGCTGCACCGCGACAATGTAAAGCTGACCATCAATTTGCAGATCGGTCGCCATAAACGCGGCTGGTTCGTCATTGGAAGGTGCATATGGCGCAAAATCTTCCAGCAGAATTTGCCCTGACTGGCGCCGAGCCTTTTGGAACAACTTGGCAAGCCCAGAGGTTGCGTAAGGTCCATGGATCAGATTGGTTTGATAATCAGCTTCGCGAGCAGCGGTATAAATGACCTGACCTTGTGGATCTATCACAAAAATATCGTAAAAACCGAGGTTTTTGTTTAATGCGGTCAGCACTTGATGACTGTTTTCTGGCTGCTTTGGGTCTAATTGTGCCGAGACTACTGACCGCACAACTTGCACACCAGACGCGAAGTCATCAAACATCGCGCTGATTTGTCGTTGTTTAATTTCCCGAACTGCGGTTAGTTTTGCCTCGGCCTGGGCAAACAATTCATTGCGAGCGATAACTGTCACCAAAATCGTGGCAATTAACAAAGGCAATATGGTGGTTAATAAGCTGATAAGTTTGATTTTGGTAGTAAATTTCATAACAGAAAATCCTTATCTGTAACATCTTACTGTGCTTGGCAACCGCTTGGCATCGGCCTGAAGTATCGATTTCGTGCTGAATTTAGCAACAAAAGCTGGTTTTAAAGATACATGCAGTTGTTAAATTTGCAATGACATAGTGAAAACAGAGTTATATCTCTATGATTTTGCACCTTAAATGGGCGTTTCTAATTTAGGGGATTGCACCAAAATATGGCAGATTTTTGCTATTTCACGGGGGTAATTGACTTGAGGTTGAAATATATCGGGTGATTTGCGCTTTGCTCAAAACCGATGCTTGGGTATCCAAGACCTTATAAGCAAACTAAAAGCTGCAGGCTTTAAGTATGTTAAAACCTGCGCTGTAGTTAAGACGATTTTTCCGCTTGTGTCGCTTCTTGTAGTTTTTGATATTGCTCCCACATTTCTTCCGCTTCCGCAGTTAAATCAGCAAACAAGCGCATGTCGCCTTTGCGCTGCGCCAACATGGCTTGTTCAGCCTTCGCATCGTATTGCTCACGGAGTTTTTTCAACGGATCGCGCTTAAAAAAATTAAACATAAAAGTTCCTTATATTGAAAATTTCACTGATTCTTTGTATACGTAAACTTGAGCGAAATTGGTCACTGCAAAATTGGCAATTGTTGACTGCCCTTTCCACGAAACTTGGACGGTTTCCCCCTTAGTTGGTTGCAGGCAGTAATTACCAGGCGAAAAAAAGCCGGCTTGCGCCGGCTTCGTCTATTTTTGGAGAATTACCAACAAACCTTACTTGCTCGTATGTTGTTTCATCCAAGCAAATACTTCGTTGTACCAACGCTCGGCGTTCGCTGGTTTTAAGATCCAGTGGTTTTCATCTGGGAAAATCACTAAGCGTGATGGAATGCCTTTACGCTGTAATGTGGTGTAGGCCGCTAAACCTTGCGCATATGGCACACGATAATCTTTTAAGCCATGAATAACTAACATCGGCGTTTTCCAATTATCGACAAAAGCTGCAGGGTTAAACTTCTGATAATCAGTAGTTTTATCCCAAACTGGGCCACCCATATCGTGCTCTGGGAACCATAGCTCTTCGGTGCTGCCGTAGAAACTTGGCATATCAAATAAACCGGCGTGGGTAACTAAACATTTAAAACCGTCGTTCCAGTTACCGGCAATCCAGTTCATCATAAAACCACCGTAAGATGCACCTAAGGCGCAGGCATTATTGCCATCTAACCATGGTTGTTTTTCGGTGATGTATGCGAAGCCTTTTTTCAAATCTTCCAATGGCTTACCACCCCAATCGCGGGCGATTGAGTCGGTGAACGCTTGACCGTAACCAGTAGAACCGTGGAAGTCGATCATCACCACGCCAAAACCTTGGGCTGCCCATAATTGCGCATTCCAGCGGTTGTTGAACATGTTGCCGAAGCTGCCTTGTGGGCCGCCGTGGACGATAAAGGCGATTGGGTACTTTTTGCCTTCAACATAATTCCATGGCTTCATCCAATAACCGTAAACGGTTTCTTCGTTGGCGCCAGGGAAGCTAAATTGGTCGAACTCGGCAAATTGAATATCCGCCAGCACTTCTTTGTTGACTTGGGTAATTGGTAAAGCTTGGCCAGTATTGCCCTTGATTTGGTAAATCTCGGTTGGGGCATTTAGGCTGTGGTGAGTAAATACCATTGAGCCATTACGCACTGACAAATCAGAAGAAGTGCCTTCACTATAAACTTTCGTCACTTCACCAAAGTTTGAGTCAATCGAGAAAATACCTTTTTGACCAACATCTTGCGCAGTGACGTACAAGGTGCGGTTATCAGGACCAAATTGATAGTCATCTATTGAACGATCCCAATCTGGCGACACTTCTTTGCGCTCACCAGTGGCTAAATCTAACAACATCAAACCAAAACGATCTGCTTCATAGACTGGCTTTTTCATCGCCAGATAAGCCATATAGCGACCATCTGCAGAGAACGATGGTTTAGCATCCCAAGCCGGATTGTCTTTGGTTAAGTTAATTTTATTGCCGCCTTTCAGCGCCACTTGGAAAATGTCGAAATTAGTATGCCAAGCCTGATCAGATGCAGGAATTTTCGCGCTAAATACCAAATTTTTGCCATCAGGGGTGAACGCAGCTTCGCTGGTACCAGCAACATCAGTGTTCCACTCAGACATTAAATCCATAGCGTCAGTAATTGGCTTATCACTTAGGGTTGCGGCAAAGAAATGCTGCTTAAAGTCGTCTTCCCAAGTATCCCAATGCCGCACCATTAACTGGTCAAACGCCATCGCTGAGTCTTTTTTATCGCCAGCGGCTTTGATAGCACTGACGGTACAAGCTAAATCAGCACAGCCTGGTTTGACATCAAGCGCCAGCACTAAGCTTTTATCGTCTGTACCGACTAAATAGCCTTGCACATCGACTGGTAAGGCGGTCATTTGCCGCGCTTCGCCGCCAGTTAATGGCAGTTTCCACAGCTGAGTGCTGCCGGTACGGTCGGCTAGGAAATATAAGGCGCTGCCATCGGCAGAAAATTTGACTGAATGTTCTTTCGCCGCGCTGTCGGTTAAACGACGCACTTTGTTGCCGTTGGCTAAATCCAGCAAATACAAGTCGGCAGAAGTATCGGCAGGCGCAAAACCACCATTTTTCTGACCATAAACCACGTAATTGCCATCTGGTGAAACCACCACATCATAAAGCTTATTGAGCTTGTTTAAATGTTCGATGGTTAAGGCTGACTTCGCATAAGCGCTACCGCTTAGCAATGCCATCACTAAAATTCCCCACGCTTTCATAGGTACCCTCGTTGCAAAACGCCCCGCTAGAGCGGGGCGATAAATGTTATTGTAATTATTACGCTTTTTGCTCTAACTCGCCGATCTTCACTTTCCAGATCTGCGGGCCTTGTTCATGCACGTTATTGCCTTGGCTATCAACAGCAACAGTCACCGGCATATCTTCGACATCAAATTCGTAAATTGCTTCCATGCCTAAGTCGGCAAAGGCAACCACACGAGCGTGCTTAATTGCTTTAGAAACCAGATACGCAGCGCCGCCCACCGCCATCAAATAGACGGCTTTGTGCTGACGAATGCTTTCCACCGTCTCAGGGCCGCGCTCTGATTTACCAATCATGCCCAGTAAACCAGTTTGACCCAGCATCATTTCAGTAAATTTATCCATCCGTGTTGCAGTTGTCGGACCGGCTGGGCCAACAACTTCATCACCGACTGCATCAACTGGGCCGACGTAATAGATAAAGCGATTTTTGAAATCAACGCCATCTGGCAGTGCTTCACCACGAGCCAGCATATCGGCAATGCGTTTATGCGCCGCATCGCGACCAGTTAACATTTTGCCAGATAACAACACAGTCTCACCGGCTTGCCAGCTCAAAACATCTTCAGGAGTAACAGTGTTTAGGTTCACCCGGCGCACGTTGGCACCTAGCTCCCAAGTCACTTCTGGCCAATCTTCTAGTTTTGGCACTGGTAAATGCGCAGGACCCGAACCATCTAAATGAAAGTGTACATGGCGAGTTGCGGCACAGTTCGGGATCATCACCACCGGCTTTGACGCCGCATGCGTCGGTGCTGATTTGATTTTGACATCAACGACAGTGGTTAAGCCACCGAGGCCTTGCGCGCCAATGCCAAGTTTATTTACTTTTTCATACAGCTCTAAACGCAGCTTTTCTTCGCCGGTTTCAGCGCCTTTTTCAATCAAGTCCTGAATATCAACAGGTTCCATCAGTGCTTCTTTGGCAAGCACGGCCGCTTTTTCTGCGGTTCCGCCGATACCAATACCGAGCATACCTGGTGGACACCAACCAGCGCCCATTTTTGGCAAGGTCTCAAGAACCCATTCAACCACTGAGTCTGATGGGTTTAACATCACCATCTTGGTTTTGTTTTCAGAACCGCCGCCTTTGGCAGCGATAGCAACTTCCACATGGTGGCCAGCCACTAAATTGATGTGAACCACAGCTGGGGTGTTGTCTTTGGTGTTTTTACGAGAGCCAGCTGGGTCCATCACGATAGACGCACGCAGCGGGTTGATTGGATTCATATAAGCACGGCGAGTGCCTTCGTCCACCATTTGCTGGACTGTCATATCGGTTTTGTCCCATTTGACATCCATACCGATATTAACGAAACAGGTAACAATGCCGGTGTCTTGGCAAATTGGCCGATGGCCTTGTGCTGACATGCGCGAGTTAATCAGAATTTGGGCAATAGCGTCTTTCGCTGCCTGATTTTGCTCTTTGTTGTAGGCTTTCTCTAACGCCTGCACAAAGTCTAAAGGATGATAATAAGAAATGTATTGCAACGCATCTTCGATGCTGTCGATAAAATCTTGTTGGCGAATAACCGTCATAGGGTGCCCTTCTGCAGTGGTTTGGCTCTAGCTTAGCTATTTAAAGCTTGGCAAAAGCTCGGTTCTATTGGCGCGCAGCAGCCGTTTCTTGCTTTGGCGCTGCACTGTTCTTTTTAAGCAGGGCTGGTATCATAACGCGCAACGAAATCAGCGGCTAGTCAATCTACAGAGAATTCCTGCAGTCTGACCGCATTTTTGGCCGCGACCACTAGCCTAACTTAAAGTGATAAGTTTCATGTCGATGTTGTTGCAACTCCCTAATGCCCCTACAGATTTGACCGACTGGTTTGCCAAAGTCCAGCATCTGCCATTTGCCATGCTGCTCGATTCAGCCGCAAGCGAGCATCCTAACAGTCGATATGACATTTTAGTCGCTGCACCGTTTTTAACCTTAGTGGCTCGTGGCGAGCATTGCGAAGTTACCGATTTAAGCGCAAACACCAGTACGGTAAAACAATGTGCGCCATTTATCTTATTAAAGCAGCTGCAACAGCAGTATTTCCCACAGGTTGAACTGTCAAAGCCGACCTTACCTTTTATGGGCGGCATTGCTGGCTTTTTTGGCTATGACTTGGGCAGAACTTTGGAGAAACTACCGACTATTGCCGCCGATGATGTGGCAATGCCCGATCTTGCCGTCGGCTTCTACCGCTGGGCTTTGGTGCTGGATAAAGCAACTCAGCAACTTTGGTATATCGATACTGAGGAGCCCGCCGAACAAGCTTGGCCTCGTCGTGAACAATGGTTTAATGCCCAGTACAGCTCGCTGGATGCTGAGCGCAACCCGACCTCTCAGCGCCCATTCGCGCTAACCAGCGATTGGCAAGCGAATATGACTAAGCCGGAATACCTGCAGAAATTCGAGCAAATACAGCAATATCTGCAAAGCGGTGATTGTTATCAAATCAATTTGGCCCAGCGTTTTAGCGCCAATTATCAAGGCGATGAATGGCAAGCTTATTTGCGACTCCGTGTTCGCAATGCCGCACCATTTTCGGCATTTATTCGGCTAGCCGACTGCGCAATTTTATCAATATCGCCAGAACGTTTTATCGAAGTGAACCAGCGACGAGTAGAAACCAAACCAATCAAAGGCACTAAACCGCGTTTTGCTAATGCACAAGACGATAAGCAAAGTGCTGAAGCACTGCAGAACTCGCCCAAAGATCGGGCGGAAAACGTGATGATTGTTGATTTGCTGCGTAATGACTTGGGCAAAGTCTGTAGTCCCGGCACGGTGAAAGTGCCGAGTTTATTCGCTATTGAATCCTTTCCGGCCGTACATCATCTGGTTAGCACCATCACCGGTGAACTCGCGCCACAACATCAAGCCATCGATGCGCTCGCTGCGGCTTTTCCGGGTGGATCAATTACTGGTGCGCCGAAAGTACGAGCCATGCAAATCATCGAAGAGTTGGAGCCGCATCGGCGCAATATCTATTGCGGCAGTATTGGTTATTTAAGTGTGCACGGTCATATGGATACCAACATCGCGATCCGCACCTTAGTTTGTGCCAATAACGCCATTTATGCATGGGCTGGTGGCGGTATCGTTGCTGACTCCAACGGCGAAAGCGAGTATCAAGAAACCTTTGATAAGGTTGGTAAAATTTTGCCAGTGCTGACTGAGTTGGCATAAACTGGTACTTGTTGGTTCGCTTTAAGCTTGCTGGAATAAAGAGATAAAGATTGCACAACAATTGGCTGAGTACCCTCACCTTACGTCCACAGCAGCACGATGCAATACTCGAGGCGCAAGTGAACGCCGCAGTGTTGCTTCCGGTATGGCATGCCGAGGGACAATGGCAACTATTGTTGACAAGAAGAGCGCTGCACCTGCGTCATCATCCTGGGCAAATCAGTTTTCCAGGTGGCCGTCTTGAAGCCGGTGAGAGTGCAATAATTGCCGCTAAACGCGAGGCCTTTGAGGAAGTAGGCATTCAAGCACAGCTTATCACTGACACCATAGCCCTGCCCGCCTTGTCGACTTCGACTGGCTTTGTGGTGAAGCCGTGGCTCGCTGTTTTAGCGCAAGCGCCTGAACTTAAGCTACAAACTAGCGAAGTTGCAGCAGCCTTTACCATCCCACTTCACTTTGCGTTAAATCCAGCTAATCGTATTAGCGAAACTTGGCAGCTACGTGGACATGCGCAGTTATTACATTTTATTCCATGGCAAAATAAGTTGATTTGGGGTGCGAGCGCCGCAATTTTAACCAGCTTAAGTCAATACACTAGCGAATTTCTGTAAGCACCACTGACCAGTAACATACTGACTTACCGAATGGATCTAGATCCGCTACAATGCCGCATCTCTGTTGATATAAAGAAAAACCCTATGATTATTAGTGCATTTGATATGTTCAGCATCGGTATCGGCCCGTCCAGTTCTCACACTGTCGGCCCAATGCGAGCTGCCAAATTATTTACCGATCACCTCGAGCAACAAGGTTTGTTGGCCAAGGTGAGTACTATTAAAGTCGAATTATATGGTTCACTAGGTCAAACTGGCATCGGCCACGGCACTGGTAAAGCAGTAATTTTGGGCCTCTCAGGTTATTTACCGGAAAACTGTGATCCTGATTTAGTCCCAGTAATTCTGAAGCAGGTTGATGAAAGCCAGCAAATTACCTTAAAACAAGGCCCTACCGTCGGCTTTCCTCGCGAAGGTGCGATTGTATTCCACCGCCGTAAGACGTTGAAAGAACATAGCAATGGTATGGAACTCATCGCTTTTGATGAAAATAAAGAAATTGTTTTTAGCGAGATTTATTTCTCTATTGGCGGCGGTTTTATCGTAAAGGCCGAAGATTTCGCGCAAGAAAAAGAAGCAGCGAGCCAATTTGCTGCAGACAATCCACCGCCGTATCCATTTAATACTGGCGCTGAATTACTGAAAATGTGCAAAGAAACTGGTCTGTCAATTGCTGCGCTGATGATGGAAAACGAGAAGGTGTTGCGCTCGGAAAGCCAAATCGAACAAGAGCTTGGTCTGATTTGGCAAACCATGGTCAACTGCATCCAACGTGGTATGAAAACTGATGGCATTTTACCTGGTGGCTTAAAAGTTAAACGCCGCGCACCTGCCCTGCACCGCCGTTTAATGGCAGAAAAAAGCTCAGATCCATTGCAAGTCATGGACTGGGTGAATTTATTTGCCTTAGCGGTGAATGAAGAAAATGCCGCAGGTGGTCGTGTTGTGACAGCACCAACCAACGGCGCCGCCGGCATTATTCCCGCAGTATTAATGTATTACGATAAATTCATCCAGCCAGTGACGCCAGATATCTACTGTCGTTACCTGCTAACAGCTGCGGCAATTGGTATTTTGTACAAGAAAAATGCCTCAATTTCTGGTGCCGAAGTTGGCTGCCAAGGTGAAGTTGGTGTCGCCTGTTCAATGGCCGCTGGCGCCTTAACCGAAATTTTGGGTGGTTCGGTGGATAACGTCGAAAACGCCGCGGAAATCGGCATGGAACATAATTTGGGCCTGACTTGTGACCCTGTTGGTGGTTTAGTGCAAGTGCCTTGTATTGAACGTAACGCCATGGGCTCGATTAAAGCTATCAACGCCTCACGGTTAGCACTTCGTGGTACTGGTGAGCACAAAGTGTCACTGGATAAAGTGATCAAAACCATGTGGGACACTGGCCGCGATATGCAAAGTAAGTACAAAGAAACTTCACGCGGTGGTCTTGCGGTAAACATTATTGAATGTTGATGCAGTAATAGTAGAAGTGCTTTATTTCAGTTATTTATCAATCACTTAGAAAAAAGCACACTGACAGAATCAAGCCCCAAGCAAGCGATTTGCTCGGGGCTTTTTTTATATTTATCACCACAGTTTAATTTTATTCACCTGTAAGGTGAATAAAGGTCAGCCATAAAAATGCCAAATCCGGCAATTGCCCATTTAATATGCATAGAAATTGGCTGCTTGAGTGCGCTAACGCACTTAAGGACACACTGTGCTGTTGTATATCTGAGAGGAGCGTTCTGTATGCGTGAATGCGTTTGCATACATGCGTGCTGATAAAAATAACAATCCATACGTTTGCATCATGCTTGCAGCCACGGATTGCAATTTTACTGAAATGAGATTGTGCTAATTTTAACCAGCTATAGTTTTAGAACATTCGTCAAGCAGGCCGAGAACTTTGCACACCACAGGGGTGCAACCGGCAAACAATTATCAGAGGGAACAGGCTATGTCGCTTAGTAAACAATATTTAAAGACCAAACCAGTATGCAAAGTCACGTTCGTGGTGCCTGCAGTGCAAGCTGCTGAAGCTGCAAGCGTTGCCGTGTTAGGCGAGTTCAATGATTGGCAGGCGACTGAGTTGAAGAAACAAAAGAATGGCGATTTCGCAACGACTTTAACGCTGCCTACCGATCAGGAATTTCAATTCCGCTATTTACTGAACGGCGAAATTTGGAAGAACGATGATGCCGCTGATGCGTACGTACCATCACCACTGTGTTATGAAGAAAACTCAGTACTGCGTGTCTAAGCAGCACTGAGTTTTAGCGCATACATCTGTTGCGTGGTATGCCGGTGAATTGTTAGCGGTTGCGCTGCAGCATTAAGCAGCCAACCGAGTAACCAGCACCAAAGGAACACAACACGGCTTTGTCACCGACCACAAGGCCCTGTTTATTCTGATGAAACGCAATAATTGAGCCAGCAGATGCGGTATTGGCGTAAGTGTCCAAAACCAAAGGTGCTTCACCCGCTTCTGGATCGCGTCCGAGAATTTTTCGCGCAGCAAAGATATTCATATTGATATTTGCTTGGTGTAACCACAGCCGTTTTAAATCATCTGGCGCTATTTGCAGTCTGTCCATTTCACCTTGGATCACGTCAGCAACGAGCGGCAATAATTCTTTGAACACTTTGCGGCCTTGTTGACGAAAGAATGGCGCTTCCGGGTCAACTTCAGGGTGACAGTGGTCGACATAACTGACATCACAACGAATATTGTTGGAAAATTCAGTTTTGAGTTTCATGCCCAAAATTTCGTAGCTATTTTCAGCGGTTGCAGTTTCGGCAGCTTCAATGATGGTTGCAGTGCAGACATCACCAAAGATGAAATGGCTATCGCGACTGGTGTAATTCACCTGCGGCGAAGCAAATTCTGGGTTCACTACCAACACCACAGATGCAGTACCACCACGGATGGCATTGACTGCGTTGCTTATAGCAAATGTGGCAGAAGAACAGGCTACATTCATATCAAAAGCATAACCGCCCGCGCCTAATTCTTTTTGCAATTCAATTGAAAGAGCAGGATATGGACGCTGAATGTTTGACGCAGCGCAGATAATTAAGTCGATATCAGCGGCAGTTTTACCTGCTTGCGCCAGTGCTTCTTTTGCCGCAGCGACAGCCATTTCTACCATTTCTGGCAGTTGGTCTTCTGGGCGCTTATGAAACACAGGCTGCATGGTGTTCGGGTCGAGAATACCGTCTTTATACAGCACATGACGAGACTTGATGCCTGAGGCTTTTTCGATAAATTCGCAACTTGAGTACTCTAGGGCTGCAACTTCCCCAGCATTAATTGCTTCAGCATTTTCCGCATTAAATAAATCGACATACTGGTTAAAACTGGCGACCAACTCTTCGTTGGTAATGATTGATTCTGGGGTGAATACGCCAGATCCACTGATCACAACTTTCTTCATGCTAAGCTCCGCGGTGTCGCTATTTTTATTGTATAACCGGATTTTCAAGGCTTTGGGATATTCCCATATTGCTTAAAGATTAGGGTTATAGCAGCGCTTTTGCCGCCCTTTTTGCAGGTACGACACAACTGTTTGGACCACTAGTATACCGTATCGAGACAAAAGTGCCGCGAGAAATTTCACGGCACAGTATTGAGCTAAAGCAAGTTGTTAATAACTATAATAATTTGCTTAGTGAGTCAGCGGTCGTTTTTCTTGGCCTAAACGGATGACCACCGTTGAAGACACTTTATCTTGAATGGCTTGCCGATTTGGATCCCAAAAGATTTGCAGAAAGCCCAATAGTCCGGTCGCAATACCCGCACCATAACCACCTTGACGGCTAAAGGAGTTGAATAAACTCAGCGGCTCACCATCTAATTGGGTCACTTGAATGCCTAACAACAATTTGCCAATTGTCTGGCCATTGGCCCAAGAAACGCACAAGGTAAAATAGAACACCATCCAACCAACACCTATTCCAAGGTCGGATAAAATGCCTTTTGCCCATTCCAGTACACTGTGCACGCCCTCTGGCGGCGTAAACCAAGACTTTTCGACCTCAACAGGTTTTGCTTGCGGCGCGGTTTGCTCAGCTATCTCAGGATAATCTGCCAGAATTTTCGCCAGCACCAAAGGCTGTGCAGCTTCGTCATAATCAGTCGCCGACATAATTTCTTTTAACGCATCAGTAGCGATCCGTTTCGGAACCTTATTCTGCGCCAATGCTTTTGCCGTATCAGCGAAAGCCGCATCCATGCAAGCAAGTTCACAACGATCTTGGCGAACAGCGAGCGCAAGCCCAGCCAACTGCACTAAGGAATCTTTATCGATGTTTGCGGTCTCTGCTTGTTCTTTTTCGGTAATGTACTCTGGAGCCAATTGGGCAGTTGGGACTAAAAACAAACCAGCAATAACCAATAACACTAGATGTTTAGTGGCCCGAACCTGCCAACGCCGCCAGCCCAGAAACACTAATACCGGAATTAATGCGAGCAAACTTGCGCCAGCCAGCGCAGACACTACCATCGCATCAATAGCGATGGCCAGCAAACGTCGTAATGGCGTTGCCAGCGGCACGCCCAGTAAATTTGGACACACCTTAAAAGCATAAGGAGTAACAATTTCTCGACTTTCTTTTTGGGTAAGCGCTTCACCAGTGGCGCCGGTCGGCACCGGGCTTTGTAGAATGTCATCTTGTTGCAATCTAACCAACTCCTGCAGAGCTATTAAAGCCTTTGAATAAAAACAATTATTTATAAAAACAGACCAGTTAAATTAACGTCTAGCACGCAATAATGTAAAGTCATTTCTTGGTTAGTTTTGGCTTTGTAGCGCGCTTTTCTTTGGCTAAAAATCAACAAATAGCAAAACACCCTGCAATAGGTTTTTTCCCGCACTGCTATATAACTAAAAGTTGGCATAAGTTATACCAAAACACTTCTTTCGTTTTTAAAAGCAGCAGTTATGCTAAGGCAATACTTTTTATAGCACCATGCGCATAGATTTGTGCAAGCTGCTGCAGCCTTACTACCTTGAACAGCCCGGAGCTTTTTATGGCGAACATTTACGAAGACAACTCTTTATCTATCGGCCGCACCCCACTGGTCAAACTGAAACGTGTGACTGGCGGTAATGTTTACGCGAAAATTGAAGCGCGTAACCCAAGCTTCAGCGTTAAATGTCGCTTAGGCGCAGCGTTGATTTGGGATGCTGAGAAAAAAGGTTTGTTAGGACCAGGCAAGGAATTAATCGAGCCAACATCTGGTAATACAGGTATCGCCTTAGCATTTGTTGCCGCTAGTCGTGGTTACCCATTGACACTGACCATGCCTGCAACAATGAGCTTAGAACGCCGGAAGTTGTTAAAAGCTTTAGGTGCCAATGTCGTGTTGACCGAAGGTCCAAAAGGCATGAAAGGCGCAATTGATAAGGCCAAAGAGATCGAGGCATCGAACCCTGACAAATATTTGTTATTACAACAGTTTGAAAACCCGGCTAACCCGCAGATCCACTTTGATACCACAGGTCCAGAAATTTGGAATGATACTGATGGTCAAATTGATATCTTCGTCGCAGGTGTAGGTACTGGCGGTACTATCACCGGTGTTAGTCGTTATATCAAAAATGAAAAAAATCATCCGTTGATTAGCGTTGCGGTCGAACCTGCTGATTCTCCTGTCATTAGCCAAAAATTGGCTGGCGAAGAAATCAAACCAGGCCCGCACAAAATCCAAGGGATCGGTGCAGGTTTTATTCCGGGTAATCTGGATTTATCCCTGATTGACCGCGTTGAGAAAGTCAGCAACGACGACGCAATCGCGATGGCGCATCGCCTTATGAAAGAAGAAGGTATCTTAGCCGGGATTTCGTCTGGCGCAGCTGTTGTTGCCGCCAAACGCCTCGCTGAGTTGCCAGAAAACGCCGGCAAAAATATCGTGGTGATCCTGCCTTCTTCAGCAGAGCGTTATTTATCAAGCGCCCTGTTTGCGGATGTCTTTACCGAAGCCGAATTACAAGCTTAAGTAAGTAACTTCACTTCACAACAAAAAGGCTGCTTTGCAGCCTTTTTGCTTTACAGCTCGGGTAAAAAATCGGAAACTATTTTTTTTAGTTTTTGCCTCGAGGCTGCAATGGACAACTTTTTCCGTGCTTTAACCTGTATTCCTTTGTTGATATTGGGTTTGGCCGCCTGTGGCGGCGATGATTCAGCAAAATCCGACGAAAAAGAAGCTGCAACCGCAACTGCAGCAACTGCTACTGACTCGCCGGAAGTCACTGCAGTGAAATTCTTCGAAGCCATCTATGTGCACAATGACATCAAAGAAGCCAAAGCACATGCCACGCCGTCAATGCAACGGGTGCTTGGTGCCTATTCTTCAGGCAAAGCGGTTGGTCGCACGCTGTTAAATATGTCGTTTGACGAAGTGGTTATCACCATTGAAGACACCAATAAAAACGTTCGCGAGTTTTACACCGACAAAGCGGAAGTGATGTTGATTTTTACTGGTAAATACGATGGCAATACGCAAGTAAACATGCGGATGGTTAAACTCGTGAAGCAAGATGGCCACTGGATGGTGTCAGAGATCAAGAACGACCCATTCTCGCGCACTAAGGTATAAAGCAGTCCACGAAAGTCCGATGCGCTGTTAATCATCGGACTTTCGAATTCCAGACTAAATCTGCACTAACTATGCTATAAGCGCTAAGCATCGCTCACTTCGCCCGCCTTTAAACCGACTGTTACCATTAACCACGATTAAAGAATTTTGCTAACGCTTGTTGGCAGGCATCGCTGTGCAGCAAATGCTCAAACTGCGTGAGCTCTTGATGCAGTACGTGCTGGACTTGCATCTGCAATGGCTGTTTTAGCAGTCGTTTTGATTGTCGAACTGCTTCTGCCGGCAGACTTGCTAAGCGTTCGGCCTTGCTTTGCGCCAAGGCAAACAACTCATCGGCTGGCACTATTTGATTCACTAAGCCAAAGTCCGCAGCTTCGTCACTGCCGAAGGCTTCGCCAAGCAGCAAATATTGCGCGGCACGTTGATATCCAACCAATTTCGGTAAAAGCAAACTGCTGGCCGCTTCCGGGCACAACCCGAGGCTGGTAAATGGCATTTGAAAACGACAACCTGGCGCTGCGTAAACTAAATCACAATGCAACAGTGCTGTTGTACCAATGCCAATAGCCAAACCAGCCACAGCCGCGATGAGTGGTTTATCAAATGCAATCAGCTGATGCAGAAACTGCACCGTTGGATGGTCGTTGTCGAGACTTCCGGCTGCCATAAAATCGGCTAAATCATTGCCAGCGCAGAAACAGTCAGTTTGTCCTCGCAACACCACAACTCTTACTTGCTCATCATGCTGTGCATTGGCAAGCGCTTGCGTTAACTGCTGATACATTAAAGATGACAATGCATTTTTCTTGTCTGGGCGCTGCATGGTGAGAGTTAATACACCGGCGTCTAAATGCGTTTGGATGCTCATGCTTGTCCTTATAAAATTTGAAACATAACTTAAATCGCTGAAGTTTAAAGTGTAGTCTTTAGTTTGCACTAATCGCTGGTTTTGCTGGGGAAGATTGCCCCAAAGCACGCCCTTCGCGACGCGGATCTGCACCGCCAGTCCATTGACCGTTCACTTTTTTGATCAAGTGCAACCCGCTAGTCAAATCTGTCAGACGAATTTGATAACCTCTTTCCGCCAATTTACCTTGTAAAAGCGTCAGCGGTGTCCCCGCCTCTAGCGCCAAAACGTCATTAAGATGGGTAAACTTCGGCAAATTTGCTGCATCCTGTGGACCTAATTGCCAATCAATCATCGCGATTGTTGCCTGTGCTACGTAGCCGATGATTCGGCTGCCGCCTGGCGAACCTATCAACATCGCCAACTCACCCTGTGGATTAAAAACCATCATTGGCGCCATTGACGAGCGAGGTCTTTTACCAGCTTCAACCCTATTGGCCACCCAAAGTCCATCTTTTGTGCGGGCGTCCAGCGAAAAATCGGTTAATTGGTTATTGAGTAAATAACCATTAACCATTAAGCCAGAACCAAACGCATTTTCGATACTGGTGGTCATACTGACCGCCGAACCATCGGCTGCAACAACAGACAGATGCGAGGTATTGGCATACTCAAGTGCAGCTGAAGAACTAAGCGGCTTAGCCCCAACCGGTTGGCCAGGCTCTGCCTGCTTCATATCCAGTGTTGGATGGATAAGCGCCGCACGCTGTTTCAAGTATTGCTCATCAAGTAATCCAGTAATCGGTACAGGGCTAAATGCCGGATCGGCAATATAGCGATTTCGGTCAGAGAAGGCTAAACGACTTGCCTGACTAATTAAATGAATTGCTTGTTCTGAATTGGGAGCAAGTTTTGCCATATCAAAGTGGCTAAGCATGCCAAGGATTTGTAGTACCGCAATACTTCCAGAGCTTGGCGGCGCCATACCACAAACTTTATAACTATGATAAGGCGCACAAATTGGTGCGTAACTTAACGGCTTATAACTCTGAATATCCTCAATTGTCATCTTGCCAGGGTTGATACTAGCGTTATTCACTGCATCAACAATAGCTTGCGCGTTTTGGCCCTGATAAAACGCCGAAGGACCTTCTTTGGCGATACGTGTTAATAACGCGGCATACTCTGGATTTTTCCGTAGCGAACCAACGGCTAGCGCTTCGCCGTCGGGGTAGAAATATTGTTGGCTTGATGTGAAATTTAACAGCCCAGGATTTGAACGGTCCGCAACTAACCCATGCATGCGCGGCGAGACTTCAAAGCCCTCAGTTGCGGTTTTAATGGCAGGGGCAAATAAATCCGCCCATGGCAATTTACCGTGACGTTGATGCGCTTGATAAAGCGCAGCAATGACGCCTGGCGTTCCCACAGCTTTGCCGCCGACAAATGCAGTACGAAACGGCAGTAGTTTGCCATTTTCGCGGAACCAATCCGGAGTCGCAGCTTTAGGCGCAGTCTCACGGCCATCGATAGTAGTTAATTGCTGCTGCTTCTCCGACCAATGCAATAAAAACAGACCACCACCAATCCCAGAGCTTTGAGGCTCAACTAAGCCCAACATTAACTGCGCTGCGATCGCGGCATCTACTGCACTGCCACCCAGCTCGAGCATTGTCAGCCCTGCTTCTGTTGCCAGCGGATTCGCTGTCACAACCATGGAATACTTGCTCGACGCTTGTTGCTTGGCATATATGCCCGTGGCTGCTTCAGGATCTTGCTGAGCCGATTTTGACGTTGCATCAGGGATCACAGCTTGTACGCTGAAACAGCTAAGCAAATAACAGGTCGAAAGGAAAAAACGCATATAGTTTCCGGATATAGGAAATTGTGGATGTCCAAGATAACTTATCCAAGTAAAACAGATCAATGCTTCTCGCTTTTAAGGTAAGATGTAATTTCAATTCGCAGGGTAGCGATGACAGATTACAGATTCACTAAGGATCAATTGGCTTGAAGAACAACAATTTCATTCAACAATGGGCCGCGCCAATTGCGCTGCTTGTAATTATCTCATTATTGCAAATCGGCAATAGTGAGTTTTCACCTGTTTTAGACTTCGATCGCAATGCAATATACCAAGGCGAATGGTGGCGTTTGTTCACCGGTCATTTGATGCATAACAACGCCTGGCATCTTGGGATGAATTTTGGCGCATTGATAGTGATCCTTGCAGTTCAAGGGATGCATTTAACTGTCGCGCGTTTTTTGGTCTTGCTAATTGCTGGTTGCCTGATGATTAGCTTAGATATTTTGTTTTTAAGCCCGACCATGATGATTTATTGTGGCCTCTCCGGTTGGTTGCATTGTCTATTGGTTTGGGGAGCTCTGGCGGATATTGTCAAGCACTGGTCTAGCGGTTGGCTGATTCTGATCGGTGTATTTATTAAGGTGATTTGGGAACAAATTCATGGTGGTAGTAGCGAGATCGTTGCTTTAATAGGTAGCAATGTCGCAGTAGACGCTCACCTATTTGGCGCGTTCACCGGGTTGATTTTGTTCTTTATTATGCAGTCCGTTCCGCCGCTGGCTGTGCCGAAGGGCTTAAAAGCAGCTTAACCCTATGGCTTAAGCTGCATTACTCTACAAATTTCAATTGAGCTCTGGGAAACGGCCTTTCCCACAAAACTTTCAACAACAGTTAAAACGGCGCTAGCGCTTCAAGTGTGATTGGCTTTTCGGTCACTGGATGTTGAAACTGAATTTGTCGCGCATGCAAACACAATCTTGCTGAACCACCGGCAATCTCAGTATTGGCATATAAAGTATCCCCCAGGATCGCATGTCCAATACTAGACAAATGCAGACGTAACTGGTGCGAGCGACCAGTTACTGGTTCTAACAACACCCGGCTTTGTGACAGCGTTGGATCAAAAGCCAAACGGCGGTAGTGCGTAAGCGAAGGCTTGCCGTCCGGACAAATTTTATAAAGCGGTCTATTGTCGAGATCAGCAGCGATTGCTCCGTCAATACTACCAGCAAGCGCAATTTCGCCCGCAACTAAAGCCTCATAAAATTTACTAATGGTTCTGGCCTGAAATTGCTTAGAGATATGACTGAGAGCGCCTTTGGTCAGCGGCAGTATCACTAGCCCCGAGGTATCATAATCTAATCGATGGACAACCTGCGCTGATGGGAACTCGGTCTGCACCCGAGAAATTAAGCAGTCATGATTGGCAGGATGTCGCCCAGGGACAGTCAACAGATGTGCAGGTTTATTCACTACCAGCATAAATTCATCTTGATAGACTAACTGCCAAGCTTCCTTGGTCGCAGTAAGTTGCGCAAGTTCGTTTATATCGGTCATCTGTGACTCCACCGCCAAAAAATGCGGATTATACCCCAAGCCCATGGGCGCGCAGCCAGAATTTCGCTACAATCGCGCTTTGTCGCCATAATTAGCTGTTTACGCTAATTCTCAACACTGCAAAATGGCATGCTTCGCCACTGGAAACCAATGAGCCAACTAACCAGCGATTTAACTTTTAACTATCAACCGCCTATGACGCCATGGCTTGAGATTTGTTATCAGGATAAAGACATTTTAGTCGTGGCAAAACCGTCGGGGATTTTAACCAACCCAGGCAAAGGCCCAGCGCTTGCAGATTGCTTACTAAGTCGGGTCCAACAACAATTTCCGCAAGCCTTATTGGTTCATCGCTTGGATATGGCGACGTCCGGCATCGTTGTTTTTGCTTTACGAAGAAAAGCGGAAGCCGCGCTAAAACAACAATTTGCCCAAAGAGAAACAGCTAAACTTTATTTAGCCAGGGTATTTGGAATACCAACGCAGCACAGCGGTTGCATTGATTTACCGCTGATTGCAGATTTAAGCGCACCACCGCGCAATAAAGTGTGCAAGGATAGCGGAAAATCAGCGCAAACCTACTTTCAGCTGCTTGCCGATCACAGCCTCAGTTCTGCTGAAAATGCCCTCAGTGTCTCGGTTTTAACGGACTCAAGTTTGTTGGCGCTTCGGCCTATTACCGGGCGCGCACATCAGTTGCGGGTGCATTTGAATCACATTGGTCATCCGATAGTTGGTGATGCTTTGTATCCCTATCCAATCCAGTCGGAACAAATACAACGAGTGAATGAAACAACTCGCTTGCAGCTGCACGCAGCTATCCTTGAGCTCAATCACCCCTATAGTAACGAGCGTCTACGCTTTGTATTACCAACAGAATTTGCGCCCACATTAGCGCCGGAAATGCTCAATCAATTACTTGATAATACTCAGATGGCGCGCACAATTTTCCTTTCGGCATCGAGTTTTTCTGCAACTACTTAATGACAAATGTCATCACATCTAGTGACAAAACACACTGCCGATAGTTCTCGCGTTTTTGCATACTTACGCCATCAACCATTGGAGGTGTGTCATGCAAACAACAAACTCAGCACGGATCAACAGCAAAAGTTTAGAACAACAACTGATTGAATTTAGAAGCAAACGCTATCTTGCGATGCCGCTATCTGGCGCCATCGTTTGGACGATTATTGGTTTACTTTCATTTGTGCTAACTCCGTATCAGCAAGTGATGGCGACCTTTATCGGCACAGGCTCGATTATTTACTTGGCACTGGCGATTTCTCGCTTAACCGGCGAGAACATTAGTTTTCAGAAAAACTCGGAGCGCAATTGGTTTGATACAGTATTTTTAGCTGGGGTCGGCATGTCATTTTTGGTGTTTGCAATCAGCATCCCGATGTTTATGCAAAATTATCAAGCCTTGCCCTTCGCGCTTGCGGTTCAGACCGGCTTGATGTGGTTGTTATTTGGTGTGGTCGCAAAAGCACCTGTGGCTTACGTACATACTATTGTCCGTACTATCGCCTGCACTGCTGCATACCTAACCTTGCCTGAGCAAAGCTTCTGGTTACAACCTTTGATTGTGGTGATCTGTTACGGATTTACCATTCCTGTGCTCGAGCTGCGTTACCGTAGACAGCAAGTAAGTATGGTCTTAAGCTCTGGCGCAAAGTGTGTTGCTTGATACTAGCGAACAAGCAGAGATTTAACCCAACCGTTTACCGACGTTTCGGCAACAGACTGACTGCAAATAAAAAGGGAGCCTAGGCTCCCTTTCGCTGTTGGTGGGACTACAGTGGGCCCCAGTCAATCATCAATGATTACAGAGTGTTATCAAACAGCTTTTCAATTCGACGGTACTCATCTAACCAACTACTCGGTTGCACAAAGCCATGCGGCTCGACTGGAAAAATTGCAGTTTCAAAGGTATTGATTTCTTGTTCAATCAAACGCTGCACTATTCGCACCGAATCTTGGAAAAACACGTTGTCATCAACCATTGGCGCATTAATTAACAACTGAGCTTTTAATCCCTGAGTGAAATAAATTGGCGAGCTGCGACGATAAGCAATTGGATCCACTTCTGGGGTATTTAGAATGTTTGAAGTGTAGCCAAAATTGTAATAAGCCCAATCCCCCACAGGACGTAGTGCTGCGCCGGCTTTAAACAAATCTGGCTCTTTAAACAATGCCATAAAGGTCATAAAACCACCGTAAGAACCACCATAAGTGCCGATCCGAGCTTGGTCGACATTGGCATTAGCAATTAACCATTTTACGCCATCTTGCAGATCTTCAATCTCCGGAGTGCCCATCTGGCGATAAATGGCAGTACGCCAGTCGCGGCCGTACCCTTTTGATGCCCGGTAATCCATATCAAGCACCACATAACCTTTTTGCACCAATAAGTTATGGAAGAAAAACTCCCGGAAATAGTTTGACCAGCCCAAATCGCTGTTTTGTAGATAACCGGCCCCATGGTTAAAAATTACCGCTCGACGTTTCTGTCCCTGCTGATAATCCTTCGGCAGATACAATTTGGCGTAAACAGGTTGTTTGCCATGACTTGAAGGTACCGCGATGACTTGCGGTGCTTGCAGCGCCATTTGTTGCAGTTCTTTTGAAACGGTATAAGTCAATCGAGTAAGAGCTGCATTTGCCGTCGTTGGCATCACATAAAGCTCTTCTGGCAATACAGAGTTCGAATAACGAACCATTAATTTGCTTTCATCAGGCGATAATTCAAAAGATAAATTACCGGTTAAGTTGGTAAGCGCTGTGGTTTGGCCGGACGCAACATCGACTTTATAAATGTTATAAATACCTGGATGTTGCGGGTTTGCGCGATAATAAATAGCACTATCGTCTTTAGTCAGTACTGGCGTGCTGACTTCAAACTCACCTTTGGTTAACGCTTGCACTTTGCCAGCCAGTGGTTTCAGATACAGCTGTGAATAACCAGTTTGTTCCGACAAGAAATACAAAGTATCCTCTTGGTTTAACCAGCCAAATTCATTGAATTCATAGTTAACCCAAGCATCATCATGCAGGCGGTGTTGCGGAACGAAACGCGCTTTCTCGAGGTCAACGGTCACTAACCAACGGTCTTTGTTGTCCCAACTGCGCAACATCATCGCGACTTGGCTGCCGCTTTGGTTCCACTGGATCGCGGTTTGGCTCCAAGCCCAATCGCTTAACAACACCACGTCACGGGCTTTTTTCACCGACTGGTAGCTTTTACCTTCTGCTTTGGCATTTTCTGCTTTTACCGATGCCAACACATCTTCGTCAAACCCCGGAAGATCTTTGATCGCTAGTTCATTTTTTTCCGATTTGGCAATATCAACTAAATAGAAAGTTTCTGGTTCTGGTTTTTGATCATGCACACGGCGACGGACCGGCTTTGCCTGAATATTGCCCGAAGAACTGATGTAGTTCGGCATGATATCAGTATCTTCACGCCACTCTGTCGCATCGGCGACTGCCACTATCAAATGTCGACCATCTGGTGATAGCGCCGCACCGTTAATTTGTTTGCCTTCGCCGAAGAACACTGGTTCTGCCGCTACTGCGCTGTTTTTTGCTTGCAGTTGCTGTTGCTGGTTAAATTCATCGGTGGCGTTTTTATGCTGTAACGCAACGTAACCTATTAATTTTTGTTGTTCTTTCGCTAAATAAGTGTCGGCAACTTTTGGTGCTTCAGGGGCTTTTTCCGTCTTTAAGCTGACCAACAGACTTTGTCGTCCGCTTAATAGATCGACAACATAAAAATCCCAGCCAGCGCGCCAACTCAAGCGATTGCCCGCTAGAAATTTCAGACCGCTGCGCTCTGTGTGGTCATTTGGGAGGCTTTTTCCCGAAGCAAGAAGCATGAGAATGGATGCGGATACTGTTAAAGGAAAAGATGCGCATCGCAGGATCCTGAAAAGCTTTCATGATGGTGAGTTCGATATTCTTATAGGCACGCAGATG
>JAFLDV010000033.1 GCA_017302255.1 Gammaproteobacteria bacterium | reverse complement strand
ATTGTATTTCTTGATCCATTTCGCTGAGGATGGTGGCAATAGCAATTTGTTCTTGCTTAACTGGCAACAGCATTCTCATGTCAGCAATCATCTCTCGACGTACAGAATCAACGGATGACTTTGCTGTCATCGACATAATGCGATCATAAAAATAGTTGCTGAAAAATATGTAAAAGAAATATCCATCAACCCTTTCACCAAAGTTATACATTAGATAAACACGTTGATGGAAATCGAATTTTCCATTTATGTAATGGAAAATCTTTCCTGTCCCTACGCCATCACCAGCGGTCAACACAGCTTCTCCATCGAAAGAAAATGAATTGATTTTTTCAATCGTTTGGGAACGAACAAAAAATGGATACAGGCCTTCTTCAATCTTATCCTGTGTATTTCTACAACCAGTAGTGATTGAAAGCAAACTTCCGATAGGCTCAACTTCCCAATCCTCTGGGATTTCGCCGAGTTCGCTGGGTTTGTAGCCTTTTTTGCGGCCGTCTGAGTGGTGGGCGAATTGTGGCAGGCGGGTGCGGCCGGTGAGCAGTTGTTGCATGGTTGCGGTTTTAATCGCCTGCTTTTTCGCAATCAGCTTTTCCAGTTCCTGAATTAATGCATCCACATCCGATAAAGCATTGGCTATGGCGCTTTGTTCGATCACGGAGGGAAGCGGCAATATGAAGTTTTTTACATCGTTGCTCGTTATATTAGGATCTTTACGACTGCTACTTGCAACCGTTTTCCAATAATCGACTTTATAGTTTAAGTAATTAAGCAGATATGTTGGAACAAGTCTTTCTTTCTTGGTAATCACAGCAACAAGAGCTTGATTGATAGCAGCACTGACCTGTATAAGACCTGTTCTACCAATCTGGTTGAATCCGCCATACATAGCCACCAAAACAGTTCCAATTGGGTGCATCTTTAAACTTGTTTCTGAGAAAGCGGCTTCTGTAACGTTTTCCTCAGTTGAACTGATGTAACCATTGTTTAAATCAAGAGTTTTAACCCAAGGATGAGTGCCAGAAGCGTAGAATTTCTCAAAGTTTTTTCTAGGAGGGGTAGTCCCCCCACCAAAATTAGCTACCTCTCTAAGGCAAACGACTTCCCAATCAGTCGGTACTCGGCCAACTTCAGTATTTTTCAAGGAGCTAGCCTTTGATTGCTGCGCTTCTACACTAATGGAATCGGTGGATCGTAAATTCATACCGCCCACTCCAAACCCATAGCCTTTAAATGCTCAGCTACTTTGGTACTCAATTCATCCACTGACTGGCTAATCTGTGGCAGTGGCTCGGCGTAACGTTCTTCCAAATCTTTCACGCGGCTGGCCAGTTGCTGGCCCATCCGTTCGATTTCGGCCTGGATGCTGGCTTGTAGCGTGGCTTGCCATTTGTTTTGCACTAGCAAGGTTTTCACCTCGTTGGTGGTGAGTGTGGCGTAGCGTTTAAACACTAACAGGTCGAGTTTGTCTTGTTGCTCTTTCACGGTTTTTTTGCTGCTGCCTTCGCTATCAAACAGGCGCTGCACTTGCTGTAGCGCTTTGCGCTCGTCTGGGTCTGATGCGAGTTTTAACCGCGCTTTGACGGACGCTGCGGTGACTTTGTCTTTGTCGTTGAGCGCATCGGCGAGCAGGCCGTCTTCGGCGCTGTGCTCTTCAATATAACTCTCCAGCTCCTGGCTGATGTTATCGAGCTCGCTTTGCAAGCGGTCGAGTTCGGCTTGCTCAGCGGCAAAAAAGCGTTTCACCAATAAGGCCGGTGGCAGTAGTTCGGCTTTGTATTTGGCTTTGCCAATGACTAAATCTGGTACTTCTTTGGAAGCTTTTGCATCGCCTTTGGCGGCAATCAGTTCACGCAGCTTTTTGCCTGCGTCCCAGCCGTCTTGCACCAGCACATAGACATCGTCTTGCATTGTCTCTTGCCAATAATCCATCAGTAGCTGGTAGACGTCGTATTTGCTTAGCAAGGCAATATTGTCGTAAGCAGTTAGTAGCGTTTCGCTAATCCGATGGATCAGCGCCTTCGGCAGCTCACTCCCATCAATGCTATCCAGCGCACTTGCGCTAAACCATTGCTGAAATGGCGCAACAGCCATGCTGGCAAAGGCTGTAAATTCAGGGTGCTGTAAAATGGTCGATTTCACATCGCGAGCTACAACTTTGGCGTTGAGATAACCTGCACGCTGCGGGGCGAATAAAGTCGCACGTAAGCTTGGGAGTACTTGCCAGTAATTGTCGAGTGCGGCGACGTCACGCTCTGGGATACCACCGGCTAAATGGGCGGATAAATCGTGTATGTCTTCGCCTTCGCTGCTGTCGATGTAACGCGGGATATTCAGGTTGTAGTCGTTGCCGGCGATTTCTTTTAAGGCGACTATACGGCTGAAGCCTTTAAGTTCCAGCTGTTTGGTAAAGACATCAACGATTTTATGAATATCTTGCGCGCGCAGGCGGTTTTTATTGCCGTCTTTGGCAAAGCCTTTGCTGGCATCGACCATAAAGATGCCGCCTTCGGTTTTGCCAAGGTCGAGCGGATCTTTCAGCATCCGGCTTGCGGCCGATTCTTTGTCAATGACGATGATACAGGCGGGAATACCGGTGCCGTAAAACAGGTTGGCCGGCAGACCAATAATGCCTTTGATGTAGCCTTGTTTCAGCAGGTTTTCACGGATGCGCGCTTCAGCATTGCCGCGGAACAATACGCCGTGCGGCAGAATGACCGCGCCTTTGCCGGTGCTTTTTAAGCTTTTGATAATGTGCAGCAAAAAGGCGTAGTCGCCGTTTTTCTCGGGTGGCACGCCCCAGGCAAAGCGTTTAAATTCGTCGTGTTCGGCGTTGATGCCGCTGGTCCAGTTTTTATTAGAAAACGGCGGGTTAGCCACGGCAAAGTCGAAGGTTTTCAGCTCGCCGTTGGTATCTTTCCACTCAGGCGCAGCCAGTGTGTTGCCTTTAGAAATTTTGGCAGTGACGTTGTCATGCAAAATCATGTTCATGCGGGCCAAGGCGCTGGTGGCGTTATCCATTTCCTGACCAAAAATCGACAAGCCACGTGGCGCTTCGTCACTGGCTTTTAAAAGCAGTGAGCCAGAGCCGCAGGTTGGGTCATAGACGGTGCAGTCTTGCGAGGTGTGTTCGTTAATGCCCAGCACCTTGGAGAGGATTTTCGACACTTCAGACGGGGTATAAAACTGGCCTTTGGATTTGCCCGATTCGGTGGCGAAGTGGCGCATCAGGTATTCATAGGCATCGCCTAATAAGTCATCGCCATCGGCGCGGTTACCGGATAAATCTAAGCCTTCAAAAATACCGACCAGCTTGGTTAAACGGTCGACCATTTCTTTGCCTTTGCCGAGCTTGTCTTCGTCGTTAAAGTCGGCAATGTCGATGACGCTTTTTAAATCGTTTTCTTCGGCGAGTTTGGCGATGATTTTGTTTAAGCCTTCACCAATCTCGGTTTTACCCTTCAGCGACACCATGTCATCAAAGCTGGCACCTTCCGGCACATCAATCATCGCGGTTTGGTCGTGTTTGGCTTTGTCCGACACATACTTCATAAACAGCATGGTCAGCACATAGTCTTTGTATTGCGATGCATCCATGCCGCCGCGCAGCTCATCACAGCTGGCCCACAAGGATGAATAGAGTTCAGTTTTTTTGATTGCCATGGTGTGGTTTATTCCCTTAACGGATGCTCGTTAGCGCTGATTCGCTTGGCTTTTCGGCCTGTGTGTTGGCGATTGTTTTGCAACAATGCAGCGCTGGAGCGAAATTTGGTATTTGATCGGCATACCTTAGCAGATATGCCGGGAATGGCGAAGGGGGCATTGGATTATGTGTATGGTTTGTGGGCAGGTGAAAAAGCGGTTCGTCATTTATTCGACAATTTTTCTAAAATAACGACTAATGTGTGCATCTCATTGAATCACTGTGAAAATATAGATACCTTAGTTTAAAGCAGTAACGCCTTAAAACATGTTCAAGACCGAATTAAAACTGTAGCGTGCATTTCAGGATAAGACAGATGAGCAAATATCGAAGCGGCTCCGGTTGGAGCGATTTAAACGAATTGCGCTGTTTATTGGCATACAAACAACTTGAGGAAGCAGGCTTTCCAAGGAACAAGCTGAGCGAATTGGCCAGAGATATTGCATTAATTTCTGGCTTAGATGCTGGCTCGGTCAAAGCCAAAATTGGTAATTACAAGTCGGTTGCTGGTGTTACTGGGCAGTCGAATGCTTCGAAAAATACCAAGTTGATTTATGGTAAATATGGGCATTTAAGTTCGGATGAGATTTTGGATTTACTGAAAAGTGGTGAATGAGCTGAATCAAAAGCTATGCCGCTTTTCGCGAAGAGAACAAAAATATTTTAACTATAGAAAATAAAAAGGGATATTTGTGAAAAAGATCATTTGTATTGTTGAGGATCCGATAGTTGTCAATAATGAATTGCATGGTAATGAGAATGAAGAAGTTGCAGTTACTAGCCAAACTCTTCGCTCCAAAATAGGGGCGACGGGAGGTGTTCTTGGAAATTTAATAGATAAAGTACAGGAGCCTCAGAATAATAATGATTGGAAAACTATATTTTCAAATCTATTTGCTTCGAGTGCTGCACAAACATTTTTGTCTAGTTTCCTCTTAAAACGTGTAGGAATGATTGCTCTTGGTAGTAATCCAGTGTCAATGTTAATTGCAATTGCCGTTGCGGCCCCTAATTTACTAAGCTTACTTGAAGCTGGTGATGGTAATATTTCCGAATCAGATAAAAAAACCTTGCAGAATGTGTTGAAAGACATGCAAGTACCTGTCAGCAAAGCAAAGAGCGATGGATTTATCTTCCCACTGGGACATCCCGTTCTAGGTCAACTTTACCAATTACATCCTCTGGCCGATTTTGATCCCAGTAAGTCAAAGTTTTACATTCCTGAAGATGAGTTTGAAGACTATGTGATGGAAGAAAAGCAATCTGAACTGATCCGTCTTTTGGTTCAACTCGGTGCTACAAAAATAGAAATCATAGAGGATAATGAGCAAAAAAATGGTGCTGATAACGCATTGCAAGTAGATGTTTCTGCAACGCCAGCGATTAAAACTGATGAAAATGTGCAAGCAAACGTAGTCGCCTTGGGTAATGAGCGAACAAAAAACAACCAAAATAGAACTCAGAAAACTAAGCACTTTTTATTAAAGGGTACATCAAAGCAATTTGATGAAGACAATACGAAAGCTTCGAAATGGTACCCTTTTGAACCACAGTGGCAATCAATTGTATTTGCTCGCACTTTTGGCGGCTGCCAATCTGCGACTATTCATTTAACCCAAACTCTATCGTTAACATCAAAATCAAAGGTTGCAGCGAGTATACGCAGCTCTTTACTAAGTGTCGGCGGCAGTCAAAATAAAAACGGGAACTCGGATTCGCAAAAAACTTACTCAATTAATGTCGAGTTTTTGCAGCTAGACGAGATTTAAATCCTGGTGTTGGATCAATGCTGAATTTACGTTCGGCATTGACCCATCATTTTCGTGGATGAGCTTTTTATTACTGGCTAGTGCTGTTTGGTAATGCAGCACACTGTATATTCGGCGGCTCTTGACCATTAAAAGGCACACCGCGAATACTCGACTCTTGAGTTGCGTAAGTTGTTTGTATTAAGAATATTTTTCCCGGTTCGAGAACACTCAAGAAATTCAGTTTTTCGAAGTACAACTATGAAAAGGATACGTCGTAATGAGTAACTTCCACCCCGGCCCACCATATTTGTTTATTTGTAAATCCTGCGGCAATCGCTTTAGCAGAAACGTAAAAATTGGCTTTTTTTGTCCGCAGTGCAAATCGATTCGTGTAATGAAAGATCCTTTGAGTCGCAAGTAAAGCTCAATACGCTAGTGGGATTGCATGTTGAATTTTCAAAAGCAAAAACTTTTTAACAAAGCCCCAAATCGCTGATTGATAACAAGTCCTGAAATTGCTATTTTAGGTACGACAATTGATTTGACAATAAATGAACGCAAGGATTGCGATGTTAAACTTCAAACACCCACGAATTTTATTCACTACTGGATTCATTCTATTTTTCAGCTTTTCTGCTTATGCGGATAAAGGCCAAGTTGTCGAACAAGATGTTTGCGGCAGTGGAAATGCTGTTATTGAGACAACTGACGGTTGGTACATTGCAGCTGAACACCAATCCGGTGTCTACCTGAATGAAGGCGATATCGTTTTTGGCAATTTTAAAACTTATGGTTTTGAAGTTATCACTCGGGATGATGGTAGTGATGGCCAGTTTTATATTGAAGATTATGAAGTTGGATTTGAGGCGGCGTTAGAAGAGTTGTGTGAGTGAGGTTGGAGGTGGTTTTGTGCCAATATGCCTTCAAATCGCAGCTTTATTGAAAGCGGACATTGCAGCGAGCGCAGATGTCGCGGCTCTCGAAATTTTCGAGATCGTCTCGCATTGCCACAGGTTAAAAATACAAGTGCGATTCATCCCTATTGTTAGTTACTGGCCAGTTTGCTGTAACCAGGACAACAAATGCAAAGATGTTAAATGATACAGAATCATTTTGCAGGTCTATCTACACTTTGTTCTTAACACCGCAAGATCTTTACGGCTAAGGCTTTGATATTAATATGCTTTTACATTAGTGTTGTAGGATTTTAAAAACTCAAAAGTGTTGCCACTAATTCACTGTTTACGATGTCCGTGTAACTTGAGTGGATTACACCTTAATTGATTAATCGGAGTACTTAAGTGAGTCAGCAGGAATTACACGACTTAATTATTTATCAAGATAGATACTTTGAAATATTGACCGAGTTTTTCCTCAATGTTACAGGTTGTCTACCTCGTGACTTTTCTCCACTGGATAGCTTTTCGGAAGCTATACAAAAATTTGCCACTACTTTGAGTGAAAACCCTAGCAGGGCTGAAAGTAGCATGCGGGCATTTTCAGTTCTCGAGACGGAACTTAAGAAACTATATTCTGAGGAAGGCGGTAAAGCCTTTGGTGCAGCTAAGAAACTAGATGCATGTAAATTGAATTTAGGCGGAAGCAGTCGGTTTTTAGAAACACAGTTAAATGCTACTCGCAAATCACTACTATATTCCGATACAGTTTTAATACCAGACCCTCTAATGCCATGGTTGGAGAAAAAACGAGACGAAGAAAAGTTTAGCCATGTTATCCCACTTCAAATGGCTTTTTTCATATTACATTTGTGTGATCTCAAAGGAGACGAATTTGATCTCCCACCATTTTTTGTATTTCCAAGCTTTGAGAAATCGCTTGAGGAATATGATCAGCAAACGCAAGAAAATAGCATTAAGCTTATCACCGATGTCTTTTCATATTATGTAGACTCAGGCATCACGCACCCTCAAGATATTCTTGAGTTTGCTTTCAAATACCCCGACCTGTACTTTGAACAAATCGAAAGATCAAAGCTCTTTGTATCACCTGGGTCTGAGCCTGGAGAACCATTAAAACAAGAGCTGGAAAATTATAAAACTGAGATGAGGCACTGGAGGTCAGAAGATTGGTGTAATGAGTTGTTTTCGAAAGGTGATATAAGCTTAGTAACCAACGCAATTTTCGAGCGGATTATGCCAAACTACCATTTACTTGAAAATTCCGATGAGCTTAGAAGTCATCCTTTCCTTTGTCTAAATGCACAGGCGCATTATTACCAACTTATTGCAAGTATGAAAAATGCATCAACAGGTGAATTTGCTTCCTTTGATCCTGCAACATCGGCAATTATGCGTTCTCTTACTTCTAAAAGACTCGATTACTTGGCCAATATTAATGATTCGCAACTTGTTGCACTGAGGAAAACTGATGAGAATATTGCATTCAGGAGGGAGTTAAGAGATTTGGTTAATAGTTTGCCCAATGCCAAACTTGCAGATTTAGGGTATGTTGCTGCCGAAGTATGCTCTCATGTTGAAAGAGCTATATCGAAACATGAGAAGCAGATTGCTTCACTTAACGATAAATATCAAGCTAAACATAAGTACACAGCTTTAATTGCTAGTGGCGCACTGGCTGTAACGATGTTTCCAGTTCTTGCTCCCTTTTTAGGTGCATTACTTCCGCTAGGTGGTGTTGTTGCAACAAGTAAATATATTTCCGATAAGCTCGAGGAAAAGGCTGAAGTGGGTCAATTTTCTTACTCTATGATGGGTGTTATTTCGAGAGCAAAAGGCAAATGAATTGTAACAAGGTGCTGCTATGAAAAGAACAGTAGCATCTTGTATTGGAATTTATTCGTGAGCAGAAAAAATTGGTTGATGAGTAACTACTCAGCTTAGCAGTAATGCAAGCTGAGTATTTTTAGATAAATTGATGATTCGTCTCTAATATTTTTAGACAGGCTTTGTACGGAAAACAGAAATTATCAATACGACTTTTGCTTTATTTTTTGTTCACAGACAGTAATTTTTTCCTCTATTGAATCACATAATCCCAAAGGGCTTGAAATCTACGCTTTCTTTGGCCTTGGTCTTTAGTCCTAGCCGACATACTTTTCTTATAGATATCCACATTATTATTATTGATATCGTTAGATCGGAGTTCCTCGTAAAAATTAATCAATTTTTCCTTGACTCTTTCAACAGGAATTCTTTCGTTAACACATTTATTCGCAAAGCACCAAATTCCATATAAGTGCGAAACACCGCTTATCCTATAATGATCAAAATTGAGTTCAAGAGAAACAATATAATTTGTCACTTCAGTAAATTTAAATTCCAAATCATTCCAATCAATATGTAATTTTGTATATTTTTCATATAAACGATCGAGTTCTTGCTGATTTGCATGAAGCGGCTCATTTTCAATTAATTGAAATAATATTTCTGAAACAAATTCATAATGCTCCATTCTGGTCACATCTGTTTTAACTAGCCAATCTTTCCAAAATTGTCCGTCAGCAATTTTTTCCACTAGTAAAAGCAACCCTGTTCCATGATATACAGACTTTCTTAATTCCTGTCCGTTAAGTGGTTCGCCGTTGCGATTCAATCTATCGAATATATTGTCGATAACAACTCTGTCAGATGTATCTATATATTCAATTGGTATTACATATCTCCACAACTTCTTTTTGTAATCCGTAAGTCCTTTTTCATCTAACTCACTAAAATATATTCCTGCTATTTTCTCATCGTAGAAAGGGCTATTTTCAAATTCATCAGACGCAGGAATTTCATTTTTTAAGAAACGTACAAGAGATGTTAACCTTTGCTTTCCATCTATAATGTCATACCTTGTTTTCCCTGTGTCATCATCAATTTTTTGATGGAGAAATATTGGTGGCATTGGGAAGTTTTTTAGAATGCTATCTATAAAAAATGATTGTTTTTCATCACTCCAAACACTTCGGCGTTGATATGCAGGATCAAAATTGTACTTATTAAGAAGATAATTTTCCCAAAAATTTGCCACAGTAATTGTATTTGATTCACGGCTCAGGATGCTTGACATGTAATTTTCTCCTTCAAGGTACTAGAGCCAGAATATGCTACAAAATTGCTAAATATGCTGGTTAATACGGCGTTTATAGTGCGCTTAGGGTGAGGATTTATCATCGTAACGTTTAATAGAGGATCGCAGCTTACAATAAGCTCATCAAGCTCCGCGCGATCTACATGCCAGTATGAAAGTCCGCAAATTATCATTTCATCCTCAGAACCTAAGCGAGTTGCCTTTTGCTTGGCACTTCCTCTTATCTGAGCAGCCCAAGTATGGTTAAATCTAGATGATTCTCCAGCTGGGGGAATCAATGCACTCACCAGATAATTATCATCTAAATTCTCATAGCCGACAGTAAACTCGTCAGTAGAACCATCTAAAAGTTCATTATCTAACTTAATAGAATACGAATCTTTATCCATCTTTTGTCTATGTGTAAAGCTTATTGACCCATGAGGTTTCAAGATATTTATTTTCACTTGAGGGTTGTTTTCACCTATCATTCCGATGGTAAATGGGATGTTAAATTTCTGGAGAACACGTTCCAGCCATATATCATAGTTATAAGTAACAATAACAATTTCACTATAAAATTCGTTATCATTTGCATATCTTAAAAACTGAAACCAAGGCCAATCTTCCACTGAATCAGGGATTTCAACAATTTTTTTATCATAAAAAATGAACAAATGCTTTAAATACTGAAGCAGTTCTTTATAAGCATAAATATAGATATCATTAGGTCTATAGTCATGCCCGACAGGATTACGTTTTTCTTTTGATGCGTAAACATTCACACAGGTGATAATATCTTCAATTAGCTGCATTGCGCTATCTGCATCCATGTTTGGTCTGGCACCAAGATTCCAAAGATGGGGGCAGTGTTTGAAAGATAGAAAACCAGGCATGCGTGTCGTTGGCCAAGGAACCTCTGCACCTCGCCTAAATAAGTTTATAACATCAATCTCTTCTTTCCTGTTAATGTGAGTAAGAAAATCAACTGTAAATCCATTTCCTAAGGCTATAAAGAGTTTTTTTCCCAAAAGATGATTCTCCAAATTTCATTATGAGGGGCTAATATTTGACATAAGAGCATCTCCCTGAGAGTAAAACTTTTCAAGCCTTCCCCCCTAAAATTGACTTATTTCAAGCTAACGCTAATGTAACTCTAATTGAGCAGCTTTCAAAATGGCTAGTTAGTACTGTCCGTTTTAGCGGGGGCAAATACATGAAGTTTCAGTCCCCTTTTGAGAATTTTGACGTTAAGGCACTACTCTCAGAATAGAATTTTGATTAAAGTGGTAAGTTAGATGCAAAGAGTGGTCCGATAGATTTGCAACGACTGGTAAGTTAGTTTTGCAATTAGGTGGTAAGTTAAATGCAATTAATCACTTTACTTCAGAGTAATCTAACTTAGTAATTCCATTACTACTTGCCCAATCTGCTGTGCCAAATACGATGGCACAGTATTTCCAACCTACACATACTTTTGCGCCCGATTAACGTTGGAGTTTACCGTTCAAAACTGAGTTGATATTTTTTGAAGTTAGTTTTTAAATTATTTTTTCATCTTTTAAAAATTATTTTAATTACTCATTTTGTTATTCAATACGGTAATAAGTCTTTTATAAAATGGATCTATTGCTGGGTTATAGGTATCAGAACCGCCCCAGTAATAGTTCCCTAGCACGGTTTTCAAATTGTCATAGTGAACTTTAAGCGTGTCGGCTCTTCTGTTGGCTGTTGTGCCGAGGGCGTTAGCTATTTGAGCTTTCCAAGGGTGATTACTGCCCATGATGTTTTCGTTGCGCGCAATTAGCTTTTGGATGAAATGTGCGCCTACGAGCCTATCTGACTTTAATAAATTACAGTCTCCATGCGCTAACACTAAGTTCCAAATATCATCATGATTTAAAACTTGGCGGGGGAGTACATGGTCAACATGGATATCGTTAAGCATTGGCTCGCCGCAGTAAAAACAAGTATTACCCTGATAGCCTGCGAGAAATGGGATATTACTTGTCAAAGCTTTACGGCTGTATCCATCCTTAAGGTAAATTTCTCTGATGTCGTTTGCCAGTTTGAAATCTGTTTGATTGATGCTAAAAGCACCTTCTAGTAATCCCCACCGTGCTAGAACTTCAGCTTCAAGCTGATCAAGCTGCACGGTATCGAGAGAAAGAAGCGTGTCCTTCAGAACAAGTTTGTTCCCGAAATCAATTTCATAAAAATAGTCTGAGACAATATTTTTATCTGTGCCAATGGTTTGAAACCTTGGAACTACATCCTCGAAGCCAATTTCCGCTACTTTTTTGATTGCTTCAGTTCGTGAAAGCACACCTAATTCATGTTCTTTTACGATGCGTTCCATCTTGGTGAGTCGATTTGGGTTGCCTTGTTGCGGCATTGGGTTTTGTCTAAGGCGATTGAGATATATATCAAAATAAGTCTCTGATAAATCGCCCCAGTTAAGCAAATTGCTTTTTGCTCTAGAAGCAGAAATAAGCGTTTGCGCTAAGCCCATTTTATAGGTGGCGGCATTAAGTCCGAATAAAACTATCCCTTTAAAAAAGTCTTCGTTAGTGAATTCCATTTCAGCACCTTATGAGGATTGCGTTTAACCATTTTTCATGTCGTTCGGGACGCAAATCTGTAGTAACCCAAGTTTTTGCAATTTTGAGGGAGTCGCCAACTATGGATTCAAGCAATTGTTCATTCAAATTTGTGAAGTGTCGGCCATCCCTAGTTACTTCCTCTTGCCCATATTTAAACGAACAATAAAAAACCCCATCAGCATTTAGGCACTTGCTCAGTTGGTTAATTGTCTCTGGAAGATCCTGCATCCTTAGATGAAGCAATGAAGCACATGCCCAAATCGCATCAAAATAACGCGATGGTTTGAAGGCTTGAAAGGAGATAACTTCTACCTTCTGACCAATCAATTGCTCTGCCAGTGCAGCCATTTCGGCGCTGTCATCTATTGCATAGACTTGATACCCGCGCTCAATAAAAGCCTTACTATCACGACCAGATCCACATCCCGCATCTAATATATGGCCTGCTTTTGGCACAAGGGGCAAAAACTCATCATATAAACCGGACATATCAACGTTGACGGTGTTATCAAAAAATAGCTTGGCGTTTTGGTCGTAGTAGGTCATCGCAATCCTGTGCTTGGCTCTTTGCTAAATCATACCCCAGATTTCTTAAGCATAAAGCGCTGTTTTATAAGCGGATGCTTTAAATTCTAAGAGAAATACAGCGGAAGTTTTTAAGTTCGAATAGTTTCGATTGGCACTGACCAAAACAATCTCAAAATCATCACTCTGATAAAATCAAGCAGAGGTCAATTTGACCGAAAAAAGAGGAGATGGGAAAAATGGATTTGTCACAGTACGGGCACAATTTTGTCACCGGGCATAAAAAAACCACTTGAGTTGCCTCTAAGTGGTTGATTTATATGGCGCACCCATCAGGATTCGAACCTGAGACCTCTGCCTCCGGAGGGCAGCGCTCTATCCAGCTGAGCTATGGGTGCACGACGGGAGGCATTGTATTGTGCCTTGATGGCGTTGTCCAGATGGAAAATCGTGCGGAGCCTTGCTTTCTGGCTGATTAGTCAAAAAATAGCCAAATCAACGAGTTCACTGTTTCGTCTGCTTTTTGCGTCACTTGATGTGAATTTCAGTTGCAATCGCACCCGCTGTCAGTTGGACCATGCCAGTTGCCAGTTGCCAGTTGCCAGTTGCCAGTTGCCAGTTGCCAGTTGCCAGTTGCCAGTTGCCAGTTGCCAGTTCCCAGTTCCCAGTTCCCAGTTCCCAGTTCCCAGTTCCCAGTTCCCAGTTCCCAGTTCGCAGTTCGCAGTTCGCAGCACAACCTGGATTTCAACCGCGCAGTTCTTAGTGTTGTCGCGAGTCGAACCTGTGTCGTGGTTGACTCGCGCAATTAGTCGCTTGCTACACCATAAACCTCAGAGCTTCGGGAAGCCGCTTAGCACCAACTTGCCGACGACTTTGCCTGTTTCTAATAACTCGTGGGCTATTCGCAGGTTTGCTGCGGTGATTTGTCCCAGATGCTGGCCTGTTGTGCTTTGCAAGGTGCCGTCTTCAACCATTTTGCTGACGGCATTCAAGAGTTGATGCTGGGCAATTTGGTCTGGGGTTTGGAATAATGACCGAGTAAACATCAGCTCCCAATGCAAACTTAAGCTTTTCAGTTTCAGTGGGCGGATATCGAGCGCCGTTTGCGGGTCGTCAATCAGCGCCAATTTGCCCTGTGGTGCAAGTGCTGCGATAAATTCGTCATAATAAGCTGCGGTGTCGACTAAGCTCGCCACATGGCTCACTTGCTTGATGCCAAGCCGTGCTAACTCCTCAGCTAGTGGCAGCTGATGATTGATGACGGCATGAGCGCCCATTTGTTGCACCCATACCTGGCTTTCAGGCCTTGAGGCAGTGCCGATGATAAAGGCGTCAGTTTTTTGCCGTGCCAATTGCAGCAATACCGAGCCAACGCCACCAGCTGCGCCGCTTACTAATAACACCTTTTGTTGAAATTGCGGACTGGCAAGGTCCAATTGCAGGCGGTCAAACAGCAGCTCCCACGCGGTTATGGCTGTGAGTGGCAGCGCTGCGGCGTCGGCAAAGCTTAAATTATGTGGCTTGGCGCCAACCAAACGCTCATCCACCAGATGAAATTCGCTATTAGCACCTGGGCGATTTAACGCGCCAGCGTAAAACACTGGGTCGCCGACCTTGAACAAGCTCACCAATTCGCCAACCGCCACTACTGTGCCAGCAGCGTCCCAGCCTAGCACTTCCGCTTTATCTGCTTGTGGCGCGCGGTTTTTCCGGATTTTAAAGTCGACCGGATTTGCGGCAATGGCTTCTACGCGCACCAGCAAGTCATGGCCAGTCGCCGTTGGAATTGGCAGCTCGATATCAACTAAAGACTCTGCTGCATGAATAGGTAACGATTGAAAATAACCAATAGCTCGCATCATTATTTCACCTTAAAAGTTTTGGGGGACTTGGTATGCCAGCTAGTGTGACGGATTGACATTTAAAGAAAAACCGACTAATTCTGCATTCTTTATCAAATATTATTTGAAAATGGCGGTGGCCGATGCTGCAAGTGCAAGATCTTCAACTCTTTATGCAAATCGTGCATACCGGCAATATTAGTAAAGCCGCAGCACAATTTCAGTTAACGCCCGCGGCCGCTAGCGCCGCGCTAAAGCGCTTAGAGCAGCATCTGCAAAGTCAGTTATTAGTGCGTTCAACCCGCAGTCTGCGGTTAACCCCTGCCGGCGAGCGGTTTTTATCGCATTGTCAAAATGCTTTAACGGCGCTCGCGCAGGGCGAGCAAGAATTGGCGATGAGCCAAGCGCAAGTTGGTGGCGAATTGCGTTTGTCTGCGCCAAGTGATCTAGGCCGACACCTGCTGTTGCCTTGGCTCGATGAATTTATGCAGCGCCATCCCGCAGTGCGTTTGCGTTTAGAGTTAAGCGACCGTCTGGCTGGTTTGTACCGCGAGCCGGTGGATTTGGCGCTACGTTACGGGCCTGTGCAAGATTCAGCGCATGTGGCTTTTGCTATTGCCTCAGTGCCACGACGGGTGTTTGCTGCCCCTAGTTATCTCGCGTTGCAGCCAGCGCCGACTCATCCCATGTTGCTCACGCAACATGCATGTGTGCTGTATTTAATCGACGAGCGCGCTTTTGATAAGTGGTGGTTTCAGGAAGCCGGTACACCTTTTAGCGTGAATGTTAGTGGAAATCGCATTAGCAATGACGCTGAAGTCGTGCATCGTTGGATTGTTTCGGGCAAGGGCATTGGCTTGAAGTCGGCGCTGGATATGTCAGAGGATATGGCGGCGGGTCGGGTGGTGCCTTTACTGAGTGAATTCCATGGGCCAGATTTGCCGCTGAATTTAGTCTGCGCCAATCGGCAAGTAATAACTCCTGCGGTATTGTTATTGCGGGATTTTTTGCGTGAACAATGCGCTTTGCAGTTGGCGAAAATTGCTCAATTTTGCTAGATAGCACACAAACTCGGGGTCGAAAACGAGGCGATATAAAAACAAGGTGGGGCGAAAACTTGCTGGTGCGAAAAAAGAGGGAGCAATCGCTCCCTCAGATATTTCACAGTGATAGCCAATTGGTTTTTAGCTTACTCATTAAGCTAGACTTTCAGTTTCCAATTAGGCTTTCAGTTTCCAATTAGACTTTCAGTTTCCAATTGACTTGCTGCCCCGCAAAAAACGGCACAATTGGATTGCCATCTGGCAGCGTGATTTCTTCTGGAATTTGCCAAGTCTCGCGGGTCAGCGTGATAGTGCCGCTGTTGCGCGGTAGGCCGTAAAAATCGGCGCCGTAGTGGCTGGCAAAACCTTCGAGTTTATCCAGAGCACCAAGTTCTTCAAAGACTTGCGCATAAAGCTCAATCGCGCTCCAAGCGCTGTAGCAACCCGCACAACCGCAAGCAGATTCTTTGCGATGTTTGGCATGTGGGGCAGAATCGGTACCCAAGAAGAACTTCGGATTGCCGCTTGCGACAATAGCGCGTAGCGCTTGTTGGTGCGTCGCCCGTTTTAACACTGGTAAGCAGTAGTTATGTGGGCGAATGCCGCCAACTAACATATCGTTACGGTTCAGCATTAAGTGCTGCGGAGTGATGGTTGCGGCAACTTTGGCTGAGCTTTTGCTAACAAATTCAACGGCGTCAGCGGTGGTGATGTGCTCAAGCACGATGCGTAATTCTGGAAATTTCGCAACGATTTGCGATAAATGCTGTTCGATGAAAACTTTTTCCCGGTCAAAAATATCGACATGGGCTTCAGTCACTTCGCCATGCACTAAAAGCAGCATATCGTTTTCAACCAAGGCCTCTAACACCGGGAATAAGCTACTTAAGCTAGAAACGCCAGAGTGTGAATTAGTGGTGGCGCCGGCAGGATACATTTTTGCAGCTAACACTCCCGCCGCTTTCGCTGCTTTGATGTCTTGCGCTGTTGTGGTATCAGTGAGATAAATAGTCATGATCGGTTCGAAAGTACTATTGGCCGGACGCGCCGCTAAAATTCGTTGCCGATAAGCACTAGCTAACTCGCCAGTGGTAACTGGAGGTACTAAGTTTGGCATTACCACAGCACGGCGGAAGCAACGAGCGGTCGCTGGCACAGTTTCTTGCAGCATGTCACCGTCGCGAAAATGCAAATGCCAGTCATCAGGGGTTTGAATGGTTAAATCAGTCACATCGGGCTCCTTCGAAGCGAATTTTATCTGCCGGAACGGGCGGCTAAGTGTATCATTAGTTCAGTCATCGCGTGCAGTCCATCAACTCTGCCAAGAGCGATTTCAGCGATAAAAGGTCAATTATGCGCAAAGATCCTGCCTTATTAACGCCGATGCAATGGTCAGTTCTGGCCATGCTACTGCTGATATTTGCCGTAGTCACCGAACTTTTGGCTCGGCAAGAGCAACAACGCCAGAATTTAATCAGCTTGCGGCAAGTGTCGGTCGCGGTCGGTCAATTGCGGGCGCGAATGGAAACCGAAGTAAACTCGCCGCTGCACCTCAGCGCTGGTTTAGTGGCTTACATTCAAGCCAGTAACGGTCACGTCGCGCCGGAAGTGTTTCGCACATTGCTGCCAAATTTGGTGAAACAAGGTCGGCATATCCGCAATATCGGTATCGCGCCAGGTAACCGCATCACCTACATTCATCCTTTGGAAGGCAACGAAAAAGCGCTGGGGGTGTTTTATCCAGAATTAACCAATCAATGGCCGCAAATCGAAGCCATTATCGCCAGACGTGAAGCTGCATTGGCAGGCCCTGTGCAATTGACTCAAGGTGGCGAAGGGCTGATCCATCGTATTCCCGTGTTTTTAGACGATGGCAGCTATTGGGGTATTGTCAGCACAGTGCTTGATATTGACTCCATCTGGAAATTGCTGCTGCAACAGGCCAAAGACGATGAGATCCGCGTTAGCATTCGCCAATATCGTGGTGATCATTGGGGCGAAGTGCTGGTTGGTGAAAGTAACTTGTTTAGTGGTGATGCGCTGTTGCAGGAACTCAGTATCGCTGGTGTGCAATGGCAGTTAGCGGCGGCACCAGATCATTCGTCAGAGCATTTATTATGGCCCATTCGGTTGGGCGGTTTGTCCTTTTCCGCGCTAATTTTATTCTTTGTCGCTGCAGTGCTGCGCGCAAATCAACGGTCGGCAGAAACTGCTGAAGCACTGCGCGAAAGTGAAGCCTATTATCGCACTGTTATTTATCACGTAGCTGATGCGCTGGTAGTGCTAGATCCGCAATGTCGCATCGATAAAATCAATCCAGCAGCCCAGCGGATGTTCGGTTATGACAGTGAGGAGTTGCACGGATTAACTTGTGAAGTGTTATTCCCTTCAGGTCAGCCGCTAACCACCAAAGATGGTGGCAGCGAAGTAGAAGTGTTGAATAAAAACGGGCATCTGCTGACGGTTGAACTGGTGCAAAGCCGATTAGATTTGGGCGACCGCAGTATGTTGTTGTTATTAATGCGAGATATCACGGTGCGCCGTCAACATGAGCAAATGAAAGATGAATTTGTGTCAACCGTTAGTCACGAGCTACGCACGCCACTCACTGCCATTAGCGGTGCTTTAGGTCTGTTAGCTGCGGGCACGCTTGGCAAGTTAGAAACTAAACAACAGCAAATGTTGGATATAGCGCTGCAAAGTAGCCAGCAATTAAATACATTAATCAACGACTTACTCGATATCGAGAAACTGGTCGCTGGTAAAATGCAGATATTCAAAAAGCCCACGCCACTGCAACCGTTGTTGTTGCAAGCCATGCAAAGACATCTGCCGTTAGCAAATCAAAAGGGCGTGCAGATTGATGCCTTTTGGCCGATGCCATTTAATGAGCAAGTGAACGTCGATATCAACCGGCTGCAGCAAGTGCTGGCTAACTTACTAGTCAATGCCATTCGGTTTTCGCCCGCAGGCAGCAGCGTGCACTTAAAAGCCGATATTATCGCAACGCGGGTACGGGTCAGTATTTGTGACTTTGGCCCTGGAGTGCCTGCAGAATTTGAAAGCAGGCTATTTCAGAAGTTTTCGCAAGCAGATGGTTCAGATAGTCGAGCCATTGGTGGCACCGGCCTTGGTCTCGCCATCTGTAAGCAACTGATTGAACATATGGATGGGTACATCGGCTATCAGCCAAATACGCCGCAAGGTGCTTGTTTTTATTTTGAATTACCACTGGTTTAGGTCTGGGCGAGGGACAGTTTTGGAAGCATATGGTTTTTTAGTGTGGGATTTAGTTGCAGTGACTTGGTTTTTGGCACTGTGGATTGGCTATACCTTGTTTGCTAAAAAAAGGGCGAGGGTGGTGAGTTGTCTATCTTTCGAATTGCGTCGTAAGCGCACCGATTGGATGCGGCAGATGCTGCTGCGCGATAACAAAATGGCTGATGTAGCGCTGATTTCCACCCTAGAACGGAATGTCAGTTTTTTTGCGTCGAGCTCTATGCTGATCCTCGCAGGTTTATTAACCGCAATTGCTTCGAGTGACAAAATTGCGCTGGTGATGCTACAGGTATTGCCATGGCTTGATCATGTGGATGGCTTGCTACAGTTTAAGTTGCTGTTTTTAGGCCTTATTTATGTTTTTACCTTTTTCCAATTCACTTGGTCATTACGTCAATATGGTTTTGGTGGTGTGTTGATAGGCGCCGCACCCGATGGCCGAGATTTGACAGAAGCTGATTTGATGTTATACGCCAATCGCGCCGCTAAGGTGATAGACCAAGCCGCGCATTCGTTTAACTATGGACTTCGGGCGATCTATTTCTCGTTAGCGACATTGGCTTGGTTTATTGATGCGCGCTTATTTATGTTGGCGACAGTGCTGGTGTTATTGATTATGAAACATCGCGAATTCCACTCAAAAGCGTTAAAAGCATTGCAGGAAGTGTGAAACAAGAGCTGTGTAGACAGGTCGTGTGCTGCCGCTGCGCGCAGTGAATACCGCAAAATGTCTGGTTGTTTGGCATTTTCTGCGAGGGTGTCGAGAAGTTGAATTAACGCGTGGATTTTCGTCTGCGGCGGCTATCACCGCCACAGACTTGCATGCAGAGCTATTAGTTGTAGCTAGTTTCGAAGGCTTTGATAACGCGTGAAACACCATCAACATGACGGGCGATTTCCACAGCTTTATCCGCTTCAGCAGCGCTGACTAAACCCATCAAGAACACTTCGCCGTTTTCGGTAAATACCCGGACGTTTAACGCACTTACTTCTTTATCGCCAGCCAATAGCGACTTCACGCGGGTGGTGATCCAAGAATCGCGAGTTTTAGTGGTGAAGGAAATTGGGTTACCAACACGGATCTGGTTTTGTACGTCACGAACACCTTGGACTGGACGCACTAAATCGCCTGCGACAGCAACCCAATCATCATTTGGTGCTTGGCCAGTTAATAACACGATGCCGTTATAGACGTAGACGTTGATATTCGCTTTTTCGTCCAGAGTTTTATTGGCTTCAATAGCATTGCCCGCTTTGATTGAAATGCTGTTGTCGTCGATTTGCGAACCTATGGTCCGGCGATCTGAAACAGCACAAGCTTGCAGTACAACAGCCAAACCCAACACTGTCGCTAATTTGAAAATCTCTTTCATATTCATTTTGTAAACTCCATCCTTCCTAAGATTCATCTTGTTGCGGGAACAAGGTGTTGTCGATTAATTCCACGACACAATGTAATAAAAATGCGTAACATTCATAAACGCGCGCTGGTCGATGTGCCGGCACCCGTAATTCCGTATCTGTATTGCCAAGCAAGCCGGATAACTCACCGTTATTATCCACAGTCAGCGCAATGACCGTCATATCTTTGGTCAGTGCTGCTTCAACCGCTTGGATTAAACTCGCTTCGTCACCGCTTAATGACAATACCAATAAAATATCGCCTTCTTGCCCTAAGGCTCTGACTTGCCGCGCCAGAAAATCTTGGTTCGCTAACATACGATGTTGCAAGCTTGCCGATTCCACTGACAGCGCTAGGGCTGGCAGACATGGCCGTTCAGTCTCGAATTGGTCCAACAATAGCTGGGCAAAATGACCGGCTAATGAACGCGCTGCGCCTTCACCACAACACAACACTTTGCGATCAGAGATCAACGCTTGCACAATAGTCAGCGCTGCGCTTTCTATCGGACCTGATAATGCTTCGCCAGTGGCGATCATCGTCTGAATATTTTCAGTAAACAGCTGACGAATATGTTCTTGCATGCAATTTTCCTGATTAAAAAGCGTTTTTTAGCCATTCTACCTGATAAGGCTCAGTGCCCGTTATCGCGATAACATCAAAGCGAGCAAAGGCTTTAGGTGCGTGTTGCTGCAAATAAGCCGAGGCGGTTAACCGCAATTTCTGTTGTTTGCTGGCGGTAACTGCTGCCAACGGACCGCCATAAGCGGTCGACTTGCGATATTTGACTTCAACAAATACCAGCTGGGCTTGGTCTTTCATGACCAAATCTAACTCACCAAAGCGGCCATTAATATTTCGGCCAACAAAGCTCAAGCCTTGCTGCTCCAGATATTGCTTTGCCAAAGTTTCAAAAAAGAAACCTTGCTCGGTGCTATTCACTTTAACTGCCTGCTAACGCGCATTGCCGGATTTTTCCAGCAATTGCAATTTGCCTTGACGATACTGCGCCAGCGTCAGTTGCCGTTGAATGCTTACGCCATCCGGTAAACGCAGGCTGCCAGTGAGTCCTTGGTAACTCATAATTGGGAACTGCTGCTGAATTTTCAATCGTTCAATTAACTGCACAGCATCAAAACCCATGGCGAATAAGCGTTGCAGAGTTTCATCTTGTTCAGGAAACAACTGGTCATAGCTTGCACGCAGTGGTGTTGCTGTAGTGGCCTGTGGCAATAACCAAGGCATTTCAGTCATGGTGAGGCCGGCTAAATCACGCTGGTCACTGCGATCAACTTTTAAGCTATGGCTTCTCGAACTGGTAAAAATTGGCAAGCTGCGAGCTGTAGGGCTAACAGTGACATCGATAAAAGGTTTGAATAATCGGGTTTGCACAGGATCGGCAATTAAATAAATCGCATCAATATCTTGGCGACTATGCATTTCCGCCTTGACGGTGCGTCCTGACAACCGATTGAGCTCTTTTACCCGTTCTTCGCTAGCACTGGTCTCTAAAAATTGATTGATCAAAGATTTCAGTTGGTCTTGTGTGCCGTAACTGTAACTTTCCACGGCTTTGCCGGTGCGTTGTTGCCACAGCATTTGAAAGTGCTGCGCCATGCGCTGACCTATCGGGTTTACCGCGTAAATCAATACTGGGTTATGAAATTGCCGTTGCTGAAAATATTGCATCATTTGCGCGGCTTCGTCTTCAACGCCAAGCGCAAAGTAGAATTGGTCTGCTTTGTTGGCGGCAGCCTCAGGCTTGGAATTGAGGAATAGCGTCGGCCAGCGCCAACCCGCATGCGCTTGCAATTTGTCGACGTCTTCGCGAAGCAGTGGACCAAGTACAAATTCGACGTTGGCTTGTTCAAGCTCGGCAATGATGGCATCCGGAGTTTGTGTACTGTCGATAAAGACTAGGCTGCGCTCGCTTTCGCTGGCGGCGGCAACCATACCAAGCTGCAGCGACTCACCCAGCGTTTTAAATTGACCTGAAAGTGGCAAGACGACGCCAACCCGAGCTGGTGCATAAGCGACAGTACTGCCTAAGTTTTGCACGTCTGCCGGTAAATCGGCTTCAGCTGGCATCATCGGATTTCGCACGACCCAATCGGTAACCGCTTTTTTTAATGAGGCTTGATCGCCTGCAAATCCTTTGGCTATGCGCAGTAACTCCAACCAAGCTTGACTGCGTGGGTGATTGGTTTTTAAGGCTTGAATATCTGCATCCGAAAGCTGGACTAGTTGCTGCCAGAGTAAATCACGGCCTTTGGCATTTTCCGGGATGTTGGCGGCTAAAATATCAAGTTCAAACAACCAATTAAGCGCGGTTAATGGGTCTTGCTGCAAACTGTAATAGTTTGTGGTTTCGATAACGAAATTCAGTCGGTCGGCTGCAGGGATCGCTTGCAACGACAGACCTTGCAACCAAGCTTCAAATTCTGGCCATTGTTGATTGGCAGTGAAGCTTTGCGCTAACAGCAATTGGTTTTGTTGGCGAACTTGCGCGTACTCGGATTGTTGCAAGGTAAAACTAATAGCCAATGCCCGACGCTTGTCACCGTTAGTAAGCTCTTTTCGCGCGACTTCAATTAGACCCAATTGATGCGTTTCTTCGGCGTCGGCAGCGCTGATAGGTTCAGTACTTGCAACCGGCGTGGTTGGGACTTGTTCATACTTAAAAGCTTCGGCCTGTACCTCAGCTTTGGGCTCCACGGTTGGGGTCACCGGCGGTTTATTAACCGAGACGACAGGTGCCGGTGGCGCACTAGTTTGGGTACAGCTGACCAGTAGCAAGGCGCATACTGGCAGATAAATCGCTTTTAAGCCGGGCAGTAATTTGCTGGTTTTCACAATGCACAGGTACAATAGCCGTTGAATGGGCTTTATTTTATACCATTTCCTGGATCGGATCATCCTGCTTGCATCTATTGCTTGCAGTCGCCGATGAATTCAAGTGATTGTTAGTCAAGGGCTAGTGCCCGCTCGGAACCTCATATGTCGCAAGTTCAAGGTCAGTTATACATCGTCGCCACCCCGATTGGTCATCTTGATGATATCAGTCAGCGCGCTATCGCGATTTTGCGCCAAGTCAGTTGGGTTGCAGCTGAAGACACTCGCCACAGCGGAAAATTGCTGAGTCATCTGGGGATTTCGGCGCGGTTCCTTGCGCTGCATGACCACAATGAAAAACAACGCGCGGCGAGTTTGCTGCAAAAGCTGCAAGCGGGCGAAGATGTTGCGCTAATTTCTGATGCAGGCACACCGCTAATCTCCGATCCGGGCTACAGCTTAGTGCGCCTTTGCCGCGATGCTGGTGTGCGCGTTGTGCCGGTGCCTGGGCCATGCGCTTTAATCGCTGCCCTGTGCTGTGCAGGCTTGCCGACAGACAAGTTCCATTTTATCGGTTTCTTACCGGCTAAAAGTGGTCAACGCCAGCAAGTGTTACAGCAAATTCCTAACAATGTCGGCACCTTGATTTGTTATGAGGCTGCTCGCCGCGTCAAAGATACACTCGCTGATGTCGTCGCCGTGTTTGGTGAAGAGCGCGAGTTGGTACTGGCAAAAGAATTAACCAAAACATTTGAGCATTTCGAACATGGTACTGCTGCATCAATCACAGCTTGGTTAGAGGAAGATCCGCAGCGTTGCCAAGGTGAGATGGTACTGATGATTGCGCCGGCAGCAGCAAAAGCAGATGACGACATTCATCCAGCTGCGGTCCAAACGTTGAAGTTGTTACTTAGCGAATTACCGTTGAAAAAAGCCGCTGCTTTAACTGCGGAAATTCATGGTGAAAAGAAGAATGCGTTGTATAAATTGGGCTTAACTTGGAGCGAATAGTTATCTCTTTTGCGGTGGTAAAACTTCGCCACCTAACCAGTGATGAGCAATTTTCGCTTTGATAATTGTTAACTGTTTATTTTCGACCTGTTTTTGTTGAATTCGTCGTTAAGTATTGATTGCACGGCGCTAGTTGTTGGATGACTTTTCGAAAAAAGCATGGTAATTTTTGCAATTTGCTTACATATGTAGATTGCAGGGATGCCATGCTAGACATTTCTTTGAGCCACGATGCTCAATATTCTCAGAGCCACTATGACACGCTTATCGAACAGGGTCAGTACCTTGATGCCATGCACTATTGTCAGGGTTTTTGGGGGCATTTAAACAATTGGCGGGATCCTATTCAGCTCGATGCAGCAATTGTTCTGCTGGGACATTTAGGTCGTGATCGCGATTCTGATGCGGCCATGTTACGCGGCTGGCGGCGCTTTCCAAATAATCCAGACTTTTGCTGTAAATACGCGTTTTTCTTAGTCAATCGCCTTGGGCCTATCAAGGCCGAACTCTTCGCGGAGCAGCATCATCAGTTGCTTTCTGCTGTCAGTGATGCCATCGACTATTTAGTGCTGCAAATCTGTCTGCAGGCAACCCGGAAAAACTTTGTCGAAGCGAAAGAATTGTTTGCAAAAGCAAGAGAACTTGCACCGAATCATACTTGGCTTGATCGGATCGAGCTCATGTTACTGCGAGATCAGTTGCTGTTTGATGAGGAACTTGCGCTTGCACAAAGCCTGCTTGCACTAAAACCGCGAGTGAGTTTGGTGTTGGATACCGCCAGAGCAATGGTGCGTAAGCAACAATCGCACGCAGCGATGCAGTTATTGGCACAATATGCACCTTCGATGCAAAGTTGCCGGCTTTGGGCTGAGCTTATTAATGTTTCGGCGCGATTAATGGAGTGGTCACAATGCGAACAAGCAATAGCTGGCTATCGTCAATTGCAGACCTCGCCAGATCGCGATGATCAGGATCTAATTTATTCCAGTTTAGGGCGGATCGCTTTAGCTTCAGGCGACAAAACAGCGGCTATCGCCGCATTTTCAGCGACAAAACACCCTTATTATCGCCAAGTTGAGCAAAACATCAGTCAATGGCAAGGTGATGGTCAACTGATGCAATTACTTGCGGTTGAGCATGAACGGCAAGGTCATTTAACTTGCGCGCCAGCAACCATGGCGGCTTTGTGTCGTTTTTTTAGGGTTGAGGCGAGCCAAACCAGTATTGCCGAGAAAATTTGCTACAACGGCACGCCAGATTCTTTGGAGCGCCAATGGTTACGCGACAATGGCTTTACCTACATTGAGCTTGATCTGACCCCTGAACTGACTTTTGCATTAATTGATGCCGGATTGCCATTTGCTTTGGTCACGACCCAAGGCTTTAGCTCGCATCTACAAGCCGTGATTGGCTATAACCGCGGGCTTGGCATCGCCTATTTGATGGATCCTTCTCGCGATTTCACTAGCGAAATTCAGCTGGTTGCTGGGCTTACTGCCGAAGCTGCCAATGGTCCAAGAGCCATGGTATTTGTGCCGCAGGCACAGGCACAGCGTTTGGCTGCGTTCGAGAGTGAAGTGACTGCACTCTATCGTTTGTATGCGGATTTCACTGAGGCGCGTGAAGTTAATCAGTTAACCAAAGCGGCTTCGCTGCTGGCGCAAATGCAGCAGTTAGCACCAGAGCATCGACTTACTCTGATGTGTCACCGCAGTATTGCCATTGAGCAAAATGATGAATCGGCTATTTTTGCCGCGAATCAGCAGTTGCTAGCGCGATACCCAGATCACGTGGTTTGGTTGAATTCGCACTTTCAAAGCTTGGTGAATCTTGGCCAGGGCGAAAACGCCTTACAGTATCTTTTTGATACGGTAAAAGCTCATCCAGCTATCGATTTAAAAATTAGATTATTCCGGCAAATTTACCACATGCCGCGTTATCGAGCTGAGACATTAACCCTGCTTGCTGAGTTGCAGGTGTCCGGCAGTTATCGTGCGGAAGTTTATGATTTGCTAGCTGATTTTTATTGGCAAGAGAAGCAATATCAGTTGGCTAGTCGGTATTATTTCTATGCGTGCTGCTTAGATGACACCGAGCAAAATTATGTGGAATCTTACTATCGTGCTGCGCTTTATTTACAGCAAACCGATGATGTATTTGCGCGTTTGCAAGCTCGGTTTGATAAGTATGGCGCTCGGTCGGCAAGCCCAGCTAAATCGCTGTTCCGTGCTTTTAATTGGCAAAGCAAAGCGCAACTTGGTTTGGAGCTGTTGCGCCAAGCGCGGGAACTGCGACCGGATGATCAGGAACTGATAATTTTCAGTTTGCAGGAACTGCTGAACAATGGACAATTGGCTGATTTTGATCAGTTGTTTTTGCAACACAAACATTTGCTTTCGCAAAGTCAGTGCTGGTACTGGTTGGCGAAAAAAGCGGACTGGCAAGGTGAACATAGCGAAGCTACGGGTTATTACCGTCAGTGTTTTGAACTTACACCATGGCAAACTAATGTCGCCGACGCTTATTTTGCTTCGTTACGGCGTTGCGGTGAAAGTGACACGATCATACAAGAGCTAGAAAAATTAGCGGCTTTGGATCCCAACCATCCAGCTTTATTAAATTACCAAGCGGATTGGCACCCGGATGCAACTGCTGTAGCGACGGCAGTCGAACGTTTAGCTAATTTGTTTCCCCATTATTCGTGGTATCAGCGCCGCGCAATTCGACAACTTATGCAACGCGGACAGCTGGCAGAAAGCCTTCATCGGATTGAGGCGTTGTTGGCTTTATTGCCGCACCAAGTAGAGAACCAATTACTCCATGCGCAAATTTTGTTTCAGCTGCAACAAAATGCGCGAGCTAAGGCTCAAGTTGAACAAATTATTAGTCAGCATATCGACCAAACCGATGCAATCTCATTGCTGATGGATCTAAGTGTGACCGTGGCAGAAAAGCGGCAGAGTTTGCAATGGTTGGTCGCAGAGCTTAGCCGGCAGACCAATCAAGGCGACGCCATGCTTGAATTGGCGATGTGGGCCATCCGTTATTTCGACCGTGAAGAGCAACAATCGCTTATTGAGGTGTTGGCGGCAAATAGCCATGTCTGGGCGAGTCGTTTAGCTTGGAGTTGGTTATTGCAGCAGCATGACCATACTGCGGCGCTGGCGCAATTGCAGCAAGCTGTTGCCGACTTCCCCTTGTTACCTCGTCTGCATTTGGAGCTTGCGGATTTGGCCGTTAAACTGCCAGATGATGAGCTTGCGGCTAAGTCTTACCAACGGGCGCTCGCCATCAACCCATCCTATAGTCGAGCGAGTCGGCAATATGCCATTTTCCTAGAATCCCAAGGATCGCTTGCCGAAGAGATCCAGGTGTTGTCGCGTGCAATACAATACGACCCGACCGATGGCGTATTGCAGGGCTTTTTAGGCGACGCGCTGCTTCGAGCAAACGAGCCGCAACAAGCACGCTACGCTTTAGAAAAAGCGGTCAAGTTTGACCATCATTATTTGTGGGCATGGCATAGATTGCAGGGGATCGGTGCAACTATTGGACGGCCCGATGATGCTTACCAACTGGCGTGGCGTTTGCACCGTGAGTCGCCGCATTTAGTTGGTCCGTTGCGCGCATTAGCTGCGCTCGCCGTTGCTCCTGAGTTGAAGATAAAGTATTGGCAGCAAAGTATCGAACTGGAACCGAGCAACTTTAAATTGCAGCTACCGTTGCTGGAATTCTGGTTAGAGCGTGGGCAATATCCACAAATGTTTGACCATGTAAACGCGCAGTTTGGCAATGGGCCACAGCCGTTCGAAATTGCTTCAATTATGGCGAGAGCTTATGAAGCAATCGGCCATGCACAGCATGCAGCGATGATGCTTAAGGACGCATTGGCCGAGTCTAACCCAGAGTTAAAATACTGGGAGCAGCTATTTGAGCTGCAGCGTAAACATAAAATGGTTAATGAGCTGAAAAATAGTGCGAGATTGTTATTGGCCCGTCAGCCGAATGATGGTCTAGCGATTTGCACTGCAGCAGAGCAATTATTGGCGGCTGGTCTCAATGATGAGGCGAGTGAATTGTTTGCAAAATCATGGGCTCTTGCGCCTGAACAGCGATATGTGGCACTGACCTATCTTGATGATTTACTGGATAAAAATGATTTCGATTACGCTGGTTTTGTTGTGCAAAAGCTGTTGGAAAAACACCAAGATGTTTGGGTGTTGCAGCGCCAACTGAAGGTGTTACTCGGCCAAAACAATACTGTAGAAGCCAGTAAAATTTGGCAACAGCTAATAGCCGCAAAAATTGAAAATCCGTATCTCTACGACAATGCTGCCGTCTCTTTTCCAAAACATGCCCAAATGCTGATGCAGCAATTAGCTGAGCAATTAGGGGCGGCTTGCCGAATGGCAGGGTATTGTTTAGGCCGCTGGCAACATCGGCAGGATCCAAAACGCTTAGTCGCGTTACTGGCCAAGACGGGTGAAGGAGAAGGCTGGACTGGGCTTTATGAATTCTATTTGGAAGATTTTGCAGCAAGAGCGGCGTTACCGCCTGCCAACATGTTGGATCCATATATAAATCGAATAACTGCAGATCCGTCTCTTGCGGCGACTTTGGGCAACATTTATCGAGTGAATGGGCGATTATATCAAGCGGTAAAAACCTATAGTGGCATCCAAGCGCAGCAGCGCCCGTGTTTTGTAAGTTATCACTACGGGACGACTTTGGCTGATCTTAATCGTTGGGACGACGCATTACGAGTGCTGACCGAAGGCGCCGAAGCTGAACCCGACAACTGCTTCCATAACCTGCAGCTATGGCGTATTGCGGCTGAGTTTCTGCGAACCGGCGATGTATCGGCCAATTTGTCATACGTGAATCGGCAAGAACTCACTGAAATAGAGTTATTAGTGTTGGAGTGTTTGCATTTAGTGCTGCATCTGCCGAACTACGATGGCAATGAACTCATCGAGCAAATGCGCGTGATCAAGCATGCTGGTGGCAAAGACGCCCATATCAAACGAGTTAGAAAAGTAGCGGACGCGATGTTTAGCAAAGTCAGTGAATATCAACCTGAGTATTCCTTGGTTCAGCGCTTGCAGTTGATGTTTTATCGTTTTTGGTTGTTCTGAGGATTTACTAGCTCAATGTGGTTTTTCGCGTATAATGCGCGCCGTGAGTTGGCTAAGACAATCGCTGCCTGCGTAAGCAGGGGGAGGAAAGTCCGGGCTCCACAGGGCAGGGTGCCAGGTAACGCCTGGGGGGCGTGAGCCTACGACTAGTGCAACAGAGAGCAAACCGCCGATGGCCCGTTGTTCGCAAGAACTGCGGGATCAGGTAAGGGTGAAAGGGTGCGGTAAGAGCGCACCGCGCGGCTGGTAACAGTTCGTGGCACGGTAAACTCCACCCGGAGCAAGACCAAATAGGCCCCCATTGGCGCGGCCCGCGTTGGGGGCGGGTAGGTTGCTTGAGGCGTATGGTGACGTACGTCCTAGAGGAATGATTGTCACTCTGGCAACAGAGCACAAAACCCGGCTTAACAGCTGACTCACCCTTTTCAAAAAGCCCCGACAGTATCTGCTGTCGGGGCTTTGTCGTTTATTTAGGGCCATTCATCGCGCATTCGCATTTTGCGACAATTTTGTACTGTTTTTTTCCCATAACAGTGATTTACTCATCACTAATGGACTGATGCAATTCATGGAACTGCGGCCGATGGCTATTCTTCGTTTGGCGACATCGAACAATTTAAAGCGTTATGGCATTGTGAGTACCTTGGTATTGACGTTGTCGATGCCTTTGCTGGCTTCACAAAGCGATGAGCTAGCAGCACAAACCACACAACTTAGTATGCTCTGGCTTGATGAAGCAATGCCGGCTAATGAAGTACTCAATATCAGCGGCAGCACTATGCAACTGCTGTGGCCTGGATTGAGTGATGTCCAAGTGCAGTCTGCTGGTGTTAACGCTTCACGTGCATTGGCATTACTGGCCTCTGAGCCTAATGCCTGTGTTGGCAATAAAATTCTAACCCCTGAGCGCGAAGCCATTAGTTATCACACTCAACTGCCACAAGTGGTGTTTCCAGGACTACATATTTTTGCGCTAAAAAATGGTGTGGGATCTACTGCTTTGCATGAATTGAATAGTGCAGCAGGCGTGAGCTTGGAACAGTTGCTCGACCGGGAAAGCAAGTTGCGTTTGGCGGTGGTGGCTGGTCGAAACTATAGCGCTGAAATCGATGTGATTTTGCAGAACAAAGTATGGGAGCGTCAGTTATGGCGGCGTCACGGCGGCGATAATACCGCAGGAGTATTGCGGATGCTGCAAGAAGGACGTATCGATTTTGTGATTGAATATCCAAATGTGTTTGCTCATTATCAAGGAAAGACCAAAGACACCAATGCTTTTGTCAGTTATCCATTACAAGAATCTCCTCAGCTATTAGCCGGTTATATTTTATGTTCTCGTACACCTGAAGGTGCTGCGCTTATAGCGCGGTTCGACCAACTACTTGCGCAAATAAGCGCTGAGCCAAGCTACTTACAAGCACATTTGAAGTGGTTTGATAGTGCCGGCCAAAAAGCATTATTGCCGTTGTATAACCAGATTTATAACACCAATTTCTAGCGCGTCCCCGCACATGTTTACTATCGATTAGTGCCGTGCCCGTAAACAAAACGCTCAAAATGTTTTGCATCATCTATTTGAATTTTCCCGCTTGATAAGACATAGTTTGTGCACTCTTCGAGCTCTCAGGTAGCAATTTTCTTGAATCGGTCCAATTACTTAGGATTAGTCGCATTATTTTTCCTCGGTCTGCTTAGTCAGTCAGTGCAAGCTGTGACCTTAAAGTTTTGCTATCAGGATCAACCCTTAGCCCCCTACTATTTTGGCAGTGGACACCAAGTGCCAGCAATTTGGCCAGGCGCTACTGTGGAACATATCCAGCAGCTAGTTGCTAAGGTGCCCAATTTGCAACTGGAATTAGTTCGTTACCCTTGGAATCGTTGCTTAAAGTATCTACAAGCGGGTTCGGTGGATGCCGTGGTTGCCAACTACTCAGAGAATCGTGAAATGCTCGGGGTGTTCCCTAAGCGTGATGGCAAACCTGATCAATCGAAGATGTTCACTCGTCAGGACGTTTGTTTGGTTACCGACAAAGCGCTTGCAACGAAGTGGAATGGACGTTTTTTCGAAGTCGACCGAAAGGTTACTGCGACCAGGCAAACCCCGCGGGTCAAACTATCGCCAGAGACTGAAGCGAAGTTGAATTTTGTCCAAGCGTCGGCCGATGCCAACAGTCTGAAAATGCTGGCGCAGGGTCGAGTGCAAGTTGTGACTCAGGTCTGCAAAATCATGGAGCAAAAAGTCACGGCTACATCATTTAATCCCCAGACCATGGTGGTGTTAACGCCGCCAGTTGATCAATTACATGGTTACTTGTTATTTAGCCGTCAGTTTTATCAAAAACAACCAGAAATAGCAGAGCAGCTTTGGCAAAAGCTGGCTGATCCGCAGCTGGCGATTTACCAAAAGTATCTCGAATAAGACTGCTTTAAAACGTTTCGGTACCTCCTGGCCATACGTCATTTGTAGACCAATGAACGACTAAATACGACGAACAACGTTTCGAAATAACTCGTTGCAATTTAATCGAAAAAAGCGATGTTCAGCGCATGATCCTTTCTTATACTCGGCACATTGTCTTTCATGCGGAATTGTCATGAACCTAACTCGTGCTAGCTTAAAAAATCCAGCGGCGACTTTAGTGCTCACCCTATTGATCGTGTTATTCGGTGCTCTGGCATTTTATAAATTGCCGGTGCAATTACTGCCAGATTTAGATCGGCCACAGATCTTTATTAACAACGGCTGGCGCGCTGCTGCGCCACAGGAAATGGAATCAACCATTATCGAGCCGCAAGAGAGTGTGCTGCGCGCAGTGCCGGGAGTTGTTGAAATTCAAAGTAATATTGGCCCTGGGTTTGGGTCCATTGCTCTGACTTTTGAAGTGGGTCAAGACATGCAACGGGCAATGTTGGATGTGATTAACGCGCTAAATCAGGCGCCACCAAGGCCACGTGAAGCTGCGGAACCTCGGGTGACTGTTGGCAGTGGTCGCGGCAACGTCGCTTCCATCTTAATCAAACAAATGGACGCCACGGCTGGCGATGATTTTTCTCCGTATTTAAAACTGATCCGCGACAATGTCGGCGCAAGATTGCGGGCCATCAGTGGCGTCTCCAATGTTGAATTGGCGTCTGACTTGCCCAAAGAGCTGCATATCACTTTCGATCCATACAAAATGGCGGCTTTGGGGATCGGAGTCGATCAACTGCAATCGAGCATAAGTCGTGCTTCGAATGTCTCAGGTGGTTTTGCTGAAGTTGGGCGTCGGCAATATACCGTGCGTTTTGAAGGCCAGTTTGCGGTTGATACTTATGGGCAGATGATCATTTCGTATAACAATGGTCGTCCGGTCTATCTCTCTGAAGTTGCTGACATTGAAGTGGGTTACCCAGAAGTTGGCGGTTTTACGAAACGTAATGGTTTGCCTGCTTATTATTTAACGTTAGAGCGCGGGGATAATTCAAACACGGTCGCCATCCTTGATGAAGTCAATCGAGCCATTGTGGAACTCAATCGTGATGTACTCAAAGCCAAAGGCTTGGAAATGGAGTTAAGCTTCGACGCTTCGGTGCATATCCGTCGGGCTATCGCTCTCGTTAATGGCAATCTATTGCTTGGGGTTGCACTGAGTTTGGCAATCTTGTTTTATTTTTTGCGCGGCCTAAAAGCGACTTTAATTATTGGCTTGAGCATTCCAGTTTGTTTATTCATTGCTTTCATCGCGTTACAAGCTTTTGGCCGTAGCTTAAATGTGATTTCGCTGGCGGGTCTGGCCTTTGCAGTCGGTATGGTGTTGGATGCTGCGATCATAGTTCAAGAAAACATTGTGCGCTTATTGCAGCAAGGACTGAACACTGCGCAGGCAATCAAACGTGGCTGTCAGCAAGTGGGTGGGGCTTTATTGGCTTCAACTGCTACGACAGTCGCAATCTTTGTGCCTGTGTTGTTTATGGAAGGTGTCGAAGGGCAACTGTTTTATGATTTGGCACTTACGCTGGCGGTCGCAATTTCTGCGTCGATGATTGTTGCTTTGACTGTGGTGCCGTTGGTGAGTTTTTACGGATTTAAAGTAGCTGACAGTAAAGCAGATCCGTTGGCTGGTTTCTGGCAGAAATTAAGTAGCAATGTGATGCGCCTGACCAACAGCAAACGCAAGGTTTTTGGCTGGGTGCTGTTGTTTATCCCTGGTAGTTTGTTGTGTATTGCTTTGTTGTTACCCAAAGCAGATTTCCTGCCACAAGCCAATGGCGACGGTATCTTCACCGGTTTTGTATTGCCTCCTGGTGCCAATATTCAAGTGATGGAACAAGAAATTGGTCAGTTATTGGTAACCCGGTTGAAGCCGTACTATCAGGATAAAAAGTTCCCAGCGATTAAAGGCTATAACATGTCAATGTTTAGCTCCTTTAACGTGTTGTTTATCTATCCAGAAGATCCAACCACAGTGGATGCGATGCTGACGCTGCTAAGAGAAGAAATTCTAAAAGATTTGCCGGATACTCAGTCGTTTAGCTTTCGCGCATCCTTGCTAAATTTTGGCTTTAACTCTGGGCGTGAGATGTTTATTGATTTCCAAGGACCAAATGCCCAGCAGCTGATGGACCAAGCCAGTGCGGCGATGAAAACCATCAGTCAAAAGATGCCTGAGGCGAATGTGCAGGCGCAACCTGGCTTACAACTTAATCAACCGGAACTACGGATTTCGCCAGATGAACGCGCATTAGCGCAAGCGGGTGCTGACCGACTAACAGTAGCGACGGCAGTGCGGGCGCTCACCGATGGGATTTATGTCGGCGAACAGTTCGATGGTAACGAACGCATGGACATCATTTTACGTGGTAGTAAATGGCAAAATCTCGAGCAGCTACAAGCGATGCCGATATTTACCCAAAACTCCGGCGTACAGACCATTGGTCAACTGACAACGATGCAGCGGACTGTAGGCCCAACTGATCTACTGCGGGTCAACGGCTTGCGCACAATTAGCCTGCAAGTGACGCCTCCGGCAACCATGCCCTTAGAAGATGTGATGGAAGTGTTGATGCGTGAAGTAGTGCTGCCACTGCGAGCGCAGCATGGTGACGACACTAGCATTCAGTTCCGGGGTAGTGCTGACCGTTTAGCGCATGCGATGCAGGAAATGGCAATTAACTTTGCGATCGCTGTACTCATCTTGTTTTTGATTATGGCCGCCATGTTTAAATCGGCGCGCGACAGTCTATTGGTATTATTGACGATGCCAATGGCGCTTGTGGGTGGTGTCATTGGGCTACTGACGTTAAATCTATTTACCTTCCAAGCCTTGGATTTACTGACGATGATTGGATTTATCATCTTGCTTGGTTTAGTGGTGAATAATGCCATATTGCTAGTTGAGCAGTATCGTGATGGTTTAAGAGATGGTTTAACCCAGCAGCAGGCAGTGCAACAGGCGGTACAGATCCGGGCTAGACCCATTTATATGAGTACCCTTACCAGTATTTTCGGTATGTTGCCGTTAGTCTTGGTGCCTGGAGTTGGTACCGAAATATATCGAGGACTCGCAGTGGTGATTGTTGGCGGTATGACCTTCAGTGCTTTGTTTACCGTGTTACTTATTCCTGCACTTTTACAGTTATTACCGGCAGCTGCCAAACCTTTGATACCTGCAGTATCTGGAGAACTAAATCATGGCTAATTTTTTAAATTTAACCAAGACATCGCCTCGCGTCAGTGGCCTGACCCAAGGTATCGCAATGTCTGTGCGTAGCACGCTCATGCTGGTACTGACGGCGTTCGCGTCAAGCTCAGTCGCACAAACAGCACCTGTCCACGCAGTGAGTGTTGCACCGGTGCAACAGCAGCAAGTTAGCCCGAATATGATGGTGTCAGGACAAGTCTATAGTCGCTTTCAATCTAATCTCAGCACAGGGGTTGATGGACGCTTAGATTGGATCATCGAACCTGGCCAGCAAGTGATTCAAGGCGATTTGCTGGCCAAGTTAGACTTAAAACCGTTGCAGCTGCAATCTGCTGAATTGCAAGCTCAGCAAAAACGTGCGGCGATCCAAGTCAATCGGATGCAAAAGGAGTTGGCCCGTTTGCAAAGCTTGGTTGCCAAATCACTGATCTCTCAGACGCAGCTGGATCAGCAGCAAGCAGATTATGATCTTGCGGTTGCTGATCTGGAGCTTAGCAAAGCAGCATTAGCGCAGATCCAAGATCAGCTGCAACGTGCTGAATTAAAAGCGCCATTTGCCGGTGTTGTCAGTCAACGCCACCACCAAGTTGGTGAGGAAATTAGTCGTAACGCGCCATTGCTGCAACTTGTCAGCCTTGGCGAATTAGAAGTGCGGGTGTTCGCGCCGCTGCAATTCGCGGCATTTATCAAAAAAGGCGAATCTTTGCGGGTGTTCACGCCTGCTGGGGAACAACAGTTGCAAGTGCAATCGATGATCCCGGTTTCGGACGTGCGCTCTCAAACCTATGAATTGCGGCTCGTAGTACCGGAAGGACAAGCGAGTGTGTTCCAAGTCGGACAATTAGTGACCGTCGCCATCCCAACAGCCAAGGCAGAACTGAGTTTGGTTGTGCATCGAGATGCGCTGGTACTTGGCAAAGATCAGCATCATGTTTTTAAACTCAATGCAGATAAAGCGGTAAAAGTGCCTGTGACTTTGGGGCAAGGCCAAGGGGAATGGATCCAAGTCGAGGGTGCGCTGCGGTCTAATGACCAACTAGTGGTCCGTGGTGCTGACACCTTAAATGATGGTGACGCGGTCAAGGTGTTATCAGCAGACGAGTTTAAACTTGCGCAGCAGCGATAAGCTGCGCTTGATCTTCGTTGTTAGCGATCGCGAAATTGTTTGGAAGATCGTCGCTCATTGTTTGAACTAAATATTACAGATCAATTACTTACCTATTTAGACTCCACAGCTTAATCCTAACTGTCGCGCTATGCCGCGTTGCGCAGCGGTTTCAGTACATTCTGGTAAATTTCCCCCCAAGATCGCCTGCAGAGGCAAGTTTCGCTTGTGCAGCACATCTGATCAGTTGATCTGGTTACGCGATACCGATTTTTTTAAATTTTTGTATTTTTCTCCCACTTTTCCCCCCTAAATCACCACCTTGGCTCAAAGCCGCGTAGTTATTGGATCTTATTCGATCGATCAATAGGGGTTTTACCTTGACAAGGCCGAATTCTGCACCCTAAACTGTGACAACGTGGATAATCGTGGGTAGATGTGGATCTTTTTTCGGATCTAATAATAACCAAGTGGGATCGATAGATGTTTCGTGGTTCGTTTGCTTTGAGTTTGGATGACAAGGGCCGGTTGACGCTGCCAACGCGTTACCGCGATAGCCTATTGTCTGAAACTGGCGGGCAATTGATTTGTACCATCGACCATAAAGATCCATGTTTGCTGTTATATCCGCTCAGCGAATGGGAAGAGATTGAAGAAAAACTAAAACGTCTTTCCAGCTTTAATCCGCAAGAACAACGTTTAAAACGGCTATTACTTGGCCATGCTACTGACTGCGAAATGGATAAAGCTGGTCGCATTTTGCTACCAGGTACCCTACGTAGCCATGCCCACCTGACCAAGGGTTTACGTTTAGTCGGCCAATTGAACAAATTTGAGATCTGGGACGAAGAGACCTGGCATCAACGTGTCGCCGCAGATATGGCGGTTGAACAAGAATTAGCAGCAGCCGGCGATGCCGAGCTATCTGAACGTTTACAGGAACTTTCATTGTGATTGAGCAACAAGCACACATTTCCGTCTTGTTGCAGGAAACAATTGACGGTTTAGCAATCAAAGCCGACGGCGTTTACATCGACGGAACTTTCGGTAGGGGAGGGCATAGCCGAGTTGTGCTAAGCCATTTAGGCGCCCAAGGCCGTTTGTTTGCGATTGACCGTGATCCGTCAGCGATTGCTGCTGCCGCCCAGTTTGCTGATGATCCGCGGTTTCATATTAGCCACTGTGCTTTTGCCGAATTAGCGCAGGTAGCTGCAACTCAGCAGATCGTCGGTCAAGTCGACGGCATTTTATTAGATCTTGGGGTGTCATCCCCGCAGTTAGATGATGCCGAGCGCGGTTTCAGTTTTATGCGCGATGGTCCATTAGATATGCGGATGGATCCAACTAGCGGTATTTCTGCTGCCGACTGGTTAGCAAAAGCAGACGTTGAAGATATTACTTTTGTGCTTCGTGAATACGGCGAAGAAAAGTTCGCTTGGAAAATTGCGAATGCCATCGTCAACACTCGCGACTCTGCACCGTTAACACGCACAAGCCAATTAGCAGCGCTGATTTCGGCGACTGCACCAAAAAGTTTTAAAGAGAAGAAGCATCCAGCAACTCGCAGTTTTCAAGCGATCCGCATTTATATCAATAGCGAGCTGGAACAGGTTAACCAAGCCTTAGAGGCTGCCATGCAGGTGCTTAAGCCCGGTGGACGTTTAGCCGTCATTAGTTTTCACAGCCTTGAAGATCGGTTAGTGAAACAGTTTATGCGCAAACATAGTAAGCCAGCGCCAGTGCCTAAAGGCATGCCGTTGACTGAAGCCCAGTTAAAACAGCATTTACCGCTGAAATTAATTGGCAAAGCCATTATGCCGTCGGATGCCGAGCTTGCAGTCAATCCTCGTTCGCGCAGTGCGGTGTTACGGATCGCGGAGCGGCAGTAATCATGAGCCAAATCCGCTTAAGTCGCTTGATATTAAATGACCTTGGTGGTCACAAAATAGTAGTTTTCTTGCTGATCTGTTGTGTGCTGTCAGCGTTGGCGGTGATTGAAGTCACCCACCAAACTCGGCAATTGAGCATTTCGCAAGACAAAGTATTCCAGGAACGGGACGCGCTCGAAATGGAGTGGCGGAATTTACTGGTCGAACAACGTGCATTGTCTGAACACAGTCGCGTTGAAGAAATTGCAACCATGCAGTTGCAGATGGTTCGACCTACAGGACAGCAAGACATAGTGGTGGATGAACCATGACCAGACATGCCAAGAAAAACAAAAAACCTATGGTCATCAGTTGGCGTTTTGCCTTCGTGGTGTTGTCACTTTCGACTATTTTTGTCGGTTTAGTTGCGCGTGCAGCTTATATCCAAGTGGTTGAACCGGATCTGTTGGTGGAACGCGGCGATCAGCGATCGCTGCGGGTAAAATCTGCGGACGTGATGCGCGGTATGATCCTTGACCGCAATGGTGAAGAGCTTGCCGTCAGTGTGCCAGTTGAATCTATCTATGCCGATTCAAAAGTAGTGATGGAAGCAAAGTCTAATGAAGACATGCGCCGCTGGTACGCTTTAGCTGAAATGCTGCAAATGACACCAGAAGAACTGACTAAGAAAATCGCGACTGACAAAAAGAAGCGTTATGTCTATCTGCAACGTCAAGCAAGTCCAGCAACTGCCGAGTACGTGCGTAAATTAAAAGTCCCTGGCATTTATTTCAAGAAAGAAGCAAAACGTTATTACCCAGCCGGTGAAGTCGCTGCGCATGTGGTTGGTTTTACCAACGTTGATGATCACGGTGTTGAGGGTGTTGAGCGGCAATTCGATGAATTACTGCAAGGTACCCCTGGTCGTCGAGTGATCCGTAAAGATGCTAAAGGCCGCGAAATTGAAGTGTTGGAGCAAACTGAAGCTACCGCATCGCGCAATTTACAGTTATCAATTGATCAACGGATCCAAGCAGTTGCGTACCGTGAACTGAAGAAAGCGGTACTGACCTTTGGTGCAACTTCTGGTTCGGTTGTGGTTGTTGACGTGCATACTGGTGAAGTGTTGGCGATGGTGAATAGTCCATCCTACAACCCGAACAACCGCAAAAATACTGAAATTCACCGGTTCCGTAACCGTGCTATTACCGATTCAATCGAACCAGGTTCTATCGTAAAACCATTGCCAGTATTGGCGGCATTGGAAAACGGTACCGCTGATATGAATACTGTGATTCAAACAGGTTACGGCCCAATTATGGTGGGTGGCCGTCGGGTTAAAGATACTCACGGTTACGGCGATCTAGATTTAACCGGCATTATGCGCAAATCATCAAACATCGGCGTGACTAAACTTGCGTTGAATATGCCGCACGAAGATTTATTGAAGTTGTATTACGACATGGGCCTTGGTGCTGAAACAGGTTTGGGCTTACAGGGTGAAAGCGCTGGCATGTTGCGTGAGCGTGCGCGTTGGTCAGATCACGAGCGTGCCACTTTGTCTTTCGGTTACGGCTTATCAGTGACCGCGGTACAAATGGCGAAGATGTACTCAGCAATTGCCAACGGCGGTGTGGTGCGTCCTTTGTCTATCATTAAAGCAGAAACGCCTCCTGAAGGGATGCGTGTGGTCAGCGAGCAAAATGCCGACGCTATGGTAGAAATGCTGGAACAAGTTACCGAAAAAGGCGGTACTGCTACCAAAGCAAGAGTCGCAGGTTATCGTGTTGGTGGTAAAACTGGCACCGCGAAAAAAGCTATCGCCGGTGGTTACGGTGATGACTATATCGGTTCTTTTGCCGGCATAGGTCCAATTTCTTCACCTCGCTTAGCTTGTGTGGTCATCATCAACGAACCAAGTGGCGACTACTATTATGGTGGTGAAGTTGCGGCTCCGGTGTTTAGTGCCGTTATGGGCGCAGCGATGCAATTAATGAATCTACCACCTGACGGCAATGATAGCCGGATCAGTAAAGTCACTGGAGGCCCGGATGCCGGTTAACCCACTGCAAAGCTGGTTGACTCCGTTCAAAGCGACTGCCGCAGGGCAGTCGCTTTGTGCGTTAGAAAACCTGCCAGAAATTCGACATGATGCGCAGTTACAAATTAACAGCAACACGGTCAAGCCAGGAGATGTATTCCTCGCTTTGGCCGGTGTGGCAGGTCATGGTAATCGCTATATTCGTCAAGCCATTGCCGCCGGTGCTGCGCTGGTTTTAACCGATGTCTTAGCTGTTGGTGATGAGGCTTTAGCGCAGCAGTCGCAAATTATTGTTTGGCCTGATATGCCAAGTGTATTGCCAGAGTTGGTCAGTCGGTTTTATCACGATGCAGTGAAATCAATGAATTTGGTGGCTATCACTGGCACCAATGGTAAATCCAGTACGGCAATTTTTATCAATCAACTGAGCGAGTTATTAGACGCGCCTTCAGCAGTGATTGGTACTCTTGGCTATGGGCACTATCAAAACCTGACACCGCTGCAAAATACCACTCCACATTTGGTTGATTTACATCGAATTTTTTCAAAGCTGCATGCAGAAGGGCGGCATTTAGCTGCTATGGAAGTATCTTCACATGCTTTAGTGCAACAGCGAGTTGCTGGTCTTAAATTTGAGACGGCAATCTTCACAAATCTAAGCCGCGATCACCTGGATTACCATGGCACTATGGAAGCTTACGGTGACGCCAAAGCACTGCTCTTCGTGGAGAATCAAAGTCGTACCGCAGTGATCAACGTTTCCGATGCCTTTGGCAAAAAACTCGCACAAATTTCGCAGTTGCCGGTGTTGGCTTATGGCCGCTTAAGTGATTGTCACGGCTTCTCCAGATTTTTAGCCTACGATGAGCTGGAATCGGATGGTCATGGCTTTAGCTGCAAATTGCACACAGATGCTGGCCAATTTAATCTTCATATTCCGTTACTTGCAGAGTTCAATGTCCAAAACGTCCTCGCTGCTATGGGAGCAATGGTGCAATTGGGTTACAGCTTGCCGGCAGTGGTAGAAGCTGTGCGCTTGTTGAAATCAGTGCCCGGTCGGATGGAGCTTTGGCATTTCCCTGGCGATGTTAGTGTGGTTGTTGATTACGCCCACACTCCTGATGCCTTGCAACAAAGTTTGATTGCCCTGCGCCAGCAGTGTCGTGGTCGAGTCTGGTGTGTGTTTGGTTGTGGTGGTGATCGCGACAAAGGCAAGCGGCCTTTGATGGGACAAATCGCCGAACTTTATGCAGATCATGTTATCATTACCGCCGACAATCCGCGTACTGAAGCCGTGCTTGATATCTGTAATGACATTGCCGCTGGTATGAAAACTGGTGCCAATTGTCAAATTGAGCCGGATCGAGAATCTGCAATTAAACTGGCACTGATTGAAGCCCATGCACACGACATGATTTTGGTTGCTGGTAAAGGTCATGAGACCTACCAAATCCTCGGCAGTACAGTGCGCGACTATGATGAACGAAAATTTATTGATGCGTTATTGGCGGAGATGAGCTAATGATTCGGTTAATGGCTTCTGAAATTGCTTCGGCACTTCAGGCAAATTTAATTGGTGATGACGTCGCTATTGCGAGTGTCAGCACCGACAGTCGCCAGATCAAAGCTGGTGATTTATTTATTGCATTACAAGGGCCGAATTTCGACGGTCATCGTTTCGTCGACGAAGTTATTGCACAAGGTGCGATTGCCTTAGTCGTTAATCGTCAACTACCGGTCGCCGTGCCACAAATAGTTGTGGAAGATACACGGATTGCGCTGGGTCAGTTAGGTGCTTTGGTCAAAGCCAAAGTGGCACCAAAAACTGTCGCTGTGACTGGCAGCGCTGGCAAAACTACGGTTAAAGAGATGCTGGCGGCAATTTTATCGCGCATCGGCCAAGTGCTGGCGACCGCTGGCAACTTTAACAATGACATTGGTGTGCCATTAACCTTATTGCGTCTTGAGCCACAGCATAAATTTGCGGTGATTGAGCTTGGTGCCAATCATTTGGGCGAGATTGCCTACACCAGTTCTTTAGTCAAACCTGATGTCGCCATGATCACCAACGTTGCCGCAGCGCATATCGAAGGTTTCGGTGATTTATTCGGGGTGGCTCGAGCAAAAGGTGAAATTTATTCAGGGCTTAGCGATGGTTCTTTAGCCATTGTGCCTATGGATAGTGAATTTCATAGTTATTGGTTACAACGACTGACGCATTTGACGGTTCAAGGCTTTAGTTTAAGCCAAGCGACTGATTTCACTGCAGAACAAGTGGTTTTGGATAGCCAAGGTTGCGCAGGTTTTGAATTAGTGACGCCTTACGGACGCAAGTTCGTGCAATTGGTGATCCCTGGTAAGCACAATGTCGCCAATGCTTTAGCTGCATCTGCTGCGGCACTTGCGATGGGCGCTTCCTTACAAGATGTGCAACTTGGTTTAGCGTCGATGAAGCCGGTGAAAGGCCGCATTAATGTCTACCAACCAAAACCGATGATGCGGATTATTGATGATACCTATAACGCCAATGTTGAATCAGTCAAAGCGGCTATCGATTTACTGGCTGCTTATGCTGGCACTCGCATTTTGGTGTTAGGCGATATGGGTGAGTTAGGCCCTGATGCTCGTATGTATCATGAAGAGGTTGGAGCCTATGCTAAACAAAGTGGTATCAACCTGTTATTCACCTTGGGTGTTTTGTCGCAAAACGCCAGTGAACTATTTCATCAAAACGGTGCGCATTTTAGTTCGCGAGCGCAGTTATTGAGCAAATTACTCCCTTATTTAAGCAGTAATGATGATGTTTCAATTTTGGTTAAGGGCTCACGTAGCGCCAAAATGGAATTGGTCGTGCAAGACTTGCTAGAAAGTTGTCAGCAGGAGAAAGACCCATGTTAGTTTGGTTAGCCGATTACCTCACCCAATATGTCAGCGCGTTTAACGTGTTTAGTTATCTGACCTTTCGCTCAATACTTGGGATCCTCACAGCCTTGTTGCTGAGCCTGTATTTCGGACCAAAATTAATTGCCGCTTTGCAGCGTCTGCAAATTGGTCAAACTGTGCGTAACGATGGTCCAGAAAGCCACTTTTCGAAAAAGGGCACTCCGACCATGGGCGGTTTGCTGATTTTGGGTTCTATCGCGGTTAGCACATTGTTATGGGCTGATCTGACAAACAAATATGTGTGGGTCGTATTGTTTGTGCTTGTTGCCTACGGCTGGATCGGCTTTATTGACGACTACCGCAAAGTTATTCGCAAAGACCCAAAAGGACTTATCGCGCGTTGGAAGTACTTTTGGCAATCGGTGTTTGCTCTAGTAACCGCTTTCTTCCTGTATGCGACCGCAGATCGGGCTGCAGAAACTAGCTTAGTTGTGCCATTTATCAAAGATGTGTTACCACAGCTTGGCTTGTTTTATTTAGTCACGACTTACTTTGTGATGGTTGGTTTTTCTAATGCAGTGAATTTAACCGATGGTCTTGATGGCTTAGCTATTGTCCCAACCATCATGGTCGCTGCTGCTTTTGCCTTTATCGCTTATGTCAGTGGTAACGCAGTATTTGCTAACTATCTGAATATTCCGCACTTACCGCTCACCAGTGAACTGGTAGTTGTTTGCGCTAGCATCATTGGCGCTGGTCTTGGCTTCTTGTGGTTTAATACCTATCCAGCACAAGTGTTTATGGGCGATGTTGGTTCATTAGCGCTCGGTGCAATTTTAGGCGTTATTGCGGTGTTAGTTCGCCAAGAAATCGTGTTGATTATCATGGGCGGTATTTTTGTTATTGAAACCATGTCAGTGATTTTACAAGTGGGTTCTTACAAGTTGCGCGGCCAACGTATTTTCCGCATGGCGCCTATCCATCACCATTACGAATTAAAAGGCTGGCCGGAACCGCGAGTTATTGTCCGTTTTTGGATCTTATCCATAATTTTTGTGTTGATTGGCTTAGCGACGCTGAAACTGCGTTAAGTGATGCCGATCTGATGTGGTCAGATCAAAGTGTGAGTGAGATCAGCGATGAATAAATTGTTCCAGGGAAAACGAGTTGCAGTAATTGGTCTGGGTATTTCTGGGCTTGCGACTGTGCGCTTTCTGCTGAAACACGGGGTTAAACCTGTGCTGATGGATACTCGCCTTAAAGTCGCCGGTCTTGAGCAAATTCCTGCAGAGAAAGTTGATGGCATTTACCTCGGTGAGTTAGATGCCAATCGCTTAGCGAAGATGGATGTGTTGTTAGTTAGTCCTGGCTTAGATTTGTCATTACCAGCAGTGCGCTTTGCCATTGCTCAAGGTGTGCAAATCATTGGTGATGTTGAATTATTTGCGATGGTGAACACCAAACCTGTGGTGGCTATTACCGGTTCTAACGGCAAATCTACAGTCACTAAGTTGGTTGAGCATATGCTCAACTGTGCCGGTATCAAAGCACTTGCCGCGGGCAACATTGGTTTAGCGGTATTAGATGCCCTTGAGCAAATTGACACCGAGGTTTACGTACTGGAACTATCGAGTTTTCAGCTGGAAACCACCCATCAATTGAATTTAGTAGCTGCAGCGCACTTAAATGTCAGTGAAGATCACCTCGACCGTCATGGCACTATGGCCAATTACGCTGCCGCCAAACAACGTATTTTTCAGCACACCCAATTAGCGGTCTGGAATCAAGACGACGCGCTGACCAAGCCACAATTTAGTGTTCCAGCTGATATCGCGATTGGTTTGTCGTCTGGGGCATACGGGCTTATCAACATCGATAATGAAAATTGGCTGCAAGTCGCTAATGAACCTTTGATGCGCGTGAATGAGATGTCAATGGTGGGGCGGCATAATCAATTTAACGCACTTGCAGCTGCTGCAGTCGCTTTAGCGGCAGGCGCTTCGCGGCAAGGGCTGATCAAAGCATTGCAAACTTTCGCGCCGTTGCCACACCGTTGTACCTTGGTCGCCGATAGCCAAGGTGTACGCTGGGTCAACGATTCGAAAGCCACCAACGTGAACGCTACCTTTTTTGCGCTCGACTTTATGACTGTTCCCACGATTTGGATTGTCGGCGGTGTCGATAAAGGCAACGATTATTCGGAATTGATGTCGCTCGTTCGCGAGAAGGTCAAAGGCATCATTTGCCTGGGTGTCGACAACAGGAAAATCATCGATGCGTTTGGCGGCGTGGTCGATATCATGGTGGAAGTCAACAACATGCAGGAAGCGGTGAAAACAGCGTCGTATATGGCCGAAAAAGGCGATGCGGTATTGCTCTCGCCGGCGTGCGCGAGTTTTGACTTGTTTGAGAATTACGAAGACCGCGGCAGGCAGTT
>JAFLDV010000032.1 GCA_017302255.1 Gammaproteobacteria bacterium | reverse complement strand
ACCGCAAATTACGAGCTGAAAAATTTCAAAATGGAATTAAAACTTGGTGATGCGGTTGGTTCGTTACTCTCCTTGTCTGCTGATGATAATCAGGTTGGTTTGTTCGTATGTCCTCCGGGCGTTACTCCAGGATTGGATAGTTGCTTCCAACCACCAACTTCGCAATATCAGCCGCAACCGGGTGAACAGTATTACAACATTACAATTCCCGGTGATGATTTGAGTGAGCTTCTGGTAGTGCGTCGCTTGGTATCTTTACAAATGGGATACGACTTTAATCGCTTAAAGTTGACCGGCACTATTGGGCAACGTAAAGATGACTTTTTAGAGGGCAGGCAGACTCGCGATGACCGTTATGCGACACTCGCAGCGAATTGGCAATTAAATCAGCGAAATAGCCTGACTTTAAGTGGCAATGTATCGCGTCAAGACAATACATCGGAAAGTGGCCAATTCTTTGGTTTTGGCTTTGGTGATTCCGATAGTGGCAGTCTTGAGTGGAGTCGACAAATGAATCGGTCTTTAACTGGAAAGCTGACGTTAAAACGCACCCTAGCAGTTGATGATTTAACAGATAAATCATTCGCTGAAAGTCGGGTTTCGTTAGGTTTTAACTACAAATTCTAACCATTTGTCCAAAATGAAAAAGGTGCCTTGGGCACCTTAAATTTAGATTTGATTGGTGTTGGCTAGACTATGATTTGTCCAAATTACCAATGACTTGCTGTTGTTGATGACTAAGAATTTGGTCTAACTGCTGCGCCATTTTGATTTTATGCTCCAGCGAATTATCTAATAATGAAGACAATTCGCTTAGCATGGCATGATATGGATTATTTGACGCCACATTATGATTGCTTGCGGGGGCCGGTGCTGCGACCGGTTGGATCGGGGCGGTCGGCGCTTGATTTGCTATTTCACCGCTAATTTCTTCGATAACTTGGGCAATATGCTGTTCTTGAAGTACCTCAACTTCTTCCAAAAAACCAAACAACAAAACGCGGTCCATTAGGTTATTTACTTTGCGTGGAATTCCGCGGCTGTGCTGATGAATCAGCGGGAAGCAATCGTCAGACAGTAGCTGTTTGTCTACTCCGGCTTGTTTAATTCGATATTCGATATAGGCTTTGACATCCTCAACAGACAACGCAGTGAGATTTGACGAGGCGATGATGCGCTGGCGAAACTGTTCCATATGCGGTGATTGAATGATGGCATTGAGCTCGTTTTGTCCGAGCAAAAAGCTTTGCAATAATGGTTTACCACCAAGCTGAAAGTTCGACAGCATCCTTAGCTCTTCGATGGATTCCAGCGGTAAATTTTGCGCTTCATCAACCAACAGTAATGCACGTTTATTTTGCTGATTCAGTAACGTTAGATAATTCGATATCGCTTCAAGATAAGCGGCTTTATGTGGATCTTTTACCGTTAGCTGAAAAACTGCAGCGATCATTCGTAATAAATCATCGGGTTCCAGTTTCGACGTCACAATTTGACGCGCAACAATTTGATTTTGATCTAACTTGCCTAGCAGTTGATTCGCTATGGTGGTTTTTCCGGTGCCGACATCGCCAGTAATCACGATAAAACCTTCGCCTTGACTCAAACCATATTGCAGATAGGCGAGGGCTCGTTTGTGAAATTTACTGGCGTAAAACCACTGTGGATTTGGCGTTAGCTGAAATGGCCGTTGATTAAATCCGTAGTAGGCTTCGTACATAAGCTCCGTTCCTCAGAGAATCTGTTTGGGCGGTCTGTGCCCTAAATTGTTAGAGATAATACTACCATAGCCAGGCCGGAGCTAACAGCAGGCTTTAGCTTATGCAATTACAGCAGTCGCATTTGTTGCTGGTAATTTCAGCGGCATGGGCAAAAAATGTCCGAACAGATCAAGCTTTTGAAAAAACTATTGACACATAATAGGCCGCCCCATAGAATGCGCCTCGTTCTGTAACGCAATGCTTGGCATGTCCGAGTTTGCTTGCATGGTACGGGGCTATAGCTCAGCTGGGAGAGCGCTTGCATGGCATGCAAGAGGTCAGCGGTTCGATCCCGCTTAGCTCCACCAAAATTTTTACGATGTGTCCCTTTCGTCTAGAGGCCTAGGACACCGCCCTTTCACGGCGGTAACAGGGGTTCGAATCCCCTAAGGGACGCCATCTATTGAGTGACGCTCATTGATGGGGCTATAGCTCAGCTGGGAGAGCGCTTGCATGGCATGCAAGAGGTCAGCGGTTCGATCCCGCTTAGCTCCACCAGCATCGAATCTCTGCAGAAATACTTATCATCCTATCTCCAAATACGTATCCAGCGTTTAAGCAATACCGCCATTTATTAGCTTCCAAATTTGTTCAATTGATTCTCCAATCAACAATTTTTTATTGCTGCTTGCTTAACTTAGCCAATCTATTTCCCTGACTGTTTACAACGCCTGCGTTAAAGCAGTCATCTTTGCCGTTTGTGTGACTCACCGATAATGTAAAAACGAAGACGTGTGCTACAACTAACTGTTTGCTGGATTGTTAATGGCGGCACACGTCTAATTTTTGAAACAACTAATTCATTTGGTTACAGTTGTTTTAGCACTGGGCTGACAAAATCTCTTATCATGGCTTGTGCTTTTGCGGTGGGGTGCAAACCGTCTGGTTGCATCAACGACGGATCTACCGCGACTTTTTCCATAAAAAATGGCCATAAAATACTTTCGTGTTGTTTCGCAAGTTTCGGATAAACAGCGATAAATTGTTCAGTGTATTTTGGTCCGTAATTCGGTGGGATCCGTATCTGCATCAGTACAACCTTACTGCCACTGGCTTTGCTTAAGGTAATTATTTTGGCGAGGTTTTGTTCGATGGTTTTAATCGGATAGCCGCGTAAGCCATCGTTTGCACCCAATTCAATCAAAATTGCTTTAGGTTGATGGTTTTTTAGTAGTGCAGGTAGGCGTGCGAGTGCGCCTTGCGTTGTTTCGCCGCTAATACTGGCATTGACGATTTGCCAGTCTGATTTTTCTGCGGTCAGTTGTTGCTGCCATAGCTCTGGCCAGCTTTGTGATTTTGATAAGTTATAGCCTGCACTTAGGCTGTCACCAAGAATGAGAAAATTTTGGCTTGCCGCAAACACAGGCGACAACCAACAGCATAACCATAGAAGGACGATTTTTTTCATGAATGAGTTACCTAGCGTATTTATCGAAACGAGAAATTTGCAGAAAACGGTACAATTACCAAGTTCAAGCCTTACTATCCTGACGGATATCAATCTGACAATCAACCGGGGGCAAAGTGTGGCTATTGTCGGAGCTTCAGGTTCAGGGAAGTCGACCTTGCTTGGTATTCTTGCTGGTTTAGACCAAGCGACGCAGGGCGAAGTTTTTTTGGCTGGGCAAGCATTACATCAAATGTCGGATGACGAACGAGCCGCACTGCGGGCGAAAAAGGTTGGTTTTGTATTTCAGTCATTTCTCTTACTTCCTGCATTAACTGCATTAGAAAACGTCACCTTACCGGCTGAACTTGCTGGCCTTAAAGATGCTCGAGCAAAAGGATTAGCTCTGCTCGAACAAGTAGGACTTGCAGAACGTGCAGATTTTTTCCCTGCACAACTATCAGGTGGTGAGCAACAACGAGTTGCCATAGCGCGCGCTTTTATTACTAAGCCGGAAATCTTATTTGCCGACGAGCCTTCGGCAAACTTGGATGCTAACACCGGCGAGATGGTGGAAAATTTGCTGTTTGACTTGAATCAGCAGCAGGGCACAACGCTAGTATTGGTGACACATAAGGCAAGTCTCGCTGAGCGCTGCCAAGCCCAGTGGGTGATGCAAAGCGGTCGGTTGACCTTGTCAACAGATTCTGGAGCAAAGCATGCACTTTAAAATCGCTTGGCGGATGTTTTGGCGCGAGTTGCGTAAAGGCGAATTATGGATCATTGCATTTGCCTTAGTGCTGGCTGTTGTCACTGTGGTGAGTTTAACCGGTATCACGGAAAGCGTTCGTAGTGCGCTTATGCAGCGCAGCAGTAGCTTTATGGCTGCAGATAAAGTGCTACGTTCACCATTACCCTTTAATTCAGCGTATTTTGATACCGCAGCGCAGTTGCAACTAAAATCGGCGAGGCAGATGCAGTTCAATACCATGGTGTTTGCTGATGATGTAATGCAACTGGTCAGTGTTAAAGCCGTCTCGGCAGAATATCCACTGCGTGGCAAATTAGTGTTAAAGGCAACAGATAAAATAGTCGAACTGACGCCTGGCCATGTATACGTGGAAAAACGTGTCATGCAACTGCTGCAATTGGACATCGGCGATAAGCTAAGCATTGGTGCTACTGAGTTGATTTTAGGTGGAGTCATCGATCAAGAACCTGACGCACCAACAGCTGGTTTTACCGGGCAGCCGCGTATACTTATGCATATCAATGATGTTGCGGCAACTCAGGTCGTGCAACCAGGCAGTCAGATTAACTATCGGTATTTGTTTGCCGGCACTGAAACTCAGTTAAAGCAGTTGCAAACTAGCTTGGAAGCGAAATTGACACCAAGCGATCGCTGGCAGCAAGTGGACCGTAGTTCGTCAATCGGCAGTGCACTTGACCGTGCGGAAAAGTTTTTGTTACTGGCTGGATTGTTGGGCATCGTCCTCGCGGCTTGTGCTTCAGCCGTGGCGGCAACTCGTTATAGTGAGCGCCATCGCATGGCCGTTGCAGTAATCAAAGCCTTGGGTATGACTGAACGGCAAACCAAGCTTTTATATTTTAGTCAGCTGCTGCTGATCACTATGCTAAGCATGATAATTGGCTTAATTCTTGGGCAATTAGCCTGTTTTGGCGCCCAATTTTTGATAGAAAAGTGGGTGCCAGATTTTGTTCCGGTGTTTAGCGCACGTCCTTTGCTGATTGGCATTGCCACCGCATTTATCTGTTCAATGTTATTCGCGCTTAGACCGGTCTTGCGTTTAGCTGAAGTTCCGTCGCTTGAAGTACTAAGGCAAGGCGCTCCATCGGTCCGTCTTGATGTTGTGCATTTAATTACAGGTGCAGTCGCGGTATTCGGCTTGATGTGGATGTTTAGCCAAGACTGGGTCACTTCAGCTCTATTGTTTATTGGTTGCGCGATTTTTGCCGGCGTGCTGTTGCTGCTCGCCGCGCTGTTAGTCCGCATTGTAAAACCAGTAGCTGCAGGGCAAAGTAGTGCGCTACAGCTAGCGCTTGCTAATCTACGACGTCGATTGTGGGCAAATAGTTTTCAACTGATCACTTTTAGCCAAGCGATATTTTTGACTCTTTTATTGTATTTTATCCGTGTCGAGTTAATCGGTCAGTGGCAGGCACAAGTCCCTGCCAACGCTCCTAATCATTTTATGGTCAATATTAATGACCAGCAAAAACTTGAACTTACAACGGTGCTGCAACAGCAACAACTTAGTGCTGGCAAATTTTATCCGATGATTTCAGGCAGGATTTTGTCTGTGAACGGCGAGATGCTGCAAGAGCCTGAAATGCCGGATAGCGCTGAAAATGGACAAAAGGGCCAACAAACTAAAAACGACAATAAGCGCCAAGGATTTGGACGAGAGTTAAATTTGACTTGGTTGTCTGAGCTGCCGACTAATAATCAATTAACGTCGGGTAAATGGTTTACAGCTGAAAGTCGCGCCGAAGTTTCGGTTGAAGCTCGTTCTGCCGAACGAATGAAATTAACGCTTGGAGACAAGATGGCTCTGTCGATCGGCGGTCAGGAAGTGACTGCTACAGTGACTAGCTTTCGAAAAGTTGATTGGAATAGCTTACAGCCCAATTTCTTTGTGATATTGAGCCCAGACTTGATGGTGGATTTCCCTGCTAACTATATGACAGCAGTTCATATTCCTGCAGAACGAGCTGATCTTCTAAATGAAGTAGCACGGCAATTTCCCACGGTATCAGTGATTTCAGTGTCAGCGATATTAACGCAAATCAATGAGATCATTGCGCAAGTGTCAGTAGCACTTTCAGTAATTATGGTATTGGTATTTGCTGCGGCTGTGCTAGTGCTGATTGCGCAGGTACAAGCGAGTTTGGATCAGCGTGAACAGGAAATTGCTATCCTTCGGACCTTGGGGGCAACTAAGGCCTTTTTGTTAAAAGCCGTTGTATATGAATATTTAGTGCTTGGTTTGCTGGCTGGTGGTTTTGCCACAGTGCTTGTAGAAGCATTACTGTCAGTTTTACAAGTAAGGTTATTTGAATTGCCATTTCAACTACACCCAATGCTTTGGTGGATGGGGCCGACCTTAGGTGCAGTAATTATCGTAAGTTTAGCGATGGTACAGTTGCGGGGATTACTGAATATGCCATCAGCAGTGCTGTTACGCAGAGCTTTACATGCCTGATAAAACAACACGCCTGTCTAGAGATAGACAGGCGTATTTTTTACAGCTGTAGTGAAGCGAGCGCATTTCTTAACTGATTATATTTAAACAAGAACCCAGCATCCAGCAGCTTTTGTGGGTAGACGTTTTGTCCAAACAACAATAAGTCGGACATTTCGCCAAACATCAACTTAAGCAAAAATGCCGGCATAGGTAACGGCGTTTTTTTCGCTAAACGATCGCCGAGTAATTGTGTCCACTGGCTATTGCTAACCGCCATCGGCGCTGTCGCGTTATAAACGCCTGAGCACTCAGTATTCGCTAAAACAAAATTGATGGCCGACACTAAATCGTCGATATGGATCCAGGACATCATTTGCGTGCCTGAACCTATTTTTCCGCCCAAACCGAGTTTAAAGGCTGGAAGCATTTTACTGAGAGCTCCGCCTTTTTCCGACAGAACTAAGCCAATACGGAGCACACAGACCCGAGTTTGTTCGCTGCGACAACGATTAGCTAGATTTTCCCAGCGAGCACAGACATCATGACTGAATTCTGGGTAAAAGGTCGAGAAGCTCTCGTCGATCCGCTCCGCTGATTGTCGACCGTAAAAACCTACAGCGGATGCGTTAATCAGAGTATGCGGAGGTTTGGTTGCGTTTAGAATTTTACTGGCAATAGCTTCAGTGAGCTGCCAACGGCTTTCACAAATCACAGCCTTCCGAGCGTCACTCCAGCGACCATCAGCAATAGGTTCGCCAGCGAGGTTAACGACAGCGTCCAATTGATTAAAATCGATGCTGTCTAGGGAATCATAAACTTCGCAAGCATCACCAAATAGCTGCTTAGCTTTTTTAACCGATCTGGAGAGTACGACTAACTGATGATTGTTTTGCCAAACCTTTACCAAAGCAGAGCCTACTAACCCGGTAGCACCCGTCAACAGTATTTTCATAGCGCGCCTCAGTCACAAACATTCACGTGAGTATAGTCAGTTTTATGCTTTTTGAGTCGACAAGGTTAGCGACACCGAATCTGCGAATCGAAGAGCGTGTGGCTTATCAATTTCCACCTCGGCATAATTTACCGAAGCATGTGCCGACGCTATCGCTAACACGTCAGATGCTAATTTCTCGAGTAATAAGAACCGGTTATTTTCAACTAGGCTAATAATTTCTTTGGTAATGGTGCGGTAATTAAGTGCGGTATTTACGTCATCGGTAGTCGCCGCTTGACTGGCCTTATACTCAATTCTGACATTGATGACGACATCTTGCTTGTTCTGCATTTCATCGTCTTTAAAACCGATAAATGTTCGTAAGCGCAGGTTTTTAATTCGGATAACAGCATTATTGATTTGCATAGTGGCCTCGAGACCGAAAGCTAATAAATTATTGAAAACTATACGGTGGTCAACTTCGGCTAGATCATTAGTAAGTAATTTTACTCAGAATATCAATTTGTTGCTCTAACTGGTTAATCATGCACTTCTTATATGCTGAGGCGCCAGCATTGCTATCAGGGATTAGTGCTAGATACTGCCAACGGCAATGGTCTGTTGAATATTGTTTAAACGATTGTCTTGAACGCTTAAAAACTTTTAGTGGGTCGGTACGGCCAGTTTTTTCGGCAATCTCTTGTAACTGGATCAGATGATTATTTTCCCAAGTGGTTAAATCACGTTGCATGGTTTCTATTTGTTGATCCAGACAACGGGAATACTCAATTCGGAATTGCTGCTTTTCCGCACAAATGTCGGCCGCGTTTGAGTCCAATGTAAAAAAAAGTAGCAATAAACAACTAATATATTTCATGATTTTCCGCTTATGCCGCGAGAATTCGCTAAAGACAATTCTAGTATTGATGTTGAGGAAACAGCAACCGGAATATTGCACCACCAAGTGCACTTTCACCAATGCTTAACTCACCCTCATAGGATTGACACAGCTCATCGACAATCGACAGACCAACACCATGACCATCTTGGTAAGTATCCAAGCGGATGCCACGACCTAGCAGTTCTTTCGTCTTATTCGCAGGGACTCCAGGCCCATCATCATGAACTTCAAACATGAGCGGTTTAGTCTGAATTTGCAAGCGTACTTGGTGTCGACATGCCTTACAGGCATTGTCCATTAAATTACCTAACATCTCCATCAAGTCTGTTTCATCGCCACGAAACATTGCGCCTGGCGGGATCTCACAGACTAAATTGATTTGTTTATCTCGATAGATTTTATTTAAAGCATTTTGTAATTGCTCAACAATAGGGGCGATAGCAATTTGCTTCTGCCACACATCTTGACCTGAACTGCTCGCACGTTTTAATTGATGCTCTATCATCGCGGTGATGCGGTCAATTTGCTGCCTAAGTTCGGGTTGCTCGGCAAGTGCAGAAGTTCGCAAGACAGCGACAGGGGTCTTCAGTGCATGTGCTAAATCGCTTAGATGATGGCGGTAACGTTGTTTCTGACGGTTTTGACTTGCCAATAGTAGGTTTAAGTCTTCTTTAATTGCTTGTAATTCAATAGGGTAGATTCGATCCAATTGCTGTTGTTGACCACTTTCAACCAGTCGAATTTCGTGATCGAGTGACGATAACGGCTGGGTCGTCCAGTAATATGCCAATAACATTACTAGAAATAAGACGAAGCCGATGCCGATAAACCAGCGGACTAAGGTCTTTCGAAAGCTCTTTACCGGCGCCTCCAATAATTTTGCATCCTGCAGAATGTGGATGGTCAGCGGCATGCTGCGCTCACCCATATCAAACAATAACGCAAAGGATAGGGTCCAGTAGGTTTTTCCTGAAACTTCCAATGGCACAAACTCATGTTTGCCGGGCAGCATATCAAACACTGGTGGAATGAAGTCTTGATTTAGCGATGAGTCTGACTGCCACAATAATTTGTCGCCGCTAACGATATAGGCACTAGTTCCGGAATCAGCACGCAAAAAATCGGCAGGTAAAATACTATTATTGATTTCGACAACATCGTTTTTGGAACTTAATTCCGATAAAAACGAATAGAGATGAACTTCTAGTTTTTGTTCGGTGCTAGTGATTAACTGCGCGAAAAATGCACGTTCAATTGCAAGAAACGAAGCGGGGAGGATAAATAATAACAACACCAGGCTAATAATAGCCTGGCGAAGTTTTAAAGATAACAGCATTAGCTTACTGCCAAGTTAAACCGGTAGCCACGTCCTCGCAGTGTTTCTAGCGGTTGAATTGTGCCATCCGGATCTAATTTTTTGCGTAACCGAAGAACGAAAACTTCTATTACGTTACTATCTAAATCAAAATCTTGGTCATAAATATGTTCAGTGAGTTCAGTTTTGGAAATGACTTTTGTCGGGTTCAACATAAAGTATTCCAATACTTTGTACTCATATGCGGTAAGCGGCACTTCTTCGCCATTACACCAAACTTGTTGCGTGCGGCTATTTAGACTCAGTGGACCGGCGCTTAATGTTGGATCAGGTTGACCTGCAGCTCTTCTAATCAACGCATTGCAACGAGCGAGTAGCTCTTCAACATGAAAGGGTTTGGTCAGGTAATCATCCGCACCGGCGTCTAAACCTTGTACTTTTTCCTGCCAACTGCCCCGAGCCGTTAGAATAATTATTGGTGTTTTTAAATCTTGCTGACGGGCTTTTCTGATAACAGATAAACCATCTAGCTTTGGCAAGCCGAGGTCGATGATAGCCAGATCATATGGATATTCGCTGATTTTAAAAAAACCATCGATACCATCGTGTGACAAATCGACAGAAAACTGCTGTTGTTGTAGATGATTTTTAATTTGCTCAGCGAGCAACATTTCGTCTTCAACGACCAGAACACGCATGTGAAATCCTTTTAAAAAAATAAGCCTGTTTTATATACAGGCTTTATCGATAAAATTCTAGCTGCATTAACGATTTATTGACGGGTCAACGTACACAGGCATTTGTGGACCAGGATCGCGGTCCATAACTACAGTGTATTCGCGACCATTCAACTGGTAAGTCACTTGGTACCCGTCAATCACGCTCTCGTAGCTGATTTCATCGCCAGCGCGGTAGCAGACAGTTTCTAGATGAACTACTTCTGACCCGTTTTGTTTACCAACATCGTTACCGATAGCACCACCAATTACAGCACCAGCAACCATGCCAACGTTTTTGTTAGAACGTCCACTAGCAACAGCACTACCTAAAGCACCACCAATAATTGCGCCAACAATAGTAGGGGCGGCAGAGTCAGCTTCACGTTTGACGACTTGACGCTCTTCGCATACTTCTTTGGGTTTACGAATTTCAACTGTCTTGTAAAAAGGAACAGCCGATGTCACTGTCGCTTGCACATAATTCTTCCGAGAATAATTATGATTGGAACAGGCGGTCAACAGCAGCACTGGTACGACAATGAATAACGATTTCATGATTTCACTCCAATATTTAAGCTAGCTCAACCTTAGCCTAACGAAAATTAATTCCAGCTGAATCTTAGACTTAGCAAAAATTAATGAAAAAAGTTAATAAAAAGATAGCAAAATGTAATTAATGTTCTAACTTTAACTCAGGATCTGGCGGAATAGACAACACCGCTTTGATTCAGTTCAACCCGTTTATCAACGCGGTTTTTATCATGATCGAAGTTACAAGGAAAGCACTATGAACATGAAATCTATTATTTTTTCGTTGATTTGTACCTGTGGAGCTTTTGGCTTGCACGCTGCGGTAAATAGCTCAGCGAACCCAGTCAAAAGCACCGTTGTTGAAGCGAAGTCTGCAGCTAAACAACTGGTTTCAATTAACCAAGCCTCACAGCAACAACTTGAAGCAATTCCAGGTATTGGCGCTAAAAAAGCGCAAGCAATTCTGGATTATATCAAAGATAAAGGTCCAATCAAAAATCAACAGCAGTTAACTGAAGTGAAAGGTATTGGTGAGAAAATGGCGGCGAAAATCGCTACTTTTGTCAGCTTTAGCTAGGTTGTGAAAAATAGGGGTAGTTCGCTGGGGGGCGCTGCCCTTGTTAAAAATGCCGGCCTGTACCGGCATTTTTATTGTTCTGAAGATGGCGAAAACACGACTGAGTTAACAAGATTTGGCAAAGCCTGCTTATATCAGCTTTCCACCATGTAGCAGCAAACAAACAACGTTCATACAGATGACTAGAGTTGTCGGTAAGTTTCAATCAAATTAACGATCACCTAGCGCTCGCATCTGTTCGTTAGCCCATTGCACTGCCTCATGATAGGCGTCTGGGACGTTAGCATTGGCTAAGCCGAACTTTTCAATTAAAGCATTTGCCGGTTGCCACTGCGCTTGTTCATAAGATTTAACCAAAGTCAGATACTCACCAAGCAAACCGGGTTCGCCAACTAAAGCGTCTTTAATCTCTTTGGCTAATGGCAATTTGCTCAGAACCGATGACATTGGTTCATCCAAAATCGCATCGATTAGCGACATCATCCCAGTTAGGAAGGCTTTACCGGTATCAGTCTTCCGATGTAGACCGGCAATACCTTCGGCAAACCGCGCGCGCGTCATTGCTAATCTCATCAGTTCAGCTGGTTTTTCTGAACTCACTTGCGCAGTAAACAACACCGATAAAAACTTCTTCAATTCCACTTGGCCTAAAACAACTAAGGCTTGTTTGATAGTTTCGATTTCCGAACGGCGTTTGAATACTGCTGAATTACTGTATCGAAGTAACTTGTAGGATAGATTAACGTCACGTTCGAAGATTTGGGTAATTTTTGCTAAATCCATCTCCGCTTTAGAAGTTTCATAAAGCAATTCAGCCAACGTCATTTGTGCAGGAGATAACGCTTTACTCTGCAGCATTTCTGGTTTGGAGAAGAAATAACCTTGGAAATAGCTAAAACCCATATTCAGAGCACGTTGAAACTCTTCGATAGTTTCAACCTTTTCTGCCAATAACTTAATGTTCGGAAAGCCAGCAGTTGCTACCAAAATTTCATCGATAGTTTCTTGCGAGGTTTCTCTAAAATCAATTTTGATAATATCAATCAGTGGGTAAAAATGCCGCCATACCGGTTGATGTATATAATCGTCAAGTGCGATGGTATAGCCTGCATCTTTCAGTTGCTGGCATTCGGTCAACAACCGTTTGCCTGGCTGTACAGTTTCCAGAATTTCAATAACGACCTGCTCCTTTGGCAGCATCGAGGGATATTTTTTCAGCAAGGTGTCTAGAGTGAAATTGATAAAACCTGGCTTATCACCAAGAAAATCATCAAGACCAAAATTAAATTGGCTGCCAGCAATCATGCGAGATGTTGCTTCATCGCCATCGATATCCGGAAACACGTTCTCTACACCATCGCGAAACAACAACTCATAGGCGAATAAGTTTTTGTCACGATCGAGAATAGGTTGGCGGGCAGCATAAAAATACATAAAAACGACAATCCTTACAGAATTAGCTTTGTGCAATGTAGCAAAGAAAACTCTGAAATGGCTAATGAAATTTGGTATTAAAATGCATTTGTCTTGGATTTGGGTATTCGCCCATACCCAGACGGAGCGAGGACAACAGCAGTTATGAAATACTGTGGTAATGATTTGTAAAGTGTATTGATCGGATGGAAATATTTAGGGGTTGCCGATTTACAGCAACCCCTAATGTTAATCACTGACTTTCTTTTAATTCGCGCTGCATTTGTTCAAACTGGGCGACTAACTCTGCTGATGGTTTGGCCGTAAAGAGGCTACCTACAACGATGGCAATAGTTGCCATTATTACGCCCGGAACCATGGCGTACAATAAATCATTCAGTGGCTTATCTGCGATGTTCACCGGCGCATATACCCAGAACAATACCGTGGCTGCGCCAACTATCATGCCAGCTAAAGCACCTTGGCGTGTCATCCGTGACCAATAAAGGCTGCATAACACTACAGGACCAAAAGCTGCGCCAAATCCAGCCCATGCATTGCTGACTAAACTTAGAATTGAGCTTGAACGGTCAAGCGCAATCACCACCGCAACAACCGCAACCAGTAACACCGATAAGCGTCCGATCATTACTAAGTGGCCATCCGATGCAGTTTTATTGAAAAAGGTTTTATAGAAGTCTTGAGTCAATGCGCTTGAGGTAACAAGCAACTGACTAGAAATTGTGCTCATTACCGCAGCTAGTAATGCTGCTAACAAGAACCCAGTCACAAATGGGTGGAACAACACTTGTGACAACAAGATAAAGATTGTTTCCGGATCGGCGAGGGTGGTCGACGTTTGTTGGACATAAGCGATCCCGACAAAACCAGTAGCGACAGCCCCTAATAATGAGACAATCATCCAACTCATGCCGATACGACGGGCAACCGGAAAGTCTTTAACAGAGCGGATTGCCATAAAACGGACAATAATGTGCGGCTGGCCAAAATAGCCAAGGCCCCATGCCATCAATGAAATAATGCCAAGCACACTAGTGCCGGTAAATAAATCGAGATGCGCAGGGTTGAGTGCTTCGACAACATTAAGCATTGGCGTAATACCACCGACAATGTCGATAGTTACTACAGGCACTATGACCAAGGCTAGGAACATAATGATGCCTTGCACAAAGTCCGTCATACTGACTGCTAAAAAGCCACCAAGTAGGGTATACAGAATGACGACACTGACGGTTAATGCTAAGCCATAGAAATAATCGAGTTGAAATACAGTCTCAAATAATTTGCCACCCGCGACTACACCCGATGCCGTGTATAAAGTGAAGAACACAACAATAACTAATGCGGAAATCAGTCGTAAACTTCGAGTGGTATCACCAAAACGGTGCTCGAAGTAGTCTGGTAATGTAATTGAGTCTTTGGCGATTTCGGTGTAAATACGAAATCTTGGGGCTAAAAACAGATAGTTGGCCCAAGCACCGAGCACTAAGCCGATGGCGATCCAAATCTGCGAGATCCCAGATAGATATAATGCACCTGGCAGCCCCATGAGCAACCAGCCGCTCATATCGGAAGCGCCTGCAGAGAGTGCAGTGATGGCAGGACCAAGCTTACGTCCGCCCAACATGTATTCGGATAAATTGCTACTTGATTGCCGGTAGGCGTATACGCCAATGGCTAACATCAACAGAAAATATATGACTAAAGCAATGACTGTGCCCGTTTCCAACTTTTGACCTCGACGCTATTCGTTATAATAATTTTGAATGGTAGGGGGCTTGTGGGCGAATTTCGCCCATCAAGCTTCGGCGGGACATGCTAACAATTGCCACGGCACAGAGCCAGAGCTTTTCTACGAGTACACTAACTGATGCTACCAGTGACCATTAACTGTGAAATCGCATTTTTTCCATTAAAGTTTTGGCAAAGGGGTCCAGTAACTGTTGTTGAGTGGCGACCATTACAATTTCTGCTTGCGCAAATTGTTGACTCTTCCCAAAAAATTGCGGATCGGAAAACTCAGGGCTTGGTTTTAATCCATGATTTTTTGGCACGACAAAAACAGTAACCAGTCCGTCTTCTTTGGCAAAGACTAAGTGTAGTGAGCGTGTTCCCTCGAAATCACAAAAGCGGGCGTAACGAACGGGATAACCGCCAGTAGTTAGGTTGCCTCCAACCTCAGCAAGAAGTTGGTTTACTTCAGATAATGGAATGTCCGTAGTTGATTGCAAAGCCGCCAGTTCATGTCGAACGTGATGTAACGCCTGTAAGCCGATGTTGTCAGCTCTATTATTTAAATCATAGGCTTGAAAGCTTAGTAGGCTAACCAGAGCAATAGACGCCGCCAATGCCAAAGGCCAGTATCGCCGGCGTGGTTGATTAAATAACAAACGGTCTGCTAAGTCGCTAGGTACAGGAATTTGCAACGCTTTGGTGAGCTCTTTATCTAATTCCAATAACTCAGTTTGTAGCAGCCTATCTGAGGACGACAAATTGTCGACGGCATCTTGTGGATTTGCCAATAGACGGCGGCGGATTTCCAATTCATCCATGGCTTGCACCTCTAGTTTGATGCTGATTAATAAGATCTCGCAGTTGTGAACGAGCGCGAAATAAACGGGTATTTACCGTATTTAGATTCAGTTCGAGCAATTCGGCGATTTCATCGCCGGACATACCAAAAAGTAGTTGTAACACCAAAGGTTCTCGATATTCGATAGCTAATTGATTGATAAGCTTTTGAAGTTGTTCTGTCGCTGCATGTTGCTCAGGATCGTTGTCCGACAGATCCTGCAGCTCTTCCTGCTCAACGTCGCTATATTCAAATTGCTTACGCTCGAAACGACGTGCATTTTCCCGACGTAATATGGTAATCAGCCATGCTTTAGCTGCATCAGCGTCTAATAACGAATCTAAGTTTTTCCAAGCACGAAGGTAGGTCTCTTGTACCAAATCTTCGGCGGTCGACTTATGCCGGCACAGCCAATAAGCGTACCGATATAAATCAGCATGATAGAGTTTTATCAGCGCGGCATAACGTTGTTGATTTTGGCTCATTGACTGGCCCCATTAACTTCACGCTGATATAGACCGGATCAGTCACTAAAAATGTTCATCAACATACATAAATTAATGAAAATTCTACTCTGAACATTATTAGTGATTGATTCTTATGGAAATTTTTTATAAATAATTACTTAGTGTTTTGGATATAGAGGCTTTAACGCCGCGCTTTCATCTACGAGCTGTTGGTGTTGGTATTTGGCCCAAAGTTCAAACAGCGTTTGTCCTTGCCATGGTTTGGCTACAGCCTGGTATCGCCAATTGAACAGCTCAAAGACTTGTTGTTTGAGTTCGCCATCTGGTAACTCATTTAGTAAATCAGTGCCTGTAACGATACTCGGTGCCAGTAGCTGACTACCCCAACGCAACAACAACTGTTGGCAGAGCTCTGCATCGTTGGCAAGGCAGGCCGCTTTGAGCTTGTGCCGACTGAATTTTACCTGTGCATCTGTCGCCATGGGTTTGCTAGCTTTAGCTGATGGCAATTGTCCCACCGAGCGTCGTAAAAACCATTGCCAAAGCAGTAGGCTGATACTAATCACTAATGTCACAACTAGTACTAGGCTGCTATAGGTAAATTGCCAAGTCGGTAACCACCAATGTTCTGCGCTTGCACGCTCAGCATTAGGCGCTGATACTTCGGTCATCACCACAGGCTCTGGGGTTGGTAAGTTAGCATTTGGCAGAACTTTAAGTCGTTTCTTTGCCAGAGTGGTACTGGTTATTTGTTTGGTTTGGCTGTTGTACCATGGGATACTTATTTCAGGTAATTCCAGATCTCCGGATTTGTTGGCTATCACCGCGAAGCTAAAAACCTTTTGGGCGACAATACGGCCATTGCGCTCGGCCTTTTTAGCTTGGGGTTGTTCTGGATATACTTTTACGCCGTCTGGACTCGTCATTTTTAAGTCGGGAAGTTGATTTTCCATCAGATCTAGCGCGGTTAGAGTAATAGTTCGAGTCACCGGCTCACCCTGCGTGATTTCATCGCCTGTGACTGACCATTCTTCAGTGAGCGCGACAAGTTCCGAAACCAACCAATCGCCGTTAAACTCCAACGGGATCGGGTTTACATTGAAGTCCAGAGGTTTTCCTTCGGCAGAGACTGTCTTATGTTTTGCGTAATAGTCGTAATTACTGCTAGCTCTGTCGATCATTTCGCCTTTAAAAAATGGCGCTTCTAACTTAAACGCACCGCTTTGTTGTGGCGTGATGCTATAGCGCCGAGTAAATGTTTGATAACGTTCACCATTGACCAATTCGCTACTTTCAATATCTTTCCCCACTTGTTCGATGCTACAACCAGGCAGGTTGGGTGGGGTGAGGGCACCTGATTTCAGATCGCCTTTAAAGAAAATTTTAACTTCATAATAAGCCATCTGCTGCACATGCAGTTCACTACTGCTCAATGTATTGGTGACAAACAAATCTGCTTGTTGACCGTCCGCATTTGCTGGTTTTTCCAACACATTGATCATTATTGGCTGAGTCGCGACTGCATCAATTTGGAAGGCAGGAATTTCAATTTCACCAGTACGTTTTGGAAACAAAGCTAACTGCCAAATGGTCGTCTGGCTGCTGTTGCCATTGATGATTTGCATACTTTGACTAATAGCCGGTCCGTTCACCCGGAAATCTTTATCGAGCACGGTAAAATCAATAGCATCGCGTGGTAATTTTTCATCCGCTTGGATCTGCAGTAAAATTTCCTCACCATACATGACTGGGTTTTTGTCTATTTGCGCGTTTAACTGAGTTACCGCGGCTGCAGGCTGCGATAACAAGGCAAAAGCAAAATATAGCCACGTCCATCTGTTGTTTACCATTCTTCTGTTACTCCTTGTGGTAATCCTTGATGTTGGCGTTTTTGATATTCAATGTACATTTTATTGCGCAGTAAGATGGATGGGTCATCTTGGACTTTACGCATCAAGCTTTCTAGTTGTTGGCTTTGTTCAGGCGTTGCTTGCGGCCATGCTTCATTAATCGCCCGTTGTTGTTCGCCTTTGGTTGCTTGTTCACTAGCATCTGCTGGTTTGGCGGGCTGTTCATTTGCCGATGCTTGATCTTGTTGGCCATTTTGTTGCTTTGATTGTTCTTCTTTAGAACCCTCTTGGTTCTGCTGTCCATCTTGTTGTTCAGAGTTTTGCTGTTGCTCACCGCTAGATTGCTGATCACCAGATTGCTTATCAGCAGATTGTTGTTCACCTGATTGATTTTCTTCTGATTTATTCGAATCACTGCCTTGCTGTTGCTGTTGCTGTTGCTGTTGCTGTTGCGCTAGCAATTGTTTTACGGTTTCAAGGTTTTCCTTGGCGCCAGCTAAATCAGCTTGCACTTTTAATGCGTTTTCGTAGGCGGAGACTGCTTCAGAATATTTTTGTTGCTGCACCAGACTATTACCTAAGTTGTAGAGCCCCTCAGCACTTTGATTTTTACGATACAAGGCTTCTGCATCGGCAAAACGGCCATCACGGTATGCGGCGTTTCCTTGCCAAAGTGGATCTTTGAATTTTTGTTGTGCCTTAGTAAAATCACCTTGTTCGTAGGCATTCTTAGCTTGTTGTTGCGGACTCAAATACAAATCTTGCCAATCTGCGGCCTTACTCGTGAATGGCAGGAATAGCCCACAAATGGCGAGGGGCAATAATGCTTTTTTGTAAGAAAATAATAGGATAGTAAGCATTAACCACACCAAATAAATACCAGCATCTTGCCATTGATCACCGCTTAATTTGTCGCTCTCGCTCGCACTGTCAGCCAATTTTAATGGGGCTAACGACAAAAGTTTTTGAATATCACTGTTATCAACACTCTGCTGAACGAAGACACCTTGGCTCAACTCAGCCAATTGCTTTAATTGCACAAGCGGTACTTTCGGTATGACGATAGCACCACGATGATCTTTTAACAGTTCGCCACCTTCGAGTTGTACTGGTGCGCCTTCACTTGAACCAAATGCTAGCACCGACACTCGATGAGCATAACCATCTACCAGATTACGCAAGCCCTGATAATCGCGACTGCTAAAGCCATCGGTGAAGACCACAACGTCACCAACTCGATAGCCTGCCTGCAGTAATAATTTATCGGCAAGGCTAAGGGCTGAAGCGAGATCGGAGCCTTGAACCGGCATGATTTCTGGTTTCAAATCGGGCAATAACAAACTGATGTTGTTGTGATCTGGAGTCAAAGGCGAGATAACAAAGGCATCGCCGGCAAAGGATACCAAGGCTAATTCGCCTTCTTTAAGACCTTTCGCGAAATCTAGGGCTTTGAATCTAGCTTGGGTCAGCCGATTTGGTTTCAGATCAGTCGCTCGCATTGATAACGACATATCCATCACCAGCACAGTCGCTTTTTTCAAGGAATAAGCTGGTTGTGGTTGTTTTACAAATGCTGGACCCGCCAACGCCAAAACCGCCAAAGTTAGCAGTAACGGCAATAAAGTTTTGCCAAATAATGAGTTCTTTTGCGTTGGTGATGCAATCAAGATCCCATGTAGATGGTTCGCTATGAGCGATTGCCACCCTGATGGAGTTCTCGCGAAGCGATGCACCCAGAATGCAAATAGCCATACCAATGGTAATAAAAGTAAAAACCACGGTCTTATCCAATGAAAGTCAATGGGCATAACGACCTCTTAATAACTGCGGTAATAGCAAGAGGAAGCTAGTTAACATGGCAATCAGCAATGGCCAATGCAACAAACTCTGTTGTGGGCGGAAAGTTAGCGGATCGCGAGCTATCGGCTCTAATTGATCAAGCAGCTGATAGATTTGCGCTAATTCCTTTGGATCTCTAGCTCGAAAATAGCGCCCGCCTGTGCTGGTGGCTAAATTCGTCAGCAATTGCTCATCCAAATCACTTGATGGATTAATCATCTGCGGCCCAAATATTCCCTGCTGCACGAGCTCCTCAGCACCAACGCCGACGGTATAAATTTTCACCCCGGCGGCTTTCGCTAATTCCAGCGCTTCTAATGGCTGGATTTGGCCAGAAGTATTCGCGCCATCGCTTAATAAAATCAGCACTTTATTGGAACTTTCATAAGTATTAAAACGTTTGACCGCAAGCCCAACAGCTTCCCCGATGGAAGTGCGCTGGCCAACTAAACCGTGCACAGCTTCGTCTAGCATTTGCTGCACTGTAAGCAAATCAAAAGTCAGTGGAGTTTGCTGATAGGCCGCATCGGCGAATAAAATTAAACCAAGTCGGTCACCTTTGCGATTGATGATAAATTCACGTAGCACTCGTTTCACGGTATCAAGACGATTAAAGTTTTGACCTTCTACTACCATGTCATTGATATTCATCGAGGCAGACAAATCGACCGCTAGCATCATATCCCGGCCCTCAAGCGGAATACTGACAGGCTCTCCTAACCATCGCGGCTGCGCGGCACTGGTCACAATCGCTAGCCAAATAATTGCCAACGCGAATAAGCGTGGGCTGAAACGATTGGATTTCACCTTTGTGTTAGTGAGTTCTGCCGCTGTTTTCGCCAGCGGTTTAAATTGTAGTGCTTGTCCTCCAGTGGTCTGGCGGCTGCCGCGCCAGAACAAAGGCAGTACCAACAAAACAAACATCCATGGGTAGGCGAATTCAAGCATGTAAAGCTCCGATTTTTACATGGTTCAGCCAATAACGAGCGTATTGATAGAATTCCTCAATACGCGCTTGCTCAGGTTTTGCTTGATATAAAAGCTCAGTAATATCAGGAGCTTGATGCGGATTTCCGCTAACTGTTTGGGCTAAAAATTGCTGCCAAGCCTCACCAGATTGCGTTAAAGCAGGATGTTGACCGGCAACGGAACGCAAAAAACGTTTCAGCAGCAGATTAATCTCGGCCGCTGAGGGTTCAGAAAGGGCTGCAAGTTCGCGGATAGCTTCGCGTTTGGGCGCTTGCAGTTGCCAACGCTGATAGAGTTTGCGGGCAATAAATATCAACAGTACGACAACAGCAAGTGCAACCAACACATCCAGTGGCGTCAGATAAAAAGTATCCGGAAGTTGCGGTTCTTTAATGTCGACAAGTTTAATTTCTTCAGTGGTCGGCATTTGTGAAGCGGGCATTGGCTCAGCCATAACTTGCCTCCATCAGTTGTAATGACAATGGCTGCGCAGCGCTGAAATGGCGAGGTCGTAGACCTAACAATTGGATACTGGTATCGAATTGTTGTTGTGCTGCCGATTGTTGTTTGGCAAAGCGCTGCCAAAGTTTTTGGTCGGAAAGCTCAATGCCAAAGGACTGTTGACCGCTACTGACCAACGCTGCACCGCGACAGTCGATTGGTGCTTGCCGTTCTAGTGGATCAAACAGTTGGCACAAACGAATTTCATTATGCAAACGCATGGCTTGAAGATGGCGCAAGCATTGTTCATCAAGTTGACTAAAATCTGAAATAACAAACAATAAACTGCCCGGGCGCGCCAAGCGCCGCAGCTGTCCCAAGGCATTTGCCAGATTTTGCTGCTGAGGCATAGCTCGATTGACCTTTTGCAGCTCGATGAGCTGATGCAGGTATCTTAAAACCGCGACATGACGGCCTGCTGGCTTTAATTCGACGATATGTTGGTCGTTAAATAAGATCCCGCCGAGTTTATCGCCAGTCTTTTTTACGTGCCAAGCTATTAGTGCCGCTAGATGAGCTGCTTGCACTGATTTCAGCAGAAGTTGCGATCCAAATTGCATGGAACTGGAAAGATCGGTCAGGATAAATACTGGGCGCTCTTTTTCTTCACGAAACAATTTGGTGTGGACTTTACCGGTACGGGCGGTGACTCGCCAATCGATTGTGCGCACGTCATCGCCGGGTTGGTAATGACGAACCTCATCAAACTCCATACCCCGGCCTTTGGTTTTTGCTAAATAACTACCGGCCAACTTACTTTGGATAGTTTGTTTGGGGGTTAAATCAAGCAAATGGGTCAATCGCTGATAACGCAACAGCTGCGTTAAATCCAATTGACTACCATTGGTTTGCAGCTCGTCTAACCAAGCGGCAATTTGCAGGGGATCTTGCTTAACTGACATGAGTTAACTTCATTGCACCGGCACCAACGCCAAAATTTCACTCAACACTTGGTCGGCGTCAATGCCTTGCGCTTCCGCTTCATAACTTAACACTAAACGGTGACGAACCACGTTATGGAAAACCGCTTGCACATCTTGCGGAGTGACAAACTCTCGACCACTGAGCCAAGCCTTTGCTCGCGCACAACGATCTAGGGCGATAGTTGCGCGTGGGCTTGCTCCATAACTTAACCAACGAGCCAATTCTGCGCTGTAAAGCTCTGGTCTGCGAGTCGCCATAATCAATTGAACAATGTATTGCTCTAAATCTTCGGCCATATGAATTTGCAAAAGTGCTTTGCGCGCAGCAAAAATATCGGCCTGGCTAATGCGCTCAGGCTGTTCGCTATTTTGGCTAAAGGCTTCATTACGTGTAAGTTTGAGTATTTTAAGTTCAGTTGCCGCATCAGGGTAATCAACTTTTAAATGCAATAAAAAGCGGTCAAGTTGGGCTTCTGGCAGCGGGTAAGTACCTTCTTGTTCCAAAGGGTTTTGAGTTGCCATAACCAAGAACAATTCGGGTAGTTTATAGCTATGTCGACCAACAGTAATTTGTTTTTCCGCCATTGCTTCTAATAATGCCGATTGGACCTTTGCCGGCGCACGGTTAATTTCATCAGCTAAAATAATGTGATGAAACAGCGGGCCACTTTGGAATTCGAACTTGCCTGTTTCAGGCCGGAAAATATCGGTACCTGTTAAGTCTGCTGGCAGTAAATCTGGAGTGAATTGAATACGGTGGAAACTGCCTTCAACACCTTGGGCTAACGCATTGACGGCTCTAGTTTTTGCTAGTCCCGGTGGACCTTCGACCAATAAGTGGCCATTAGCCAGTAACGCGAGCAAAATACCTTCGGTGAGGGCGGGTTGTCCTAATACTTGACTGTCTAGGTAACTTTTTAACCGGTTAAATGCATTCACAGCACGACTCTTCTCTTGTTATTTAACTGAATTAACAGGCTATTTGTTAGGCGCAAATTGCGAAAAACAGCTAGGCTTTGACCTGGACTCTGATATATGGTTCAACAGATATTAAAACAAGTGTTTTAATTTGTCTGATCTCTCGTTACAATCGAATAAAACGCACAGGTCAGACCTGTAACGAATTAGCAGCATGAGGATCACTATGGCCACGCCAATCAAACTAATCACTCGTCAGGGTGACCGTATCGCCATCGTACGCGGTCTGCGTACGCCATTTGCCAAACAAGCTACAGAATTTCATGGAGTTTCTGCACTTGAACTCGGTAAGCTTGTCGTCAACGAATTGTTGATCCGCAGCGCCTTAGACCCCAAATTAATTGATCAAGTGGTTTACGGTCAAGTTGTTCAAATGCCAGAAGCACCAAATATCGCTCGTGAAATAGTGCTTGGCACTGGTATGAACGTTCATACCGACGCATTTAGCGTCACTCGCGCTTGCGCAACAAGTTTCCAATCGGTAGTGAGTGTTGCTGAAAGTATGATGGCTGGCATCACCAATATCGGTATCGCTGGTGGCGCCGATTCGAGCTCAGTATTGCCAATTGGCGTAAGTAAAGCCCTCGCTCGTGCGCTAGTCGACGTTAACAAAGCCAAAACATTCGGCCAAAAGCTGGCGATTTTCCGCCGTCTTGGCTTTAAAGATTTATTGCCAGTACCACCAGCGGTTGCCGAATACACAACAGGCTTGTCGATGGGGGATACCGCCGAGCAAATGGCCAAAACTCATCAAATTAGCCGTGCTGACCAAGATGCCTTGGCGCACCGTTCACACACGTTAGCGGCAAAAGCTTGGAAAGATGGTTTGATGAAGGATGAAGTGATGGCTGCACACGTTGAGCCATACAGCAAATTCTTAGAAGTCGATAACAATATTCGTATGGAATCAAAACTTGATTCTTATGCCAAATTAAAACCGGTATTTGACCGCACCTACGGCACAGTGACTGCTGCTAACGCGACGCCATTGACCGATGGTGCGTCTGCGGTGCTGATGATGCCTGAAAGCCAAGCGAAAGCCTTGGGTTATGAAGTGTTGGGTTACATCCGTAGTTATGCATTTGCGGCAATTGATGTGTGGGATGACATGCTGATGGGGCCATCCTACGCTACACCAATTGCTCTTGACCGCGCTGGCATGAATTTAAAAGATTTAACGTTAATTGAAATGCATGAAGCATTTGCTGCGCAGACACTCGCTAACATGAAAATGTTTGCAAGTAAAAAGTTCGCCCAAGAGAAATTAGGTCGTACCGAGGCTATTGGTGAAATTGATATGGAGCGCTTCAACGTACTCGGCGGTTCATTAGCATACGGTCACCCATTTGCCGCAACTGGTACTCGTTTAATTACCCAAACATTAAATGAATTAAAACGCCGTGGCGGCGGTATTGGCTTAACCACAGCTTGTGCTGCTGGTGGTTTAGGCGCAGCTATGATTGTGGAGACTGAATAATGAGCCAACCGACTTTTAGCTTAGCGATCCGTGATGATGGTGTTGGTGTTATCACCATGGATGTAGCCGGCGAAAGCATGAATGTGCTGAAGGCGGCATTTGCTGAAGAAATTAGCGATTTGCTCGAGCAGATCCGCAGCAATAAATCGCTAAAAGGTTTAGTGATTATTTCTGGCAAACCTGACTCATTTATTGCTGGCGCTGACATCACCATGTTAGACGCCTGTAAATCAGCGGCAGAAGCAACTGCGATTGCCACTATGGGTCAGCAAATGTTTAACCAGCTAGAGCAGCTGAGTATTCCGCTAATTGCGGCCATTCATGGTCCGTGTTTGGGCGGCGGTTTGGAACTTGCCATGGCCTGTCATGGCCGGGTAGCCACTAATGACAACAAAACGGTGTTGGGTCTGCCGGAAGTACAGTTAGGTCTGTTGCCTGGCAGCGGCGGTACGCAGCGTTTACCGCGTCTAGTTGGCCTGCAAAAGGGCCTAGACATGATGTTAACTGGTAAGCAACTGCGCGCTGATCAAGCGAGAAAAGCAGGCTTGGTTGATGCGGTAGTGCCAGTCAGTATTTTGTTAGAAGCTGCAGTGAAGATGGCGCTAGCTGGCAAACCAGATCGTTCAAAACCGGTGAAATTGCCTCTGATGGGCCAACTCTTAGAGTTTACCTCGATTGGTCGCGGTATTTTGTTTAGCCAAGCACTGAAGCAGACACTGAGCAAAACCCAAGGCCATTATCCTGCGCCAGAAAAAATCATTGCGGCTATTCGTACAGGTGCCGAGCAGGGCATTGAAAAAGGTTTAGTTTTTGAAGCTGCAGCCTTTGGTGAGCTTTGCATGACTCCAGTTTCCGCATCATTACGGAATTTATTCTTTGCAACTACGCAAATGAAAAAAGAATCCGGTGCGGGCGATGCGAAGCCACGTAAAGTGAAAAAAGTTGCGGTATTAGGTGGCGGTTTGATGGGCGGTGGTATCGCCAATGTGACTGCTGGTAAGGCTGGCTTGCCAGTTCGTATTAAAGACATCAACCAAACCGGCATCGGCAATGCATTAAAATACAGCTTCAGCTTATTGAATAAAAAATTCAAAAGACGCTTTATTAGTAAAACTGAACTGCAAAAGCAGATGTCACTGTTAACCGGTACTACGGACTATTCTGGTTTTCATGATGTTGATTTAGTCGTTGAAGCTGTGTTTGAAGATCTAGATTTGAAACAACGCATGGTTGCAGATATTGAAGCCAATTGTTCAGAGAATACAGTGTTTGCTAGTAACACAAGCTCATTGCCGATCGCGCAAATTGCCGCCAAAGCGCAGCGTCCAGAAAATGTGATTGGTCTGCATTACTTCTCACCGGTGGATAAAATGCCACTGGTTGAAGTCATTGCGCATGAGAAAACCTCGCCTGAAACTATTGCAACAACTGTGGCTTTTGCGCGGAAACAGGGTAAAACCCCAATTGTTGTTAAGGATGGCGCTGGCTTTTACGTCAACCGTATTTTGGCTTTGTATATGAACGAAGCGGCCAACCTGTTACTTGAAGGGGAGCCAGTCGAGAAATTAGACAAAGCACTGAGTAAATTTGGTTTCCCAGTTGGTCCAATTACCTTACTTGATGAAGTCGGTATTGACGTCGGCGCAAAAATTTCGCCAATTTTGCAACGTGAATTAGGTGAGCGATTTGAAGCGCCTGCAGCTTTTGACAAACTGATTGCCGATGGTCGTAAAGGCAAAAAAGTTGAAAAAGGTTTCTATCGTTACGGCGCAGCGGTGAAAAAGGGCCGCAAAGAGGTTGATACTTCTGTTTATGCGCTGTTGGGCATCCAACCATCAGGTCGCTTGTCATCTGAGCAAATCAGCAACCGGTGTATGGTTCAGATGCTCAATGAAGCGGTGCGTTGCTTGGAAGAAGGAATTATCGCAAGTGCGCGGGACGGTGATATCGGTGCAATTTTCGGTATCGGCTTCCCACCGTTCCTAGGCGGACCATTCCATTACATTGACAGCCTCGGCGTTACGGCTTTAGTTGCTGATTTACGTCGCTACGAACAACAATTTGGAGCTCGCTTCACGCCATGCAACATGTTGCTGAGCATGGCTGAAGAAGGACGTAGTTTTTACTAAGCTAAATGCTTTTAGTAACTGCTAGCAGCAAAAACCACCGCAAATGCGGTGGTTTTTTTATCGGAATTAGGTAAGCACTAAAACAGTTATCAGCCCAGCAGGCGCATAGCTGCAAAGTTTAATTAGGTGTGGCAAATAACAGTTCTGCTGATTGTAATTGCTGAGCAAGCACTGCCGGCCATTCAGCATCTATCGGGGCATAAGCGCATACCTCTAGCCAAACCGGCGCTTTCGCTAACAGTTGCAAGCTTTCAGTATCGACCATTGAACTTGGCAGATAGCCACAGGCGTTATGGCATTTCAGATAATTTCGCAGTAGATAAGCATCGGTGCTGACAAAACCCAAAGTTAATTCGCTAAGTTGCGGGATAGCTGTCGGTAACTCCCACCGAGCTTCGCTGGTGGCTTGGGAATTTGAAGTGACTGCAAGCAATTTAAGAAAGCCAAGGCTATAACGCGCTGTGCTTTCCGATAACGAATTATTTGCTGCAAAGCCAACGTAGCCATCAGTTCGTTGCAAGGGTTCTTGTATCGCCGTTGTAGAGCTTAAAAACTGCACTTGCAAGCTATGTTCGGCAGAAACTGGCCAGCTTGGTAGTTGTTGAAGTAAAAAGCTCAGTTCATTGGCGATTTGCCATTGATAAGGTTGGGGCTTACCACTTTGCAATAATAACTGATGTTTAGCTGCAACCATCGCTTGGATCACAGCGCGCGCATGGGGTAATAACAATTCTCCAGCGTTGGTTAATTGAATATTATTTCTAAACCGAGTAAAGAGTGCGACGCCTAAGCTTTGCTCTAATTGTCGGATGCGAAAGCTAACTGCAGATTGCGTGAGGTACAAGTTCTCAGCGGCTTTACCGAAGTGTCGAGTTTTCTGCACTTCTAAAAAGGTTTTTAATAGTTCAGTATCCAAATCGGTACCTTAGTTATTTTTATCGAAACCATAAAAAATATTTGTTTTACGATAGGAATTTTGTTTACCATACTCCGCACAGTTTAATTGGGATAGCTTTAGATTCAACGAGATCAGGGGAAAAAAGTGATGCAGCAAAGTTTTGTGGCTAAACGTCGCTTTTTTGATGACCGGAATTTCCCGAAAGGATTTACTCGGTCAGGACGTTTTACGCTGGCAGAGGGTAACCTGCTGGAGAAGCATGGGGCATCGATGCAGGAACTGGAAGACGGCATCCGTCAGCCAGTGAATGAAGAAGAACAGCGCTTTTTGCAAGTTTGTAAGGGCGAGGCAGAAGCCGCTTCCGTGTATGAAAAAACTTGGATGAAGTACAAGCAACGTATTCAAGAGAAGCGTAAGTTTCACACAGTGTTCGGCAAAAAGCGTATTGCCGACGGTAGTGACGATTTCTCTTACGTTGAAACTGACAACGATTAATATTTAACGTTTTCCTGCAATGGAAAGGATTAACCATGCAAGATTTTTTTAATAATTTACTTCAGCCTGCAGTGTTAGTGTTTTTAATCCCGTTAGCTGGGATTGGGCTTGGTGGTTTGAGCATGTGGTTTAAGCACCAAGAGCGGATTGAAAAAATCCGTCAAGGCATTGATCCTGACGCAAGAAGTAGAGATTAAATACATTTTGTAGGGTATCAGCCATCTACAGGATTAAGCGTAAATAAAAAAAGAGCCATTTGGCTCTTTTTTTATTGCTGAATTGGAAGGGGAAACTCTAAACGTTGCAACTCTTTAAGCGGTTTTCGCAACTTCAAAGCTATGAGATTAAATTAGGCACCGCTGCCAACTTCGGCTTGCTGTGTTTTTGATCTAGGAGAAATTGGGTAAAATCGGCGGCTGATAACGGTTTTGAGTAGTAATAGCCTTGAATGATTTCACAACGCAATTGCTTTAATTGCTGCAATTGCTCTGCTTGCTCGACACCTTCCGCAACGACAGTCAAACTTAAGTTGTGCGCGATAGTAACGATAGTGTCGACCATATTGCGACCACGAGCTGTGTTCATATCGTCAATAAAAGCCTTGTCTATTTTCAAGGTGTTTAGCGGGAATTGTTTTAAATACGCCAATGACGAATAGCCAGTACCGAAGTCATCCATCGCTAAATGGATGCCGCGAGCGCGTAATTTTTTCATGGTATCAATCGCCATTTTCGGTGATTGCATTACCGTACCTTCGGTGATTTCGAGTTCTAAGTGGTATGACGGCAATTCAGATTCTTGCAGCACATCGTCAATTTGTTCACACAAATACGGCAACATAAACTGCTTAACGGACAAATTCACCGCAACTCGACCATGAAACAAACCTTGGTCAATCCAGCGCTTTACATCTCTACAAGCCTTTCTTAAGACAACTTCGCCGATTTCAACAATTTGCCCGGTCTCTTCTGAGACCGGAATGAAGGAGGCCGGGCTTATTAAACCGCGTTTAGGCGTGATAAAGCGCACCAATGCCTCCATACCAACCAATTGACCGCTGAGAATGTCCATTTTCGGTTGGTAATAAACAGTAAAATAATCTTCTTTTAAGCCGTGGCGGATTAAGTTTTCCAGTTGTAAACGTTTCACGGCGAGTTTGTTCATCGAGTCATTAAAGAACAAATAACGATTCGCGCCGTCGTTTTTAGCGTGATACATGGCGGTATCGGCGTTACGAAGTAGTGCTTCTGGGTCTTTTCCATCTTCTGGATACAGCACAATGCCGATACTGCTGGTAACCGCAAGTTCGTGCTGATGGATAAAAAACGGTTGGTTGATTTGCTTAATTAACTCTTTGGCCAAACTCGTGATGGTGTGAATATCGTTGGTGTTTTCCAGCAATATGGCAAATTCGTCACCGCCGAGTCGATACAACCGTTCTTTTTGTCGGGTCAATTGGCTTAGGCGCTCAGCCAGTTTAATCAGCAGTGTGTCGCCCAATTGATGGCCTAATGAGTCGTTAATCTTTTTGAAGTTGTCTAAATCAAATACTAATAATGCGTGTCGAACTTCTCGTTCTACCAAGCGGCTCAACTCAGAAGAGAAAACTGCGCGGTTCGGCAGGCCAGTTAAGGTATCTGAGTTTGCTAAACGGCTGAGTTCAGCCTCACGACGTTTACGCTCGGAAATATCGGAGAATACCGCGACGTATTGGGTCAACAGACCATGATCATCACGGACAATGTCAAAGTTAAGTTCGGCTTGATAAATTTCGCCGTTTTGCCGTTGGTCCTTAATTTCACCTTGCCAAGAGCCATGATTTTGCAGCGCCAAGCCAATTTCCTGTAAAAAGCGGCTAGGGTACATCGCTAAATCAAAAGGCTTTTTAATCACTTGTTCGCGCGATTTGCCGGTGATTTCGCTGAAGGATTGGTTTACCTCAAGCACAGTAAAATTGGTGTCACAAATCACAACGGCATCTGAAATGTTTTCCAAACAACGAGCGAATAATTCAAGTCGCTCTTCGGTGTGTTTTAACAGTTGGATGTTCTTCAAAGTGCCGGTCATCCGGGTGGCGACACCATCAATATCGGTAGAAACAACTTTTCCCCGATCAAGCACCCAAACCCAACCGCCATCAGCGGCACGGATCCGATAGGTCGCTTCAAAAAATGGCGTTTCTCCAGCCAAGTGTTGATAAAGCTGTTCGGTCACTCGTTCTAAATCGTAGGGATGGATGTTGTCACGGTTTGGCGGGAATTGGTTAGTGTCGGGTTTTAGATCAACTGGATTTTGCCATGAACTTGAACGAAACAAGGTGCCATTCGCAATGTTCCAGTCCCAAAGCTCATCGCCGCTGCCCCAGAGCGATAAACGCAGACGCTCTTCACTTTGCTCTAGCCGGTTTTGATAGCGGCGCATTTTTAAAATGGATAAATGCGCGAGTAATAACACCCCAAAAGAAAACACTAAAATTGATGACAAGACGTAAGGCATAGAACTGCCCCAGTCCAATGCTAATGCTGGACTGCTTATAAAAATCGCAACTAAATATGCGAACTTACTAATTTTATTATTGTTTTTATTCACATTTTTATACGTTGAACCTAGTCAGGCTTTAAATTATATAAATTTAATGACAGTGTCAAAGCCAATCGGTTTGTAGGGTTAATTGTTCACTTATTTCCATGATGCTAAGACTGCGCATATGCGAGTGTTCAGGCGCTGAACCTGTCGCTAAAAACACGGCATCATAGTCAGGTGCCAGCAGTTCATAACAAAAATCTAAGAACTCTTGCAAATTCAAGCGGGCAAGTTCGCCTTGAATTTGTTGCGATAGCCGACATTCATAATCGCCTTGACCAAGCGCCAGCCAGACTCGTTTTGCTCGAGCGCTTAAGCTAGTGTCGCGTTCTTTTAACTGACTTTGCAGGCTTAATTTAATGTCGTGGAACTCGTTGGCTTCAAGTTCTGGTAATTCTTCCAAAAATCGGCGGTAGAAAATCAAGGTTGCGTAATAGAGATCTGCCGGCTCTGCTTTCGGCGACTGGATGTAAAAAGCAATGCCGGGTTTTAGATTCATCGGTACGTAACCGGTACCAACTAAATAACCAAGTTGTTGCTCTGTGCGCAGTGCATGGAAATATTCAGGCGAAATCAGGTGGTTGGCCAACATAAACATCGCCATGCTGCGTGGCGAACGATCTTTTGCTGGTAAATAAATCACCAATGCATGGTCGTCATGGCTTACCGATTGAGTTAACCAAAGCGGACCGAGGCCATCGACACTATAACTTTGTCGAGGTAATTTCGGCCCATAGTTCTGTCTTGCTGTTAACCAGTTGCTTAACATCGATTCTAGGGTTTTCGCTTCTGGTTTGGTCCAGTTACCAAGCATTAGCCCCTCGATATGCACTTTGTCGAGCATATTTTCACAAAACTGTTGGAAGTCTTCGCAACTTGCCGCGGTTAGTTCACGAGCCAACTGTTCACTTTCCGGATTCATCGGTTGCAATAAACTGGACAGCTGACTAAACAGCTGACTGATCGGTTTGTTGCGAACTTGGTTTTGCCAGTGCCGAACCAACTGTGCTTTAAGTTCAACAAATCGAGCTGGTGAAAACTCAAAGTTTTGGATCTCGGTCAACACGTCTTGCAATAGGGCGATTTGATTGCCAGATAAGCCACTACTGTGGAGAGTTAGGCCATGTTGTTGCACGTAAATGTTGTAGCTAAGCCCTGCGGTAGTCGCTGGGTAGAATTTTTCATTAATCCGATCTAAAAACAGCTCAAGCCAAAGTTTGGTCAGTGCCAGTTGCTGGGTATTCTGTACCGTATTTGGCAGAGTCAATTGCACGAAGATATGACCTTTGGGTGAGCCAAAATCGGTATCAGCTTTGAACCATAAGGATAGCGCCTCGGTTTTACACACTTGCACAGGATGCTGTTGGTGGGCATGTAAAGGCAATAGATTAAGTTGCCCCACCAAATAGCGGTTAGCTGGAGGCAGCTTACAATTAGCAGGAATTGCTTGTTCATTTAAGCTCTGAAGCCAAGTCGGGTCAATCACATCGACACTGTAAGGCGTGTGATACCAACGGGCTTCACGGTCAACCTTGGCTTCTGGCGCGATGACCATTATGCGAAGGGCATTGGCATTAAAGTATCCGAGGATTTTCCGATACAATGACTCAGGCGGCATTTCCATACGATAGTCGCCGTAGATGTAGTCTTCGACAGGATAATGCTGCAAATTGACGGCTAAATCACTTGCCAGTTGTTGTGCAGATTTAGGCTCTTGGTATAAAAAACTCCACTGACACAAACGTTGTCGTTCAAAAAATAAAGTCTCAGGGAATGGCTGCTGTTTCAGTAACTGCAGATAGCCAAAACTTTGTTCGGTGATAGTTTTCACCGCATCCATACCGGCAGCGGTTAATTCAAAAGCAAGGGTAAAGTCTTTATAGTTACTACCATCGATGCCGCCGCCAGCATTCAGCGCATTCACTAGCCCTTGTTGCTTTAACAAGCTTAACAATGAGCCTGGACCTTCATCTCCGAGGATATGCGCTAAGAAACTAATAACTTTGAATTGATACCAAGGTTGAATGTCGGGCAGTGAGAAACTCAAGACCAAGCGATGAGTTGGTTTGTGCGGCTGAATGTTTAATTGGATACCGAGGTGTTCGGGTTGGTGCAATGGCACGGAAAGCGCTGGCTTTGCTGGTAAGTGCGATGGCAGCGCCATAAAATGCTGCATGACCAATTCTTCTTGCCGTTGCAACGGGAAAGCACTGACTGTGACTAAAGTCATTCGGCTCGCGCTGTATTGCTCGAGATAAAACTGCTGCACCGCTTGCTGCGCTGATTGTTCTGCTCTGTCGTCCAACGTTTGCAGGTTGCCGACGGAAAACTTGGCAAATGGATGTTCAGGATTGATGGTTTCTTTGTGGGCTTGGTAAATCCGTCGGCCGTCGTCTTTTAACTTCATCGAAAATTCCGCTTCGATAGCCTGACGCTCTTTTAGCACAGCTTCTTCGGAAAATAGCGGGGCGCTTAGCATATCGGCAAAACGCTCAAGTCCCTGACTAAAGCTTTTGTCTTCAATATCAAAGTAGAAGCATGAGTGTTCGGTGCCGGTCCAAGCATTATGACTTCCGCCTTTAGCGGCCATAAATTGCTGATATTCGCCAGAGTCCGGAAAATTTTTGGAACCCAAAAAAACCAGATGTTCTAAAAAGTGAGCTAAACCTTCTCGATCTTTGGGATCATCAAAATGGCCAACGTTAACGGCCATGGCGGCAGCACTTTTTTCTGCATCTGGTTGTTCAACTAATAACACGCGCAAGCCGTTGGGTAAGGTTAACGGAGAATAGCTACGGTGATCATTAGCACTGCGTACGACGTGACTTTTATTCAATTCAGGCCTCGTTATCGGCAACGATTGACGAGTCGTACGGCTGCTCATCATATCAATCAGGAATATAAACGTTTGGTTTTATGCTTTATTAACAGTTACTGTTCACGCAAAGTTTCTTTATCATAGCGCACTCTTTTCGCGTTGGGCGTGAAGTTGTTGATGGTGTACACAATGGTCAATTTGGTTATCATGCGGCACGGCGAAGCTGAGCCACAGAGCAGTCAAGATAGTCAACGTCAGTTAACAGCCAAAGGCCGCGCCGATGTGACGCAAATGGCAAACTGGCTCGCAAAGAGTTACCAACCATTTGATTTTATCTTACATAGCCCATTTATCCGTACTCAGCAGACTGCGGAACTGATGTGGCACGGTCAATCTTCAAAACCATCTTTGCAAACATTAGCAGAGTTAGTGCCAGAAGGCGACTGCCAGCAAGTACAACTTTATATTGATGCTTTGCTAGAAACTCAGGCTAATGCACGGATTTTGTTAGTTTCGCATATGCCATTGGTGAGTTTTTTGGTAGAAACCTTCAGTAAAACTGGCCAAACCCCGATATTTGAAACTTCCGGTTTAGTCGGCATTGAATATCAACCGGGGCAACGCGGCGTGGTGCTTGAGAAGATGTCTGTTGCTGAATTGCCGTTGGTTACGTCGGCGTTTTAAGTAACACTAAGAGTGCGCCATCTCGACCCCAATGGGTTGGCGCAGTATGAAAGGCTCTTACGTTTGGATGCTGGATTAACCAATTTGGCACTTTACGTGCTAGTAAACCGCTGCCTTTGCCATGCACGACACAAGCGCAATTGAGATGTTGTGCTTGGCAGTATTCCAATAATCCCGCTAATTCAGTTTTTGCTTGCAGTTGTGTCAAACCGTGCAAGTCCAATAAAACGCCAGGTTGTACTTCACCGCGCTTCAAATTTTTGGCAAGTTGCGGGTCTTCTCCGGGTTGCACATAGCTGATTGTGCCGCCATCAAACTGATAGCCTTCGTATTCGTCAGAAAAATAGAATAAACTAGCGTCATCCTTTCGTTCAGACGTCTTGATGGCGGATTTTTGCTTGCTGACAGCTCGCGCAGGCGGTATCTTGTCCTGCCGCAACGGCTTAGTGCCCGCGATTGAATCGCGGAACAGCTGTAAATCCTGGTCGTTTAAAGGCGGTAATTTGCGCATGGCGCAAGTCTATACAAAGAGCAGATTGAAATAAATGACAGAACAACATTCTTATCAGCTAACTGCAGAATTAATCGACGATGCATTGGTCGAACTTATTACTATTCACGATTGGCTGCGTTTTGCGGTAAGCCAGTTTAATGCTGCCGATATTTACTTTGGCCACGGCACAGACAACCCTTGGGACGAAGCAGGGGTTCTGATGGCGCACACTTTGCATTTTACCCATTTAGCCGAACCGGCGTTGCTGCAAACTCGACTAACTCGTACCGAGCGTCGGCAGTTTGTCGAATTGCTGCAAGCCCGGATTGAACAACGAGTTCCTGCGGCCTATTTAACCCAACATGCATTTTTTGCCGGCTTGCCATTTTATGTCGATGAGCGGGTACTAGTGCCGCGCTCGCCAATTGCCGAACTGATTGTTCAGCAGTTTGGCTCATGGTTTGCGGTGAATCCGCCATCACGTATTTTAGATTTGTGCACCGGCTCTGGCTGTATTGCGATTGCTTGTGCGCACTATATGCCTGACGCTGAAGTGGACGCTGTGGATATTAGCGAAGATGCCTTGATGGTTGCCGATCTGAATATCAGCCAACATCAACTGGAAGATCGGGTGTTCCCGATCCATTCGGATGGCTATGACGCGCTGCCAGGGCAACAATATGACCTTATCGTTACTAATCCTCCATATGTTGACGCGGAAGACATGGCTGATTTGCCTGAAGAATATCATCACGAGCCTGAACTTGGTTTGGCCTCGGGGGTTGATGGCTTAGCTTTGACGATGCGAATTTTGCGCGAGGCTGCTGATCATTTAACAGAACAGGGCGTGCTGATTTGTGAAGTGGGTAATAGTATGGTTGCGCTCGCCGAGCGATTACCAGCAGTTCCCTTTGACTGGATCCAGTTTAAAAATGGCGGCATTGGCGTTTTTGCCCTGACTAAAGCTCAGTTGCTCGCCCATCAGGCAGATTTTTTGGAGTAATACATGGCTGGCAACAGTATCGGTGAATTGTTTCGGCTGACAACTTTTGGCGAAAGCCATGGTCCGGCCATCGGTGGGGTTTTGGACGGTTGTCCGCCTGGGCTGCAACTTGATATGGAAGCAGTGCAGCACGAACTTGATCGGCGTAAACCAGGCACATCACGCTACACCACGCAGCGCCGTGAAGATGATGTAGTCAAAGTATTGTCCGGCGTTTTTGAAGGCGTAACCACTGGTTGCTCGATTGGTCTGTTAATTGAAAATACGGATCAGCGTAGTCAAGATTACTCGAACATCAAAGACTTGTTCCGCCCAGGACATGCTGATTACACCTATCATCACAAATATGGTATTCGCGATTACCGTGGCGGCGGTCGCTCATCTGCACGAGAAACTGCCGTGCGTGTTGCCGCTGGTGCTATTGCTAAACAATATTTACGTCAGCGTTTTGGCGTTGAGATCCGCGGTTATCTTGCCCAGTTGGGTCCGGTCAAAGCTGAAAAAGTTGATTGGCAGCAAGTTGAACAGAACGACTTCTTTTGTCCTGATGTCGATAAAATCGAAGCACTTGATACTTTTATGCGTGACTTGAAAAAGTCAGGCGATTCGGTCGGCGCTCGGGTTAATGTTGTGGCTTCGAATGTACCAGTAGGTTGGGGCGAACCTGTGTTTGACCGATTAGATGCCGATATTGCCCATGCCATGATGAGTATCAATGCGGTGAAAGCGGTTGAAATTGGTGATGGTTTTGCCGTGGTTGAACAACAAGGTTCAACCCATCGTGATGCAATGACGCCGCAAGGCTTCACAGCCAATCACGCTGGCGGTATTTTAGGCGGTATTTCATCTGGCCAAGATATTCGAGTCAGTATTGCGCTAAAACCAACTTCTAGCATTAGCATCCCAGGGCAAAGCATCAATCAGTTTGGCGAGCCAGTGGAACTAGTGACTAAAGGTCGTCACGATCCTTGTGTTGGTATCCGCGCTGTGCCAATTGCTGAGGCAATGCTAGCCATTGTATTGATGGATCATTTTTTACGCCATCATGCACAGAACCACCAAGTGTCGGTATCAACACCAGATTTAGCGGCGTTGCAGCGCAGCTAAATTTTCCGGGCTGACAGCCAAAAACGCAGGTCAGCGACTGCAAGCCCTTGTCTTCATATGTCACAAGGGCAGCATCAGCCCAATTACATTTTCGGAAGTTATGTTGCCAGCCATCCCTGAGGGATGGCTTGTTCGTTTGCAGAAAAGGGTTTTTGCTTTTGTCGAATTTATCGCATGAAAAGCTTTTGGCTTTTGCATATCTCGCCTATTTCGGTGTTCTTGGCGTTTTTGTTCCTTATATCGGGCTTTATCTTGACTCTCGTGGGCTAAATTCACATGACATTGGCCTGCTGTTGGCGATTGTTACCGGTATGCGTATTATCGGACCTAGTCTTTGGGCGCAATTCGCTGAGCGCCGGGGGGACCCGGTTTGGGTGATGCGTTTTGGTGCTGTACTTGCAACACTTGGTTGGTGCTCAAGTTTTATTGATGGCGGTTATGGCTTGTTGTTAGTCGGTTTGTCGATTTACAGCCTGTGCTGGACCGCGATTTTGCCGCAACTAGAGACCTCGGCTTTTCATTATCTGGAAAACGATACTGCTCGTTATAGTAAAGTCCGTTCTGCTGGTAGTGTTGGTTACATCCTATTGGTGGTACTTAGTGGCTATCTTTTAGAACAATTTGGTCCGGAGTTTTTACCGGCAAGCGCCTTATTATTTTTACTATTGATGTTGGTCACATTATGGCAATTGCCTAAATTTGAACTGGGGCATGCGGAAAACGGAGCAGCTGTTAAGTTTCGATTATTGTGGCGTCATCGTGCTTTTGTCGTATTTATGCTGGCGGCGTTTTTACTGCAAGTCAGTTTTGCGCCGTTTTATAGCTTTTTTACTATCTATACCAGAGATTTAGGTTACAGCGGAACTGCAAGTGGATTGTTTATTGGTTTGGCTGTCGCCGCTGAAATTGTGGCGTTTTACTTTGCTGGCAAGGTGCTGAACAATCGCAGTTATCGCAACTTACTGAGCCTTTGTTATGGATTGACCGCTATCCGTTGGAGTTTAGTTGCTTTTTTTGCCGCACAACCCCTAGTGCTGGCGCTTAGCATGTTGTTGCATGCCTTTAGTTTTGCGTTAGCCCATAGTTGTGCCATGCAGTTTATTCAACAGTTCTTCCCAAAACCTCAGCGCAGTCGCGGCCAAGCTTTGTACGCTGGTTTAGTTTATGGTGGTGGTGGTGCGGTCGGTGCTTATATCTGTGGCTGGACTTGGCAAGATGGTGCTGGTTCAACATTAAGTTTTCTACTGGCTGGCGGCGCTGCTTTTGCTGCGGCAATGCTGACTTGGACCTTGCCAAAACACATTGCGGCTTTTGGTAAATGAAAAAGACGTGCTAAGCAGCACGTCTTTTCATAGTCATAACACGAGCTTGTTATGGTTTGAGCAGCCAATCCAATAACTTGTCGAGTAGTTTCGGCCGCATATGCGGATAGCCGAACATGCCGCTATTAAAACGGCCTTTTTTATGCACCGCTTTGGCATGGCTAAAGGTTAAGAAGCCTTCCCGGCCGTGATAATGTCCCATGCCCGATGGCCCGATGCCACCAAATGGCAGATCGTCTTGGCCAACATGTACCAAGGTGTCATTGATACAAACACCGCCAGCGTGGACGATTTCCAGCGACTTCTTCTGTAAAGCTTTGTCGTCGGTAAACAAATAGAATGCCAAAGGTCTTGGTTGACTACGAATAAAATCAAAGGCTTCATTGATGTTTTCGTAGGTCTTGATTGGCAACAATGGCCCAAAAATCTCTTCCTGCCAAATTGCACAATGCGCAGGGGCGTTAATCACTAATTGAATTGGCATCCGCCGTTTGCTGTCCGCGAAATCAACTTCTCCCGCCAAACTGATGATTTCTGCACCAGCCGCTTGCGCCTCTTGCAAAAGCTTACAAAGTCGCTGCCAATGCCTTTCGTTGATCACCGATGTCCAATTGGCATCAGCCGCACCATTTGGATAAAATTCTTGAAACTCGTTGGTTAGTGCCTCGACTGTCGAGGTTAAAGACATTACTGGAACTAATAGATAGTCTGGTGCTACACAAGTTTGGCCGCCATTACAAGCTTTGCCAAACATGATGCGTGAGGCCATGACTTTGATGTTGGCATCCGGTGCTAACAATACCGGTGATTTGCCGCCAAGCTCCAAAGTGACTGGCGTCAGATGTGCACTTGCCGCGCGCATGACATGATGACCAACTGCGGTCGAGCCAGTGTAGAGCAGGTGATCAAAAGGTAATGCACTAAACTCGGCGGCGACATCAGCCTCGCCCTCAACCACAATGGCGATATTTGGCAATGCGGTTTCAATGATTTGCTTCAGCACTTTATTCAGCGCAGGTGTACTTTCCGACAGCTTCACCATCACTTTGTTGCCGGCAGCAACGGCGCCAACTAATGGTCCGAGTGCAAGAAATATCGGGTAATTCCACGGCACAATAACACCAACAACGCCTAGTGGTTGGTAGACCACTTGATTGCTCGCCGGTTGAAACAAAATACTGACATGACGTTTTGATGGTTTCATCCAGCGACCAAGTTTGCTTATCGCATCGCTAATATTATTTACCGTCGGCAGTACCTCTAACATGCGGGTTTCGGACGCGGATCGTTGGCCAAAATCGATAGCAGCAGCACTATATAGTTCGGCTTGTTGGGCAAGCAGTTGTTGTCGCAATGCGCGCAATTGTGCTTTACGCTCAGCAGCCTGAGGGTAAGGGTTGGCGTAATATTTCTCACGCAACTGCTGAAGTATGTCCAAAAGTGCCATAAAGTGGTCCTGCCAGTATCTTAAAAAAGTTTAATCTAAAGCACAGCGTGTTTTAGTGCAATGTGATTTGGCAGCAACTCGTGCCAACTTTTACTCGTTAGGTTACAATACCGCGTTGATTTTAAGGATCTTGATATGGCAGTTAGCAAGGGCAATCGATTTCGTCTGGGCTTCATTATTAATCCTTTTGCTGGTTTAGGTGGCTCAGTTGCCTTAAAAGGCAGTGATGATATGGCGGCGACAGCGCTAGCGCTTGGTGCCGTGCCCATGGCGTCGCAACGTGCAGAATACGCGCTGCAGGAGCTTTTAGCCTTGCGTGACCAGCTTGTTATCGTCACAGTCGCTGGTGCTATGGGGGCAGATCTTGCCGAGAAACTCGGCTTTACGCTGGAAGTTCTCAAGTGGACGCCGGCTGAGCCGTCGACTGCAACCGACAGTGAAGAGGCTGCGGCTCAGCTCAGTCAACTCGGTATTGATTTATTGTTATTTGCCGGTGGAGATGGCACAGCGCGCAATATTTGCAACAGTGTCAAACCAAGTACCACGGTGCTTGGTATTCCGGCAGGTTGTAAAATTCACTCGGGTGTTTATGCCATTACGCCGCAAGCTGCGGGTAAAGTTGTGGCAAAAATGGTCCGGGGCGAGTTAGTTTCAGTACAAGAAGCACAAGTCATGGATATCGATGAAGTCGCTTTTCGCAGCGGTACTGTGCGAGCCAAACGTTATGGCGAGATGCAGATCCCCGCAGAATTGCGTTATGTGCAGAGTGTAAAGACCGCTGGCAAAGAGTCAGAAGAGCTGGTGCTGGATGACTTAGCTGCTTATTTTGTCAGTCAAATGGAAGACGATGTCCGTTATATCATGGGCTCGGGCAGCACTGTTGCCGCTGTCATGGCTGAACTTAATTTGCCAAACACCTTGTTGGGCGTTGATGTCGTTGAAAATGGTGAAGTCATTGCCAGTGATGTTACGGCAGCTGAATTACTCAAATTAGTCGATGGTTTTGACTGTCGACTTGTTATTACTTTGATTGGTGGCCAAGGCCATATTTTTGGCCGTGGCAATCAACAGTTATCGCCATCTGTGATTCGAACAGTTGGCCGAGAGCATATTTGTCTGTTGGCGACCAAAAGCAAAATTCAACAATTAGGCGGTCGCCCGCTCATTAGTGATAGTGGTGACCCAAGCCTCGATCAAGAGTTACAAGGGATGCTGCGCATTCTATGTGGTTATAACGATTATGTGATGTACCGCCTGGGTACCTCGGAGAATGAATGAACTCAGCTCTAGTTAAAATCAGTCAAATGTCCGATTACTTTGATAACAGTGTCGCGCAATTATCGGATGACGAATTATTTGCCAGCGGTTATTTACGTGGCCACGTTGATTTAGCAGTAGGACAGTTGCAACTAACTGAACAAGCATTTAGTGCCGACGATATCATGACGGCAGTTGACGCGAGTTTGGCTGTTGCTATGGAAAATGGTGAGTTAAATCATTCAGATGAGTTGTTAGTGCAATCGATTTGGCAAAAAATCCAAGCACTATAGCCCAAATTTTTCAATGGCAGTGTCCTTGGTCACTGGTGTTTATTAACAGCGCTTTTGCGCAATTTTAAAAGTGATAGTTATGTCAAAATTCACAACGCTTGAACAACACGCGAGCTACGGTATCGGTTTGCAAATGGGTCAGCAATTGGCTGATAACCCATTTGATGGTTTAGATATTACCGCTGTTGCCGCTGGTTTAGCTGCTGCTTTTGGTGGCACCGAGCCTGAAGTTACCGAAGCGCAAATTCGTGCAGCTTTTGAAGTAATTAGCGAGCGCATGCAAGCTGAGCAAGAAGCTCAAGCGAAAGTTGCAGCAGGCGCTGGTGATGCTTTCCTTGCAGAAAACGCGAAAAAACCAGGGATCGTTACCACTGCTTCTGGTTTACAGTATGAAATCATCAACGCAGGTGAAGGCCAAAAACCAACGCGTGCTGATAAAGTTCGTACGCATTACCACGGTACTTTAATTGACGGTACAGTGTTTGACTCGTCATACAATCGTGGCCAACCTGCTGAATTCCCAGTATCTGGCGTAATTGCTGGTTGGACAGAAGCATTACAGTTAATGCCTGTTGGCGCGAAATACCGCTTATACATCCCACACAACTTAGCTTACGGCGAGCGTGGTGCTGGTGGTGCAATCAAGCCATATAGCGCTTTGATTTTTGATGTTGAGTTGTTAGCAATTCTGTAATAAAAAAACCGCCGAAAGGCGGTTTTTTCTTGACTGCTTTGCAGGCAATCTAGTCATACGGATTGTATTTATGCTTCTTCAATTGGCTTGCCAGAATGATGATGGCAACCAGCAAATAAACTGCAAATACAATGCGCATCCAAAACGGCATTGAGTAGCCTAGGAAAGTCCATAAGATCTCGCCGCACATACCTGTTGGGTGAAAAACCGCAGGTATCCATTCATTTAAAGGCAACCACGTTGGAAACTCTGGGAATAAGGCACAGGTAGAAAATCCGCCACTGGCAACAACTTGTTCATTTACCACTTGGTCATGGGCTATTTTCAAACCCCAACCGGCACCAACTATCCAGCTAACATAACCCAACCAGCGACCAAACACCGATTGATAGCCAAAACTACCAATTAGGCCTGCGATGATGATACCGCAAAGCGCAAAACGCTGGTAAACACACATGATACATGGTGCTAATCCCATACCATATTGGAAATACAAAGCGATAAGCAATAATGCACTGGATGAGACAGTGAGAAGGATCCAAGGCCAGCGTTGTTTAGGCCAACGAGCCACAGCTGCAAACATCTGATTTCCCTTGTTAGTCGGGTTATTATTTCCAGCCGACAATCTAAGCGAAATTGCGTGTGAAAACAACCTTTGCCATCAGTATGATGCGGCATTTTGTAGAAGGGTGCTTGTGAACTGCCCTTGGTCTGGTACAATCAGTGCCAAAGTTAACTAAAATCACAACAAAAACGGACAGATCCGGATGACTAACCTGATTAAAGCACAGAGCCCAGCAGGGTTTGCTGAAGAATATATCGTTGAATCCATTTGGAACGGAAAATTCGCCCCGGGCTCTATTCTGCCGGCTGAACGTGAATTGTCAGAGTTGATTGGCGTGACCAGAACCACGCTTCGTGAAGTATTGCAGCGTTTGGCTCGTGATGGTTGGTTGACTATTCAGCACGGTAAACCAACCAAAGTGAATAACTTCTGGGAAACCTCTGGATTAAATATTCTCGAGACTTTGGCGCGCTTAGATGAAGAGCGGATGCCAGAGTTAGTTGACGAGTTATTGTCTGCGCGCACCAACATCAGCGCAATCTACATTCGTGGTGCAGTGAAAAACCATCGTGAACAAGCAATCGCAGCCTTTGCTGGCGCCGAGCAGTTAGAAGACACTCCAACCGCCTTTGCTGATTTTGATTACAACTTAAATCACGAGTTGGCCCTGCATTCAGCAAACCGTATTTATGTATTGATCCTCAATGGTTTCCGCGGTTTATACCGTAAAATTGCGACTTTCTATTTCTCGCAACCAGAATCACGTGAGTTAGCAAGAAAATACTATCACCAGCTGAAGTTATACGCAGAAGCGGGTAAACATGATGAAGTTGTCCTTGCTGTACGCAAATACGGTAAAGAGTCAGGACGAGTTTGGTCGGCGTTAAGACCGGATATTCCAAAAGACTTAGTTGAATAATTAGTCGAATAATTTACTGTCGCTAAGTAAAGAATCATCAGCTTGAAAAGCTCCGCAATTGCGGAGTTTTTTTATGCTCTTTTTCTGCAATAGCGAATACCTGCGACAGTGGTTGCAAGTTTAATGGACATTTTTCCAAGCAACCAATATTCGTCCTACCACTATGGCTAATGCATTTTCAGTCACAGGCAGCTATGGTTAGCCTGATTGCTCGATCGATTGCGGTGTAGTGCTTGTCGAACCGCCGGCAATTGCTTATCATGATGGAATATAAGTTATTCCTATTGGTTATAAAAAGGCTGGGCTGATGAATACGTCTGTCACGACACCTAATGCTGAACTTGCCAAATCATGCTTACCGGAAACGAGCGGTCGTCACATCGAAATTTATCTCGATCACAACGCGACGACGCCGGTTTTGCCATGTGCGGCAGAGGCTGTGATGCATCACATGCAAACATGCTTTGGCAATCCAAGCAGTAGTCACAGCACCGGCATTAAAGCGAAAGTTGAGCTCGAAGCCACTCGTCAGCTGGCAAGACAAGTTATTGGCGCCAGTAGCGGACAAATTGTATTTACCTCTGGCGCAACTGAAGGTATCCAAACCTCAATTGTTTCGGCTTTGTCCGATGCAAAACGGCGGGGACTTGGTGGTCCAGAAACTTTGCTGTTGTATGGCGCGACCGAACATAAAGCGGTGCCGGAAAGTTTAAAGCATTGGAATGCGGTGCTGCAGTTGAATGCGACAGTTCAGGCAATCCCGGTTGACCAACATGGTATTCTCGATTTGAAGGCTCTGGAGCTATTGTTGCCAAAGGCGGCAATGGTTTGCACTATGGCCGCCAACAACGAAACAGGAGTTAAGCAGGATTTGCTGGCGCTCGAACAGCTGATTCGGCGGGTGAATAAAGATGTCCGCTGGATGGTTGATTGTGTCCAAGCGCTAGGCAAAATGTCGTTAGATATCGCCAATACTAGCATCGACTATGCGCCATTTAGCGGTCATAAACTTTATGCACCCAAAGGCATTGGCTTTTTATACGTTCGGCAAGGTTCACCGTATCAGCCTTTTATCGCCGGTGGCGGACAAGAAGGTGGTTTGCGCTCTGGCACCGAAAACTTGCCGGGTATTGCTGCGCTGCATGCGATTTTTTCTGAATTATTAAAATCTACCGATTCCGTCTTTCAAAACGAAGCGACGCTGTGGCGCTTTCGGGCGCAATTGTTGGCTGCACTGCGCGAACTATATCCGGATTTGGTATTAAATAGTGATGAGCCCTATATAGTGCCAACCACCATTAATTTTGCGGTGCCGGGCTTTTATAGCAAAGATATCATGGATTTATTTGATGCCGCTGGTATTCGGGTTAGTTCAGGTTCTGCCTGTAGCTCCAAAGTGCCGACAAGTTTTGTGCTTGATGCGATGGGACTTGAACCTTGGCGCAGTCAAGGTGCTATTCGTATGTCATTTGGTCCGGCGACAACCCAAACTCAAATTGACCAAGCTTGCGCTGCCTTGCATCGATTGACGCCGGTGGTGCGGCAATGTTGTTTAGTGCTTTCAGATGTTTTAAGTACAGACACAGACCAATGTTGTGGGGTGACTCAGCTTAAACATGAGGACATGTGTAGTTACCTTTTGGTCTGCGAACAAAGTCGCCAAGCGGTTATTATTGATCCGGTTGCGCCATTGGCAAATCGCTTGGCGAACCTAGTACAGGGGCAAGGCTTAACACTCTTAGCCGTGCTTGATACCCATCAACATCAAGATCATCAATCTGCTCGGGCTGATTTACTGGCACTGCTAAAACCAGAGGCCGCAGCTGATCACAACCTTGGCTGGCCTAGTGGTCAGAATGAAATTAACTGCGGTCAATATCGATTAGAGCAGCTGGCTACGCCAGGACATAGCAGTGACAGCCGCAGCTTATTGCTATGGCGCGGCGAGCAATTGCTTGGCGCATTTGTCGGAGATCTGTTGCTGCCTGGCGGTTGTGGTCGTTTGGATTTACCAGATGCCGATGCAAACGCCTTTGTGCAGAGCTTACTGGCATTAAAGCAACGCATCGCTGACGACACGGTATTATTGTCGAGTCATGACTACGCACAGCGATTCTTCACTACCTGGAACATTGCATGCGCTGAACAACCGTTACTTGCCCAGCTGTTGGCTGCGCAGTTACCAACGCAACATTGGTTGGATGAAATCAATAAACAAAGTTGCCAGCTTGCGCAATCAGCGCAATACCAATGCGGTATTGTTGAAGTCAATCTGTCAGATGCCAAAGCTATCGTCGAGTGTCAGCAGCTAGATCTGTTTTTGGCGAAGTATCCAGATTGCTTGGTGGTTGATGTGCGAGAGGGCTACGAGCAAAGCGCGGGGCAGTTGGGGCCCTATATTCCGGCCACAACAAAAGTTGTGCATGTGCCGCTGTCACGAATTTGCTGGTCGCTGATGCAGCAAGAACTCTATGCATCGCAGCGCCTGTTGTTGGTATGCCGTTCAGGCAATCGTAGCTTGTTAGCAGCGAAAATCCTCAACAGAGCTGGATTTGCCGAAGTGTATAACCTCAAAGGTGGTATTGCTTTGCTCTGCTAGCTGCAGTTAGCTAAAAATGTAATTCGAGACAATAAAAAAACCGCCAGTAATGGCGGTTTTTGCTTTTGAGGCCTAGGCGTAGTGACTAGTAAAAAAATCGCTGCAATGGATTCAGTAGTCTGGTCATGCCTTGCTTGAACTGCAATGGCGCGCTTAACACCGACAAACATAAACAAGGGTCATCGCTGACGTTGCGTGGTGTATGGGTGTCATCTGGAGTATTGATAATCAAATCACCAGGGACATAACGGCCTTGTTCATCAACCATTTCACCCGCCAGCACTAAGGTCATTTCTAAACCTTTGTGGGTATGTTGTGGCACTGCGGTGTTCTTGTCGATAAACAATAATGAAATATGATGAGGCTCGCCCGAAGGTAGCCTAGCCGTCGCAATACCACCAAGCGTAAGCCATTTGCTGCGTTTGCTACTCAGACGCTGAAGAGCACGTGGCAATTCAAACTGATGTCCACCAACTTCTAAATTGGTCACAACCGGATCTGTTGATGGCGTTACTGGCTTGGCGGTAGTTTCAGCTTCGGCAAGAACCTGTTGCATCATACTTAACCAATCATCTTGACCTGCTGCTACCGGTGCTGCTGCAAAGCTACAGGCTAAGTCTGCTTCGATATCTTTACTAAGGCGCTGACAATGAGGACAAAAATCCAAATGTGTCGCGACCAACAGTGCGACTTCTGGAGTCAAACTACCGTCACAGAATTGTTCCAACAAACTTAAACTTGGGTGATGTTTAACGCTGTTGCCCATCGACTGCCTCTCTTAATCTATCTAAAGCCAAACGGATCCGCGATTTCACGGTACCTAACGGGATCCCGAGTTGCTCTGCGACTTCTTGATGTGAATTTTCTTCTAAATATACTTTTTCCATCACAACACGTTGTGCTGGCGGTAATGCTGCAAAATGCGGCGCAATTTTCTCGGCAATGATATACAGATCCCAACTATGGCTCTGTAAATCTTCTTGCTCTGGATAATCGCCATCACTCCACAAATCGTCAGCGCTAATATCATCTTTTCGACTTTGCTTCTTGCGCAGCATGTCAAAACGGACGTTCCGGGCGATGGTGTAAATCCAAGTCGAAGCACAACCGCGAGTTGGATCAAACAACGCAGCTTTTTGCCAAACGTTTAGCATGGTGTCCTGCACCATCTCCATCGCTTGTTGCTCATTGCCAAACATCTTGATGCCGAACGCTTTAAGTCTTGGGGCAAAGTAGTTGAACAAACCAGCGTAAGCTGATTTGTCGCGGTTTATGGCGATTAACCCCAATGCTTCTTCCCATTGGCCCAAGTTAAGCGGTGACGCAGTTTCTGTCGTATCCATAAGTCCCGGCGAGTTGTTTGCAAACTGACTCGCATGATGCCCGTAAGTGCGGCGTTGATCCAACATAATTATGACCTTTAGTCGCGACATTGTTGGTATTAGATACGCGGCAAGTTGAAATTTGGATTACTATTTTGTTTAGATTAAAAAATCGAACGTTATTGGCGATTTATTCTGCTTTTTTGTCGAAAATGTGGTTGATAAACTGCACGCATCAATTGAACACATCCATATGTTTCCATAAATAACTGCAGGGGCTTTGACATGAAAAGTGCTATGAAAAAAGTTTTAGTCGTGAATAGTTCGGTGAGTGGTGAAAAAGGTCAATCGAGCCAGTTAATCGAGCAATTTATCCAAGCATTGCCTGCTGGCTTTGCCCGCGAAGATGTTGATTTAGCTGCCGATGCATATCCGCATCTGGCGATGCCTGAATTGGCAGCATGGATGACGCCAGTGGCCGATCGCTCGGCCGAACAACAAGCATTGGCTGCAATTTCAGACCAAGCTATCGCCGCAGTCGAGTCAGCTGATGTTATTTTAGTTGGCGTGCCGATGTACAACTTTGGAGTGCCAACTCAGTTAAAGTCTTGGTTTGACCGCCTGGCTCGTGCTGGCATCACTTTTAAATATACCGAGCAGGGACCAGTTGGCCTTTTGCAGAACAAACCAGTGATATTTTTCGCAACTCGCGGCGGTATCTATAAAGATTTACCTGCTGACAGTCAAACGCCATTTTTGAAAAGCTTCTTTAGTTTTATTGGTTTAACCGACTTACATTTTATCTATGCTGAAGGCCTCAATATGGGCGCTGATAGCGCGCAACAGGCGCTGGCAGCTGCGAAAGCGCAAATTGGTGAAGTGTCGGCTAAGATTGCCGCCTAATCGCTAATTTGCTCTGTAATTGAAGACTCAACAACCACCGCAATGCGGTGGTTTTTTTATGGATGTTCATCGGATTGGCGATGCATCGTATCGCAGAAGGTTGAATTTCTCTGAGTTGCTTTGTATAAGTGACAATTCATTCCTTACTCTAAGAACTAAACCGATGAAACTACCTCAAAAATCGCTGTTAGCGCTAAGCCTAAGTGCGCTCGTTATCTTTGCGCCAACGGTATTAGCGGTCAATCCTACCGAACCTGTGACAGTAAAGGCCGCAGTTGGTTCGACACCAATGACGATGAAACAAGCCATGGCTCATCCAGATTGGTTGGGCAGACAACCAGAACAAGCCTATTGGTCTGCCGACAGTCAGCAGGTTTTCTATCAGCGAAAACAAGCGGGTAGTGAACTTCGGGATTGGTTTGCGGCGCCAGTGCAAGGCAAAGCGAGTACGGAAGCGGTTAGTTTACAAGATTGGGATGATGTTGGTGCCTACGATCAGGTGTT
>JAFLDV010000031.1 GCA_017302255.1 Gammaproteobacteria bacterium | reverse complement strand
CTGCAAGAAGTGATGAATATCTCAATGGGACAAGCCGCCAACGCTTTGGCTCAGTTGATTGATATCCGAGTAATTTTGTCCATCCCCAAAATAACCATGACCACGCCGGAAGGGTTGCACAATTTATATAGTCCAGAGACTCCGCACTACTTTGCGCGTCAGTCGTTTATGGGCGATTTACGAGGGGAAGTCATTTCGATCATTAGCCAAGAAGGCTGCGCGCAACTTGGTGAAAGTATGCAATACGATCAGCCAATGACCGCGAATAGTTACGATGAATTAGTGCTGGAACTAACCAATATTTTGGCAGGCGCTTGCCTCAAGGGTATGGTTGAACAAATGTCTACGCGCTTACATCTTGCCGCGCCAGCACTATTTAACCCGCAATTTCAGCCTAGACCCGATTATAACTGGCAACATTCATTGACACTTGAAATATGTTTTAGCATCGAAAATGCGAGTTTTAATTCACGAGTCGTGATTTGTCTCGATGAAGAATCAATTTTAGTGCTGAAGTCTCGATTGGACACTTTATTGAATTAACGGTTGCCATCGGCAGGCAGTAAGGGGATCTCATGAACCAACACCATCTGTTTGAACATGTAGTGACTCAATTGTCTATTGGTGCATGTATTGTCGATCCTGACCTTAATATCGTTTTTTGGAATAACTTTTTTGCGGATCGGCTGCAACTACAATCAGGGGAAGTTCAAGGCAAATCAATCCTCACGCTGTTTCCAGAGCAAGCGGCGTTTTTAAAGCGGAAATTACAAAGTGTCTTTGTGCTTAAAAACGCCAGTTACTCTTATTGGGAACAAAGGCCCGTTGTTTTTCAGTTTAAAAGCAGCAGGCCAATTACCGGCGAAGAGTGCCAAATGTTTCAAAACGTTGAAATTTATCCGATTTTTGACGATGAACAACAAGTTAGCTGCGCATGTATTACCGTTCATGATATGACGGTAACCGCCAGCTATCACCAAGAACTCACAAGATTAACCCTTAAACTTGAAGAAGAAAAAGCGCAACAGCAACAATTAATTCAAAGATTAGAAGAAGCGCAGAATCAACTACTACAGTCAGAAAAAATGGCTGCCATTGGTCAACTTGCCGCCGGCGTTGCCCATGAAATTAATAACCCTGTAGGCTTCATTTTTTCCAACTTACAAACATTGCAGGAATACTTGCAAAAAATGGGCAAATATATTGATTTGCTTGGAAAAATAATCGACAAGGTGCCGCAAAACACCTTGCATGCGATGAAAGCGGACTATGTACAACGCAATCAATTAGAGATGGTACTGTCTGATTGCCCGGAACTTGTTGCAGAATCGCTGGAAGGTGCAGATCGCGTGATGGCGATAGTAAAAAGTTTAAAAGAATTCTCGCATGTCGACAGTACCGATTGGCAAGAAGCCGACATCACACAAGGTATTGAAAGTACATTACGCATTTTAAGCAACGAGCTTAAGTATAAAGCGGAAGTAGTTCGGCATTATGCACCAGATTTACCGCATATCTATTGTCAACCGATGCAACTCAACCAAGTGTTTATGAATTTGCTAGTCAACGCTGCGCAGGCCATTGAAACCTTTGGTAAAATCGAAGTAAGTGTTCGTGAAGTGGATAATGCCCTAGAAATTAAAGTTCAAGATAGCGGCAGTGGCATTGCTCCTGAGCATCTAAAACGGATCTTCGAGCCGTTCTTTACGACTAAACCGGTCGGCAAAGGCACTGGTCTTGGCTTGTCATTGTCCTACAGCATCATTCACCGGCATCAGGGACAGATTAAGGTCACTAGCGAAATAGGGAAAGGCACATGCTTTACGCTGCACCTACCATTGCTGACACCGGAAATGTTGACAGATGCTGAAAATTCAGTCAGAACTGATTTGGTATAGCATGAACTGTAGCGAATTTTTTACTCAACCGAACATCCATACCGATTGCTGAGGAAATTGAATGTCTGAAGTTACCAAAGCACCGATGACGGTCTTATGCGTCGATGATGAAGCGAATATCCTGAAGTCTTTGCAACGTTTACTCCAAGACCCTAGCTACAAGCTGTTACTTGCCAACTCCGGCGAAGAAGCTTTGACTTTATTAGCCAACAATCAAGTCGACTTAGTACTTTCAGATATGCGCATGCCGGGGATCAACGGCGCAGAGTTGATGGAACAAGTAGCCAATAAATACCCAATCACTTACCGGATTATCCTTACAGGTTATGCTGATATGTCATCAGCGGTGGCAGCGGTCAATCTTGGAAAAATCAATCGTTACATGCAAAAGCCATGGAACAACGATGAATTAAAAACCCTGATCCGCGATGGATTGGAGCAAACTAGATTACAGAAACAAAATCGGTTGCTCACTCAACAATTGGCGATGGCCAACAAACAACTCCGAGCTATCAATCAACAGCTCGAGGAAAAAGTTAACCAACGCACAGATCAATTGCGTCAAACCTTGCTGCAACTTCGACAAGAGCAAGGTGCAACTATGAACGTGTTGTTCCAAATGACCTGTCAGGATCCACAAATTAGTGCGGGATTTGCGAAAAATCTAAGTGAATTAGCGACTCAGCTAGCGCAAAAACTTGCTCTCTCGCGCTCAGAAATAGAAACCATCGGACTAGCGGCTCAACTTTCTGAGCTTGGTTTGACGGGATTGGCTCACGAGATTTATGCGAAGCCATTCTACAAAATGTCTGCCCCTGATAAAAAAGCCTACCTTAATCATCCGGTGATAGCCAGAGATTTACTGGCTCCAGCTCGTCATCTGAAGAGTGTTTCCGACATCATTTATCATCAATATGAAGAATACAAAGGCAGTGGTACTCCTGCACATTTGATGGCAAACAATATTCCAATCGGTGCTCGCATTTTATCGGTCGCTCGTGACTATTGGGGTCATTTAACGCAACGTTTGGCGGCAGACAAACTGCAACCTGGCGATGTGCTGCAGCTGATGAAAAAGCAGATAAGAATTCTCTATTGCCCTGAAGTATTGCGGGCATTACAAAAACTGGTAATGTTTGACCATGTTGCATTCACCGGCAGCCAAACACCAACGCCACTAAAAGAGCTGCGTCCTGGCATGGTGCTGTCACTGCCGTTGTATGATGAATCTAAGCAAATAGTGCTGACGGCTGGCCACCAACTCACTGCAAATAGTGTGAATCAATTACATAGTATGGCGCGCGATAGCAAAAACCCGCTGCGCGTTTTTGCATGGTCGCCGGAACAACTAGCGACCAAAGAATGGCTGACTCAGGCTGATCTTGATAAATTTATGGCATTGGATCCGGAATAGAGCGGCGCTGAAACTAGCCCATTCGTAACGGCAATCCCATTAAAATCGCATCTTCATTACCCGATGGCGTCGGGTAGTAATTGCGCCGCAGTCCAGTTTGGTGAAAACCTGCGCTTTGATAAAGTGCAATTGCACTCGAATTAGACGCTCGAACTTCTAACCAACATTCTAGAGCTAACTTAGCGTCAGCTTGCGCAATGAAGTGCTCAAGTAAAACCCGGCCTAAGCCCTGCCCTTGCTGATTTGCGCTGACCACAATATTAAATAAACTGGCCTCTTGTGCGACAAACTCACCAATATAAAAACCAGCGATAATCCCTTCAACTTCAATCACAAAATTGAAATAACGTTCAGAAAAACAACTTTGATAAAGCGACAAGGTCCAAGGATAACTGGCCACTTGCTGCTCAATTAACAGCATGTCGGCGGCATCAGCCAGTTCTGCAGGTCGAATGGTCCATGGGATCATGATAATTGAATCTTCAATAAAAGCTTAAAGTGAGGAATGAGTATGGTCAAAATGCTTGGCCAACCAATTCCACAACTGCCGTTTAACCTGAATTTGCCGCAAAACCTGCAAATCTCTAATGAAAAACTTGTCATCAGTTAGCATGAACTCATGATGCAACTGCGGATCTTGCCAGATAGTTAGATTGATACCATCAGGAAATGCTTGTTGGATATCTTGCAACAGCTGCTCAGAACTCACCTGAGCCTTCGCTAAAATCAAGCTTTGCTCAATTGCAACTTGCAACTGCGACTCATCTGCAGCGATTTTTTCTTGTTTTGGTAATGATTGTTCGCTGCGCAACAACTCTAACGGGTTGCTGGATATCGTGGTCACTTGGGTTAGTTCGGAACTATCTGCAACATTTTGCGAGCTAAATAACTCTGGCCTTGGTTGCAAGGTCTGAATATTCAGTGACTGCAAAAATTGTTGCTGAATGTGAGTCAACTTATTCATCTTTGAATTCGTCATCTCAGAAGAAGTGGCAGGGGCAGAGGGAATCGAACCCCCAACCTTCGGTTTTGGAGACCGCTGTTCTACCAATTGGAACTATGCCCCTAGCGTTGGAGTCGTCATTATACAAATGCAGCGCCAAAGGTAAAGCAAAAATCTTGGAGAATTCAGCCAATTGCACACAAATCACTCATTGCGATTAAATTTCAACCCAGACTATCGAATAAGTGCTGAAAAATACAGCACAAAAATGACCGCCAGCTTCGCCACTATTTGCTCTATGCAGAAAATAGTGTCGAAATTTCAGCAGATTTGTTAACATAAAAAAATGCAATTATAGGAACTCGCCTTGCGCCATCGCCATCTAAGGACTACAACTTAATAGCGTGGAGCACGTGCTGCAGCAAACAAAGGAAGTTAGCAATGAAAGTATCCGATTGTTCAGTATTAATTATTGATGACGTCTCGTCGGTCAGAGAGTACCTGCGCCAAACCTTAATGTTACTTGGCATCAACAAGGTAAGTGAAGCAGCTAACGGCACTTTGGGTATTAACAGCTACAATGCCCAACAACAAGATGTTGTTTTTCTCGATATCGAATTGCCTGACTGTGATGGCAAATCTTTACTGCGTCAGCTCAAAGAAATTAATCCGCAAGCCAATGTAGTCATTATGACCGCACATAGTACGGTGGAAAATGTGCAGCAAAGTATTCTAGCAGGTGCTTGTGGTTTTATTGCTAAGCCGTTCTCAGCAAAAAAAATAGAATCAGTATTGGTGAAGTGCACTAAACGCACCGTCGCTCAGCCATTGGCAAAAACAGTTTGAGTGATTAATGAGCTTAACGCCCTGCTTAGGGCATTAGAAGCTCAGCACTAATCCATCAGTTTTTGCCAAGGTGAACTTCACTATGAAATTCATCCCTTTCCCACTTCAACCAAGCTTGAAGCTCAGTTGCACAGGCTTTTAACTCTTAACAACCAGACTTATTGAGCCTTGCCTTGCAGCGGTTGCTGACTAAAACTGATACCATCCCAACCAGTACGCATAAAATTGCGAATGTTGGCGTGGTTATGACCTTTGATATCAGGCATCACTTCAAGTCGATAATAATCACCAAACAGCTGCAAGGTTTGCGGTTCTGACAACTGGTGCAAGGCTGCAAAAGCCAGTATTTTACAAGACCCGTTGTTTTCACCTGCCGAATTTTCTACTTCACCATTTTTAAATGCTGTTGGGGTGAAATCATATAATGTGTCAATTAATTCAATACTTTGCTCAAAAGTAATGCTCTCTGGATCTGTACTTAGTTGTAGGAAAAACTCTTCTAACATAAAAATCCGCCTAAAGTTTAATCAATCACTGTCGATAAAAGATGCAGCAAACCAGAAAACACTGGAGTTCCATGATGAATATCGTCGCTGCCCACCAAAATTTGTCGTCGTCCGAGCAACTCATCGCTCATAAATCTCGGCTTGAAGTCCCTAGAAGCGCTTCTACCCCGGTAGCAAATTCAGCGCAACCGACTCCGGCAAATAACAGCCGACCGAATTTTGCGCCACCAACAGTAGCAGTACCCAGCACCGAGTCTACGTCATCGGATGAACAAAATGAAGACAGTCAACAGTTTAATGCATTGTTGAGCGTTGGTGCAGTCAAACGGATCTTAGAACAGCTGACATCCGGGAAATTGCTATCATGGATTGAAGGCTCTGATCTTGAAAAAATTTACGCGCAAACAGCCCAGCAACAGGCATCCTCACCGCCAGTTGCGGCCCCAGAAACTGCACCAGCTAACCCGCCAGCAGCAGCTAGTAATAATGGTATCACTGTATTTGAATTATCTTATCGTTATCAGCAAGTTAGTGCGAATTTTAGCGGTGCTGTCGAACTTGCGGATGGTCGAGCTTTTAGTTGGTCCTTTGATTTGCAAATGCAATCTGAACAGTTGTCGATGAGCATTTCACAAACCGAACCCGCTAAAGATCCGTTGGTGCTAAGTTTTGACCAAACGCCATTTCGCTATACCGGGGAAACTCATTCCTTTGATTTTTTCGCCAATGGCGAAACCAAGCAATTGGCTGGGCTCGCAGCCTCTCAATATTATTTGACCTTTGACCGTAACCAAAATCAGCAAATTGACAATGGATCTGAGCTGTTTGGCCCCACAACTAATCAAGGTCATCAAGAACTTGCGCTACTTGATGATGATCAAAATGGTTTTATAGATGAAAATGATGCCAGTTGGTCAAAGCTTGGCGTTTGGCAGCCAGGTGAACAGTTAAAGTCGTTATCGCAAATGGGGGTTGCGGCGATTTCGACAATGTCTGTTTCCACTTCCTTTGGTTTATACGACAGTGACAAGTTGCAAGCCCATATTGCCCGCAGTGGTATTTTCCTTAAAGAATCTGGTGAAGTGGGTTTAGTCCAGCAAGTGGATTTAAACGTTTAAACCAATTCAGTGCCGGATCTGGCTAGTGTGGCGAAATTTTTCCGTTACACTGGCCTTGTCGCACTGGAGTTGGAATCAATGGACAAATTAATCAGCTATCAACAAGCACGAATGGCCAGAGATGCCAGATTTGACGGCTTGTTTTTTGTCGCAGTAACCAGCACCGGCATCTACTGCCGACCTATTTGCCCAGCACCGCCAGCCAAAGAGCAGAATGTCCAATACTTTCCAAGTGCTATTGCCGCAGCAGTTGCCGGTTTTCGGCCATGCCTGCGTTGTCGTCCAGATAGCGCGCCCGGCTCTCCGGCTTGGCTTGGCAGCGACACCACCCTTCGTCGGGCGGTCAAACTCATCGAACAAGGTGTATTGATTGATGGCAACCAGCAGCAATTGTGTGAACGACTAGGTATCTCCGACAGATATTTACGTAAACTCTTTCAACGTCTTGGCATCTCTGCCAAACAATATGCGCTGTACCAGCAAGTATTGTTCGCCAAACAATTATTGCACCAAACTGCCCTCCCCGTTGCCGACATCGCTCTGCATGCCGGATTTCATAGCGTGCGGCGATTCCAAGACGAATTTAAACAACAATTAAAACTGACCCCAAGTCAAATTAGAGGCCATCGAATGTCCCACTCATCTCCACTGTTAACGCTAGAGCTTGCTTATAGACCTCCGATGGCATGGCAACAACTATTGCAATTTTGGCAAGCTCGCACACTTTCAGGAATGGAATGGCAGCACGGCGATTGTTATGGACGGACTATTGCCATCGAACATCGCCAAGGATGGTTCGAAGTTCGCCCAGATCCGGTGAAAACAGTACTGCAATTAACCTTACATTGGCCCTACCCAGATGGTTTAAGCATTGTGATCAGTAAATTGCGTCGACTGCTCGATCTTGATGCCGACATGCAGCAGATCGATCAGCATCTAAGCGGCTTTTTTCAAGAGTCACATATCCAAGGACTAAGGATCCCGGGAGTTTGGGACCGCTGGGAGGCGGCTGTGCGGGCGGTGCTCGGGCAACAAGTGAGTGTCGCCGGGGCTCGCGCTCAACTCAACCGCTTATGCGCTGAACTTGGTGAACCCATTCCGGCGTTGGACACGCCGGACGGTGTTGCTATGCGACTTTTTCCAACGCCAAGTGCTGTTGCACATAGCGATTTGGCGATGATTAAAGTACCACAAGCTCGGCGCGAAACATTAAAGGCGCTGGCTCAAGCTGTACTCGACAAGCCAGATGCAGATCCGAGTGAATGGCTCTGTTTAAAAGGCATAGGACCTTGGACCATCGCCTATGCCAAAATGCGCGGCATGAGTGACAGTGACATATGGTTAGCCGGTGATCTGGGGATCCAAAAAGCACTACAACAGCGTGCGACACCTATCACTGATTCTATGCTTTCACCTTGGCGCAGTTACGCGACCTTGCAACTATGGTTTAACTTACCCGCTAAACCCAATAAGTTAACCGCCACTGCCAACAAACAAAAACCCAAGCAGGATTGAGCGCATGCCTACAATTTTAAACGAACGCAATATGTTGACGATGACTGCAGCTTTGCGCACACCCATCGGCGATTTAGTGCTGACGGCCTGCAAACGTGGCTTTGTTGCCATCGAATTTGTCGATGTAAGTGCGGATAAAGATCGGGACCTTGCCAACGTCAAAATCGCCGCCGATCGCCAGCAGTTAGAAGCGCAATTGAGTTTTAATGAGCCGCGGCAAGGCGACCTTCTCGCAACTGCCGAACTACCACTAACATTGCGCGATGCTCAATCACGCAACAACCTATGTTTGGTTCTTCAGAAACCCCAAGTGCTGAACCAATGCTCTAGCGGGTTACAAAATCATGAACTCACTGAAGAAATTGCAGAGATACTGCAACTTGGTTTATCTCAGCTTACTGAATATTTTGAAAAAAACCGTACGGAGTTCACACTCCCCCTTGCCGCGGACGGTACTGAATTTCAGCAGCAAGTGTGGCAACAATTACGGCAAATCCCCTATGGAGGTCACTGTAGCTATGGCGATATCGCCAATGCAATAGCGCGGCCGAAAGCCGTCCGAGCGGTTGGCGCTGCAAATGGCCGTAATCCTTTGGCTATCGTGGTGCCTTGCCATCGAGTCATAGGTCAAAATGGCAGCATGACCGGTTATGCCGGAGGTTTATCGCGCAAAATCTGGTTGTTAAACCACGAGAACAGGAAAATTAACCACTAAAAGTGGCGAATACTTCGACTAAATCGAACTAATTATCGGAATTTTCGCACTTTTTAATCGAATGAAATTGCGGTTTACTAGAACAAATCGCAAACCACTAAGACCATAGAAGCGAAAATCTAATGAGCCAAGATATGATGAATCAACGAGTTGTCCGTTCCATTATCAAAGCGCAAACAGTCTCTGACGGCGCCGGCGTAAAAATTCAGCGTAGTTTAGGTCTGCAACAGCATCTGCGACTAGACCCATTTTTAATGCTGGACTGCTTTGGCTCTGATGAAGCTTCAGATTATATCGCTGGTTTTCCTCCACACCCGCATCGCGGTTTTGAAACTGTCACTTATATGCTGGCTGGTCACATGCTGCATGAAGACCATCTTGGCAATCAAGGGCATTTAAAAAGTGGTGGCGTACAATGGATGACCGCAGGCCGCGGCATTATTCATTCGGAAATGCCGCAACAACAATCAGGGTTGATGCAAGGCTTTCAGCTTTGGCTCAATCTGCCGGCCAAAGAAAAAATGAAAGCGGCGGCATATGTTGATCTGACTCCGGAACAAATCCCGCAACTGTCACTTGGCGGTAATAGCTGGGTAAAAGTAATTGCCGGCGATTTTATTAGCGCTGATGGCGGCACAGTTAAAGGCCCTGTGCAGGGGTTAAGCACTGCTCCACTTTATTTAGATTTCAGTTTAAATGCCGGTGATGAAGTCAGTTTTTCGCTGCCACAAGGCCACAATGCACTGGTTTATCCTTTTGTTGGCGAAGTTTTGGTAGGTCAACAGACCCCTGCAATCCCGCGCCACCATGCAGCAGTGCTCACTGACGGTACACAGCTGACACTTACCGCTAATGAGGCGGTGCGCTTGCTAGTGCTTGCGGCTAAACCTATCGGCGAGCCAATTGTGCAATATGGTCCTTTTGTGATGAACACAGTTGCCGAAATCGATCAGGCAATCCGTGATTATCAAGCTGGCACCTTAACCGATGGCGCGGCAACGACGTTACATTTCTCGTAAAGTCTGCGAGAAAAATCTATCGCCACAAATGGCGTTCATAGCGGTATAATGGCGTTTTTTCAGCCTGGAACCGCATGATGAAACTGATCGGAATTATCGGCGCGATGGAACAAGAAGTCGCGCTGTTAAAACAACAATTGCAAGCCGTCGAAACCACCAAAATTTCGCAATTTGAATTTCACCGTGGTCAACTCAATGGTTGCGACGTGGTGCTAGTGCAAAGTGGGATCGGCAAAGTTACTGCTGCAATTGCCACAACCTTATTGATCCAATTATATAAACCATCTTGTGTGATCAATACTGGTTCAGCGGGTGGCTTTGATCCAGAGCTAAACGTTGGCGATATCGTAATTTCCACTGAAGTCCGTCATCACGACGTAGACGTGACTGCTTTTGGTTACGAGCCAGGTCAGGTTCCACGACTTCCTGCCGCATTTACTGCACATCCTACGCTGATTGCAGCGGCCGATCGCAGTATCGCCGCGCTTGGATTTTGTAAAACCAAACACGGCCTAATCACCACGGGTGACGTGTTTATGTGCGATCCTGAACGTGTCGCAAAGACCAGAGCTACCTTTCCTACGATGTTAGCTGTAGAAATGGAAGGCGCGGCAATAGCACAAAGCTGCTACCAGTTAGAAACTCCATTTGTGGTGATCCGCAGTTTGAGTGACATTGCAGGTAAAGAATCGCCAAGTTCTTTTGAAGCCTATTTAGAAGTCGCTTCTCGCAACAGCTGTGCCATGGTTCTGCAACTGATTGGCGAATTGGCGCAGGTTCAGTTGTAATGGATGTTGATAGCTTCTGGCAAATGCTAGAACAAAGCGCTTTGCAACAGCCACTGCTTGCGGTGGTAGTGTTATTATTCAGCCGCTTTGCGCCTTTGCCAGCAAGTTATCAACCTTGGTTTTTTATTCGTGCTGTTGCCAATGCCATTCGAGCAAAAGTGGCAAAACCAAGCAATGGTCGGCAGCAACAATATTTAGCCGGAGCCTTAGCGACACTGGTGATGCTGGTGCCCTTTGCTGTGCTGCTGATTGCCTTTGAAGAATTGTCTGCATGGCCAGAGTTTTTTCAGGCTTTTTTGTTGTATTTGTCCCTCGATTGGCAATTCTATGCAAATCAGATCCGGCAAGTCTCACAAAGCATTGAAAAGCAACAAACTAGCCTAGCGCGCGATCAATTATCTTCGTTGGTACTTCGAAAGACTGACAAGTTGTCCAATGCGGGTATCGCAAAAGCAGCACTTGATGCAACTGCCTTCAGACTGAGCAAGCACTGGTTTGGTGTGTTGTTTTGGTATTTGGTTGGCGGTGGTATCGCAGCATGCTGCTACCGTTTGCTGTTAGAGCTACAACAACAATGGAATCCTAAACTGTTAAGGCAACGGGAATTTGGTTTTTTTGTTTCGATAGTCGAACGTGTTTTTAGCGCAGTGCCGCTACTTGGTAATACGCTGTTACTAGCGCTTTGGGTAAATATTCGAGACACTTTGACTTTCCACAAATATAGCCAAGACAGGCAACTCAGCTTTACCAGCCGCTGGTTGTTAAGCGCATGGGCTGCTGCGCTGAAATGCAGTGTTGCAGGCCCGATTTACTATGAGAATGAGAAGGTGCCACGAGTTCGGATTGGTCCGGATACACAACCGACCGCAGCGCATCTGCTAAAAGCGCTCACTATTGCCACACAATTACAACGAGTTGCGATCCTATTGGTTTTTGGTTTGGTTGCACTACGGGTGGCGGCACTATAAAATCGGTAAATGCACTAGACAGTTCAGCTGCATTTCGTTATTTTCGCACCATTACGCTTCGGGTCCAGTCAAAATGTTTCATATGCTTTTCGTTATTTTTACCGAATTTTACGCACGATGATGCATGTTTTCCGCTTGTTTGCCTTATTTTGGCTAAGCCTTTTTGCTTTTGCCGCTTCAGCATCACCATTACTTACGCCGCTAACCACTGATCAAGGCCTAACCCAAGGCGCTGTGCAAAAGTTATTTATCGATCGTCAGGGTTTTCTTTGGGTTGCCACAGCCAACGGACTTAATTTGTATGACGGTACTCAAGTCAGACAATTTCTGCCATCTGCTAATTCATTTCAAGACCTAAGCATTGTTCAATTGTTGGAAGACGATCAACGAAGATTCTGGGTTGGTGCCAGTAACGCTGGAGTGTTCCAAGTCGATAAAACAAAAGGAACCGCTGAGCTGGTTTTTGCTTTGTCCGCGCAAGAATTTCAAGGGCCGGCGGTGTTGCATGACCTGCTGGTCGAAGACGAACATCACTTATTGCTGGCAATTAATCGGGCTGTCTACCGCTATGATTTAACTGCGCGGCGCTTGGACAAACTTTTTGAGTATGAAAACAATGCTGGTGGCAGCCCAATGGACCGGATCCGGCAATTAATTCGGGTCGATCGGAAACTATACATTGCCAGTTTTCAGCGCATTTTTACCTTAGATCTAGATTCTGGCGATCATAAATCCCTGCAACTGAATGATTCCACACAACTAATCCGCAAAATGGCATTGGCAGGACAAAAACTCTTGGTTGCCAAAGGTACAGAGTTGTTTGAAATCTCCTTAAATAACCTCAATGACCGCAAAAAACTGCTCGATGATTTACAAGTCCAAGACATCATTCTGACCAATGAACACTGGTTATTGGCCACTACCCGCGGTTTATATCAAATCAAGTTAACCAGCGATAAAGCCGAACTACTTTGGCGCTTTAGTGATAGCAATTTAGAAATTGGCCACGACACAATCAACAGCATTGTCAAAAGCCCTGATGGCGGTTTTTGGTTAGCAAGTGTTGATGATGGCGCCTACTATTGGCATCCAAAAACCAATTTTTTTCAGACAATTCCGATTGCTCCTATCACAAAAAATAGCTCGGCAGTGAATGGTAGAAATGCGCAAACAATGGCGCTGGGCCTAGATCAGCGGTTATGGGTCGGCAATAACGATGGCATTAAATCGGTCGACCTTCGCACTAACACAGTGACCGCTCACCCCTACCCAGCAGAACTCCCTAACAATTTTCGCCCGATGGTCAACCGGATTTATCCAGATGCAGCAGGCAATGTATGGCTGCGCGCAGGATTAGGGCTGCATTATTTTTCCGCGCAACAGCAAAAGTTTCTATCGCCGCCATTGCAAGACCAAAATCAACTCAAGCTATTTCAGCAACAAGTCCTCGGCATCTGGTATAGCCCGCAGCAAGAGTTTTGGTTTTTTAACCAAGAAAACTACTATAAATATCAGCCACTAAGCGGAACATTGTCTGTCATCGAGAGACTTAACTCCCAGCTCCCCGTCGGCAAAGCCCGCAAAATTATTGGTTCATTGCCCAATCGTCCTGAGCTGCTATTTATTGGCGCGGCTGATGAGTTATGGTCGTTTAACTTGGAAACCGGCAAAGCAGCACTGATTTATCAGGTAAGCCCATACCAGCCTTTGCTCGAGCGCTTCCCTCATGATATGGCTGTCGACCAAAATAACGTGCTTTGGATGGCTTTTGATGGCGTTGGTTTATTAGGTTTTGACCTCACTAATTTTAAACTTCGTCATCAATTTAATACCGGTAATCTGCTGCTGAGCAATAAAGTGAATGCTTTAGAGCAAGATAGTGCAGGCAACCTCTGGTTCTCAAGCAACGCTGGATTATCGAGACTTGACCCAAACACTTTACGCATCGAACACTTCACTAAAAAAGATGGCTTACCTAGTAATGAATTTATCTTTGCGGCCAGTGCGAAACTAGCCGATGGCGATTTAGCTTTTGGTAGCAATCGGGGTGTCACCCGCTTTAATCCAGTACTTTTACAAGAAGCACCGCAAGCTCCAAGTATTGTTATCACCTCCATCCAAGCGCTTAACCAACCGGCGACGCCGAGTTTTGCTGATATCAACGGCAAGACATTTTTGTTTGATCACCAAGCGCAAGGGTTAAAAATTGAGTTTTCTAGTTTGAATTTTCGCGATCAAAGTAAGATCCGCTACAAATTCTGGCTTGAGGGCAAACAAGAATTACATTATCCGTTGCAAATGACGCCCTCGGTGATTTTCCCGGAGTTGGCAGCTGGCGAGTACCAATTTAAAGTCCAAGCGATTTCGCAAACCACAGACCTAGCAAGTCCAGTGGCCAGTATCAATATTCGCATTCAACCAGCCCCTTGGCTTTCTGCATTTGCAATCGGCTCTTATGGCGCAATATTCATTATCTTGGCAGCAATTTGGCAATACAATCGACGAGTCAACAAACGACTGTTAGCCACGGCCCATAGCAAGGTCCAGGTCAGCGAACAACGGTTAAAGCAGGCGCTAGATGCGGTGAATTCTGGTGTTTGGGAGTGGCACGAACGCAAAAACAATATGTTTGCGCATCGAGTTCACACCATGTTGGGTTATAGCGAAGAACTAAACCCGGTTTCATTAAGCCAACATGTCTCGTTAATTCACCCAGAAGATCAAGATGGATATCTGCAAGCTTGGCATAAATTTCTAGGCACAACTGAACGAACTTTTGACTACACCTATCGCATGCAACACAAAGCCGGACATTGGCTTTGGTTTCGCGATATCGGCCGTGTCACCGAAGTCGACGGCACTAAAGCGATTAGAGTGATTGGCACTTACAGCAATATTACCGAAACCAGAGCGACTAAAGAAAAAGCCCGTTTATTCGGCGAAGCATTCCAGCAAACGCGCGATTGGGTAGTGCTGCTCGATCCAGATCAACGTGTTATTGCCGCAAACCAATCTTTTACCGATGTGTTTGGCAACATGGATGAATATCTAAACAAACCGCAAAAACACGATTTGGGCATTAGCCTTAGTCGTCGTCGCTTCTATGTGCGATTGCTTGCCGGTATGACTGCCAACCAGCATTGGCAAGGTGAAGAGCTAGTCACAAGCCCTGATGGCACTGAGCGACCGACTCTCATTAACGTGTCCGCAGTTGGTGAATCTGATGATGTCGAATTCTTTGTTTTAGTGTTCACCGACATTACGGCACAAAAAGAAGCAGAAGAGAATTTACGCTATTTGGCAAACTATGATGCATTAACAGGTCTGCCTAATCGGAGTTTATTGATGGACAGGATCCATCATGGTATTGACCAAGCGAAACGCGAGCAGCGTTCAATTGCGCTGTGTTTCATTGACTTGGATAAATTTAAACAAGTGAATGACAGCCTAGGGCACGACGTTGGCGATCTATTGTTAAAACAAGTGGCCAAACGGCTTACCACCACTCTACGTCTGACTGATACCGTGGCACGACTTGGTGGCGATGAATTTGTGGTACTTCTTGAAAGCTATAAAGACGACAACAACGTCAGTCATGTTGCGCGTAAGATGCTTAAAGCTATTGGCGAGCCGATGCAGCTTGGTAATCACACAGTCAGTGTGTCACCTAGTATCGGGATTGCCATGTACCCAGAAGATGCCGCTGATGCCCGCGAACTGTTGAAACATGCCGACGTGGCGATGTATTACGCCAAAGATAGTGGCCGGAATAATTTCCAATTCTTCATTGAAGACATGAATCAAAAAGCCCATATGCAACTCGCCCGCGAAACTCGCATCCGCAGCGCTTGGCAACGTGATGAGTTCATGAATTATTACCAACCAATCTATGACAGTCGCAGTAATCAAATGATCGGGGTTGAAGTTCTGATGCGCTGGCTTGATGAGGATATGTTAGTGCCGCCTGCCGAATTTATCCCACTGGCTGAGGATTTACGTTTGATTGTGCCTATGACACAAGCGTTATTAGTCCGAGCCCTCACTGATTTGCAACAGTGGCATCAAGCTGGGTTTGAAGTCTATGTTTCGGTGAACTTGTCACCTCGGCATTTAGAGCAAGAACAATTAGCGATTGAAACTGCAGCGCTGCTCGATAAATTCAATATTCCCGCCCAATGCTTACGCTTTGAAGTGACCGAAAGTGCGTTAATGCAAGACCATCAAAGTGCAATTGCGACCATGCTGGCTTTGAGCGAGCTTGGTGTGCAGCTAGCACTCGACGATTTCGGTACTGGCTACTCTTCATTAAAGTACTTGAAAGAGCTGCCAATTGACGCGATTAAAATCGACCGAAGCTTTGTCAAAGATATCGGCATCGATCGCAATGACGAAACGATCATTGAAGCGATGTTAAGCATGGCGAATAGTCTTGGTATGTACTGCATTGCCGAAGGGGTTGAAACGCAACAACAACTGGAGTTTTTCACCGAACGTCAGTGTTATTTCATTCAGGGATATCTGCTAGGCAAACCAATGACTGCCGAGCATTTATTAAACAAAATGCAGTTAGAACGACCAACAGCCTAAAACCCAAGGTATCAAGTAACGGCGCTAGCAACAGCTTATGCTAGAATTAGCACCCTTTTGCCGCAGCAGTAATGAGCATGTCGATGACAGCAAAGAATAATTTACTTTGGGCAGCCTTATTGCTGCTATTTGCTGAAGCATGCTTTGCCGGGATCGGCGCTTTAGTTAAATTGACCAGCACCGATGCCAACCAAGTACAGGTTGTTTTTTTCCGAAATTTCTTTGCGTTGTTAGTCATGCTTCCTTGGATTTGGCTGCAAGGAGTATCCATCCTTAAAACCAAACGTTGGTATTTGCATTTAAGTCGTGCCACTACTGGCATTGTGTCGATGTATTGCTTTTTCTATGTGATAAGCCAACTGCCGCTTGCTCAAGCGATGCTGGTTTTGTTGCTTTCACCTTTTGTAGTGCCGCTGATTGCCAAGTTCTGGCTCAAAGAAACGCCAAGCCGTCTGACACTGTTTGCCATATTCCTAGGCTTCATCGGCGTCTTTATCGCGATCCCAGTGCACGGAGAAGCTGGCAGTCTGCTATTGTTGGCGATTGGCTTATTATCGGCTTGTTTAGTCGCTGTCACTAAAACGACCATCCGCTATATGTCCGACACCGAGCCTGCTGCTCGCATCGTATTTTACTTTTCTTTGCTGACCGCCATCATCTCTTTTGTGCCAGTACCTTTTTATTGGCAACCGCTGACAACAACGAGCTGGTGGGCATTTATCGCCATGGGATTCTGTGCCGCAGCAGGCCAAATGGCCATGACCAAAGCCTATGCGCTAGCACCAGCATCCGATATCGGCATGTGGACTTATAGCAGCGTCATTTTTGCCGGCGCCTTTGGCTATCTGTTTTGGCAAGAGCCTGTCAGCATGTCATGGTTCTTAGGGGTTCTGCTTATTTTCTACGCGGGTTACGTGACACATCGCCAGCGACTGATTTAGCACACTAAGGTTAATCTGGTCATTAAAATAGAAAAGCCTAAGTCGCAAATTGCACTTAGGCTTCTCTAGCTACACAGAAAATATTGATTTAAAACACTAGGTTGTACGCCATGCTAAGAGTATTGGCATCGCCGTAATTTTCTTTGAACCAGCTACCGCTATAATCTTGCCAATGTTCAAATTGCACTTTGAAATCCGATGATGCAGATACGTCAAACTTCACCACAATTGAGGTGTTGCGATGTTTCTCTCTATCAGTTTCAGTGACTTCCTCAGGGTTATCTTGGTAAATTTTTTGCTGATACAAGCCGTGGGTAAATAACACCAAATAGCCATCAAAACGTTTACCGGCGCTTAGGGTATAGGCTAAATCGCGGCCATAAGATTCTGTTCTATCTGAATAAAACAGCTCGGCAGTTAACAAGTAATCATTGTAATCGACTAAGGCTGATGCACCGTAAATCTGCTGCATCGCCTTTTCCGACCAATCTTCACCATCCGACACGACCCGACCTTGGGTATCAGATTGCATAACCATTAGACGACCTTCGAACCAATCTTTACTGAGTACCATTTCGGCGCCGAAAATTCCGGACCATTTGGTATCAGACTCACTGTCTAACCCACTGTAAAGTTTCAGATAATCACTATCTTTACGCGTCTCGCTACCACCAAAGACGTTCACAATGCCCGACCAATCACCAAACTGAACATTATGCGACCAATTCAATCCATTGTAGTTAACTGCTTCCCAACCATAAGTCTGCCCAGGTAAATGCACCCACGGGTAAGTAAAGCCAACGTCTTGCTGCTCGGAATAATAAAACAGCGGCAAGCGTTTACGACCAACTTGCACCGTATTGTTATCATTGACTTGATAACTCAGGTACACCCACTCCAAATTCAATTTAAAATCCCGCGAGCCGCGCGAAACAACCTGCCCCGTTAGCGATAATTGTTCATTGAACATCACTGAACCCTGCAGGCCTACTTTTGAATCTGGTTTTAAACTCCAAGAATCTTCATAAAATGCCGCTTGCGAATAGTCAGTGATCATACAAGGACAGTCGATGCCAACTTCATTCTGACCACTGACACTACCGCTAAGCACCCGACCTAAACCGACGGTCATAAAACCAGAATAGCTATAATCCACCGCCAACACGCTTGGTGAACTCAGTAGCGCAATAGGCAACAAAATTGATGTGATTCGATTTAATTTATTCATCTAATGGCTCCTTAAAACGTTGCCACAACTTTGACCGAAGCAGTCACAGCACTTTTATCGACATAGCCAATCACACTTGGATTTTGACTGACTAGCTCAATCACTTCCTGGTCAGTCCCGAGCTCTTTTGGTGGCGTCCCTTTGCCGGTAAATACTAATTTCGACCAATAAGCTTTAATCTGACTACCAGTTTTATTGAGCACTTTTTCATTAAAGGTTGCAGTTGCGCCTGTACCATCCGCTTGCGCTAATGGAATTGCCGCTTTGCCATCTGGAAAACTTTTACTGCGTCCAAGGTAAATCTTAGAAATTTCTTCAGCATTTAATGCCGCGGTATTGGAAGGGTGAACGACAACCGCTACCTCGGCCAACGCATTGATACTGAGAAAGAACATCGGCACTAGCCATACTCGATTCATACACAGCTCCAGTTTGTAACAAGGTCTAATTGCAGTGTAGTTCATAAAATAATAATGCAAGGATAACCCTGAACTTTTTCATCTATAAATGGTCGCCCGATAGAATAAAATCTAGTTTCAGCATCCTGACTTTGAGCTCTAGCGCTTGGCGGTCGGCTCAGGTAAAATACGCGCCATTTTTCCGATTGTTGATTGATACAGGCTGACGTATACCATGAGCAAAAAGCTGCACATAAAAACCTGGGGCTGCCAGATGAATGAGTATGATTCATCCAAGATGGCCGACTTGTTGGATGCCACTCATGGCTTTACTTTGGTTGAAGAAGCCGAAGATGCCGACGTGATTTTGTTGAACACTTGCTCGATCCGCGAAAAAGCGCAAGAGAAGGTATTCCACCAACTGGGCCGTTGGCGCCCGCTGAAAAAGAAAAACCCGAATCTCATCATTGGGGTTGGTGGATGTGTTGCATCGCAAGAAGGTGCTGCGATCCGTGAACGTGCGCCTTATGTTGATATCGTGTTTGGTCCGCAAACTCTACACCGCTTACCTGAGATGATTAACGCTGTGCGCGGCGATCGCTCGCCAGTGGTTGATGTGTCATTCCCAGAAATTGAAAAATTCGATCGCTTACCAGAGCCAAAAGCTGAAGGTCCAACCGCTTTCGTATCTATTATGGAAGGCTGTTCTAAATACTGTACTTTCTGCGTGGTGCCGTACACTCGCGGTGAAGAAGTAAGCCGTCCTTTAGACGATGTGCTGCTGGAAATTGCGCAATTAGCGGAACAAGGCGTCCGTGAAGTTAACTTATTAGGTCAAAACGTCAATGCCTATCGTGGCGAAACTCATGATGGCGAAATTTGCCATTTCTCTGAGTTGCTGCGCTTAGTTGCCGCAATCGACGGCATAGACCGCATCCGTTACACAACTTCGCACCCAGTTGAATTCACTGACGATATCATCGAAGTTTACCGTGATGTGCCAGAACTAGTTGACCACTTACACTTACCAGTGCAGTCAGGTTCAGATCGTATTTTGACGTTAATGAAACGCAACCATACAGCGATTGAATATAAGTCGAAGATCCGTGCACTGAAAAAAATTCGCCCAAATCTGAGTATGTCGTCTGACTTTATCATCGGCTTCCCAGGGGAAACTGCTGAAGACTTCGGCCAAACTATGGATTTGATTGCCAGCATTGGTTTTGATATGAGCTTTAGCTTTATCTATTCAGCACGTCCAGGCACCCCAGCCGCTGATTTACCTGACGATGTTAGCGACGATGAGAAAAAGCAACGTCTGTATATTTTGCAAGACCGTATCAACCAACAGTCATTACAAATCGCTCGCGGTATGCTAGGCACAGAACAACGGATCTTAGTTGAGGGTCCATCGAAAAAAGACCTGATGGAACTAACTGGCCGTACTGAAAATAACCGAGTAGTGAATTTTGAAGGTTCGCCTGATATGATTGGTCAATTCGTTGATGTAAAAATCACCGATGTATTTACCAATTCACTAAAAGGCGTGGTAATTCGTACCGAAAAAGACATGGATTTACGGCGCGAAATATCTCCACAACAAATTATGGCCCGTCAGGCCAAAACGGACGAACTGGGTGTTGGCACTTACCAACCAGCATAGTTCGCCAATGGTTCAGGCCGCAATTGCGGCCTGAATTGACGGTCTTGGCAGCGTTGTATTAACTGAGAACAGGACTTTTGGACAACCCAATCAGCAGCCTCGAATTTAGCGTTTCCCCAGCCGATCATCAGCGGATCTCTTTGTTATGTGGACCTTTTGATGACCATATCCGCCAAATTGAACGGCGTTTTCGTGTGCAATTAAGTTTTCGCGATGATAAATTTCGGGTGCTTGGTTTAAGCACTGTATTACCGCAAATCCAGCATCTTGTTGAGCAACTCTATGCAGAAACGGTCAACACTGCAGGCAAACCAATTCCGCTCACGCCAGAGCAAGTTCACTTGGCGATCAGTGGTGTTGAGCATCCATCGACCCTGATCCAAGTAGATGAAACGACACAAGAAGTCGCAATCAAGACTAAAAAGGGTTTGATCAAAGGCCGCAATCCCAATCAAAGCCGTTACGTCGCTAATATTCTTAAACATGATGTCACCTTCGGCATCGGACCTGCGGGTACCGGTAAAACCTATTTAGCAGTTGCCTGCGCTGTTGATGCCTTAGAAAAAAACCAAGTCCGACGCATCATCCTCACTCGACCTGCGGTCGAAGCTGGTGAAAAACTTGGCTTCTTACCGGGTGATTTAGCGCAGAAAGTTGACCCCTATTTGCGGCCGCTTTATGACGCTCTGTTTGACATGCTTGGCTTTGAAAAGGTTGAGAAATATCTTGAGCGGAGCGTTATCGAAATTGCTCCACTGGCTTATATGCGTGGCCGCACACTGAGTGACGCCTTTATCATCTTGGATGAAAGTCAAAATACCACAGTGGAACAAATGAAAATGTTCCTAACGCGCATTGGCTTTAATTCAAAAGCAGTAATCACTGGTGACGTGACCCAAGTAGATTTGCCACGTGGTCAATACTCTGGCTTGAAGCATGCTATCGACGTGCTCAGTCAGGTCGATGCACTAAGTTTTAACTACTTCCAAGCGAAAGATGTGGTGCGCCACCCAATTGTGCAAAAAATTGTGATGGCATACGAGGCGTTTGAAAAAGCTGAGCAACAAGCCAAGGCTCAGCGTGACAATGTCGACCTAAAAAATCCAGAGTCAGAAAACCCTAAAACCACTAGCAACGCCCAATCTAGACGCGGCAATAAAAGCGGGATCGCATGAGTATTATCCTTGATTTACAAGTTGCCACGACAGCAACTGATATTCCGTCCGAACAAGCCTTTCAGCGTTATTTAGATGCCGCAGTCAGTCCATTTCAAGCAGATGCTGAAGTGACTATTCGGATTGTTGATGAAGAAGAAAGTCAGCAACTTAATTTTGATTACCGTCATAAAGATAAACCAACTAATGTGTTAAGTTTCCCATTCCAAGCACCACCAGGAATTGAACTACCGTTATTAGGTGATTTAGTGATCTGTGTGCAAGTCGTTGCAAAGGAAGCTTTTGAGCAAAATAAGACTTTGGAAGCCCATTGGGCGCACATGGTCGTACATGGTTGCTTGCATTTACTTGGCTTTGACCATATAAATGATACTGACGCAGAGGAAATGGAAGCTGAGGAAGTGCAAATTTTGCAAGAACTCGGTTTTGCCGATCCTTATTTTATTGACGAACGGAGTTAATTTTTTTTCATGGGTGACGACAATCCACACTCGAGAAGCGGTTCTACGGCAAAATCTTGGCTAGAGCGTATCGCCGCCATATTTACTGCAGAACCTCAAGATCTCTCTGATTTAGAAGAAGTATTTGTAGAAGCAAATGCTCGCCAATTGATAGATAACGATACTAAAGGCATGCTGCAAGGTGTGCTCGAAATATCCAAAATGCGCGCTCGGGACATTATGGTGCCCCGCTCGCAAATGGCTACCATCGATATCGATCAACCGCTTGCCGAGTTTTTACCAATTCTGCTTGAGAATAACCATAGTCGCTACCCTGTCGTGAATGAAGACAAGGATCACATTGAAGGGATCCTGATCGTTAAAGACATTCTGCAATACGCCCTGAAACCTGATACTGATTGGCAACTGAAAGATCTGTTGCGTCCGGCGGTAATCATTCCTGAGAGTAAACGGGTCGATGCTCTGCTTAAAGAGTTCAGACAAAAACGCTATCACATGGCAATAGTCGTTGATGAATACGGCGGAGTGTCTGGCTTAATCACCATTGAAGATATCCTTGAACAAATCGTCGGTGATATTGAAGACGAACACGACGACGAAGAAGGTTCAGATATTCGTAAACTTGGCAGCCATGTGTTTTTGGTGAGCGCCCTAACCCCGCTTGACGAATTTAACGAAAGTTTTGGTACTAAATTTGACGAAGAAGAAGCAAGTACCATCGGCGGTATCGTTCTGCACGCATTTGGCCATATGCCAGTGAAAGGCGAAACTCTGGAACTCGGCGGTCTCACTTTTAAAGTCAATAAAGCCAATAGCCGTCGCTTAGTACAATTACAAGTCATCAAACCTAAAGTTAATCAAGAAAACGCAGACGCCGAATAATTTCGGCGTTTTTTTAGGAAGCTCATCGTGTTGCAAAAACTCCACCCGCTACTCATCTGCGTGTTGCTGATTGCGCTTGGCGTCGTTAATACCTTCGCATACGCGCCATACCAATACAGTTTTATGCCCTTACTAACGTTACCGGTGCTTGCCCTAGCGATATGGCATGCACAAAGCCCTAAGCAAGCGGCTTGGTTTGGTTGGAGTTACGGAATTGGCTGGTTCGGCTTGGGAGTTAGCTGGGTTCATGTCAGTATCGCAACCTTTGGCGGAATGCCCCTAGTATTTAGCTTAGGCATTATGGCTGCGCTGGTTGCTTATCTAGCGTTATTCCCAGCACTTGCCGCTTGGCTCGCCGCGCGTTTTGGCCGAAACACCGTGATTGCATTCCCTGTCGCTTTTACCTTGGCATGGGTTATCAGCGAAAACCTTCGTTCCTGGCTATTCACTGGTTTTCCATGGCTATCCTTGGGATACACTCAAACTACTGGTTATCTAGCGCCATGGGCTCCGCTGATTGGCGAGATAGGCATCACTTTCGTCATCGCATATTTTGCAGCTTGCTGGGTTAGCATTACTCACAAACGTTTCGTCCAACCACTGCTTGCTGTCGCGTTAATCGCAATAAGTCCATTACTTGCCACATTCAAGGGCTGGGAACTCAGTGGCGAGCAACAAAACGTAGTTTTGGTACAAGGCAATATTAAGCAAGAACTGCGTTGGGACTTGGAGCAAGAGCTGCCAACGATGAAGAAATACATGACTTTAACCCGCCCCTATTTCGGTGATAGTTTGATTATTTGGCCGGAAGCCGCGATCCCACAACTAGAACACCAAGCACAGCCTTTTTTGGTGAATCTCGATATGTTAGCCGCGGAAAATAATAGTGCTGTTGTCACCGGCATTTTGGATATCCGCTATAACGTCGGCGACTACAACGGCATGATTGTGCTTGGTCAGGATCAGAAACAAAACGTCGTGGGCAGTTACGATTACTATCAGACAAATCGCTATCGCAAACACCATTTACTGCCAATTGGCGAATTCGTGCCGTTTGAACAGCTACTGCGAGACATTGCGCCATTTTTTGATTTACCAAACAGCTCATTTAGCCGGGGTGACTGGCAACAAACCAACTTAACAGCAAAAGGTCTCAATTTATTACCGGCATTATGCTTTGAAATTGCCTTTCCGCGGCAGATCCAAGCGAATTTCGGGGCAAAGACAGATTTGTTACTCACTGTCAGCAATGACGCATGGTTTGGCGACTCGATTGGTCCATGGCAGCATTTACAGATTGCTCAAATGCGTGCACTGGAATTTGGTCGACCATTGCTGCGCGCAACCAATACCGGCGTTACCGCTATCGTTAACGCGGACGGCACTATCGCCGAACAATTGCCACAATTTAGCGATGCTGTGCTAAAACGACCAGTAGATTTGGTCAAAGGTTATACACCTTATAGCCAGCACGGTGACTGGCCGATGTACTTCGTTTCGCTGATCCTTTTCGGCTGGTTGCTGGCATTACGTCGCAATAAAACCAATACCCACTAAAGCAAATATTTGCAGATTGCACGCGGCTAAGCTGCGCGCAATCTGCTTGTTATTTCGCCAATCGCGCAAGAAACGCCTAGTTTTCAAGCAAACAGACTGAGTTAATTTACTGTCGCTGATGTTGTTCAGCTGAAATACAGCAAAAAAATCATACCTTGCCCACAAGTCAGTCGGACTTGTTGGAGTTTAAGATGAATAAAGGTTTGTTAGTTGGCGTGATCATCGGCGCTGTTGGCGTAACGGCAGCGGGTTCAGTCGCAAGTCTTCATTACATGGACCAACAACCGCAGTATGCGGAAGTTGTCAGCACTAAAGCGGTAATGGCAGAAACGATGGTGCCCGTTGAAGAATGTAAAACCGTGCAAGTACAGGTGCAAAAACCAGTGAAAGATGAACATCAGATTTCGGGGACCGCGATCGGGGCCGTAGTCGGTGGAGTTCTTGGCAATCAGGTAGGTGGCGGCGACGGTAAGAAAGTTGCGACTGTTATTGGTGCTGTGGCTGGTGGCTATACTGGGAAACAAGTGCAAAAGGAAATGCAAACTTCGGATGTTGAAAATCAAGCAAAACAGACTTGCACCACCGTGCAAAAGAAAAAATCAACACTAGTTGGTTATGATGTTCGATATCTGCTGGACGGTAAATTAAAAACTATTCGCATGAGTGAAAAGCCAGGCGAACAGTTGCTAATTCAAAATGATCAGGTACTTCCTGTGGCCAAAGCCGACGCGGTTGTTAGCAAATAACCTTTATCATTGAAAAGTATTTAAAAAGGCGTCGTTCTAAGACGCCTTTTTCATTGTGAGTTTTTTTAATGCGATACTGCAAATACACAGTAAATCCTTTATATTAAATCTCTATTCGCTTTAATGGGTTGTAAACATGTTCAGAGTTTGCTGTCGGATTTTGGTTGGCCTACTGATAGTTTTGTCCTATGCAGCGTCAGCACAGCAAATTGCAGCACCCAGTGACAAAGTTGTGAGCATTGCGGCCGAAGATAACTGGCCACCATTTTCTGATGAGCGTGGGCGCGGCCTTTCGACGGCGATTGTGTCAGCCGCTTATAAACTGGCTGGCTATCAAATTAAAACCATTGCCGTGCCTTATGCCCGCGCGCTCTACTACACCGAACATAACACTACCAACGGATGCTGGAATGTCACCCGCCAGCGCAGTACCAAACAAAAGTTTTTATTCCACGAAATCCCATTATTCAAAGCGGCATCATCTTTTTATTACTTTAAAACGGCAAAATCCTACCAATCCGTGGCGGACATTCCTGATAAAGCCATAGTTGGCGTTATTCTCGGCTATGAATATGGTGATTTATTTGAAGAACATAAAGGACGATTTCAATTAGTCGAAGTTTCAAATCACGAACAATTGCTGGCATTGCTTAATGACGACAAGCTTGATCTCGCAATATTTTTTGACGACGTGCTGAATTATTATCTGGAAAGGTTAAAGCGTAAGGACCTGCAAATAGTCCGTGGCAATCTCAACTATATCAGCGAGATTTTCGTGGCATTTAATCGGGATGATTTAGAAAACAAAGCGCGAGCCGCAGCACTTGACCACGGCTTACGCTTGTTACATGAAAACGGTGACTATCAGAAACTGCTGAAACAATTTAGCATCAGTCCAGAGTATCAATAACCCTTTAAGCTCATACGTTTCAAGGTGTTATCCTTTACGATATGGTGATGAAAAATAGCTGCAACTGCATGCAAGCCTAATAATGCATAACCAGCGGTTGCGACCAATTCATGAATTTCTTCAAACAATTCGGCACTTTCGTCATTCGGTGACATCAACGCTGGCAATTCCAAACCAAAGAATGGGATAGCCTTACCTTCGGCTGATAAAATTAACCAACCCAGCAATGGCATGGCAATCATAAAGGCGTAAATGGCCAGGTGGACTAGTGCCGCAAGCTTATGTTGCCAAACCGCCGGAGCTGGCTCAATCGCAGGGTATGGTTGACTAAAGCGCAATGCCAGACGCAGAAAGGTCAGAAAGAAAATCGACAGACCTAACATGTAATGCACTGTTTTCATTAACTCTCTTGGCTCGCTGCCACGTTCAAACATGCTGCGAAATTCCATGGTGCAGTAAACCGCAATCATCAATAACAGTGTTAACCAGTGAATGGCGATAGTGGCTTTGTTGTAACGAGGTTGGGACATATCTTCTCCACGCGAAGGCAAGTATTAAGTTATTTGTATTAATCTATCATATTCAGCGGTCTGTTTCCCATCCTCAAACTTTGCGCTAAAACAAAGCTAAAGCAATTCGGTCAGCAAATCGCTAGATGACAAGTAACGTTTACCAACGCCCAAAATATTGGTCAATCAAATGGGTTAACTGGAAATTTAACTGTTCTTCCAAATCATCGGCTGTGGTGCCTTGCAGCGAAAAATACCGTTCTGCTTGCTCGGCAGTCAAGTTTTTCCCAGCTAACACACATTGCATTTCCGGTAGTTTTTTATCGAACCTTGGCTGTAACTGCCATTGCATAAATGCGGGGGTATGAGCGGCAACAAGCGGTTGGGCAAACTGGCAGAATCCTTCGATATGCGCAGCGCCTTCAGGACCTAAACAACCAGGCTCAACTCGATAAATCACCGCTAATTGCAGATTGCTCATTACATTTAAACTCTATTTATGAAGCTAGTAGTGTCTTATGGATACGAGATATCAAGCGTAGAGTTGGCACATCGCCTAACTAACCGACATTCTTGATCATAAGCGTCATCATTTTAAATCTAGGCTGTGTCGGCTCAAATTCAAGATGGACAAAGCTCGCTCCAGCTTGAAACTTAACCCAGCCCCCAATAAAGCCAAAAACTTCACTTCGACGACCACGACCTTTCGCGATGGGCGGACCAAATCGTTGGACCAAACTCGACAATGAAGTTTGCTGGTGGATATCGAAGACTTCCGGTGCGCCAAGGTGAAACTGGACAAAAAGACTACTCACACACCCCTGCTCGTCTAAAGTACATTCGATACTGCCACCTTCATTGGACAGATAATAGTCTTGTTCGTTAGCCAACGAGCTATCGTCAAAAGCCAAGCGCTTGAGATCTGGAAAATTTTGCAAAACTTGCTGATAGTGCTGCCCCAACGCCTCTTGGTAAGCTGCCACTATTAACAGCTCCCGCGAACAACCAAATCACAAGCAAGTTCAGTATCACCTGAGAGATCTCCGGCAAGCAAACGACTCGCTGCGACACGGCCTTTTTCCGCGCTATATTGATGGATTGTCGTTAAGCTCGGCACACTGCGTTCGCCTTCATCAATGCCATCAAATCCAACCACAACGAGATCTTCGGGAATGCGGATCGACAACTCACGCGCAACCATCATGGCGGCAAGCGCTATTACGTCACTCATACACAGCAGTACTTTTGGCCTTTCAGCCTGTTGCAGAGCTTCGCGCGCAGCCATCATCGCGAGATCATGTTGGTTTACGGGAATTTGCCAGATTGCTTCGGCAGGTAATTCTCGACCATTGGCTTTAGCTGCAGCAAGGTAACCCTCAAGACGCCGGCGAGATACCGATTGTTCGGTGCCATACAGCTCATGAGGTTGGATACGACAAACACGGTCAGACTCAATAAGTCGAAGTCCAAGCACGGCAATTTTGCCGGGCATCCGCTTGAAAGCGTGCTCTGCGCTGAGTTGAGCTGTGCTTAGGTTATTGATGTTTACCGAAGGCAAACCGGCGATATTACAGTCAACAGTGATCATTGGCTTTTGCTGGCGAAAAATTCGTTCTAACTGCTCAGGATTATTTGGCGATCCATACAAGATAAAGCCATCTGGAACAGCCTCTGCACTGCTGCTGCGGTGATTATGTTTACCCGACAATAACAGCAAATCCCGACCTTGTTGCTGCAGAGTTTCCGCTACGCCTTTGACAAATTGATTGGCCACCGGATCGCTTACCGAGTATTCCAAAGTATCACTTAAGAGCACAGCAATAATGCCGGATTTTCCGGTTCGTAAACTTCGCGCAGCCGCATTTGGACCGCTGTAACCAATGGTCGAACACTGCTCTAAAATTTTTCGCCGTAAATCATGCGACAACTGATCAGGGCGATTAAAGGCATTAGACACTGTCGCCACTGACACGCCTAACAACTCGGCAACTGATTTTAGATTATGCTTTTTTGCATGTTTCACTGTTGATTTTTCGCCTGACAAAAGACACCTCGACACTGGGCAGACTGCCGTTGAGCATATGCTTAGCTAATCGCCGATGCAACGATAAATCCGATGAATATCAACAAAACGGAGTGATAAATCGCTGCAGCAATATTGCCAGCCTTAATTTCAGCAATAAAATCGATATTTCGATACAGAAATTTATCTATTAAAATCAATGCTCCGACGCTTACCAATAAAGCGATTATTGCGTACAGCAGATTTATCAGCATAAATTGCACGTTTTGTGGCAATGTGGTTATTTCCATAACTTACTCCTCTAGTTCAAATGGTGCAGTCGGCTTTGGTCCCCAACCGATAGCCCAAGCTGTAATTGGCGCAATTTCTGCGTACTGTAATTCTGCGCTGAGATAATTCATCAAATCAGTCGATGCATAATCTTTGGCCGCACTAATATTGTATAAATCTGCTGCGCCGAACAAATGCGCCATTTCATGCGCCTGCACTTGCGGAACTAACCAACGATTGGCAACCAAACTTTCTTCAGTCAGCATTACGTATTCAATCTTGCAGTCAGTTGACTGTTTTGGACAACTGCTCGCAAAAGATCGTGCTTCAAGATTGCTGTGAAAAATCACCGCTAGCTGTTTCTTGCCATTCCCGGTCATTAAGTTGTGCATTTGCTGCCAACTGCGGAAACCCATCTGTTCCAATAACAACGGGGCGGCATCAGCAAAAAATTGTTCGGACCTAAGCCAGTTGGCACTGATCCCGCGACCCGTTTGCACATAATAATAGTGCACATCAAATTTTGGCGGTGGCTGCTGAAATACTTGGGCTTGCTGCTGATACCAAAGTGTCGCTTGCTCCATATACTGCTGCATCATATAGCGCTGAGCACCACTCCAGCCTTGCCACAAGTTGTCTTCTAAATAGATATAAAGTACGACGATCTCACCTTGCATTTGCTTTGCGAAACCGCTTTCTCGCAGATTTACATAACTTTTGAATAAGTAGCGTTCTGGTTGATGGGAATCGATTCGCTGCTGGATATCATTTCGCCATTGGAGAACCTCGTATCGGTGATTGTCTGCAATATCAAGTGCCAGACAACTATCTGCAGCCTCTCGTGCTAAATGGTGATGACGACGCTTGAGGTAAATTTCACCCTGAGTCTGCAGTAGCCAGCAGCGTTCTAGTGACGAAAACGCGGTCGAGCTCGCTAGCAACTGCTTAGTAAAAGCCAAGGCTGGAGCCTCGTGCCCGGCATCGAGTAAATCTGCAATTTGCTTAAAATCCGGATTTTCGCCAGCAGCTTTGAATTTTGCCGACTGTCCAGTCTCACTGAGCTTGATAAGCAACACTAAAGCGATAAACAGCCAAAATGTGAACTTAGACAGTGACCAAATCACCCCGAAAGCCCGAAACAACAAAGGCTGTTTAGCTTCTTTGAACCTAGCCATTATTGCTGATTAATTGTGGCAATAAATTGGTTAGATTCTGCGATAGCTTTGTTCATCTCCGACACTAAGCTATTCACATCTTGCTGTAACATGCCAAATTCACCCTGAATAGCACCAACCGCTTTTGCATTTAAATTGTGCTTTAAATACAGTACATTATCATTAAGCACACGCAGTACTGGCGGCATTTTACTTTCCGCACGACGCATCACCCGCAGCAACGCATCGAATTGCCGTTTGGTCTCTAACAGCTTTTTCTTGCTATCAGCCCGCAGTTGTTTGCTTTGATACTGCGAAAGCTCAGTTTCCCACTCAGCAAACAAATCAAAGGCAACAGTCTCAACTTTGCTTATCCGACTTGATACTTCGGCTGCAGCTTTTTTACTGTCTTCATACTGCGCTGATAAGGCTTCATAACGGCTTTGCAGGTCGCCACCATGAAATTTGATCAACTGACTTAACTCATCCAGCGCATCTTTAAACTCTTGTTGGCTTTCCACCTGCGCATCTCGGGCTTCTTCAACACGATCAACCAAAATGTCGCGCTTGTGCACGCCTACTTTTTCCATCGCTGCGTAATACGCTGTAGAACAACCGGTTAGAACCAAAACACTTGCTAAAAATAACGTACGAACCATCTATTCATCCTCAGAAGAGCCGTTTACAAGCTCCGCAATTTGTGACAAGCGCTGCATAGTTAATGCATTTAAAGTTTTCTTCGGGTACTGGCCTTTGGCATTTTTCTCGCCAGCTTGTAACCCAGTGAGCAGCTCAAGTGCCTCATCGACAGTTCGCACAACATAGATGTGGAATTGTTCGGCTGAGACGGCGGCTATCACATCGTCATGGAGCACCAAATGTAATTGGTTGCTTGCTGGGATGACCACCCCTTGTTGACCTGTTAAGCCGCGACTTTGGCATAAGCGGAAAAATCCTTCGATTTTTTCATTTACGCCACCAATAGCTTGCACCTGACCATGTTGGTTAATTGAGCCAGTCACCGCCAAGCTTTGTTTGATGGGCACGTTACAAATTGCCGAAATCAATGCACAAACTTCAGCCAAGGAAGCACTATCGCCGTCAATCAAGCCATAGGACTGCTCCATCGCAATGTTTGCCGATAACGTCAGCGGGAATTCGCGCGCGTATTTTGCGCCCAAATAGCCAGTTAACAGCATTACCCCTTTGGAATGGATGGCCTTACCGAGCTCAACTTCACGTTCAATATCGGTCACGCCACTTGACCCTGGATACACTGTCGCAGAAATTCTCGCGGGGGTACCAAATGCAGTATCGCCGATTTCCAATACAGTTAAGCCATTGATTTTACCAACAGAATAACCGTCGGTATCAATCAGAATTTGACCTTCCTGAATGTCTTCTAAGAAGGACTCGCTGATACGCCCAGTGCGGTATTGTTTACCATCAAGCGCTAACTGAATGTGTTTTGCCGAAACTTCGGCGTCACCAAGTTGGTTGGCGTAGTAACAGGCTTCGCGAACTAATTCTAAGACATCGGCAAAACGTGCAGACAATTTGCGTTGGTGTTCAGCTTGGCGAAAACTGAAGGTCAAGAGTTGTTTTAATCCGCATGCGGTCAAACGCCCACCATCGAGCTGCTGAATTTGATCTTGCAACTGCAGTGACATGTATTTCAGCGTTTGCGGGCTATATGGCAAATAGGCTTCAAAATCTGCGAGCACCCGGAACAGTTCGTTAAATTCATCATCGACGTCTTGTACTAAATAATACAAATCCCGCGAGCCTAACAACACCACTTTGACATTAAGCGGAATTGCTTTTGGCGTAATGATGGTTGAGTTAGTAACGGCATGTTCACTGAGGGTATCAATCACGATTTCGCCGGTTTTCAACGCCAGTTTTAGCGCATCCCAAACCTGCGGTTGCATTAATAAGCGGTCAGCATCCAAAATCAGATAACCGCCATTAGCTTTGTGTAAGGCGCCCGGCCGGATCATCCGGTAATTAGTATACAAACTGCCCTGAGCAGAAGAATACTCCACCCGACCAAACAGATTGCCGTAACTAGGATTCGCTTCAAACACTATCGGAGCACCAGACATCAATTCGTGATGCACTAGTACATTTGGCACAAAGTCACTGACAAAAATACCACGGAAATCAAGCTCTTCTGCTTTATCGGTTTCTAATTCTTCCGGCAGTAATTCCAGAACTGCTTTCACTAATTCTGGCTTCATTTCGCGTAGATAACGCAAAATACCAAGCTCGGTGGCGTAATCATGCTCGAGTTGCTTCAGCAGTGGTTTAATGGCTTGTTCGATAGTCTCACGGCGCAACGTCCGCAAGTTCTCTGACAATTCACGTTTCCACTGCGGCAGTTCGAGCAATTGTTCATTGAGGATGGTTTCTAGTTCACCAACTAATTCATAGAAAAACTGACGTTTATCATCCGGTAAATTAGCAAATTCCGTATCATCCAGTGGTTTGCCGTCGATAACCGGAGAAAAGCTTACCGCACCATTTTCTTCATAAAGCACAACTTGTTTTTCTAGTGCTTTACGTTCAACCAAGGCGATGGCCGCTTCATACTTATTGTCAAAGGTGGCGTGAATAGCTTTTTTCTTCCGTTGATAACCCGGGTTATCAAAGGCTGCCGGGAAGGTATCAAGCAGCTCATCAATTAGCGCTTCGATTTTTTTGACCAGAACCTTTCCTTCGCCAGGCAACAAACGTAATGTCTGAGGAGTGCGCTCATCGTCAAAATTGTTGAGGTAACACCAATCTTCTGGCGTTTCCTTTTCGCTGGCTGCGGTTTGCAAAATTTCTTGAACTAAGGTGAAGCGCCCAAGTGCGGGCTCACCCATCACATAAAGGTTATATCCAGGCATATCCATGCCAATGGCAAAACCAAGCGCAGCTTTGGCGCGGTCTTGACCAATAAAAGTACTGCTGTAACCTGCGACATCCAGCGCATCTTGGATCGAGGCTTCATCAAGTTGCGGACCGAGTTGCTCTCTGGATAACGCCAGTTTACGGATCACTGGCTCAAGAACTTTGGTAACTGCCGATTGCGTCATGCACAATATTCCTGCAAAAAATCATCGGACTATAGTATCAAAATACTTGTCTAGTGAAAGCAGATAAATCACGCACTCAGAGCGGTAAACCTCGACGCTCAAAGATTTCACCTTGGCATTGGCTACAAGGCCTCAGTTCACTTGGATGGAAATACTCACAAGTTTCGCCACAGTGTTGGCATAAATAGCGCCCCATCCCAACATTTTCGCCGGCTTGATAAACGCCTTGATGATTTAAATCGGTGAGAAACTCCTGCCATTCAACCTTGGTGGTATCAGTGATACTCGCCAATGCCACCCACAATGATTCCGGCCAGAGCTCAGGTTGTTGGTCTGATTGGGCTTGCTGCTTAAAAGTTTCGAGGAAAAGCTGGGTTTCGTAACGAGTTAAGTCGGCGCCTGCTTGCAAATAATCGCTAATCACACTGTGCCATTGTGCCAGGGTATCCACTGGATGACTGGTTAGGTTGCTGAGCTCGGCATTAAGCGCTGCCAACCACTGCTGATACTTCAGTTTTAGTTCTGACATGCTAACCTCCGAATTTTTCTTCAGTATAGCCCGAGCCTGAAGACTTGCGAGCAAATAAGCCAACGCTTCGCTGTTGTTGTCTGCCCCTGCCTTGCGGTATGCTATGGCTACTTTTGTCGCGCTCGCGACCCTTTGTGAATTAACTCGTTGGATGTTTTTGATGCAAGAACCACAGACCCCGATCCAAAGCTACGAACCGCGTTTGATTGAAACCCAGCTGCAACAACACTGGGACGATAGCAAAGCTTTTAAAGTGACCGAACAACCAGGCAAAGAAAAGTACTATTGCTTGTCGATGTTCCCGTATCCAAGCGGTCGCTTACACATGGGTCATGTGCGCAACTACACCATCGGTGATGTGATTAGCCGTTTCCAACGGATGCAAGGTAAAAACGTCATGCAACCTATGGGTTGGGATGCTTTTGGTTTACCAGCGGAAAATGCCGCGATAGCCAATAAAACAGCCCCAGCAAAATGGACATACGCCAATATTGATTACATGAAAAACCAATTAAAACGCCTGGGTTTTGGCTACGATTGGGATCGTGAAATCGCCACTTGTAAACCTGAATACTATAAGTGGGAGCAATGGTTCTTCACTAAGTTGTTCGAAAAAGGTTTAGTTTATAAAAAGATGGCGACAGTTAACTGGGATCCAGTTGACCAATGTGTTTTAGCTAACGAACAGGTAATTGACGGACGCGGCTGGCGTTCTGGTGCCTTAGTTGAACAACGCGAGTTAGCGCAATGGTTTATCAAAATCACCGACTACGCTGAAGAATTACTGCAAGATTTAGATCAGTTAGATGAATGGCCTGAGCAAGTTAAGACCATGCAACGTAACTGGATTGGGCGCTCTGAAGGCGTAGAAATCCAATTCAGTGTGGCCGGTTCAAGCTACGACTTCACCATCTACACCACACGCCCAGATACCTTATTTGGCGTCACTTATGTGGCAATTGCACCACAACATCCGTTAGCGCAAAAAGCTGCAAAGTCTGACGAAAAGCTGGCGCAGTTTATCGAAGATTGTAAAGGCAACAAAGTTGCTGAAGCCGATATGGCGACTATGGAGAAAAAAGGCGCTGCGACTGGTTACTTTGCCGTGCATCCACTAACTGGCGAACAAGTACCAATTTTTGTCGCCAACTTTGTGTTGATGGATTACGGTTCAGGCGCAGTGATGGCCGTACCAGGCCATGACCAACGCGATTTCGAATTTGCGACAAAATATGGGCTAAACATCAAACAAGTTGTTGCGCGAGCAGCTGGTAGCGATAGCGTTGTTGATCTATCAAAAGCCGCCTTCACCGAAAAAGGCATTCTGGTAAATTCTGGTGAATTTGATGGTTTAGATTTTGCGGCTGCCTTTAAAGCCATTGCTGACAAGTTAGTCGAAAAAGGCATCGGTCAAATCAAGGTGAATTACCGCCTGCGTGATTGGGGTGTCTCACGTCAACGTTACTGGGGTTCACCGATCCCAATGCTGACTTTGGCCGACGGTAGTCAAGTGCCAGTGCCACTTGAGCAATTGCCTGTACGTTTGCCAGAAGATGTGGTTATGGATGGTGTGAAATCACCAATCAAAGCCGACCTTGAATGGGCAAAAACAACTTATCAAGGCCAAGCCGCAACTCACGAAACTGACACCTTTGATACCTTCATGGAATCTAGTTGGTACTATGCTCGTTACTGCAGCCCTGATCATCAAGATGGTATGTTAGACCCTGCCAAGGCGAATTACTGGTTACCAGTTGATCAATACATCGGCGGCATCGAACATGCGATCCTGCACTTATTGTATTCACGCTTCTTCCACAAATTACTGCGTGATGTTGGTTTAGTGCAATCGGACGAACCATTCAAACGTTTGTTATGCCAAGGTATGGTGTTAGCTGAGACTTTCTATCGTGATAACGAAGGTGGTGGCAAATCATGGTTCTCTCCACAAGATGTGGCGGTTGAACGCGATGATAAAGGCCGCATCACTGGCGCAGTATTGAAAACTGACGGTGAGAAAGTTGAATCTGCAGGCATGAGCAAAATGTCGAAGTCGAAAAACAACGGCATCGACCCACAAACAGTCATCGACCAATACGGTGCCGATACAGTGCGTTTGTTCATGATGTTTACTTCACCACCGGAACAAACTTTGGAATGGCAAGACTCTGCAGTTGAAGGCGCGATGCGCTTCTTACGCCGAGTTTGGACCCTAGTGAATGAGTTTTCAGCGCTGAGTGACATTCCTGCGCTTGATAAATCAGCTTTAACTGCCGATCAAAAAACTCTGCGCCGTGAGCTGCATAAAACTATCGCCAAAGTAACCGATGACATCGGCCGTCGTTACACCTTTAACACTGCGGTGGCTTCGGTAATGGAACTAATGAACAAGCTGCAAAAAGCACCATTAGTGTCAGCACAAGACCAAGCCGTGATGGCTGAAGCAATTCCAGCGTTACTGGCATTGTTAAACCCAATCACACCTCATTTGTCGCAATACCTTTGGAAATTGCTGGGTAACAACAGCGAATTAGAAGCTGCTGGCTGGCCAAAAGTTGATGAAAGCGCCCTAGTCGAAGATGAAAAACTGGTTGTTGTGCAAATCAACGGCAAAGTTCGCGGCAAGGTGACTGTGGCTGTTGATGCAACACAAGAACAAGTGTTGGCACTTGCGACTGCAGAAGAAAATGTGCAGAAATTCCTCGAAGGCGTCGAGCTGAAAAAGGTTGTTTATGTACCAGGTAAACTGCTGAGTTTGGTGGTTGGCTAAGATGCAATGGCAGAAGGCGTGGCGCCTGTTCGCGATAGTGTTGATGATAACGCAGCTTTCGAGCTGCGGTTTTCAGCTTCGTGGTGATTTGCCGTTACAAAAGTACCCGGCAATTTACTTACAAGGAGATAAACACTCTGAGCTGTTAAATTTGCTTGGCAAACAACTATCTCGCAGCCAAGTGAAGCTACTCCCTGATGCTGACAGTAATGCGGCTATTTTCCAACTTGACGAAGATAGCCTCACTCGCCGAGCGCTGACCATATTCCCAAACGGTCAGGTTGCCGAATACGAACTGATTTATAAAGTAAAATATCAATTGTTATTACCAGGCCAGGAGCCAAAGCAATATCAATTAGAATTAAACCGCGATTATCAAGACGACCCTGATCGCGCGCTAGCGAAATCCAAAGAGCTAGATTTGTTACTGACCGAACTGCGTGGCCAAGCGGTGGCACGGATTTTACGCCAACTCGGCCGGCTCTAACGCATGCAAAAGCTTTACAGCAATCAACTTGGCGCCGCTCTTAGTAAAGGGCTTGCGCCAGTTTATTTGGTGTTTGGCGAAGAGCCGCTGCAAAAAATGGAAGCCTTAGATGAAATTCGTGCCACGGCACGTGCACGAGGCTTCAGTGAGCGGCAAAGCTTTGTGGTAGAAGGCCAGTTTGATTGGTCAGATTGCTTAAATGAATTCAGTAGCTTATCGCTATTTAGTGACAGAAAAGTCATCGACATTGACATCGGGGTTAGCAAACCCACCCCTGCAACCCTAGACGCGTTAAAGCAAATTGCTGGCTTACTGCATCCAGATCTACTGTTGATTGTACATGCCAGCAAAAACGCCACTGAATTTGCGAAACAAGCATGGTTTAAACCGCTTGCGGAAATTGGACTACAAGTCCAATTTTACCCACTGGACGATTACCAGTTTATGCGTTGGTTGAAAGAGCGCGCCGCTCAGATGGGCTTAAAGCTGCAAACAGATGCATTGCAATTACTGCAACACCATGCGGCAGGAAACCTATTAGCGGCTCGGCAAGAACTAGAGAAACTCGCACTTACCCACTATGGGCAGTGGTTAGATGCTGCATTTTTACAGCATTACCTTGCAGACCAATCGCACTTTACCGTGTTTCAATTGGTTGATTCTGTGCTTGCCGGACAAGGCGAAGAAGCCTTGCATCGACTCGACCGTTTGTTGCAACAAGATACGGAAGAAGTGATTATTGCTTGGCAATTGCAAAAAGAAGCGATGACGCTTTTGCAACTGCAACTTGCCGAAAAACAGGGGTTGCCGCTGACCGAACTCTATAAAAAGTTCAACATTTGGCCAAAACGCCAACCCTTGTATCAACAAGCTTTGCTGCGACTATCTGGCAATTGGTTGCAGTTTCTACTGCAAGAGTTGAATGCCTTCGATCGAGGTTATAAAAGTGGCTTGCTCTCACACCCCGCAGTCGCGCTTGGTCACTTGGTGAGCCTGTTTATCAATCCACTACCTAAACTTTATTCGCTACAAAATGCCCAACAGCAATAATTTTAATCTGCGCGGATATTACGGTGGCACCTTCGATCCGATCCACCAAGGCCATCTGCAATTAGCGCTTTACGTCCAAAACTATTGTCAGTTAAGCCAATTGGATTTATTACCCTGTCACATTCCGCCACATCGTGCCGCTCCGGGCAGCAGTAGCGCTCATCGAGCAGCAATGGTCCGTTTGGCGGTGGCTGAACATCCTGCTCTGGTAATAAATGAGTTGGAGCTAAATAAAAACCAGCCTTCATTTACTGTAGATACACTGCGGACTCTTAAACAACAGCATCCTGATGATGCCTTATGTTTTTTGCTGGGCATGGATTCTTTATGTAGCTTCAAAAGCTGGCACCAATATGCGGAAATACTGACGCTGGCACACTTGATTGTGTTGCAACGGCCTGGATATGACGCCATTACTGGGGATGCGCCGAGCTTACTAGCGTCTTATCAAGCGAAGGACATCCTTGAGTTACGCCGCAACAGTGCCGGAAAAATCTTAGTATTGGATAATCCAACCTATAATATTTCGGCAAGCCAAATTCGCGGACAATATCAACAAAATCAGCTGGATCCGAGTTTACAAATTCCCGCAGTGCAGCAATACATCGAACAGCATCAGCTTTATCGGTAATCGAGATATATCATTGAGACAAAAGCTGTTAAAATGCGCCGTTTTTACGCTGATGCGAAGGGTTAACCGTGAATACAAATGAATTAATGGCGTTTGTCGCCGATAAACTTGATGATATGAAAGGCCGTGATATCGTCAAATTGGATGTTAAAGGCAAATCAACTGAAACTGATTGGATGATCGTGTGCTCAGGCACTTCAAATCGTCACACTCGTTCAGTTGCAGCTTATGTCATCACTGAAGCCAAAAAAGCTGGCATCGCAGTCCTTGGCACTGAAGGTGATAAATCTGGCGAGTGGGTGTTAATTGACCTAGGCCAAGTGGTTGTCCATGTGATGCTTGAAGAAAGCCGCAATTTCTACCAACTGGAAAAACTCTGGGCGGCCTAAGCGAATGAAGCTTTATTTGATCGCAGTAGGCAGCAAGATGCCTGCTTGGGTAACCACCGCCTATGAAGAATATGCGCGGCGGTTTCCTCGCGATCTGCCGTTAGAGCTCATTGAAATTGCCGCAGGGAAACGCGGTAAAAATGCTGACATCAAACGAATTCTCGAACAAGAAGGCGAAAAAATGTTAGCTGCAGTGCCGAAAGGCTCACGAATTATCACCCTAGAAGTTGAAGGTGGTAATTGGAGCAGCCCGCAACTTGCGCAGAAGCTTGAGCAGTGGCAAATGGATGGACGTGATGTTTGTCTATTGGTCGGTGGACCCGAAGGCTTAGCACCAGCATGCATTGCCGCCAGTGAAGGCAAATGGTCTTTGTCCGCGTTAACCTTACCGCATCCGTTAGTTCGTGTGGTATTGGCTGAGAGTCTCTACCGAGCGTGGAGCATTAGCACCAATCATCCTTATCATCGCGAGTAGCCATGCTAAAACGTCGCGTCGCCATTAACGATCCGGTCGCTGAATCTCAGCTGTTCTTAAACCGCGCTTTATTTGCGTTTGCTTTTGTTGTGGTGATGTTTGGCATCATCGTCGCCAATCTCTATAACCTACAAGTGACTCGTTACGAAGAATATTCCACACGGGCAGATGGCAACCGCATTAAGTTGGTGCCGTTAGCGCCAAATCGCGGCATGGTGTTTGATAGACGTGGTGTTTTACTTGCAGAAAACTCGCCAGTACACTCCCTTGAACTTATCCCAGAGCAAGTCACAGATTTACCAGCGACAGTAAAAGCGCTCAGTGAACTCATATCTATTACCCCAGAGCAACAAGCCGACTTTTTAGATGAAGTAAAAAGCCAACGCCGCTTTAAAAGCATTGCACTGCGTGAGCAATTAACAGAACAAGAAGTCGCGACCCTTGCAGTTCATCTGCATAAATTCCGCGGTGTAGCCCTAGAAGCTCGATTGACCAGACACTATCCCTATGGTGATTTATTCACGCACGCCTTAGGCTATATCGGCAAAATTAACGAAAAAGAATTCAAAGTGCTCGATGAGCAGAATATCAGCGCCAACTATGCGGCCAGCCGTGATATAGGCAAAGTGGGCGTTGAAAAGTTTTATGAAGCGATGTTGCACGGTAAAGTTGGCTACCAAGAAGTTGAAGTCAACTCTCGCGGCCGGATCATCCGCACCTTGCGAGAGCAAGCAGCAATATCCGGAGATGATTTATATCTGTCGTTGGATTTAGGCTTGCAGCTTAAAGCCCAAGAAGTCTTTGGCGAGCGACGCGGTGCCGTTGTTGTTATGGACCCTCGAACCGGTGCCCTTTTGGCTTTCTATTCCAATCCAAGTTACAACCCCAATTTGTTTGTCCACGGTATTCGTGGCAAAGACTATCGCATGCTACTGAATTCGCCAGACCGTCCGCTGGTCAACCGAATGACCCAAGGTGTCTATCCTCCAGCTTCGACCATTAAACCTTTGCTCGCAGTGCTCGGTCTTGAATCAGGTACGGTAACCGAGCATACCAGAGTCCCCGACCCTGGGTTTTATCGATTACCGAATGTCAGCCGGCCGTGGCGCGATCACTTCAAATTCGGCCATGGTTATGTCGATGTTTATACTGGGATTATTAAAAGCTGTGACACTTATTTCTATGATTTAGCTTATAAATTGGGCGTTGACCGGATGTGGCAGTTTATGAGTAACGCCGGTTATGGTCGAAAAAGTGGCATCGATATCAGCGAAGAAAGCACTGGACTAATGCCAAGTCGGGAATGGAAGAAACGCCGCCACAAACAAAATTGGGGGCCAGGCGACACCATTAATATTGGTATCGGTCAAGGCTATTGGAGCTCAACCCCACTGCAGTTGGCAATTACCACAGCGACACTTATCAACAATGGTGCTCGGGTAACCCCGCGGCTTGGTGAAAAATTCCGCAATAGCGAACGTGAAGGTTCACTCTTGGTGGAAAAAGAACAAGTCATTGAGGTTGTTGATCCGAACAACTGGGCAATATCGCGTGAAGCGATGCGCCGCACTGTGCAGCAAGAAGGTGGTACTGCTCGCGGGGCATTTTTAGGCGCAACTTATTCTGCCGCGGGGAAAACCGGTACAGCACAAGTTATCAACATGGCTGCAGGTCAAAAATATAATGCCAAAGCAATTAATGAACGGCATCGAGATAACGCGTTGTATATCGGTTTTGCGCCCCATGAAAATCCGGAAATTGTGGTTTCTGTGATCTTAGAAAACGCGGGCGGCGGCGGCAGTAACGCTGCGCCTGTCGCACGTCAGATGATGGATTATTATTTCTCTGAGCAATATAACAACCCACAACTTCCAGACCGTGCTGCTATTGCCGCAATGCAAGAGCAAAGAGCTGCGGCACTTGTTGCGCGTGAACAACGTTATATTGAAGAAGCTGCGGCAGCCAAGTTAGAACAAGAAAAACGCAAAAACCTGCCGCCACAATCGACAACTGACACTGGAACCATTCCGCCGCAGAGTAATGCTGTAACTACACCAACGGCGGTATCCAACAACTCAGAAAATGCAGCAATTACGCAGGAAGGCACCAATCAAGCTGCGGGAACACCGGTGCAGAATCCTGTTTTGCCATCGTCCACGCCAGCTGCTAGCGAACTTCCTACCATCGGCGAAGACGCGGGGCCTGATATCAATATCGATGAAGGTCCAGATACCGCACCTGTAGAAAATCAAGATATCGAGCCAGAACCCCAAGGAGGAGGCCGATGAGCCAGTTTGATAATGAACGCAAATCATTGATGATGCGTTGGCATTTAGATGGTCCATTGTTTTTTGCTTTGCTAACTCTGGTTTTTATTGGCCTCATTACTTTGTATAGTGCTGACGGCCAAGATTTAGTGCTGGTGGAAGGCCAAGCATTAAAGATTGCCTTTGCGATGGGCATTATGTGTGTGATGGCGCAAGTGAATCCCAAGACTTATCAGCACTGGTCGGTGCCTCTCTATCTGGCAGGTGTGTTTTTCCTAATTTTGGTTGAGTTTTTCGGTTATACGGCCAAAGGGGCAACTCGCTGGTTAAATTTGGGCTTCACCAAATTCCAGCCTTCAGAAATTATGAAGCTTGCAGTACCAATGGCGGTTGCTTGGTATATGGCGAACCAGCCTATGCCACCGCGCACACGAAACGTAATTATCGGTTTTGCAATTTGTTTAGTCCCGACCTTGTTAATTGCTAAACAGCCCGACCTAGGGACGTCAATTCTGGTCGCGGTTTCCGGTGTTTTCGTGGTGTTCCTCAGTGGCATGAGTTGGCGCATTATCGGTGCTGTTTCAGCGATGGTTGCCGGCTTCATACCAATCCTCTGGACATTTTTAATGCACGATTACCAGCGCCAACGGGTATTAACCTTGCTGGATGAAGAGCGCGATCCGCTTGGCAAAGGCTACCATATTATTCAGTCAAAAATTGCTATTGGTTCCGGTGGCGTCGAAGGAAAAGGCTGGATGCAAGGCACGCAATCGCAACTGGAGTTCTTGCCTGAGCGACATACCGATTTTATTTTTGCAGTGTTTTCAGAAGAATTTGGCTTAATGGGTGTGATTGGCTTATTAGCCCTTTATCTCTTTATCATCGGCCGTGGCTTAATGATTGCCCATCAAGCGCAAGACAACTACAGTAAATTTCTAGCCGGCAGTATTACATTGACCTTTTTTGTCTATGTATTTGTTAACATGGGCATGGTATCTGGTATTCTGCCGGTAGTTGGTGTGCCGCTACCTTTGATTAGTTTTGGTGGCACTTCTTTAGTGACATTGTTGGCTGGTTTTGGCATTCTGATGGCTATAAGCACACATAAACGGTTGTTAGCGAAACAATAATGAACTCCTACGTAAAATATTCTTCTCGGGTGGCCTGTCGCTTAAGCATTTTGGCTGCAACCCTAATTCTGACCGCCTGTTCTGTTACTCCGGACTATGATAATGCCAACATGGATCCGAATGCTGGCCGCTATTCACAGGACAAAGACAGTATTCCTCTGCGATTACCGACGTCTGAGGAACTGCGCGATGCAGAACCCAATGTCGAACCATTAAGCCGTGGTGGCAATAAACCGTATAACATTTACGGCGTTGACTACTCTCCACGCACAGATATCATGGAATATAGTGAAATTGGTACAGCCTCTTGGTATGGCAATAAATTTCATGGTCACAAAACGTCTAATGGCGAAGTGTATAACGTCTTCGCGATGACAGCTGCACATAAAACGCTGCCACTTCCCTCTTATGTGCGGGTCACTAATTTAGATAACAACAGCTCGGCGATTGTCCGGGTCAATGACCGTGGCCCGTTCCATCAGGGTCGTGTCATAGATTTATCTTATGCTGCAGCTTATAAACTAGGTATTTATCCAGGTGGTACTGGCCGAGTCAAAGTTGAATTGGTCGCTTCACCAGCGATGATTAACCAAACGACCTTGGCCACAGGCGCAAGCTCAGATAGCGAATTCCAGGAACAAACTCTAAGCCCAGATCAACATCAGAGTGAACAGTTTGTCGAAGAACCATATACCCCAGAAGCGACAGTTGCTGTTGCGCCAACACCAACGCCAATTGTAAGACCTAGACCTGCAACTCAACCTTCGGTCACTCCGGTTGTAGATCAAAGTCCATCGCGCCAAGGTTGCTACATCCAGTTAATAGCCAGCAGCGATCAAACAAAGGTGCAAAGATTAGGGAACGAAATTCGCCAACAGTTGTCAGTCTCTACAAAGGTTGAAGCTGTGAATGGTTTGTTCCGCTTAGTGGCCGGCCCATTTAATGGTTACGAAGCAGCTTCAGCGCTACAAAGTCTGCGGGAAGGTCAGTATCCAGGCGCTTATTTCACCAATAAAAATTTGTGTGGTTAATCGTAAATATTTAATTTATTCAGTAATTTAACTTTACTTAAGAATGAGTCTTATGAATCAGTATCGTCGTTTTCTCCTAGTTAGCAGCTTGAGCTGTTTTAGCGTCTTCGCTCAAGCACAAACTGTGCAAGTTACCCCACAAGCACCTGAAGTGAATGCCAAGGGCTACATCCTGATTGATTACCACACTGGCAAGGTATTAGCGGAAGGGAATGCCGATGAATCATTGGCCCCAGCCAGCTTAACCAAAATGATGACCAGTTACGTTATTGGTACCGAAATCAAAAACGGCAATGTAAAACCGGATGACCAAGTCACTATCAGTGAAAATGCCTGGGCGAAACAACTGCCAGACTCATCAAAAATGTTCATTGAAGTCGGCAAGACTATTTCAGTGATGGAATTAAACCGCGGCATTATTATCCAGTCTGGCAATGACGCTTGTATAGCGATGGCAGAACATATTGCTGGCACTGAAGGTGCGTTTGTTGAACTGATGAACGCCCATGCAAAACGTATTGGGATGGAAAGCACAACCTACGTCAATGCCCATGGTTTGCCAGATCCTGCACAACGCACCACAGCCCGCGATATGGCAAAGCTCTCAGTAGCGCTTATCCGCGATGTGCCAGAAGAGTATAAAATTTACGCCGAGAAAGAGTATGAATTCAACGGCATTAAGCAACATAACCGTAATGGCTTGTTATGGGATAAAAGCTTGAACGTTGACGGTATTAAAACCGGTCACACTGAAGAAGCTGGTTATAGTTTGATTACCTCAGCGACCAAAGACAACATGCGCTTGATCTCTGTGGTTATGGGCACAGGCAGTGCCAAGGAACGTGAAGCTGAAAACAAAAAATTGCTCACCTACGGTTTCCGTTTTTTTGAAACATTCTCTCCATACAAAGCCGGCGAAGAATTTGCCCAACAACGTGTATGGCAAGGTGCAAAAGAGAATATCAGCCTTGGTGTGTTAAGTGAGACCCCTATCACGCTCAAACGTGGCGAGCGCAAGAACTTAAAAGCAGATTTTAAATTAAATCAGCAATTAGTAGCACCAATTAGTAAAGGCCAAGTTGTAGGTTCAGTGTTCTTAAAACTGGGCAACGAAGATATTGCCGAATACCCGCTGGTCGCTTTAGAAGAAATTGAAGAAGCAGGTATTTTTGGCCAATTGGTCGATTACATCAAAATGCAGTTTATCTAAACAAAACCGTGATATTCGAATGACAAAGTCCCGGCACAGCCCGGGACTTTTTGTTAGAATAGCCCAAAGTTTTTAACGGCCCATTTGGTCCACTGGAGCCCACGATGAAAAAAATTGTCAAAGACACCACATTTGATGCCTTTTTAGAATTTCCTTGTGCCTTCACTTTTAAAGTGGTTGGCGTCGCACACGATGATTTAGTGCCACAAGTTATCGCGAAATTACAACAACATGCCCAAGCAAACGACTATTCCCCGTCGATCAAACCAAGCAGTAAAGGTAACTACCATTCGGTATCTGTCTCTGTCACTGTTACCAGCAAAGATCACTTAGAATTGCTGTACACTGAACTTGGCAGTTTGGAACTGGTCCGTTATGTGATGTAACAGGCTCGACCTTTTGGTCGAAGCCGTTATAATGCACCCACTTTTTACAGGAGCCGCCTTTGTCTGATGCCCTGATTATCCGCGATTTAGGTGTGGTTGATTACACTGAAACTTGGCAGCGGATGCAACAATTTACCGACAACAGAGATGAATCTACTGTCGATGAAATTTGGCTGTTAGAGCACCCTCCGGTATTTACCCAAGGTCAAGCAGGCAAAGAAGAGCATCTATTGTTTCCAGGCGATATTCCGGTAGTTAAAGTCGATCGCGGCGGTCAAGTCACCTATCACGGCCCAGGCCAATTAGTGGCTTATGTGTTACTAGACATAAAACGTCGGAAAATCGGTGTACGTGAACTAGTTACCATGATTGAACAAGTGATAGTTGGTGCTTTAGCCGCACATGCTGTCAACGCTTATGCAAGACCAGACGCACCGGGTGTATATGTAAATGAAGCAAAAGTTGCTTCTTTAGGCTTGCGCGTACGTAAAGGTTGTACCTTCCATGGCTTAGCCCTGAATGTGGCGATGGATTTATCGCCTTTCTCACGGATTAATCCATGTGGGTACGCCGGCATGCGTATGGTGCAATCCAGCGACCTCGGCGGTCCGAATTCAATTGAAATAGCAAAACAAGAAATCAGCCGGCAGTTTATTAGCCAGCTTAAAATCAGCGAATTAACTGAAGTTACAGGGTTTGAAGCATGACCAAAACTGCTCGTATGGAACCAGGCGTTAAGCTACGTGATGCCGAAAAAATGGCACTTATTCCGGTCAAGGTGCTGCCAACAGAACCAGCAGAAATGCTCAGAAAGCCATCTTGGTTGAAAATCACCCTGCCAAAAAGCTCGGAACGCATTGACGAAATCAAAGGCGCCTTGCGCAAACATGGTCTCCATTCAGTTTGCGAAGAGGCTTCTTGCCCGAATTTATCTGAATGTTTCAACCATGGCACCGCCACATTTATGATTTTGGGAGCGATTTGTACTCGTCGTTGCCCATTTTGTGATGTTGCGCACGGACGTCCACTACCACCAAGCGCAGAAGAGCCAGAAAAATTGGCTTTAACTATCAAAGATATGAAATTGAAGTATGTGGTTATTACTTCGGTTGACCGCGATGATTTACGTGATGGTGGCGCACAGCATTTTGCCGACTCTATCAGCGCTATTCGTCGCGAAAATCCTGCGATTAAAATTGAAGTTTTAGTACCTGACTTCCGTGGCCGTATGGATACTGCATTGCAAATTTTGACGCAGACACCACCAGATGTGTTTAACCACAATCTGGAAACTGCACCTCGCTTGTATAAACTAGCGCGTCCAGGTGCCGATTATAAGTGGTCGTTAGAGTTACTGCGTCGCTATAAAGAATTGCACCCAGAAGTTTCAACCAAATCTGGCTTAATGGTCGGTCTTGGCGAAACCACTGAAGAAATCATCGAAGTGATGAAAGATCTGCGAGCGCATAACGTTGATATGCTGACCGTGGGACAATACTTGCAACCAAGTAAACATCACTTGCCAGTAAAACGTTATGTATCACCAGAAGAGTTTGCCGAAATTAATCGCATTGCTTATGAGTTAGGCTTTAAGCACGCGGCTTGTGGACCATTTGTCCGTTCTTCTTATCACGCAGACCGTCAAGCGGCCGGTGAAGAAGTCAAGTAAGACGCTAAGTACGAAAACAGGCTGGTGATTACCGGCCTGTTTTTTTAGCGAAAAAAGGCCTATGCTGAAAGAAGTTACAGAGGAATCATTATGGACAATAGAAAATTCAGTCGGATTTTGTTTAGCAGTAAAGCCAGAATCATTCAGGCCGGACAAAACTATGAAACTGAGTTACTCGATCTTTCGCTCAAAGGCGCTTTAGTGCGTCGTCCAGCGGCTTGGCAACAAGATACTGGCGCTGAGGCCTTATTGCAGGTTGTGCTTAACGATAGCGAATTACAACTCGATATGGAAGTGAGTGTCGCACACATTCACAATGACACTTTGGGTCTTCGCTGCGAGCGTATTGATATCGAAAGCGCGAGCCATTTGCGTCGCTTGTTAGAACTTAACTTAGGTGATGCTGATTTGCTTAGCCGCGAACTTAGCGAGCTGTCGAACTAATAGCTTGACGGCTATGCCACTCCGCAAGCGCCGCTTGCGCTGCGGGATAGCCAAAAGCTGCGGCCCTTTCCATTTGCGCCAACCATAGTGGCCAATCTCCGTCTTGTCTTGCCAAATAGGCAAAATAGTATTGCACCGGCATAATTTCCGCAGCGCGAGATAATTGCTTCTGCATCAAAGTCTGATAAAGCTCTGGCACCATCATTTCATAATGTTGTAAATGACTGGTATCTGCGACTACCCGATAGGCTTGCTGCCCTGCTCGTTGACAAGTAGCCACCTCCGTTAATTTCACTGCGTCTTCGGGCAACTGCCAATGCCGCAGATATTGGGCAAGGTCAGCTTTACTAAACAAAATATTAGGGGTGATCCGTCCCGGCAAACACTCAGATTTTGCGACCTCTTCAGTCAAAGCATACTCGTCAAGAAAACCAAGCATATGGCTAAATTCATGTTTCAATAGTTTAAGATCGGCATAGGTAGGAAGCAAAAGCACGCCGTTATTGAAGTTGGCTGAACCACGACCAGATAGGATCAAGAGTTGGTTAAACCGCCCCACTTTTACCTGAGACTGTAATGCCGGTAAATCACAATGTAATAGACGCTCTGGCAGATCTGAGCATTTGATAATCTCAGCATCAATCTTTAGCGCCGGCAGAAAACAAATCTGTAGTGAAGATAAAAAGTCATCTTGCTGCCAAGAATCGGCGAGGTTAAGCCAACGACTGTGTTCAAGTTCAGTACTTACTAAAGGTTGCACGGTAATTGCGCAGTGTCGCGTCGGTGCAACTTCGGGACTTGCAGTGGCAATAGGACCCAGCTTGCTTCCAAGCTGCTGATAAGAATGCAGCAGACTCGGTTGTAACGCCTCAGGAAGCGTCGCTAACCAAGCGCGTAGCGCTACTGACGAATCTGTTGGTTGCTGCATGGTCAAACGAGCAGCAACTGCCGGCAGATAGCCCAATTGCGCTGACTGCTGATAAAGCTCCTTGGCTTTAGATGACAACCCCTGCGCTTGCGCCTGCTTTGCTTGTTGAAATGCTAATTCACCAGGAACGGTTTTAGCCGGTTGCTCGCAAGCGCTGAGCATCACTAAAGACAAGACGATGACGACAACATGCCGCCATAAAAAAAAGCCAGCAAGCCGGCCTTTTAACTGAGGATTATGAGCCTTAGTGAGAATGCTCATCTTGAACTTCAGCTTGCTCTAACACGGAATATCGCAAGCGCATCAATTCGATACGTGCGTGGCGATATTCGACAAATTCGTAAACGTTAGTTGCTAGAGCCAACTTAAATGACTTGGCTGCCGCTGTTGGATTGTTTTGCATCAGCTGCCATTTTCCTAAGTAGAAATACAGTTCACATAACTGTTCAGCCAGCTGCTTTGGATCCGAAGCTTCTGCCGCAACAGCAGCTAACTCGTCTTCGCTAATTTGTCCAAGGTACAGTGCAACAACTTGGGTTGCCCACACTTGTTGATCTAAGCCCGCTTGCGACTGCTGTAATGCGACCTTTGCCGTTTGCACATCCTTTTCAGCCTCAGCGAAAAAACGCCACAGAGCACGATAAGGATCGTTTGGTTGCAAATTTTGGAAGGTAATGAAGTCTTGGATCGCAAGATCTATCTTGTCGTCGTACTGCAGGGCAATACCACGATTGAGGTAAGCATATTGGTATTTCGGATCAAGTTCTAAAGCCGAATCAAAGGCTTCAAAAGCGCTTTCATAGTCGCCGTTAAGCGTATGGTGTATCCCAACAAAATTGTATGCATCTGCCATATCGGGTTTTAACCGTAATGCTCGGATAAAATCGACACGAGCTAACACCGATAAACCAACGCCGTCATACATCACCCCACGCTCATAATACAATTGAGCTTGTTGAGTTTTGTCTAACTTTGCCGATTGCAGCATTTCACTCATACGTGAGATCGCAATCTCAGCGCGCATGGGTACAGCTTGCGGTTCAGGTAACAGTGGGTCTTCCACCAAAACCCCTTGCGGGGCTTGTGGTGTGCTGACACAGCCTGAGATGCTCACTGCTGCACACAGCAGCAGTGAGACTAGCGTAGGCTTATTCAGCGCTTTCAGCATTTGCTTCAGCAGCTGGTTTAGCATTAGCTTCTTTGATACTCAAACGCACACGGCCTTGTTTATCAACTTCTAACACTTTAACGGCAACCTTTTGACCGACTTGCAGGTGATCTGCAACGTTGTTCACGCGCTCATCAGAGATTTGCGAAATGTGAACTAAGCCGTCTTTACCTGGCAATACGTTAACGAAAGCACCGAAGTCAACGATACGAACAACTTCACCTTGATAAACAGTACCAACTTCGATTTCTGCAGTGATAGCTTCGATTTTCGCAATGGCAATACCAGCAGCTTTGCTGTTGGTCGCTGCGATTTTCACGGTACCATCATCTTCGATTTCGATTGTAGTGCCTGACTCTTCAGTAATTTGACGAATTACCGCGCCACCTTTACCAATCACATCACGGATTTTCTCTGGGTTGATGTGTAAGGTATAGATACGTGGAGCATGCTCAGACAACTCTGAACGGTGCGTGTTGATCGCTTGATCCATAACACCAAGGATGTGAATACGTGCAGCTTTTGCTTGTTTCAGCGCGATCTGCATGATTTCTTTGGTGATACCTTCGATCTTGATATCCATTTGTAATGCAGTGATACCAGCAGTAGTACCAGCAACTTTAAAGTCCATGTCACCTAAGTGGTCTTCGTCACCCAGGATGTCTGAAAGTACAACGAAGTTCTCGCCTTCTTTCACCAGACCCATCGCGATACCAGCAACAGAAGCTTTGATTGGTACACCAGCATCCATCAATGCTAAAGATGAACCACAAACAGATGCCATTGAGCTTGAACCGTTTGATTCAGTGATTTCAGACACCATACGAACTGTGTATGGGAATACGTCGAAATCAGGCATTACCGCTGCAACACCACGTTTTGCTAAACGGCCGTGACCGATTTCGCGACGTTTTGGTGAACCAACCATACCAGTCTCACCAACTGAGAACGGAGGGAAGTTGTAGTGGAACAGGAAGTTGTCTGTTTTGTCTGACAATAAATCATCGACAGTTTGTGCGTCACGCGCAGTACCTAAAGTACAGGTTACTAAGGCTTGAGTTTCGCCACGAGTAAACAGTGCAGAACCGTGAGTACGTGGTAATAAGCCTGTCATTACTGACAAACCACGAATCATTTCGTTATCACGACCGTCGATACGTGGTTCACCAGCGATGATGCGGCCACGAACGATTTTAGATTCTAAGTTATGGAAAATTTCGCTAGCTTCAGTGTCGTTGAATCCTTCGCCTTCAGCTAATTCAGCTTTGATTTTGGCAAATACTTCAGCTTTGATTGCGCCAATTGCTTCGTAACGTTTTGCTTTTTCAGTAATGCGATAAGCTTCGCCAACAGCAGCAGTTGATAACGCTTCGATTTTTGCAATTAACGGTTCATTTTTCGCTGGTGCAATCCAGTTCCAAGCCGGTTTTGCAGCTTCTGCAGCGAACTCAGCGATTGCGTTGATAGCGATTTGCATTTGGTCGTGGCCATAAACCACAGCACCCAACATCACATCTTCAGATAATACGTTAGCTTCTGATTCAACCATCAATACTGCATTGGCAGTACCAGCAACCACTAAATCTAAACGTGAAGTTTTCAGCTCTTCTTCTGAAGGATTTAATACGTACTGGTCATTGATGTAACCAACACGAGCAGCGCCCAGTGGACCGCTAAATGGAATACCAGAGATTGCTAATGCCGCTGAAGTACCCAGAATAGAAATAATATCTGGTTGAATTTCTGGTTGAACAGAAACTACTGTCGCGATGACTTGTACTTCGTTAGTGAAGCCTTCAGGGAATAACGGACGAATTGGACGGTCGATTAAACGTGAAGTTAAAGTTTCGCCTTCGCTTGGACGACCTTCACGTTTGAAGAAGCCACCAGGGATACGGCCGGCAGCGTACATTTTTTCTTGATAGTTTACAGTCAGTGGGAAGAAATCCTGACCTGGTTTTGGTTGTTTCTTACCAACAACAGTGACTAAAACAGAGGTATCACCCATGCTGGCCAATACGGCACCGTCTGCTTGACGAGCGATTACGCCTGTCTCCAAAGTTACTGTGTGCTGGCCGAACTGGAATTGTTTTACAATGGGATTCACGTGATTATTTCCTTTCTATTTGACGCGTGGACCTGGGCTGCTATTGCGCCCTAAACGCGGGATTTTTTGGGTCGATTTTTCGGCTGCAAGTATAGCTGGTTCGGGTTGAAAAAAGATAGCTGAGGGCGACTACAGACAGGTGAAAAACCCTGATTTTTCGACTAAAAACGAATTTTTTCGCAGGTAAAAACAAAAAAGGAGCCATTTGGCTCCTTTTTTGTCGATCGGGTCGAATTAACGACGCAGACCTAAACGCTCGATCAGTGCAGTGTAACGTGCAACTTCAGTACGTTTTAAATAATCTAACAATTTACGACGTTGAGAAACCATACGTAATAAACCACGACGTGAGTGGAAGTCGTGTTTGTGTTCAGCAAAGTGACCTTGCAGTTTGGTGATGTTAGCAGTTAACAGAGCAACTTGAACTTCTGTTGAACCAGTATCGCCAGCTTTAGAACCAAAGTCAGCCAGGATTTTTGCTTTTTCAGCTACAGTTAGTGACATTTTTATCCTCCAGGATAGTTAAATACGATTGCCGCCAGGCACTAATCCAGCCAGCAACCAAAAATGAGCGCGCAGAATACCATAAAACCGTCGAATTACAACTATTAATTCTCGGTCACTTGCCTTGCGCTGGTATTTAATAAACGCCGAACAGTTAAAAATTGGCTGTCAGCTCGGCCGATACCAATAAATTGCTGGCGTTCATCATAAAGTTTGATGGCGTCTAATGGTTGCTCAGGCAATTCAGCTTGCATATCGGCAGTTAATTCAACACTTTGACCATGCACTAAACGTTGCCATTGCACAGGCTGCAACGATAGCGTTGGCAAACCTTGTAATGCCCAGTCCATTGGCAGCAGTAACTGATCCAACGCCTGCCAATCACTCGCTTGATTTAACGGTTCCAAGGCTTCGGTAGTTTGCATCTGTGCAGCGGTAAAAGGACCGACCTGCGTGCGATGTAAACCCGTGACATAAGCGCCACAACCTAAGATTTCACCTAGATCATCAATCAGGGTACGAATATATGTCCCTTTGCTACAGTGCACGATAAAACGCGCGTCTTGACCATCAAAAGCTAAAAGCTCAAACTGAAAAATAGTTATTGGTCGAGCTTCGCGTGGCACCGTAATCCCCTGCCGGGCATATTTATATAAGGGCTGTCCCTGATACTTTAACGCCGAATACATGGTTGGTACTTGCAGTTGCGGCCCACTCAGTTTGACTATTGCAGCTTGGAGCTCGGTAAGAGTAAAAGCGATTGGTTTTGTCGCAATTACTTCGCCTGCGGCATCACTAGTATCGGTGCGAACACCAAAACGTGCAGAGACTTCATAAGTTTTATCAGTGTCTAACAAAAACTGACTGAATTTGGTCGCCTCGCCAAAACAGATTGGCAACAGGCCTGACGCTAACGGATCTAGAGCGCCGGTATGTCCCGCCTTTTCAGCTTGGAATAACCAACGCACACGTTGCAAAATGCCGTTACTCGAGATTTCTAATGGCTTATTTAATAAAAAAATGCCATCAACTTGCCGACGTGCCATGCCAAAT